>DVDT01000112.1 GCA_015296085.1 Trichormus sp. M33_DOE_039 | reverse complement strand
GATTGCAGTTTCGTTGCATTTATTGTGGTTTGGGCCGCATTTATTGTGGTTTTGAGACTACCTCTAGTTGCAGATTAATCTGGTTTCAAATTTGCCTTGATTGCAGTTTTGGGCGTTTATGATTGCAGTTCACAACAACTAAGTGGATGATAAATGCGATTATTCACGCTAAACGCTGCTTTTTGCGCAAATACTTTGCACTCTATTAATAAAGTTCAAAAGCTAAAACTACCGTTCCACACAGGTTTTAGTGATAGAGACAGCTTTACCAACAAAATTGATCAAGTCGCGCATAGGTTTGCTAACACGTTTCATGCTAAATTGACCGTTTTTGCTTACAGGGTATTTGAATGATAAACTCTGTCCCCTGTCCAGGTTCAGAAATGCACTCTATCGTACCTTGATGTTTATCTACCACAATTTGATAAGTGATGGATAGTCCTAAACCAGTTCCTTGTCCTACTGGTTTAGTAGTGAAAAATGGATCAAATATCCTTTGTTTAACACTATCATCCATACCTACACCATGATCCTGAATAGCAATAGCTACAAAATCAGGATTGATTACTTGGGTACGAATTGCGATCGCGCTAGAATTATGGTTAATTTCCTCTGCTGTTCTTCCCTGATTCTGCTTCTCCATAGCGTCAATCGCATTATTCAAGACATTCATAAACGCCTGATTGAGTTGACCTGCATAACATTCAACTTTTGGTAAATTACCATAATCTTTGATAATCTCAATTGCAGCCTGACCTGGCTTTGCTTGCAGACGACTCTGCAAAATTAACAACGTACTCTCAATTCCCTCATGAATGTTGACAGGCTTCATGTCAGCTTCATCTAACCGAGAGAAGTTACGTAAGGTCAGCACAATTTCTCGAATGCGCTGTGTCCCAATTTTCATAGAAGATAAAATCTTCGGTATGTCTTTTTTAATAAACTCCACATCAACATCTTCTAAAAATTCTGCAACTTCTGGTGCTGTATCAGGATATATGTCTTGGTAAATATTAATTAGAGTTAGTAAATCTTGGGTGTAGCCATCTATATGGCCTAGGTTGCCATGAATAAAACTCACAGGGTTATTAATTTCATGAGCAATTCCAGCAACCATTTGTCCCAAACTCGACATTTTTTCTGTTTGAATCAGTTGTGTTTGAGTGACTTTTAATTCTCGCAGTGTTTGCTTTAATCTAATATTATTTTCATTTAATTCTCTAGTTCTTTCCTGTATTTTTTCTTCTAGATTTGCATAAAACTGAGCATTCTCTATAGAAATTGCCGCCTGTGAAGATAGGATCTTTAATATCTGTATTCTATGAGGAGTAAATACTCCCACTGTTAAATTATTTTCTAAATAGAGCAAACCAATTAATTTACCTTGATTCACTATAGAAGTACACATAAGTGACTTAATGCGATGACTAACAATATAAGGATCTATGGCAAAACCACCTTCAATCCCCGCATCAGCTAAAACTACATCTTTTTTTGTCCTCGCCACATAATTAATTACAGACAATGGCAATTGCTGATTATCTCTTACTGGCGTTGATTGACCAACAGTTACATCGTCTTGGTCTACACAAGCTTTTGCTTCAATGAATAATCTACCTTCTTTTTCTAGAATTAAAATACCTGTTTGTGCGCCAGCATTTTCAATCACAATTGTCATTAATTTTTCTAAGAGATTATCTAATAAAATTACTTCTGATAAGGCTTGTGATGCTTTAATCACGGTAATTAAATCTAGTTCGCTAGCTTTTGCACTCCCTGTAGAAGCAGTAATATTATTACTTGTAAAGCCTACTTGATGTTTTGTAGATACCTTAGCAATCAATTCTGAATATTGTAATTCCAAATCTTTAACTTTAGCACTTGCTCCCCAATGACGATAACCATAGTGTGCCTTGGTCATATATAACGAAGCAAATTCATTTCTACCTAGACTGAGATAAAATTCTGCTGCACGTTCATAAGCTAAAGCCTCTTCATGAATATATCCAGAATTGTTAGCACCTCGAATTGCACAATCATAATATTCCATTGCTGCTAGGGTCTGTCCTAGAAGTCGTGCTGTTTCTGCCGCTACTAGTTCATACTTGTGCTGATGATTTATAGGTGCATGTTCTGCCCATGTTTTCAATTGCTGCTGATTTGATTCTACTTGTTCTATAACAGCTTTTAAGTTATATTCACTATTAATATTTGCCTGTGAATTCGTATCCAAAGCAACAGCAAGCAGTGCTAAAGAATAATAAAATTTATATTCTACTAAATATACAGTTCCACCGACAGCGACCTCGTATTCTTGAGCTAGTTGAGCGTTTTTTATAGATTCAACATAGTCTCTAAATAAATAACTCAGAATACTCTTAGAAAGATAAGCATAAAAAATGGCTGTAATATTGCCTGCCATCCTCTGCATTATTGATTGATTAAAATTTTCACCTTCTAAATAATTTTTATTCTCTACACCTTGGATTAATTCGACTACCATTTGCTTTAAAATTAGCAAGCAAAAAGTAAAATGTTCCTGTTGTATTTTGTGTGATAATTTAATGTATTGCTCTAGTATCTGTTCAACTATGTCTAATTTTTCCCCAGCCAAGAAAGGATGCCAACAAGCCAACATACCATTATAGCCAACATACTCAATATCTCCCGTTTCTAAGCCACTTTCTACACCTTCTTTGAGCGGTTCTACTGTTGTTTGAATATGTTCTTTCCAATGTCTGACAAAAATATTAAATAATGCGTATACCTTAGATTTAATCTCTTTAGCATTGAACTGTTCTAAAATCTGCAAAGATAGTTTACCGAATCGATATCCTGATTCAATATCCTTGAGAGGCCCACATAAAATTAGCCCATAAAAACCATAGGCATAAGCCGCAAAGGATGAATTGCCATACTGCACACAGAGATCAACCATTGTAAAGGCAATCAATGGCAAAAGAGCAGGATCAGCTAAATAAGCTGGTGGCATGGCTGTCATTAGTATTCGCATGGCAGCGAGTTTATGAGTATCAGTCATGACTGGTAGATTGGCTAATTCCTCAATACTTAAATCTACTGGTGGAGTTTGGGAAAGAGATACTTCCAGCATTGTGAGAACTTGCAAATCTAAATCTAATGCTTCTCTCATCTTATTTTGTGCAACATAAAATTGAATTTTTTTCTCATATACTCTGAGCGTATCCAGAAGATTCTTACTATTATTAATCACATTAGTAAATAATGGTTCTGCCCGTTCAAAGTTTGTGTTTAAGTATTCAGCTTCTATGGTTTCTACATAGAGACTCAGAGTTAGTTGATAGTGATTTTGCCAACAATCATCTGCTAGTAAACTGAGACCTTGATTAAAAAATTTCACAGCAGATTCATAAGCTGTTGAGTCTTTAGCTTTACATCCAGCCATGAGATTTAATCTTGCTAATTGATATCTTTCTTCTAAAGAGGTAATTAATTCAGTAGCAATATTTAACTGATTAACAATGTCAAAGATTTTCTCCTCCAATAAATTTTCATCTATATTGCTTAATAGCACTCTACCAATATTTAGATGAATCGCCTGTTTATGCTCATCAGGAATTAACGCATATGCTGCTTGCTGCACGCGATCGTGGAGAAATTTATAATCAATGATAAAAACATCAACATCCTCTAATACCTGTGGAAGTTTGTAACTTTCACTTAAAGGTACAATTAAACCAGCTTGTAATGCTTCCCAAAGTTCTAATGCTGATTCATTTTGAGATTTTTCATGAACACAAGCCAACATATTCAAGTTAAAACGATTGCCAATACAGGCAGCTAATTTTAGAATATTTTGTGTGCTGTCTTTGAGCTTTTGAATTTTACCAATCATCAATTCAACAACATTATCAGTAATTCCCAAAGATTGAATATGTTGAATTTCCCATTGCCATCGACCCGTAATAAAATCAAATTTAATTAAGTGTTCTTGATAGATAAACTTAAGTAACTGATTTATAAAAAAAGGATTGCCAGCAGTTTTTTTATAAATTAGTGTCGCTAAATCTTTAGTATTTTCTAATTCACATTTTAGGGTTTCATGGATTAATTGACAGACATCTGTAATTTTTAATGGTTTACAGTTAATTGTCTGGATATTGACACTAGTTTTTGCAATTTCCTGCAAAGTCAACATTAAGGAATGACTAGCATCAACTTCATTATCTCGATAAGATCCAATGATTAATAAATATTGCAGATCAGAGTCTGTAGCCAATAATTGGATTAGCTTTAATGAAGCTAAGTCTGACCATTGTAAATCATCTAAAAATAAAACCAATGGATGCTCTTTTTGAGCAAACACATTAATAAATTTTTGAAAAAGTAAGTTAAAGCGATTTTGCGCTTCTGC
This sequence comes from Trichormus sp. M33_DOE_039, assembly GCA_015296085.1. GTDB lineage: Bacteria > Cyanobacteriota > Cyanobacteriia > Cyanobacteriales > Nostocaceae > Trichormus. The sequence goes on along the minus strand of DVDT01000112.1, from coordinate 77,010 downwards.
TGAGGCTAATTGCGTTACTTCTGGTTGTTTGCCAATAATCAATTCTAGTTCGGGGATGACATCAATAATAATTTGAGCATTAGGAACTAACGCTTCTAGAATTTTTTCTTTCCAATCTGCTAGTTGTAATTCACTTTCTGCCAGCAATTGCTGTATTAAGCCTTGAAATGCTTGAATCAATGAGGCATAAGGAATATTACGTTGGAACTGTTCAAATTTACCAGAAATGAAATAGCCCCGATTTTTGATAATAGGTTTATGAATTTCATGAACTAATGCTGATTTACCAATACCGGAATAACCAGCCACTAGAATGAATTCTTTATTTCCTTGATTAATTCTTGCAAAAGCAGTCATTAAAATCTCTACTTCTGCTTCTCTACCATAAAGTTTTTCGGGAATTTGCAGTTGACTTGACTGATCATACTGAGCAATATCAAAGTTAGATATATAACCATCTTGCTCTAATTGATTGAGACATTTTTCTAAATCTGCTTTAATTCCAAAAGCATTTTGATATCTTTCCTCAGCAGTTTTGCTGAGTAGTTTCATGATAATTGCGGAAATTATTGGAGGAATTTCTGGAACTAATTGATTTACAGGCACAGGTTGTCTGGCAATATGACAATGTACTAATTCCATAGGATCAGTGACATTAAAAGGTAACTTACCTGTGAGCATTTCATAAAAAGTTATGCCTAAAGAATAGAAGTCTGTACGGTAATCAACTGACCGATTCATTCTTCCTGTTTGCTCTGGAGACATATAAGCTAAAGTACCTTCAAGCAAGTCAGGGTTACTCAGTTGAGGTTTTTCTTGTAATAGGAGTGACGAAATAGAAAAATCAATGATTTTAATTTTTTGTGTGTCTTTATTAACAATGATATTTTGGGGCTTAATATCTTTATGAATAATATGATTTTGATGTAATTCACCCAAAGCCTGAGTAATTTGAGTTGCTATATTTAGAAAATTTAGTAAACTGATATTTGTATCTTGGATAATATTATTCAGAGAGATGCCATCAAAGTTTTCTAAAATGATGGCAAATCCATTGCGATATTTTTCTAGACCATGAGTTTGGATAACTCCCGGTATATCTAAATTTTTGATTAACTCATACTCATGCTTAAGTGCTGCTATATCTTTTAATTCAGGATATTCTGTTTTTAAAACTTTAATAACTACTATTTGAGCATCTTGATTTTTTCTAGCTCGATACACAGCAGTGTTTGTGGCATCATTAATTAACTCTAAAATTTGATAATTAGGTAATGAAAACATATTTGATATCAATGCTCTGAACAATTTTAAAATTACTGTAAGACTGAAACCGTAACTTATAAAATAAGAAATACATTTTCAAAGTCAGTATGGAGTCTAACTTTGAAAATGTAGCGATCGCACCTCAAGTATAAGTCTCATCACTGAATTAATTTCAAATTCACTCAATGACAAATAAACGACTCTCTAAATCCAATCATCCCACTCACCAATAATTTCTTTGTTGTACTGAATTTGAAACCACTGCTGGAGAATGGCGCGTGTTGCTTGCATTGCAGACATAACTGTAGCCTCTACGCAACCAGAATTGTAGCCGTTATTAATCCAGTCGCCAGCTAAGTAAAGATTATCAAACCCAGATTCATCAGTTTTCAGACGATATTTAGTACTACCAGGAACAGAAAGTACGTAGCGTTCTGAGGGGTCAATGTTCACTCGCCAATATTGAGCTTTAAAACGTTCTATTCCTTGACGGTTTTGAAAGTCCACAAGTAAATCCCAATTTAAACCTTGAGGATTTTTAGGGTGAGTAGCATCAGGCCAAAGATGTCCGATGTGATTGTTGAGAAAGTTGATTGCTTGTTGCTCAACTTTTTTCTGTACTTTAGCTGGAAAATCGTATTCTGTTTGAGGAGGGATTCCAGGATCTGCAATTACACCAGTAAAGTAAGCCAAATTATAAGGGTAATATTCAGCAGGCCAATTTTCTCGTTCTATTAACTCGCTCATATCTGCATAGACATCGAGTGGTTCAACATAAGCTCCCAGCACAGGACTAGACTCTTGCCATCCTAATTGCGGTAAGGTAGATTTCAACCATATTTGTCCACCTTGAGTAGTTACTGTTTTCACTTGAGTCAACATATCATGCCATTTCTGATGCACTGGATTCTTCTCAGCATTGACCAATTCACCGCAAATGGAGGGTAAGGCCGCTATAGAAATTCCTAACAGCACAATATCAAAATCATCCCCTTTGCTAAGGGTAATTTCTTCTACGTTTTGCCAAGGTGTCCAATATGACTCAAGATTAATTGCTTGTGCTTGGAGTTTTTCGGCTTCTTCATCGACAATTTGATTGTAGAGAGGTTCACTAGGCCAGCAAAGAATATCTTTAACTTTGATCAGTGGTTGATATTCTTGCTCTGGGTTTTTGAGATTTACTTGACGAGATACAGTAACACTGGCGATGCTCTGCTGGTCTTGATCTAAATGTAACTGTTTGATGGCATGGAAAAACTGAAATTTCACACCCCGACGTTTCAATACTTCATAGAGTGGAGTAATGACTACATCCGCCATTCCTGACTGCATTTTCCACATGATTGCCCCATTGTACCGGAACAGGATGGTGGTGAGAATACGGATAGCTGTTCCAGCTGCTAGTTGTGGTTGGTTAGTATTACCTTCGGGAAATCCATAGACTAAATCGTATAAAACACGAATAAATGTTGATTTGATACTTGATTCTCTAGCTCCATGTTTCCGTAGCCAATCTCTGTAATTATCCTCATCTAACCTATCTAGGGAACAAAAGTGAATTACTTCATCGACAAATAAACCCCGGATGTTAGCTAATGCTAGATCAATGAGTGTTAAACGCCAAAAAATATCAGGATTTTGCCCAATTTTAGATTCTAGTTGACGGTTGAGGTTTTGTTTAAAACGGTCTATGAGTTTGAGAATTAATTGGTGATGTTCACATCTTTGAGTCTTGGTATTTTTGGGTAGTGATTGGGTGAGGTTGTGAGCAATTTTTAAGAAAACTGTTTCAGAAGTTAAGTCTAGGTCTTGAAAAAGATTACCAATGTATTGTTTGATGCTATCTAACCATCCTCCCCAATGACTTGGTTGTTGGAGAAATAACTGAATTAACTGACTCGGAACTTGTAAGACACTACAATCTGATAAGCACTCTATGACCTCTTTGCCTAATGTCATTTGTTTAGCAAGAGAGGCTGAGGAACTTTTGCTAAACTTCGACTGACTATAATTATCTATGTCTGCGTAAATTTCAATGACAAATTTAATAGTTGTGCAGATATGTTCCCAAAGCGAAGATATTCCCCCACCTTCCCAGGGGACTAATGAATTAGTCGGAAAGTTAAAAGGCAGAGATACCCAATTGTGATTGATGTATTCTTCTAGGACGATGAGACTGTGGGGTTTGAATGCCTCATCTATAGTGCTGAAAGGCCCGTTACTGCCAAGTTCGTCATAGCATTGCTTGAGTAGACGAAAGGCATTTTCGTAGAAGCCAAAGAAAATATGTAGACCGTGTTCTTCAATGCGGTAGTCTGGTTCACTATCAGGTGCATGGGGTTTGATGTTGCGTCCAGTTGCACATTTACCACCTAAACGCCAACCTGTTTGATAAATAGTAATGTCGTAGAGATTCTCCCATCCTGGTTGACTGGTTAATTCGTAGGCGGTGGTTAAGGATGCCATACCACCGCCTAGGATGGCTATCTTTTTTGGTTTATAGCTTTCGGACATAGTTGTTGTTCCTTGTTTGGGAGGGATTTGGAAAAGCAGGGGGGTAGGGGAGAAAAACTAATGACTACTTCTGTGATGCTTGCCAAACGGTTTTCCCATCTTTGAGGGTGAAGTCAAAATGCAGGACAAATCCTAGCTTGACGGGGATATTGATGGATTCGCTACCTGGGGAATAACCTTTGTGTAAACCTAGGTCTTGGACGACTGGTTGGCTGGCGAAATTATTGATTTTTAATTGGAATTGATCACCAAAACCTTTGAAGCCAAAGAGTTTGCCACCGTAGAAGGTCTGTAGTTGCATCGGTGATTCTATTAGTGCTTGGTAACAGGCTTTCTTGCTATTTTCTACGTCGCGAATTTGTTTGAGGGTGACGAGAGGGACGATTTTTTCGATGAGATATTCGAGGAGATTAAACGGTAACTGTAGACCAGGGAGTAAAATTTCGTCATTGTCAAATAATAAATTAGCGATCGCTTTTGCTGCGTCTGTAAAGTTATCCCATGTTTTGAGGTCTGGGTGTTGTTCTCCTGTACCAATGCGGCGAACTTCCAGCAAACGCGCATCTATTGATTGGCTATGAGGATTAAATTCTTTAAAGACTAAGGTATCTACGGTAAATAAATCGGGTTCTTGATTTAAGTCGGGAATCTGAAATACACCAAGTTGTTTAAAAAAGCCATAGACTTCTCTCCCGGAAACGAGAATCGGGGAATTGTTCACATATAAATAAGGCATGAACCAAGCTAGGCGTTCAGCAATGAATAAGGGGCCGACTTTTTTACCTACCACGGTTAACATCCAAAAAATGGCTTCTTCTTCATGGACAGTTCCTTTGTCATAGTCGGGTGGATAGATGGAACTTAAAGAATCTATCTTGTTGAAGGTCAGTATCAGATAGTTCATGGCGGGACGATATTCAATCTCGCCGTTGTTGGGATCGTTGAGATACTTATCACACACCTCTTGTAACTTTGTCATTGAACCTTCAACGACAAAGCCATACATTTTTGTACCTTTGATTTCGTAGGGTTGATTAAAGGCTTGTCCGTCGGCGCGTTCTATATATTTGGGATATGGTGATTTGTTACCATTGCCACAAAAGTAATTTTTGTAAAAGCTATTCATATCTTGTTCCATATTTTTGCCTTTTACCGCTAAATCTTGGAACATTTGATCTGGTTTTTGCTGGATTTGGTTCAGGTAATTTGTGAATTTTTGGGGTTCTTGAAGCAGGGTAGTCAGTTCACTAAAAGCCCCTAAAGCTGCATGGAAACTAGTTTGTATTGTCTGCAAAGGATTGTTCGTGTTCATACGGTGTTGAGTAGTTTACTAGTTACATTTGTGTTACTTGATTTATCCGCTTATTTGTACGGATAACTGACAATATTAGATACCTGTGAGTTTCTGTACTATTGTGTCAAAGGAGTTGCTGTTTGTCCTTAAACAAAGGAGAAGTTTTTGGCAAAATTTGTCTGTGGCTAAGTTTTAAGCTTGGATAAGGCGCGCTTAATCTTGGATTAATCATGATTTTGGCAATAATTTTGGCTCTATGATAGCCTTGAAAATTTGTATTAACTATAACTATGTGCCAACAGCTATTAGTTACTGACTACCGTAGTGAATTGGTATAGAAAAAGTAATGTGAAAGTATAGATAATTCTTGGAAAATAGATAATTTTGATGCTACTTTTATTAAAAAATTAGATTAATTATTGCCAAAATATTACTATTGATTAATATTTATGAACTTAGACAGATAATGATTAATATGGATGAAAGCGAAGTTTTCAAATCTGTTTAGACAATTATCTTTGAGGACTGCTAGTGGAGAAACCTCGTGTCTATACAGGTGAAATATAAACTGGCAGCAAGCCCGCACAATGACAGACAATAATTGAGTGCTATTTCAACTTTGAGGAGTAAATTGGCTATGTTCCGCCTTTTGTCAACACCTGGGATACGACGGCTATTGTGGAATATTACTTGTGTCGTCTTGTTAACGGTGAGTAGTAGCTTAATATTTCCTGCTGCGACTTGGGCTAACTCTTCTGGCTTAGGAGTTCAGTTAGGTCATCTGAGTGCGTGTCCGATGACAAATAACTGCGTTGTCAGTCAAGATGGTGATGCTAAACACGCCATTGACCCCATTCCCTATCATGTAGACCGTGACACAGCACGCAAAACCTTACTCAAAGTTCTGACAGTTGTTCCGCGTACAGAGGTTTTAGAAGAGAAAGAAAATTACATCTACGCGATTTCTAAAAGCCGCATCTTCAAATTTGTTGATGATGTAGAGTTTTACTTCCCTCCCAATGAATCAGTAATTCATATGCGTTCTGCATCACGGGTGGGAGAATCGGATTTAGGTGTCAACCGCAGACGTTTAGAGCAAATTCGGTTAGCCCTAAAAGATTTAAACATTTAACTATTCAGCTTACTAGCGCAGCAAGCGTAATTTGTTGGGTTGAAAAATTATAAAATACTTCTGATTGTATAGCAGGAAATAGGAGCCAATAATATTAATGTTGCTGATAGTTACACCTGCAAAATATCCTGATTTATTTATGATGCGATCGCTGTAATTTTCTAAGTTTTTTGAACCCAACATTTTCAGGCTGACGCGCTAGTACCTCCGCATTCACCTTCGCATACCAGTGTGTTTAATTTCTCCCAATCTTCCTGCTAACTTCTCTACTAAATGACGCTACTACTAAAGACTCAAATATTCAAGTTTAAATAAATATCTAGTATTAATTCTGGTGTTGACCGACCTTGATGATGTTATGTTCTGGATATTAACTTCAACTATAAAAACACTACCCTACAATGTTAGAGATTTGTTCTATCACAGGCTGTAAGCAGTCAGTTTCAAAACCAGGGCATACACTATGTTATGAGCATTGGAAAGCGAATAAACTAAAAGTAAACAAGGTAATAAATTTTCCACCAGTTGCTAAAGTTACTTCTCCACCTCCTTTATCTGCCGATGTGTTACTTTCAGCTACTAAAATTAGTGAAAGGCTAGGTTTATCAAAAAAAGCAATTAACCCTATTCTCGCTGAACTGGGATTATTAGATAAAGTTCAAAATGGTTGGTTTGCTACACGTTTAGGATTGAGTTTTGGAGCAGTTCAAAAGTATGATGAGCAGAAAAATAATTCCTATGTTCTCTGGTCGGAAGAAATCTTAAACAACCAGATTTTTATCGACACATTTCGTAGAGTCAGCGCGCAAGATACAGAGCCGAATGCCAGTGATGATAAAAACAAACTAGAATTTCGGGAAAAGTTTCATGCAGGCAATTATCGTACAACTGATGGACATTGGGTGCGTTCAAAAGCTGAGTTAGCAATCGATAACTGGCTATATATGGCAGGTTTAGTTCATGCTTATGAACGCAAACTCCCTATTGAAGAAGAGGTTTACTGCGATTTCTATATGCCGTCTGGTAGAGTTTACATTGAGTATTGGGGTTATGAAGATAATCCAGAATATTTGTACCGTAAGCGAGAAAAACAGCATATTTACCAAAAATATGAGTTTAATTTGATTGAATTAACTGATGAACACATTAAAAACCTTGATGATCACTTACCAACAATGCTGAGGGGTTTTGGTATTGTTGTGAATTAGGAGTTGAGTGTAGTGTTAACCAGCTAAAACTGGGCTGCGCCTAGACTACTGGTTTAATTGCCAGTGTGACTATAGATTGGCTTGCAGCTGATGAAATGCGATCGCCTGATCAACCTCTTCATCCTCAAAAGAAAAAGCTAGACTTTTTTTGATACTATAAAAACTCTGACTCGTAACTGAAGCATTGACCTATGAGCAAAGGAACGCTGTTTGATAAAGTTTGGGACTTACATACTGTTGGTACACTTCCTTCAGGGCTGACACAGCTATTTATTGGGCTACACCTGATTCATGAAGTTACCAGTCCCCAAGCCTTTGCGATGTTACGGGAAAGAGGTCTCAAAGTTTTGTTTCCTAACCGGACTGTCGCCACAGTAGATCATATCGTACCTACAGACAATCAAGCGCGTCCCTTTAGCGATCGCATGGCGGAAGAAATGATCCAGGCGTTGGAAACTAACTGTCAGGAAAATGGCATTACCTTCTACAATATTGGATCTGGCAATCAAGGAATTGTCCATGTCATCGCCCCAGAATTGGGACTCACCCAGCCAGGAATGACCATCGCCTGTGGAGATAGTCACACCTCTAGTCATGGTGCGTTTGGTGCGATCGCTTTTGGTATCGGTACAAGCCAAGTCCGCGACGTTCTCGCCTCCCAAACCCTATCGTTATCTAAACTCAAAGTCCGTCGCATTGAAGTCAACGGCACACTCAACCCTGGTGTTTACGCCAAAGATGTAATTTTACATATCATCCGCACTTTGGGAGTCAAAGGTGGTGTAGGTTACGCCTACGAATACGCAGGTACTACCTTTGAGCAGATGAACATGGAAGAAAGGATGACAGTCTGCAATATGGCCATTGAAGGTGGTGCAAGATGCGGTTATGTCAATCCCGATCAAGTTACCTATGATTATCTCCAAGGTAGAGACTTTGCCCCCCAAGGTGCAGATTGGGATCAAGCAGTCGCTTGGTGGGAATCGATTAAGAGTGATGCCGATGCCGAATATGATGATGTCGTAGTCTTCAACGCGGCGGATATTCCCCCCACCGTGACTTGGGGAATCACCCCCGGACAAGGTATTGGCGTGAATCAGTTGATCCCCAAACCCGAAGAATTAGCAGAAGAAGACCGTTTTGTGGCTGAAGAAGCATACCGCTACATGGATTTATATCCTGGTCAAGCGATTAAAGGAACAAAAATCGATGTCTGCTTCATTGGTAGCTGTACCAATGGCAGAATTAGCGACCTGAGAGAAGCCGCCAAAATCGCCAAAGGTCGCCATGTAGCTGCAGGAATTAAAGCTTTTGTCGTTCCAGGTTCAGAAAGAGTCAAACAAGCCGCCGAAGCAGAAGGATTAGACAAAATCTTCCAAGAAGCCGGTTTTGAGTGGCGCGAGCCTGGTTGTTCCATGTGTTTAGCCATGAACCCCGACAAATTGGAAGGGAGACAAATTAGTGCTTCCTCCTCCAACCGCAACTTTAAAGGTCGCCAAGGTTCAGCTTCTGGGCGGACACTGTTGATGAGTCCCGCAATGGTAGCGACTGCGGCAATTAAAGGTGAGGTTGCTGATGTAAGAGAACTACTTTAAGAAGGGGTATGGGGGTGTAAGGGTATAGGGGTATGGGGGGAAAGACAATACATAACATTTTCCCTCTTCCCCAGTCCCTCTTCCCCAGTCCCCAGTCCCTAATCCCCAGTCCCTGAATACCCCTATACAACGATGGTAAGTGAAGTTAAACAAGTTTCTGGACGTGGTATACCTTTAGTGGGTAATGATATTGATACAGATCGGATCATTCCTGCAAGATATTTGAAAGCTGTTACCTTTGATGGATTGGGTGCAGCAGCGTTTATAGACGATCGCACTGCTTTAAATGGTGAACACCCCTTTGATCAATCCCAATATCAAGGCGCGAATATCTTGATCGTTAACCGCAATTTTGGCTGTGGTTCATCACGGGAACACGCACCCCAAGCTATATCTAAATGGGGCATTCAAGCTTTGATTGGCGAAAGTTTTGCGGAAATTTTCTTTGGTAATTGTGTTGCGATCGGTGTACCTTGTTTGACGGCTGACGAGGTGACAGTGAAACAACTACAAGAATTAGTTGCCGCTAATCCCCAAGCTACTGTCACAGTGGATTTGGCAAATTTACAGGTACAAGTTGGTGATTTTTCCGCCCCAGTTACCATGAGTGAAGGTACGAGAACCGCCTTCATTTCCGGTGCTTGGGATGCTTGTGGCCAGTTGGTGGGGAATGCGGAGCAAATTCGGGCGACTGCTGTCAAGTTACCTTATGTGGGTTGGGGTAGATTGGCTGTTAGGTAAGCAGAATACTAAGTTGGGTGGAGCAACAGCAAAACCCAACAAAGCTTTGAGTTTTTCAGTTGGCAGGACGTACAACCCGAATCAATTGACCTTGTAGGGATGCTTGAGATGCGATCGCTTCGTTAATCCGATCTGCCATACGATTTCTATCAGTGTCGTTAGTACAAACGATAATGCCACAATGCTCAGAATTGCGATGGTGTAAGCGAATAAAGTCTTGGCGATTGAGGGTCAAAACCGCACGATTTTCTCTAATAGCAAAGGCTAAAACTTCCTCATCAGGAATACCCAAGTTATCATTGCCAGCTTCCTGCACTGTTAAAACATCATGTCCCATTGTCCGAAGTAGGTTGCTGACTAAACGTGGAAACTGCTCATCAGCATACAGACGAGCCATCGGCTAGGCAACCTCGTTATTAGTGCGAATCGCGACGGCAATCTCTTCGGGATGGGCATCAGCATATGCCCAAGCATTGACGAGATCGGCAGCCGTGATATGTGGATAATCCTGCAAAAGTTGCGCTTCACCAATGCCAAGCTGTTGTGCTTCAACTAAAAGCCAAATGGCAATCCGCGTGCCAGCAATACAGGCTTCTCCACCACACACACCAGGGGTTTTAGTGATTCCCTTACCGTTCATGCTCAGGTTTTTGGTGAGGCTTTGAATAATCTCTGCTTTGTCCGCCAGTGATAGGTTGAGGATCTGATGTTCAAGTTCTTGGCGTGTCATGAAGAAGGGGGATGCTTTGGAATTAAATTGATTCTAGCAAACTGGTTATAGGGCAATATAGTTTGGCAAATTACTGGGCAAATTCGGGCGACGGCTGCTAAGTTACCTTTTATTTCTGTAGTATGAATTTGTTGGAGTTTGATAACGCAGCATACACTTGCTACCAGAATTTGCGGTTGCAAAGAATTAAGATAGGTACACAAGATTTAAGAATAGCCGCGATCGCTATGGCTCAGAATACAATTGTGGTGACGCGCAATTACAAAGACTTTAGCAAAGTACCTGATTTGTCTATTGAGGATTGGACTTCATAATATCGCAGGCGGTTTGTAGGTGTAGAGCCAATCTTGAAACTCATCATTGTTGAACTGCGATCGCTCTGATGATTGGCTGCTAATATCAATATCGTAGTAACGCATCTCACCTACTGCACTACGAGCTTGAATAACGCTAGTACGATGGATGCGGCTTTGTTCGTAGTTAGTTAAAGCTTCCGTCAAACTTGTGGCTTGAGATAAGCAGGCTTGCAGTTCGCAGACATCTTCAAAGGTGCTATTTGCTCCCTGTGCCATCGCTGGGGCCATGGGGTGTGCTGCATCGCCTAAAAGGGTAACTCTACCTTTGCTCCAGTGAGTTAACGGGGGGCGATCGCAAATTGGCCCTTCCCAAATTTGGTCAAATGGTGTGGCTTCTACCACGGCGCGGAAGGAGTTATCCCAGCCTGTTAATTCATGGAGAATTCTCGCTTTCACTGCTTCTGCACTTGGGGAAAGCTGATAATTTGGCATCAATTTACGACTAATCCAACTGGTATATCCTTCACCAATATTCAGCAAAAACATAAATTGTTGATTGCCTTTGATAAATACTAAGTCATATTCATTAAATAGTTCATGGTGATATTTCAGGACAGAACGCCAACACATACTACCAACATAATTCGGCTTACCCTCGCCAAATAAGGTTTCTCTGACAGCGGAGTTGACTCCATCAGCACCAATTAATAAATCTGCATATACTGTTTTTCCATTCTCAAAGTAGATTTCTACGCCTTGTTCATCTTGTGCAAAGCCAAGACAACGATGATTGAGGTGAATAATTTCTGACGGTAATCTTGAGGCAAGAGTTTGCTGTAATCGCCACCACCAAACAGTTAATAATGGCCGTCCGTATTTTTCTAAAAAAGTGGTGGAGTTAGTTCTGATAGTTTCTCCTGTGCTACTTTTGAAAATATTATGGTGAACTGGACAGCCTGACTTGGTGAGAGTGCTGATAATTCCTGGTGCGATCGCTTCTAGACAATTCAAACCATTCGGAGCAATTCCTAAGCCAGTTCCAGCGGGGCGGAAATCCTGAGCTTTTTCGTATACTTGCACATCTAAACCCAAATGGGAAAGAGCGATCGCCGCAGCCAAACCACCAGGCCCAGCACCGATAATTGCAACTTTCCGTATCAATAATTGGGGATTTATGTCTTTCTTTGGCATTTTTTTTCTCAGCACTATATTTGGAACATTAGTTAAAAATGTCATAAAAATTCAGTTCCGCAAGAGAGATAATGAATGTAATCATTTAATAAATACATCAATTATGGATGGCAACAAATTATCTATCACAAGTTGTAACTTTGACCAAGAAGAATTAAAAATAATCAGTCTAGAGGCAGTGGAAATATCATTGTTTATCAATGATGTTTTACACTCGTTAAAAGTAGAACCACGCGTGACTTTACTTGATGCACTACGGGAAAAGCTGGGTTTAATGGGGACTAAAAAAGTGTGCGATCGCGGTGAGTGTGGTGCTTGTACAGTATTAGTAAATGGTCGGCGGATTAATTCTTGTATGACCTTAGCAATTATGCACACGGACAACGACATTACGACTATAGAAGGATTAAAAAAAGATGAGAAACTCCACCCGATACAAACAGCTTTTATTAATCATGATGCCTTTCAATGTGGCTACTGTACATCTGGTCAAATAGTCTCAGCCGTAGGTATGATTGCTGAACAAATACCCCAATCAGCAACAGAAATCCGCGAAAGAATGAGTGGTAATCTTTGCCGATGTGGTGCTTATCCTCATATTGTTGCAGCAATTCAAGAAGTCATAAAGGAAATAGAAGATGCAGCCATTTAACTATGCCAAAGCAACAACTCAAGAGCAGGCAATCATGACATTAATGCAAGACCAAACTGCGGCATTAATAGCAGGTGGCACAGATTTATTAGGTTTAATGAAAGATAGAGTCAAAACAGCGCATACATTAATTGATATTAACAGTTTACCTTTAGCTAATATTGAAATTTCCTCTACAGGCGTTCGCATTGGTGCAGTTTGTCGGCTCACGGATGTAGCCTTACATCCTCATATTCAAACAAACTATCCAGTTATTAGCCAAGCAATCAACCAAAGTGCATCACCCCAACTCAGAAACATGGCGACAGTTGGCGGTAACTTACTGCAAAAAGTACGCTGTCCTTACTTTCGTGATCCGGCTTTCCCTTGTAATAAACGCACTCCCAATATAGGTTGCTCTGCAATTAATGGTTACAACCGAATGCACGCCATTTTCGGCACAAGTGAACATTGTATTGCCGTTCATCCCTCCGATTTAGCGGTAGCTTTAACGGCATTAGATGCTGTAATTTGTATTCAAAGCACAGAACAAAACCGCCGAGTTTCCATTCATGATTTTTATCTCTTACCTGGAGAAACACCTCATCAAGAAACACTGTTACAGCCTGGAGAATTAATTGTTTCAGTGGAAATTCCCCATCAGAATTTTAGTGAAAAATCCCAATATTTAAAAGTCAGAAACAGAGCAGCTTATGAATTTGCTTTAGCATCTGTAGCTATGACTTTAGATACAGAAGACGACACAATTAAAACAGTAAGAATAGCTTTGGGTGGGGTCGCAACTAAACCTTGGCGTGTGCGGGAAGTTGAAGACTTTTTGCAAAATAAACCCCTCAATACAGATACATTCACAACCGCAGCAGAATTAGCCATCAATGCAGCTAAACCACAACAACACAATGAATTCAAAATTGAATTAACAAAACGCCTCTTAATCCGCGCACTTAGTGAACATTAAACTTCGTATTCTTGAAACCTTTGCCGCTCTTGTAGTATGCGTCTACAGCGGTATGCGTGAGCCAAATTCATCCCCAATATCAGCGAAAAGATATGAATAAAATTATTGGTAAACCTCTAAATCGGATAGATGGCAATTTAAAAGTAACTGGGAAAGCCCAATATACATCCGACTTTCCCATAGAAAAATTAACCTATGGAGCGATATTTCAAAGCGCGATCGCCAAAGGTAAAGTCATTAGCATCGACACCAACCCAGCCTTAGCTGCCCCTGGAGTATTAGATATAATCACCTATGATCAAACTCCCAATTTAATCAACATTCCCTTCATTCCTACCCCAAACAATCAACCACCAGAGAAAGATGATAATATTTACTATCATGGGCAACCTTTGGGTATTGTCGTTGCCGAAACCTTAGAACAAGCTGAATACGCTGCATCTCTAGTGAATATCACCTACGAGTCAGCACAACCAACGGTGACAATGCCGCAAGCATTACCAGAAGTATTTGAGCCAGAATCTATTTTTTTTGGCATTATGCCCGGCAAAATCACCAGAGGCGATATTGAACTAGGGCAAACACAAGCAGATATTATGATTGCACAGGTGTACACCACCCCAATAGAACATCACAATCCCTTGGAAACTTCTGCCACCATCGCCATTTGGGAGGGAGATCATTTAACAATATATGAAACCACTCAAGGTATTTCCGGCACACAGAAACGCCTAGCTGGAGTCCTGAAACTTTCGCCAGAAAACATCCGCGTCATTTCCAAATATTTAGGTGGGGGATTTGGCTCTAAAGCCTTACTCCGTTCCCATACTATCCTAGCTGCGATCGCCGCTCGTCAAATCCAGCGTCCCGTGAAAGTTGTCTTGACGCGATCGCAAATGTATACTAACTGCGGATACAGATCCCAAACTCACCAAGAACTTACCCTAGGCGCAACTACACAAGGCCAGCTAACCCTCATCAAACACATCGGAACATCCCTAACTTCTATATTTGATGACTTTGTCGAACCCGTAGGTGCAGCTACTACCATGATGTATGCCTGTCCTCATCTACAAGTAAAATACCGTCTTGCGCGCATCAATGCAGGCACACCCACCTTTATGCGTGCGCCAGGTGAAGCACCAGGGATGTTTGCTTTAGAATCGGCAATGGATGAACTAGCCTACGCTCTCAATCTTGATCCCATCGACATCAGATTACGCAATCATGCAGATATCGATCCCCAAACCGGCTTACCTTGGTCAAGCAAGTCCCTCAAACAATGTTATCAACAAGGAGCAGAGATTTTTGGGTGGTCACAACGCAACCCTACACCCCGTTCCATGCAGGATGGTCACTTCTTAATTGGTTGGGGAATGGCCAGTGCCACATTTCCTACCAATGCCATGTCTGCAACCGTCAAAGTAGAAATTTTTGCCACTGGGGAAATCAGCGTTCAAACGGGAACTCAAGACATTGGTACGGGTACTTACACAGTTATGACTCAAGTTGCGGCTGAGGCGTTAGGCTTATCTTACAGTTCACAGGATATAGAAAACCCCTCACCTAAAAGGCAAAAAGTTGGGAAGACTTTTCCCCCTTCCCTAGTAGGGAAGAGAGGTCAAGCAACACCCAGTCAGGCAGTACAATTTAGTTTAGGTGACAGCAATCTTCCCGCAGCACCAATTACAGGTAACTCTATCACTGTGGCTAGCGTTTCCCCAGCTGTGTATCAAGCTGCTACTGCTGCACGGGAAAAGCTGATCCAAATGGCAATTACAGATCCCCATTCGCCGCTTTATAGGTGTCAAATCGCAGATATCAGCGTTGATTCAGGACAAATCTTCTTAACATCAGAACCATCCCGGCGAGACAGCTACACAGAGATTTTGCAGCGTCAAGGATTAGAAAGTTTAGAAATAACTGAAGCTACTGCACCCAACCCAGAAAGTAAACAATATGCCAAACATTCCTTTGGCGCGGTGTTTGTTGAGGTAGCTGTTGATGAATTGTTAGGGGAAGTGAAAGTGAGGAAATGCGTAGGTGTTTACAGTGCAGGACGTATTCTTAATACCAAAACAGCACGCAGTCAGGTAATTGGCGGTATAACTTGGGGAATTGGCATGGCATTAATGGAAAAAACCGTGATGGATATTCATAGCGGTAAAGTCATTGGTGCAAACCTTTCCGATTACTTGATTCCCACTCATGCAGATATACCTAGCATGGAAGTGGAATTCATTGAGGAACACGATCCTCATATCAACTTATTGGGAACTAAAAGCTTGGGGGAATTACCAATTGTGGGTGTGGCAGCTGCGATCGCTAATGCAGTTTATCACGCCACAGGAAAACGTATCCGTGACTTACCCATCACACCAGATAAGTTTTTGTCAGTATAATTAGCAGACTCTGTAAACTTGTCGAGAAATTAGCACAACAAATACATACCAAATCTTTATCCAACTTGCAGTACAGTTTATTCTTTAGAGTCAAAATAGTGGGAACACTAGAATAAATTGGATCGAGTGAAGTATTACCTATGAGCCAAAAATGTCCTATCTCCAAAACTTGTACTTGTCGCAATGTAAAACATTGCCAGACTGGGGAAGCAGGCAGGCTCTTTCTCTGGTTTCCCATTCCTCATACTCTCATAAAAGTTACCGCCTACTTGCAAAAGTTTGCTTTTCAGTATGAATTGATGCAAGAGCGGCCGGGATTAAGTTTAGATTGTCAAGCCGGACAAGCTCCAGAAATTGCTCATAATCTGTCTCAACTCCTAGCACCCAGAGAATTAAAAGAAACGCAAGTATTATTCATTCGCGGTGCTATCCAACCTCAACTTCATGATTTTAGTGACATTACATCATTGCAACGCTTCATTAAGTTCAGCCAGTCAGATTGGCTGGTGGAAATGCTGTCCAAAGAAAGATTTACCAATCACTTCCAACCAATTGTCTTTATTGAAAATACCTCTGAGATTTATGGTTATGAATCACTGTTGCGGGGGCTGGATAATGAAGGCAATTTAGTAGCACCAAGCCCTATCCTGGAATCAGCAACCGAATCTGGGCTTTTATCTCAACTTGACTACATTGCTCGCCTGAATACTATTACTCAATTTAGCCAGTATCAAGTAAGTGGACACCTGTTTATTAATTTTTCACCAACAGCACTTTATGATCCTGTTTTTTGCCTACGTAGTACGGTAGAGGCTATTAATCAGGCAGGTATTGACCATGAGCGGATTGTGTTTGAAGTTGTAGAGTCAGAAAATCCTCAAGATTTAGAACATCTCAAAGCAGTCCTGCGATACTATCGGGATGCGGGATTTTTAGTTGCCCTTGATGATCTCGGTTCAGGCTATTCTAGTTTGAACCTGCTGCATCAATTACGTCCAGACTTTATCAAATTAGATATGGGCTTAATTCGAGAAGTACATCAAGACCTTTATAAAGCCTCAATCACCGAAAAAATTCTAGAGATTGCTCAACAATTAAATATCCAGACAGTGGCGGAGGGAATTGAGTGCATTGAGGAATTGAACTGGCTCAGGGAAAGAGGCGCAACATTTGCTCAAGGTTATTTAATTGCCCAGCCTCATCCCGTACCAACCACTACAACTCCGCTGTTTGAGAAAATTTCCCTCAATGTCACATCGGCATCATTAGAGCCAGTTGAGCCGTCTGCTCCACATCAAAGCGATTCAGAGCGCATTGTTGCGGCGATTACACAACGCATTCGACAATCATTGGAACTGCAAGATATCTTACAAACTACAGCAGATGAAGTGCGACAACTGTTTAAGGTAGACCGAGTAGTCATTTACCAGTTTACTAACAACTGGAGTGGGTTTGTTGCTGTCGAATCCTTAACAGCCGGATGCGATTCAATTTTGGGCTTTCATGTCATGGATAGCTGCTTTCAATCCACCCATGCAACGTATTACCAACAAGGGAATACAAGAGCAATGGAAAACATTGAAACTGCTGGACTATCACCTTGTCATGTTGATTTGCTACGTAATTTACAAATCCAGGCAAATCTCATCGTCCCGATCTTACAGCAAGAGCGTTTGTGGGGATTATTAATCGCTCACCAGTGTAGTCAAACTAGACAATGGCAGCAATCGGAGATTAACTTATTTAACCAAGTAGCAGCTCAGGCAGCGATCGCCATTCAGCAATCAGAACTTTACCACAAATTACAACAAGCCAACCAAGAATTACAACGTCTAGCCGCTTCGGATGGTCTGACGCAAGTGGCAAATCGACGTTGCTTTGATGACACACTCAACGCCGAGTGGCAGCGATTAGCACAAGAAAAAGCCTCGTTATCTTTGATTTTGTGTGATGTTGACTGTTTTAAGCTTTATAACGATACATATGGGCATATAGCCGGAGATGATGCCCTCAGACGAGTGGCTACAGCCATCTCACAAGCATTGAAACGCCCTGCTGATTTAGTGGCTCGGTATGGTGGAGAAGAATTTGCCGTTATTTTACCCAATACAGATGCTCAAGGAGCGATCGCTGTGGCTCATGAGATTCAAAGCAATATCAGTGCTTTACAACTGCCGCATTCCCATTCTCCTGTCCATCAATTCATTACTCTCAGTCTTGGTGTGGCAACTATCTTCCCCCACACTGCATCATCCCCAGCCACCTTAATTGCTACCACAGATCAAGGACTCTATCAAGCAAAGGCACAAGGTAGAAATTGTGTAGTGCAGATCAACTGTGAAGGATGCTGAGACTTTAATAGAGATTGGGCCTTGGACAGAAATAAGTAACTCTACTTAGATATAAAATTACTAACTATAGGGAGTAGATCGGCATATCTACTCACCATACAATTTCTTTAAAAGCGATCGCCATCAAAAATTGGCAATAGTCATCTCACATCACAATATTAGATTTCTACACTACATCAATTATTCAAAATTCAGAAACCCTTGTCTAATACAGCTTTCTTGATTTTAAATTTTGAATTGATATTAAGGTGCAGGATTAGGATAACGAATGTGAACAGCATCTAATTCTGCTAACACTTCTTTTTCCAAAACTACATCTATACTCTCAATATTTTCTTGTAGTTGTGGGAGAGTTGTCGCCCCAATAATGGTACTTTTAACAAACCAACGACTACGCACAAAAGCCAAAGCTAATTGAGCAGGTTTCAGGTTATAAGTTTTAGCAATTTCTACATAAGCTGCTGTAGCTTCACTCACATTTGGTTTAAAATAACGCTGTCCAAAACCAGGGAATAAAGAAATTCTGGTATTTTCTGTTGGTGTACCTGCTAAATATTTCCCCGATAAAAATCCAAAACCTAAAGGACTATAAGCTAACAAACCAACATTGGTGTAATGAGTGACTTCTGCTAAAGTTGAATCAAATCTTCGATTTAATAAATTGTAGGCATTTTGAATAGAAACTACTTTCGGCAAACCTAATTTTTCCGCAATTCGTACAAACTCACTTATCCCCCAAGGAGTTTCATTACTTAGCCCTAAATAGCGGATTTTTCCTTCTTTAATAACTTCTGCAAATGCTGCTAACTGTTCAGCAATGGGAACTGTATCTCGCACCAAGCTAGGATTATATTCCGTTTGTCCAAAAGTAGGTACATAACGGTCTGGCCAATGGATTTGATATAAATCTATGTAATCTGTCTTTAATCTTTGCAAACTATCATCTACAGCTTGCCTGATATTTTCTCGGTCAATTTTAATGTCTCCTCCCCGCAACCATTTAAAAGGGCGGCCAGGCCCAGCAATTTTAGTAGCTACAATGATTTTGTCACGCTGTTGATGTTTCAACCATTCCCCGATATAAGCTTCTGTTGTACCTTGCGTTTCACCCCTCGGTGGTACTGGGTACATTTCTGCTGCATCAATAAAGTTGATTCCTTGCGCAACAGCATAGTCTAACTGTTGATGAGCATCTTCAATAGTATTTTGATGCCCATAGGTCATTGTTCCCAAACAGATTTCGGAAACATATAATTCGCTTTCGCCCAGTTGGTTATACTTCATAGTAGTGAATAATTTTTCTAAATTAGACTTTAGTATATCAGGCACAGCCAATAAAGTACTGCAAAACGACCGAAATACAGTAGTTAATATCTAAAAAAACCATATTACCAGACAGATATAATATAAACAACTATTTTTATCAAATGCAGATATAAGAAATATGTGTTCATCAATACTTCTTTAATTACGCTGTCTATGTAATAATAGTATCTCATAAAAACCAGCAAAATTAAGACTTTTCGCTGTTTGAATGGTGATAACAGCACTTTGTCTACTTCTTCCAAAAAACTTATTACCATCATTAATCAGGAAATACAGCTTATTGGTCAGCTTAATTTAGTCTTGAGATTGAAATGTTTACATGAAGAAACTCCACCACTTAGTGATGAACTTTAAAAGTAAAAGTAAAATATTTTCTCTATCTTTTCTTTTTGGCTTAGGTTTGAGCCTATTATTTGCAGCTTGTACAGCAAATAATGTAAATAATACGACTTCAGCTAACAATTCTACGCCAAATCAAATCTCAGTAGTCAGAATTGGCTATCAAAAAGCTGTCATTCTCTTAAAAAACCAAGGAGTTATAGAAAAACGGCTTAAACCGCAAGGTATAAATGTAGAATGGCTAGAATTTCCTGCTGGGCCACAACTCTTAGAAGCGATGAATGTAGGTAGTATTGATTTTGGTCATACTGGAGAATCACCCCCAGTTTTTGCTCAAGCCGCAGGTACGGCTCTTACCTACATTGCTGGTATTCAATCGAGTCCAAAATCTTCGGCAATTCTATTACCTCCAAATTCTACTATTCAGACTGTAGCTGAATTAAAAGGTAAAAAAATTGCTTTGCAAAAAGGTTCTAGCGCACATTATCTGTTGTTACAAATCCTAGATAAAAATGGGTTAAAATTCAGCGATATCCAGCCGATTTATTTACCACCAGCCGATGCACGCGCTGCATTTGTGAAAGGGAGTGTAGACGCTTGGGTTATTTGGGATCCATTCTACGCCGCCGCTGAAGAACAGATAAAAGCGCGGGTATTAATCGATGGCTCTGATATTAATAAACAAGGTGGCTATTATCTAGCTAGCCGCAAATTTGCAACAGAACAACCACAGGTAATTAAAGATATCCTTGAGGAAATTCAAAAATTTGAAGAATGGTCAAGTCAAAATCGTGAAACTGTTGCTACAAAACTCTCTCCCATTTTAGGTATTGACTTAGCCACAATGCAAAAGGCTACACAGAGAAAACAATTTGGAGTTGTACCTATCAATGATGATCTAATTAAGGAACAACAGAAAGTTGCTGATAAATTCTACGAACTAAAACTAATACCCAAACAATTGAATGTGCAGGAAGCTATGTTAAAACCAGAACAATACGCTGCTTTCTCACCAAAAACGTAAATTTGGCTAAGAGGCATAGGTATTGACATATGCCTCTTAGCCAAATTTATGAACTAACTCATCTTAATTTGTATAAAGCATTAACTATGACTAGTTATCATGATTTAATCAAACAACGTTATGGTGTAGATGTATTCAACACTGAGTTTCTAGAAAATGAAATATTAACTACTCTTTTATCTCACCGTTCTATTCGTCAATACTTACCTAAATCTCTACCATCAGGAACATTAGAAACTTTAATTGCAGCCGCCCAGTCTGCTGCTACTTCTTCTAACCTCCAAACATGGAGTGTAGTAGCTGTAGAAGAACCCAGCCGTAAAGAAAAGTTATCGCAGCTAGCTAATAATCAAGCACATATTCGTCAATGTCCTCTATTTCTGGTGTGGTTAGCTGATTTAGCTAGACTGACTTACATTGCAGAAAATCTCGGACTACCCCATGAGGGTTTAGATTATTTAGAAATGTTTCTCATGGCGGCTATAGATGCAACATTAGCAGCACAAAATGCTGTTGTCGCAGCAGAATCTTTAGGGTTAGGAACAGTTTATATTGGTGCATTAAGAAACAAACCGGAAGAAGTAGCAAAAGTGTTAAATTTACCTCCACATATTGTTGCTGTGTTTGGTTTATGCGTCGGTTATGCAGATACAGAAGTAAATGTAGCTATTAAACCACGCTTACCTCAGTCTACGGTGTTGCATCGAGAAACTTATAAATTAGAAACACAGGATGCAGGAATCGCTGACTATAATCAGTTGATGCAAGATTTTTATGCTGCTCAACAAATGAATATTGCTGGTGACTGGTCGGAACATTCAGTTAAGCGCGTAGCCTTTGCTGAATCTTTATCAGGACGACACAGATTAACAGAAGCTTTGAAGAATTTAGGCTTTGAATTACGTTGAGTAACCTTTAAGTTATTCCCGAATCAAGCGTTCTAATGCTATTTGTAAATCCTGGGTCAAATTACTGACGGCGCGTTTAGCTGCTTGACGGTCATGCTGTACTTTTTCCCAGCGTTGGGTGACAGAAATTGGTTCACCTACCTTTAATGTTGCTTTTCGTAAACCTAAACGCGATCGCCCTGGTAATGTAGATGACTGAATTCGGGATAACATATCAAACATCAGTAAAGCTGTTTCTGCTAATCTGTCAGCAGTTGGCTGTGATTGCAGATAATTAGCTTGAATAGCCACAAAACTTTCTACCAACCGCATATGCTGTACCCGTAAGTCTGCTTCTTGGGCTACCCAATCAGCTAGTCCACGCTGAAACGGTGGTAAAGCATTGATATCTGCTATGTCATCCCGATAAATCAGATTCCAGCTAGCTTCTTCTAAACGGCGACAACGGTCAATAAAATTCCCCTGGGGTTGCACGCCAAAATATTGTTCAGCAACTTGTAAAGCTTTATCTAGTAAGCGATGTAGTCTTTCTATAAAAGTTTCATGGGGAGTAGTAGAAGCCTCCGCTGTATTTGCTTTTGGGATATCTTGATGATAGAAACGGCGATAAAATTCTTCCATTTCAGTCATCAGATATTCACCCAAGCGACAAATTCGCTGCTGGTGAATTTCCGGTTGATTTGCGCCATTACCCATAGACTTTACTGGTAAGCCACTATCAGCTTCTAACTTACTTAATAACTGATCTAATTTTGACCAAGGTGGCTGAATGTATTGATACTGAATCGAAATCGGCACAATTACCACAGTTTCAACGCGGTTAGCCTTGTGTAAATCTTCCACACACCAAAACCCCATTTGCGCCACACCAGGTTCTAAAGGACTAACAATCCCACTGTGACCATTATTGCCACCTTCTGGGGCAATAGCGATGGGTAATTTGCCATTAGCGAACAAATTCCGCGCCGTTTGAATCGCCTGTTTATCCAATCGCCGTCCGCGACGTACAGGCACACCTCCCAAACGGGAAAACAACCATCCCAACCACTTCCCCGCCCAGATAGTCATCCCTCGGTCATAGATAAAATGACTGTGAATTGGTTGTTTTAGCTTGATACTTTGCTGACGTGCTACCTGTGGCACAATCCGAGACAGCATATATAGAACACACAGGGGGTCTTCTACCTCTGGGTGACGAAAAGCCATCAACAGCCGAATTTTCCCAGCTTGGAATTGTTCATAAAGTTCTGCCAATACCTCAGCATTTTTCGCTTCCACTTGTACAATCCCCGCAGGTAGCCAAGGTCGAGTCCGAAACCGGAGGATAAGCGGTAGCATCCCGTGGATAATTTGTACGACAACTGGGTTAAACCGATGGGTAATAAATTTTAGCGGTGGTTGAGTAGAGGTGATGAATTTAGGCAAGGGAATCTCCGAATCAATTCAAAATTAAAGAACCGTCATGCAATTCATAACGTCGCTGTGGGTTGTCTGGATACCAAGCAACGAATTCATCAAATGTCATTAGCTGGCGTAAAGCTTGAGTCATAGTTTGATCCCCAAGACAAAATTAATATAAGACAGGCGATCGCTGTTAGCTTAATTATGAGATGAATATCCCAGGCAAGCTATACTATCAGATGAATACACCACAAGATGCACGCAAATACGCTCCAGCTACACAGCGCAATCGTGAACCTATTTTAGAGGTGCTTTTGCAAGTATTACCGACCAGTGGTACTATCTTGGAAATAGCCAGTGGTACTGGTGAACACGCCATATTTTTTGCCCCTCGCCTCAGCCCCCGTCAATGGCTACCTTCTGACCCTAATCCCGAATTACGGTCTAGTATTGCAGCTTGGGCAGAAAATTTCCCCAGTGATCATCTCTATCCCCCTTTAGAACTGGATGCTACACAACCAACTTGGCCAGTAGAAAAAGAGACAGATAGTAATTACTCACCCATAGTTGCCATTGTGAATATTAATATGATTCACATTTCCCCTTGGTCAGCCTGTTTGGGACTGATGGCGGGTGCTGGGCGCATTTTACCCCCAGGCGGCATTCTCTATTTATATGGCCCATTTAAACAAGGGGGAGAACATACCGCACCCAGTAACGCCGCTTTCGACGAATCTTTACGCGCCCAAAATCCAGAATGGGGTGTACGCAACCTAGAGGATGTCGTCGTAGTAGCTAACAAAGAGAATCTTAGCTTACAGGCAATTTACCAAATGCCGGCTAATAATCTATCAGTAGTGTTTCAGCGTTCTGGTAACTTGTAATAAAAGTGGAGGTTAGCGGACTCGAACCGCTGACATCCTGCTTGCAAAGCAGGCGCTCTACCAACTGAGCTAAACCCCCGTAAAATAAAAAAGCGAGTAATTTTATTTCACTTAGATAACTATACCTGAAAGTTGTAATTTTGCCAAAGGGATGAACGAAAAAAATCTTCAAATTGTTGCGGCCTTTTATAAATTTGTGAGTTTGCCGGATTTTACCGAGATGCAAGAACCCTTACTGTCTTATTGCTTGGCACAAGACATTAAGGGAACGATCCTGTTAGCTAAAGAAGGAATCAACGGCACGATCGCAGGTTCTCGTCAAGCAATAGATTCGGTTCTCAGTCACCTGCGTTCCGATTCCCGGTTTGCAGACTTGGAACACAAGGAATCAACGGCGGCAAATCCACCCTTTGAGCGGATGAAGGTACGCATAAAAAAAGAAATTGTCACTTTGGGTTTGCCAGAAGTTGACCCGAATCAACAGGTGGGTATCTACGTTACCCCCCAGGAATGGAATGATTTAATTTCTGACCCAGATGTCACCGTAATTGATACCCGCAACGATTACGAAGTACATATTGGTACTTTTAAACGGGCGCAAAATCCCCAAACTAATTCTTTCCGGGAGTTTCCCGAATATGTCAGTCAAAACCTTGACCCCAATCAACACAAAAAAGTAGCGATGTTTTGTACTGGGGGAATTCGCTGCGAAAAAGCTTCTGCTTTTATGCTTTCCCAAGGTTTCACCGAAGTTTATCACCTCAAAGGCGGCATTCTCAAATATTTAGAAGAAATCCCCCCAGAACAAAGTTTATGGGAGGGGGAATGTTTTGTCTTTGATGAACGCATAGCTGTAGGTCATGGGTTAGAAACAGGAACTCATGAATTATGTTTCTGTTGTGGACATCCTTTATCTGAAGAAGATAAAGCCTCACCCAAATATGAGTTAGGTATGTCCTGTTCCCACTGTTTTGATCATCTCACCCCCGATAAAAGAGTACGTCAGCAAGAAAAATGGCGACAGTATCAGCTGCAAAGGCAAAGATTGTCTTAAAAGACTACTCAAATAATTCAAGGTTCGTAGTAAGGACTAAAGTCATTACTACGAACTAAATTTCCATATTTTTACATTACATAACATAGGTTGATTTATTTTTATCGACTTATACCGTTTCTTAATTAAGATGCACTTTATTCTGCACTGTAGAGACGTTGCATGCAACGTCTCTACATCGTTCATTTGGTACAACTTCATAGAGAATTGGTATTACTTATAATCTAGCGATCGCTATTGCTGAAAATAGCCTATCCAGGCATAAAAAAGTCTCCTCCATATCAGGAAGAGATTGTTGACTGGTTAATTTGTACAGTGGAATATAATTAAAGTAGGTGTTTTCTAAAAAGCCATAATTTCTTGAAACAATATATCTATTTGATAGCTTGCATTTGCTGAAATGGATACAAAAAAATACTGTCTTGTTTGTTTTGAATCATATTTAATTCATCAGTCATGGCTTCTATTAAGTAAGGTGTGATTTTTTTCTGATTAATTAAAGATGGAGTAGCACTCAGTAAACACTCTAAAAACCAAGTAATTAATTCTGAACGCTTTGATTCATCTTTGATTCTGCTATCTAGGCTAATAGGTATATATTGTTGATTGCTGTCAAAAAAACCTGCTTGTAATGCTAAATTGCAGAGTTTTATCCCTATGTCGGGATCGCCATGTAAAGATTTTTGTTGACGGTTAAAAATTTCCCAATAAGTCTGAAGAGCTAGACAATTTGGATATACATATAAACCAGAATTGAAAGCTTCTGTACAGTA
Organism: Trichormus sp. M33_DOE_039; assembly: GCA_015296085.1. Lineage (GTDB taxonomy): Bacteria > Cyanobacteriota > Cyanobacteriia > Cyanobacteriales > Nostocaceae > Trichormus. Next base: position 50,971 of record DVDT01000112.1, on the reverse strand, counting down.
CAATCTACTACCTGATATCATCACCCTTTTTATTTCTTTCAGAACTGAAAGTGGACGATTTGCGTGTTCTAATACAAAGCAGATGAATGCACCATCAAATGACTCATCAGGAAAAGGAATTTCGCCACCGTGACTAACATGGAGTGATACTTTTCCAGCGTCAATATAGGGTTTAAGTAATTCACTGGCACGAGTAATCTGTTCTACAGAAATATCAACGCCAGTAATTTTTAAATGTGGCCAGCGATTTAATAATTGTTGTATTTGCGCACCTACACCACACCCTACTTCAATAATGTGATGACAATTAGAAAAATCAATATTTTTATATATATAGGGTGAGATAATATTGCTTTGTCTAATGAGGCGGTCTTGTTCATCCGCAGTATAACCGTGAATATATTTATTAGTATGATAATTTCTGGATAATGTTGCAGTAGTAGACATAATCTTGAACTTATATTAGTAGACAAACACGATGGATTTGATTAATATTCAGCCCAAGAATCCAGCTTTATGCAATAAAATTCAGAAAAATGAGCTTTTTCTCTGGAAACTATTTATGAAAAAAAGCTAAGTTCAAAACCATACTCCGTACTGCTACGCGAACGCCCCTTGTGGGTAGCTGTATTTAATTTTGAATTTTGTAGCTTGCTTCTCTTACGATGGCGTAAGCTTACCCGTAGGGTATGTTGAATTCATTCGTCGAGTTGATTTGAGTTTACGTCATTACAAAGATGGCGATCGCACTCTTCACTTTTAGCTAAATATTTAGAGTCTATTTCCTTGATTTTTGATCGACTTCCGACTCTTACCCCAAACCTAGTTGCTTTTTCAACGCTTGACGCATAACATCTACAGGGATATCGTCTCGCTGTAACCAAATTTTTAAAGCTGCAACTCCTTGCTGCACCAGCATTTCTAAGCCGTCTATGACGATCACACCTTGTTGTTGTGCGTATCGGAGAAATTTGGTAGGTTGGGGGATATAGATTAAATCATAGGCGATCGCACCTGTTGGTAAATTCACCATTTCATCTGCACTCACAGGCGATTCATCTACTTGAGGATACATCCCGATAGGTGTCGTATTTACCAGTAAGTTAGCTTGGGGAATCAGTTGTACTAATTTATCCCAGGTATGCACTTGTAAATTTTCCGCGATGGGTAAATGTTCCCAACTCTGCTGGAATTCTTTTAATCGCCCTATATTTCTTCCCACTACATGAATTTCTGCAAAACCTAGTTGGTGACAGCCTGCAACCACCGCCCTAGCTGCGCCACCATTACCTAAAATGACGGCTATTTTTTGACTCCAGTTTTGCTGATAGGTGGTTTGTAAAGGGTCAATAAATCCTATAATATCAGTGTTTGTACCTACCCATTGGTTATCTTTACGGCTGACTGTATTGACTGCACCTATAGCTTGAGCTAGGGGCGTAATTTCTGAAATTAGAGGCATAATTGCCTGTTTATGGGGAATAGTCACACTAAAACCAACAACACCCACAGCGGCTAAACCTGCGATCGCCACTTCTAAATCTTGTGGAGCGATCGGTAATGGTAGATACACATAATCTAAACCCAAATGAGCGATCGCGGCATTGTGCATCACGGGTGAGAGCGAATGTCCCACCGGATGCCCAATCACCCCTAGTAACTTAGTTTTGCCTGTAATCATGGTTATTTAGTCAATAGTCATTAGGGCGTTGCAATTTTCGCCACAGCTTCCTTTGCGTAAGAATATCATAGGTGTGCGAAGAGCAGATGCAAGGACAGCGAGCCAATAGCAGAAAATGAAATCAACAAATACATTTTTCTTCCTTCCCGCCCTCTACCTCATTTGAACATTAAGGTTAAGCTAAAAGCGGCAAGTGTTGATTAAGCGTGATTTGTTGTAATACTAGATTCGGCGTATTTACTGTTAGGGAGTCTCTAGATGGCAAAACATTTGGGTAAAAAAATTGCACCCATCCCGATGTCAGCAGATATCAGTGTGGTGGATTTGATTGACAATTACTTTACCGCTTACAACTCAGCGCGGTTGCGGGAAGCTTGTCAATTATTGGCTCGTGATGTTTTAAAAGATGGTGTCACCGTGGGCGTTAGTCTTTCCGGTGCAATGACACCAGCTGGTTTTGGTGTGTCTGCATTAGCACCCCTAATCCGTAACGGCTTCATTGACTGGATGATTAGCACCGGTGCAAATCTTTACCATGATATGCACTATGGTTTGGGTTTTGAATTGTTTGCTGGCAACCCATTTTTAGATGATGTGAAATTGCGGGAGGAAGGCACAATCAGAATTTATGACATCATCTTTGGGTATGATGTCTTGCTAGAAACGGACGCATTCATTCGCAAAGTCCTGCAAGCTGAACCCTTCCAAAAGCGCATGGGAACAGCTGAGTTTCATTATTTGCTAGGCAAGTATGTGCGGGAAGTAGAGAAGCAATTAGGAGTGCAGCATTCTTGTTTATTAGCTACAGCTTATGAATATGGCGTACCTATCTATACATCTTCCCCTGGTGATAGTTCTATTGGGATGAATGTAGCCGCTTTAGCGTTGGAAGGTTCACAGTTGGTATTAGATCCAGCTATTGATGTGAATGAAACAGCTGCGATCGCCTACAATGCCAGAGAAGGGGAAGGTAGCAGCGCAGCAGTAATTCTAGGCGGTGGTAGTCCGAAAAACTTTTTACTCCAAACTCAACCGCAGATTCACGAAGTTTTAGGCTTAGAAGAACGGGGACATGATTTCTTCGTCCAGTTCACCGATGCCCGTCCTGATACCGGTGGGCTATCTGGTGCAACACCTTCTGAGGCCGTTAGTTGGGGTAAGATTGACCCGGAAGAATTACCCAGCACCATTGTTTGTTACACCGATAGCACAATCGCACTACCATTGGTGACAGCTTATGTCCTCAACCAGTGTCAACCCCGTCCTCTCAAGCGGTTATATGATCAGCGTCCAGCATTACTAGACAAACTCCGCACCGATTATTTGACAGCCAAAGACCAAGCAACAGAAAAAGTTGCCACTGATGCAGAGGTAGCAACTTATCCCTGTGGGACACCGATTCGGAAATAAATATTGAGGGAATGGGCATTGGGATTGGGGGGCAGTTCGGTCATGGGTGTTTCCCCCGTGAGCAACTGCCTTTATTGGGCATTGGAGTAAAAAACTTCGACGTTGCATATATTTCAAGTAAAAATAAATACTTGTATTTAGTTGATTCATCCCGGATTTATGCAACGCTCACTACTGACTCGTATCCATCTAATGCAGAGATAGTGGAGGGTTTTTCTGACTCGCCATGATGGAGATAAAATTAGTAAATATAGGTATTTTTTCTGACTTATAGCCGATAACTATGATCATTAATAACTAACTACAGCGTAAATTTACTAATTTATAGTAAAAAATTAATGTAGCTTTGAATAAACTGATTGATAGCCCTATCTGTTAAGGGTAAGCTAATAACAATAAAACTCACAACCTCAAGGGTCTTGAGAACTTGCATGACCGCCAATACTTTACTCAGGAATCTACTTTATCAAGATACTGTTAAGTTAAACTCTCAAGAGATAAATCTACCGATGCTACAGGAGAAAATTTACAGTTTCTTTATGGAAATTGTAAATGCTTATCCACCAGAAAATGTTTTACAAGAATTTCAACGTTTATTCATTGATTGTCTGACATCAGACAACTTAAATCATATACCAATAATTCAAAAACTTTTATTGCTAGCTGATGAACAGGACTTTCATCATACACTCAAACGCTGTTGTTATATTTTAATTAATAATTGGGCAACTAGAAGAAAACATCAATACATTCAAGACCTAATTAACATATTTTCAGAATTACCTGATGCCAACAGTAAAAATATTTCTAAAAATGCCAATTTATATAGAAGTAGGCTCACTAAATTTATTAATAGTTCAGATTATCAAGAACTAAGAATATTTAACTATAAAAATGAGCATACCAGCAAGAGTCATTGGAGCGATCGCTATGCTGCTTACTTATTAGTAGCCCAATCTTTAGATACCGATAAACCCAAGGAACAACAAGAAGCGGCAATCAAACTTTATAGACAAATGAAAGACAGATATAAGTTTGATTTAGCAATGTATATCGCTCGCTCGCAGTCTGAAGCATCCAGCAACACACGCTACAATAACCCCAGTATTTTGGGTGATAATGTTTTGCATCTCATCAAAAGAATTGTAGCTAAGAAAGGTAAGTTCAGTTACGAAAACATAGCAAATATATTTATCAAACAAACTGATAATCAAACCTTAAAAGAGTTTAAAGTTAGTTTACAGAAATACTTATTTTTATCAGTTGGTAATCAAGAACTAGTATTGTTGTTGAGGCACTCCTTAAAAGATAAGATTTTTGAATGGAAAACTGAAATGGATGCCGAGATAATTAACAAAAATTTATTACTGAGAATTTGTAATAAATTAATTGATTACTTAACTACAGAAAATAGGCATGAGCCTTCAGAATTATTTACTTTATTAATTTCTCAGGGTCATCCTATCACTTTAGTAATTATTTTGTTGAAGATTATTTTGATTTGTCCACATTCCCGGAGTCATTTAGAAACTCGTATTGCATCTCTGATTAGTTACTATCAGCATCTATCGGAAGATGAATGCAAATGGATTATTTATTTTATAGAAGTTTTTAATATTACATTTGCCATTTATGCAGAAAATGTGGAATATAATTTGCTGAAAGTTCCCGCAGATAAATTAACTGATAATGCACAAAATAATCTAGATACTTACCGTGTATTCTCACAGGTAAAAGCGGACAATTTTTCGTAATCTGTCATGACAGATAGAACTGCAATCGCTGTTCCTCGAATTGTGAAAATGTAGATGATTTAACGTGATTCTAGTTGAGTAACTCTTGTCTCTAATTTATTAACTTGCTGCTTTAATTCAATGACTAAAGTTGCTAGTCTATCAAACATCTGCTCCCGTTCCGGTGGTGATACATTTCTTCTAGAAGTTGGAGGGACTGTAACTGATGTTCTCGGAGATGGAGAGAGTCGAGTTTGATTCAATGTTGATTCTATTTGACTTAACCGCGACTCAACACGATTTAAATCGGCTTGTAAATTATTGAGTCGAGATTCAACTTGCTGTGATGTAGCAGGGTTTGATAATAATCCCAGCCAAATTATCATTACTAACAACACAGCCAGCAATAATCTGCGAAACATTTTATCGACTCCTGAAGATAATTCTGAAATAGAGGGTTATGATATTACCCTAACGCACCATTTCATTAAGAAGAGTGCCAAAATTCAGGACTGGCAAGAACCTATCATCAGGCTTGTGTCTAGAGGATGAATTCTAAAAACTTTTTGCAGATAATCTCTCCACGAATGGCGCGATCGCTCTGACAAATTCAGTAGTAGACTCGTAAGGTAGAACATTTCTCCCCGGTATTTTTATCCCAGTACCTTGTTGTAAACAAGCGAGATAATTGGCTAAAGTTCTATCTGGTGTGTCTGTTTCTCCTTCCTTACTCATACTAGTAGCTGATTCTCCTAAAACTACCAGTGTGGGTTTTTGGATAGTAGCAATCAAGCTACTGTAATCCTGCTTCCAAAATCCGGCTAAAAAGGAAAAGACAGCGTAACGAGTAGCTGTATTTGCTGCGTCTGCGGCTAGAGTGTTTAACCACTCTCCATCAACCGCATCGGCTACGGCAAACAATCGGCGGGTAGAAAAGGAATGTAAAAATTTAGGAGTGCGTGCATAGCGATAAAAAGCATTCCCAAGAGGTGAATCGAAAAGATTCCAAAAGAATTTTTGTCGCCATGCTGGATATTTATTTGAAATTACAGTCCAAGTTGGAGGACAAGCAAACACTAAACCAGCAATTAAGTTTGATTCTAGTTGCACTAATTCTAATGCTACTGCTAGCAAAGCACCTTGTACTACAACAATTACAGGTTTATGGATAACATTCTGCACCAAGTATTGTAATTGTTCTGCCCAATCTTTGGGAGTATAAGCCACATGAGGTTTATCGCTTTCACCACATCCCAATAAATCAGAATAGTAAATAAGATTGTGATGTCCTTGATTAAACCATTCATTAACAAAGCGTTGCCAAAATTTCCCAGATAAACCTACACCAATCGGATGAATTAATAATAAAGGTATCCCTTCATCTGGGGATTTATCTGGTTGATGTACTTTGTATGCACATCGATAATTCTGCCAAATATAAAACTGGGTGGGTAGAGATGCTTGCATAATTCCCAGAATTTGATATTTACTAAAAAATGATTTGGGGATGGATTAATTGATAGCCTGCGGCTTTGATTTTCCGGTTAGAGACTGTAGCATTATATAGGCGATCGCTCTTTACTGAACTATCCCAACATATTAAGGGTAGATTATATTTTGATAAGAGTGTATCCAGTAGTTCTTTATTAGTGATACGGGCATCATTCAATAAATTAAAAATCCCTTGTAATTGCTTATTTCTGACAAATTCTATAGCTGCGACAATATCATCTAAATGAATCCAGTTGGCAATCTCACTACCACTACCAGCACGAGTTTTACCAGCAAAGCGACTAAAGATTTTGATCAGTTCCCTACCATCACCATAAATACCTGCTAATCGCAAGATACAAACGCGCATATTTTCACTATCAGCTTCTAGTAAGGCTTCTTCTGTCTCCTGCATCAGTTCGCCCTTAGAAGTGGTAGGTTGAGCAGGTGTTTCTTCATCTACCCATTCACCATTGCGATCGCCATAAACAGAAAAGGTACTTGTATATATTAATTGTTTGACATGAGGATTTTGCTTGAGAATAGTAACTAAATTATGAGCAGTATTTAAATAAGTTTCTTGATACCTAATTCCTCCTTTTGCACCAACAGTTAATAACACAACATCTTGATTTTCGGTAGCTGATTTTAAACCCTCTAAATCATCCCCTGTGGTCACAATCACTTTGTCAGCAATAGATTGTAATGATGACACACGTTCAGGTGTAGTTGTAGTCACAGTAATGTTAAAAGATGAATTTTGCCGCCAATATTTAGCGACAGCACAACCAACGTAGCCGCACCCAATAATTGCAATGTTCATGGAAATAGAGAATAACGAGTAGGGAATAGATAAGGGGTATAAAAACCAATGACTAATGACTACTTATGCACCACACCATCAGGCATAATTGCACCAGCTAAGTTTGCACCAATTAATTTTACCAGCAGGCGATCGCCTGAACGAATTCTTGCACCAGTTAAGTCAGCACCACGCAAATCCGCACCACTTAAATCCGCACCAATTAAGTTAGCAGCACGTAAGTTTGCTTCTCTTAAGTCAGCTAACAGCAAATTGGCTCTAAATAAATTAGCCTCTGATAAATCTGCGCCTCTCAAGATAACTTTGTGCATGAAAGTATCACTCAAATCCGCACCACTCAAATTAGCATAACTAAGATTTCTACCCGATAAATCTTTATTACTGAGATTCGCTCTGCTGAAATCTTTACCACTCAAATCTGAATTTTGCTTGGGTGGCTGATGATCATGCTGATAGTCATTTGGGGCTGTTTTTTGAGGTTGAGGTCGTGGAGAATGATAAATGTGTTGATGCTTACCCTTTAGAGAGCGCAATCTTTCCCGCGCTTCATTAATTGCTTTGAGTTTGTCTTGTGCTTTTTGTTGTAAGCGGAGATTATCTTTAGGTAGACGATCTGGATGCCATACAAACACCAAATCTTTATAAGCCTGGTTAACTTCCTCAATCGTCGCACCAGGTTCTAATTCTAATACCCTATAGTACCGCTCCAACTCGTTCATAAGATGTTTTAATGGAGAATCAACTTGAAGGAAGAAAAATATAGCCCTCCATATTTTGAAATAGGATGGGGCTGTTTCGGAGTTACCATTTACACAATTTGATTCTACGGTAAACAGTTAAGATTCTGACATTATATAACCCTATCGCAGCTAGCTAACTCTATCAATAACTTTTTATACGAAACTTCAGCCTGTTATCATACTTCTGGCAGCGGACTATCTTTCCATTTGTCTATTTCTCCACCGATCCAAGGCTTGTAAATAGGCAGATACTGGTATTTGATAAATTTCTATAAATAGCCAAATAATAATTGATAAATGCGACAAAAAAGTTAATATTGTCCAGGTATATGGCAACCAACTAATTATGTCATGAGGATGAGGAGGAAAATAATAAGCTACTGTCCCAATTAAAAAAGTCGGCAGAACTACAAAACTAATGGCAGCTAAACCATAACCCCAGCCTAATTCCACACCTTCTAATTGGACTTCTGACCAATTAAAACCATTCCATCGCCACACTAAAGGAGGTTGTCGAGAAGGCATTTTAATTTGTTGTTGTTCAATATTGACAGTAAAAATTTCATGGCAAAAATCACACCCCATTGCTTCCATCAATGGTATCTGAGCAATTTTGCCAACTCGACATACTGGACAAGGATAAACTCCTTGAGTATCAAAAGATGTAGTGAAAATTTTAGACCTGGGCATAATTGAAAGTTGAACTAATTTGTGCTTAACAGTTGATTAGATAGATGCACAATTTGGTTAAAGTTCCCGCAATTATAGGATGCAACATTTCCCCGTTGGAGTTGGTGATAGTTATCATTACCTAATACCTAAAAATAAAATTTATATAATATGACTTTGGGGAGCAATATCAATCAGCCACATTGTGAGGATCACAGAAAATGTAGTCTCTGGATTTGGTAATTGGCTCGAAATGATTACCTATGATCCATCTGCTCATGAGTTTATCGCTTTTTTTGGGATGTTTACTGGCCTTGACGCTACCAAACACTTCTGTTATGTTTATCTTTAATATAAGTCCTACATCAGTCTATTTAGCTTACCATTTCAAAAATGTTCAGCAGCAGTTATTACTTTTATTTTTGGTTTAAGGCGGTTCACCGGCGGTGAATTAGTTTCCTAATGGAAACCGCCCGGTGAACCGCAGAGCGTACTCTGCGGTTTTTGTGTTTTTAAGGAGCAAAATTTTATCGTGATGACCTATTCAAGTAACTGGTTTTATAGCTTTTACTTTTGGCCCAGAGCAAATTCCGGGTAAATAGCGTCATGCTGATAAATCATACGCGCCCGGAACTGAAAAGGTTCTGGGCTTTTTTTTTTCGGAAGCAAGACTGAGATAAAAAGACTACTCGCTTTGAAAGGGGTATAGGGGTATAGGGGTATAGGGGTATAGGGGTGTTTTTACCCAATCCCCAATCCCCAATCCCCAATCCCCAAATTCATTTAGGAGACCGAAATCATGATTAACGCCAAACTAGTTGCACAATCTCATCCCAATCACCAAACCATCGTGAAGCTTTCTGAAACCGTCGCTTTCGGTGGAGAAGAATTAATCATTATTGGTGGCCCTTGTACGGTGGAAAGCTTAGAACAAATGGAGACAGTCGCCGATAATTTAGCGGCTGCACCTGTACAAGCCTTGCGCGGTGGTGTTTTCAAACCCCGGACTTCACCCTACGCTTTCCAGGGAATGGGAGAGGAGGGGTTAGGAATTTTGGCTGAAGTGCGATCGCGCTACAATATCCCAGTCGTTACTGAAGTGATGGCGATTTCCCAAATCGAGGTAGTCGCCGCCCACGCGGATATGCTACAAGTCGGTAGCCGCAATATGCAAAACTTCGACTTGCTCAAAGCCTTGGGTGAAGCTGGTAAACCGATATTACTCAAACGCGGTTTAGCTGCGACTATTGAAGAATTCGTCATGGCGGCTGAATATATTGTCAGTCATGGAAATCCTGATGTGGTGTTGTGTGAACGGGGTATCCGCAGTTTCGATACTTACACCCGCAACGTTTTGGATTTAGCTGCTGTAGCCGCTCTCAAGCAAATCACCCACTTACCCGTGATTGTAGATCCTTCCCATGCTGTTGGTAAACGGGAACTTGTTGCACCCGTAGCGAAAGCAGCTGTAGCTTGCGGTGCAGATGGCTTAATTATTGAATGTCATCCAGAGCCAGAAAAATCCGTTTCTGATGCGCGTCAAGCCCTATCTTTGGAAGATATGGTAAATTTAGTTGCTAGTTTAAAGCCCGTAGCTACAGCCGTAGGACGGAAAATATCAAACACAAAAGGGGTGGGTTTTCAACCTACCCCTATTTGTTGTGCAGCATAAAGTTTTGTAGTGAGGGCTTCAGCCCTCATTTCAAACATAGAGATTGCACAGTTAAATCCTTCAAAGTAATAGTGAAATTACGCTGTTCGTTAGTAGCGATAAATGAAACGATCGCCTCACACGCTACAGCTACAGTTAACATAACCAAATTCCGCGCCAATGGATAATCACACACATCATCATTCACATCGGAAGGAACACGATAAACCTCATTCCAAATTACTTCTGCATAATCAGCTGATAACCCAGCATGAATACAAGGAATCTGAAATTGATCAGCATAATCTTTCACCGCCTGACGCGCAACGCTATTATCAAAGACATCGATAATTAACTGGCTATCTTTGAGTAGTTGAGTCACATTTGCTGGTGTCAACTCCTTAGTTTTAATATCAACTTTAGTTCCAATAGCTCGGTATAAATTATTTGCTAATATTTTCGCCTTGAACGCACCGACATCAGCCCGGTAGTAAGGCTGAGTGGAAAGATTACGTTCATCAATGCGATCGCGATCAATCACTATCAGTTGCTCAAATCCTGACCGAGCCAGATTTTCAGCGATATTTGCGCCTAACGCACCCGCCCCACAAATAGTTACAGAAAAATTCTTCAACTTTGCCATTACAGCATTGCTGCGGTAAAGCTGTTCATGAAAAAATATGCTCATTATCCTCAATACTCCCGTTGTTCCATCACAGCGACTAAGGATTGCAAATCAAAATCGCGATCGCGTCCACTCAAGCAAATACCAGAACTAATCACAGTCAAGTCAGATTTAGCGATCGCGCTACTGTGACGCACACCATCAGCCGTAGTCCAATCCACTGTCCAATAATCACCGCGATCGTGAAATTGTTGTAATTTACCACCGCCTATCTGTAATGCTTTTCGCAATCGCTTTTCATCCTGTTGGGGTTGATGAAAATCCTCAATGCGCTGAGTTGCTAATTCATACACTGTAAGGATTTCTGGTGTCATCCCTTTAAACTGCAATTCATCAACCGGAAGTAGTCGCTTGATAGCAGATTGCAAAATTTCACTAACAGCCGGATCAGCACGACGATCAATATCTTCAAACCAGCATGATTGACCATGCCAATGGGCTATGATTTGCTCAAAGACATTACCCTCAGTAACTAAATGTACTGCTATGGGTTTCACCATTTTCCACCGTTGACGCATATCTGCTTCATTCACGGGGTAAGCTAACCAAGTTTGTCCCCGCAGTTGATGTGCTAATCGCAGCCGGATTTGAGGAAAGTGTTGTAAGTATTCTGTAATCTGGGGTAAGTCTGCTTCCTCGATAACTTTTGCTGTTTTCTCATCTACTGGCTGAAAAATACCCCAACCTTCAAATTTACTAGGCTTTGGCGTGAAGGTGTAAATCATCCCAGCTACCCGCGTGCGGACTCGTCCACCTTTGACGCATGGCGCGAGAAATTGGGTAGTTTGCAAATTGGTTTGGGCGATCGCAATTTGGTTAATTAGTTTACGAATGTTAGTCATAACTGAGATTTTTTACGCATAACTACACAAGCATTTTTATTCAAAATAAGTATATAAAAAGACATGATGCTATTTGATAGCAGTTAGACAACTATTTACCTAGGATAAAACAATGTTTTTGCGTTTTGCATATATCGGATTGTGCTTGTTATCGATTGCGTTATCTTTTTATGCGAAAAATCAACTGGAGAGATTTTTAAAGACAAATACAGCAATTACAAATGAAAAATCTCTTGAAGATTATAAAAACTTAGCGCGTATTGCTATGTATATAGTTCTGACTCAAATACTTTTATTATTTTGTGCATTTGGTAGTTGTGTATTTTCTATTTTTCAACAAGGCTTTAGAGGCGCATTTTCATTATTCCTGTTAGGTTTTGCTGTTAGTTTTGCAGGACAAGTAGGAGAGTTAGAGGAAAAATCACGTAATCTAACTTGTGCTAACGAAGAATTAGAAAATAAATACCAACAAATTAACCATGTTTGGCGTAAAAAAGCTCTCCCTGATTTCTAATTTTAATTAAGTAATTCTTAAGGATATTTTTTAAGCTGTAAAGGGAAAATCATGACTTCAGAAATACAAGAGTTATCAGATGCACGGAAAAAATTAAAAGCTGCTTACCGTGCAGTTTACGCAATCGGATTTTTGAATGTTTTTGCCAGTATAATAATTTTTCTTTTTGGTAGCCGCTTACCTGATTATTTATTAGTGGCAATTATCTCGTTAATTGCTGGTGTACTCTATCTAGTTTTAGGATTTTTTGTCCAACGTAAATCAAAAATTGCGTTAGGCATAGCAATTGGTTTTATGGTGCTAAATGTACTAGGTAATATTCCAATTATGATTCAAACAGGTAACATATTTATGTTGACAATTCCCATGATATTTTTTAGCCAGACAATAGGGGGATTTAATGCCATACAAGCATTAAAGTCAAAAATTACAGATTAACTTCCTTGATTGTTAGATTTCATATTCTCTACTTCTCTTAGAAAGTGGGGAATATTAGTTTGTATAAATAATTGAAGATTGTTATATAGTCCTGCGTGTAAGTTGGTGGAGCATTGCGCGTTCTCAGTTACTAGAGGGACTCCACTGGTGAGTTGTTAAACACTCTTTCAAGGATGGCTACTTCTAAGCCCACCTCCCAGATTCTTCGCACTCCCCGTTCTCACACGCCCACTGGATTGACAGTGTTACTTTTCCTCTCGTACTAGTATGTAGGCTCACACCAGTCGGGACACGCAGGATTTATATTACATTATACTACAATAGATTTGCTATTTTCCAGAATATATTTTGGCAGTTGGTTTAATGTTGATGCAAATAAAATCTTGAGAAGTACAATATAAATGTATTTGTATTCTTGGCAATTGGAGTGATAACTAATATGACTACCGAACAAATGCTAGATAAATGGCACGCTTTAAATGCAGATGAACAAGAAAAAGTTTTAGAATTTATTGATTCACTTGAACGCCAAAAGCAGCAGCTAAAATCTGGCTCTAAGTTAGGTAAAAAATTAAGAAAAATTCGACAAGAAATTATTACCTCTGGTCTTCCTTTGTTAACGGCTGAAGAAGCAGATAGAGAAAAAGCGGAACGTCGGGGTGGATATGGAGAAAACTTGATATGATTCGTACCTTTATTGATGCTGGTGTTTTAATTTATGCTGCTCGTTCTCAAGGAGATATGGCTGAGAAAGCCTTACAAATCCTTGAGGATGAAAACAGAGAGTTTGCTTCTAGTATTTTTCTCAAATTAGAAGTATTACCAAAAGCAATTTACAATCAGCAAACAAGTGAAGTTAGGTTTTATGAAGCATTTTTTGATGAGGTCTCTTATTGGGCAAAGGATATCAATACAATTATTGAAACAGCTTATGAAGAATCAATTAAATTTGGAGTAGGGGCAATGGACGCTTTACATATTGCATCCGCTATATCTCTAGGAGCAACTGAATTTGTGACTAATGAAAAACTAGAAAGATCAATTCATCGCACTCAAAGCATTAGAATGATTTCTATTCATTCATGAAAAAATAATTTACCAGAACTTAGACAATAGTCACGAAATATCTAACCACAGAGAGCAAGAGTTTTAGAGAGATTTTATGGTCGGGCGATCGCCACTAATTTATATGCTCTCTTTATGTCATTTAACAGGTAAAATTAGTGGATCTTAACAAACTTCTGATGTTAAAAAATATCGCAAATTTGTAGCTATCTATTCTCAATCACTAAAAATTTATGAGCTAGTTCATGTGGGCAATTTTTCCATAATTTATGTAAACATATTTGCCCATTCGTTATAGTTCTAGAAATTTTCATAAAGAAAATGGACTCAATTAGGTTGAATATATTCCTTCAAATTATTGGGTGCGTTAGGTATAAATATAACGCACCCAGATTTATTCTACTTATCATCTCGCACAGGCAACGGGATCTCCATAATCTCCATCAGCAAATCTAGACGAGAGGGACGCGTCAAGAGTGGGACGAGGTTTGGTAAGCTGTAGTAGTCGCCTGCAAAGGTGAAAGTTTCTACAGGTGCTTGCTGTTCCTTGAGTTGAGTTTCTACCCAGTTGTAATGAGTACCTACATGAACAATCACCACATTGGGCATTATCCCCAATTCTCGGCAGTAATTTTTGTAAACTTCATCGAAGTAAGGTCTAGCATTTTCACCTTCATCAGTCACCAGAATAATCTGGTCAACTACCTGCTTTTTCTGCCGCATTATTTCTAATGCACAACCTATACTAGTGCTACCACCTGCTTTGATGTGCTGGAAAGCACGTTCCCAATCGGTCAACTCTTTCCCTTGTGCCGTAATAGCATAAGGAATGGTGTCAAAAGCGTAGACAAAGAGTTCTGCTTGAGTGATACCAGAGATGAGCGCAGCAAGTTGCTTACCGATCGCGATCGCATTATCCATAGAGCCAGATTTATCCACCAGTAAGGCGGTTGGACGAGCAATTGTCCCTCGGCGTTTGACCTGTTCATTGGTCACTTTTTCCAATTTAGCCACAGTGTCTGCATCAAAATCGGCTGTGTCTGCGGCAACCTGTGCTTTAAATGCTGCCACACGTCCACTTTTAGACGCTGCTTCTAACTTGGAATCAATCAGCTTTTTGACTTCTGGATGATCCATTGCACCTCTATCTTTGAGAGACTTGAGGTTATTGATCACTTCCTGGGGAGTCATACTGTTAATTAACGCCACCAAAACAACAGGTGTGAGTTGTTTGATTGCACCAATGGCGATCGCATAGGGAATATTAAACTCCACAATCAGCCGCGCTTGTTCTGCGGCGTTTTCTGCTTTAGCAACCTGCTTCAGCACATTTGCTAAAGAACCTTCTGGTGGAGTATCGCGGAACAAAATTGCATTTGCGCGTTCGTTGGGTTTAATGTGTAGCGAAGCATACAGGTGCTTCATCGCTTTACGACCCCGCAAAGCAGCGCGATCGAACAAAGCCGTATTACTTTCCCGTGCCTTCAGATAACGCTGCACCGCCGTGCGAGCAGAACGAGGCAGTTTATTCCGTTGCTGTTTCATGAAATCCACTACACGAGCCACCTGATAAGGCGGAAACTCTTGCAGCATCACAAATCCTGCATCCCGGTGTTGAGTCAAATTGCTAGTGAGCAAATGTGCAAGAAACACTTCCTTGTGGTCACGGACATCACCATGATGCTGATACCAAACTGCTAAATGTCCATAGAAAATGGGATCGAGTTCAACAATTAATTGATGTATTTCTGCGACTTGCTCAAGTTTGCGGTGAGGAGTTGTCAGCAAACTGTTGAGCATTTCCAAACGTAAATCACGTTCTGCGGTATTCATAGAAACCCCCTCTAGTTGTAATGTATGAGGAGGCAGATGTTGCACGCGGGATGATCAAGTCACCGCGCAAGTTGTAGAAGCAAGGAGTTTAACTTTTTTTAGAGTTATGTAAGCTTCTGCGATTGGGGCGCGGCAACAACTGCCGATAAAATTTTATTGAGACTGACCTTGACCTATAAGAAACAAGAAAGATATAGATGTGGGATCTCAGTGTTAAAAACCCCTACACCCCCACACCCCTATACCCTTACACCCCTCATTCTCTACTTGAGAGATGCGATCGCACCTGTTTCTTCTAGTTGCTGCTTAAGAGTTGCAGCCGCTTCCTGGTTAAGTCCTGATTGAACCACTTGAGGAAGGGAATCCACAAAATCTTTTGCTTCTTTGAGTCCCAATCCGGTGATTGTGCGAATGACTTTGAGTAAAGCAATCTTTTTTTCGGCTGGAACTGACAGCAACACAACATCAAACTCAGTCTGAATCTGTGCTTTTTCCTCATCCTCATGACGTTTGTCAATCTGAACTAATTTCGGTATGGAACTATCAACATTGAAAGTTGCTTCAATCTGCTTGACTAATTGAGCAGTTTCGTGGAGAGTTAAAGACTTGAGTTGTTCTAAAATTTCTAAAGTTTTCACAGACATAGCAACCTCCAATGAGTTGCAATTAGCTCATAATTGAAATGAATAAAAGCACTTCGTACAAGTTGAAAAAGCTGTTGATTTATACACAGGATTTGAACCCGTAATAGCTTGATTTAGAGTCAAGTGCCTTTTCCAATTAGGCTAGTATGTAAGCTTTTTCGGTTAGGGTACGAAGTGAAAATTTTAGTTTTGAGAAATTTGATTTAAAATCAATCGAATTTCTTTCTTGTTACACTGCTTTTTACTAGCAGCATAAATTCTGCGGTTGCCATATGCTAAAGCAGAACAGTGAATTAAACCTTTTAAAACATCCTGTACATGATCAGTGTAGGGAGGAAAATCAGCAAAGGTAATTAAATACCAAATATCATCGATTTTGCGGTATTGATGATAATTATCAATGATAACAACATCCTTTTCCTGCTGTTTGCGCTTTTGCTTGCGAGGCACTTTTTTGACTGCACAAAGAATGCCAGTTTCAGGATGAATATAGAAGCGATCGCGGTTACTTTCGTATAACCAAAAGCGATATCTTTGATAATTCTTCCTGCAAACCTTACCATCGATGATTTCTACATACCGTTCAACAAAATCCCAGACATGACCGAGAACGTGTTGTCCTGCCATTGTGCTGGTATCTAATCGTTGACACAGTTCGCTGTAAACATCATTCCAAGGCTGTCCGACTTTAGAACGCAAAAACCGCCGCAAAGGGCCGAGATGATCTGAAAGATATTTGGATTTATTTCTGGGTTTAATCAGGTAAGGATTAAATAATCCGTCCTCAGTTGCTTCCTCTGTAATTCTGTGTAATTCTTTTTTAAAGCCTTGCCGCTTTTTGAGGCTAATTCTCATCCCACCACGAGGACGTTCAATCACTATTTCGCTCAGACGATGTTCGCTCATACCTCAAGTTATTTAAATGTAGTGCCATTAATTGAGTTGTCATTACAAATGAGTTAGCGGACATCATTGAACTCACCTCCAAGTGATTGAATTAAAACTGATATATAAATACGATTTTAATAATTGGAATTCCGCACAAGTTAGCAAAGCAGTTTTCACAATTGCCTTTACCAATTTGGCTACGCTCCCGTAAGTGGAAGCGGTAGGAATTGTAGGCTTTGCCTTCCCGGAGGGTACCTACATATCCGTTGCCGGATGGTGTGTATGCTTTACAGGTTGGGGTGCGGAATGAATTATTGAATGAATCCGTGTAAGTTTAAGAAGCTTTTTACAGCTACGGCTGCTCTTACCAAATTTTGGCAGTGGGCGCGCACGTTAAATCTGCGAGAGACTTAAAATCATGCTTCGCTATTTCGATCGCTCGAATTTTACTACCTTAGAACCGTTATCAATGTGTATGTATGCTTCTTGTGTCGGGACACGGAAAACTAAGCTTGTTAACCGTATACCGCTTCAGGACGGATAATCAAATCACCACTAGGACGGCGATCGATGACGTAGGTTGAGAGGCGATCGCAATTCACATCCAAATGTCGTGCAACGTGTTCCTTGACAGCCACATCATTCATCCCTGCGGCAATTCCTAACTGTGTTTCTGTAACATCAATAGAACGCCCTTCAAATCGAATATGAACCATGACAATCACCTCTTTTTTAATTACAAATTAGTCCATTAGGGTGTGTTAGGCGTAAGCCGTAACGCCCCAAAGCCTTTGTAATAGGTGCGTTACGCTGTCGCTAAATATACTTAAAACCGTAAAAATACTATGCTTCAGTTTGTAGTAAGGACTTTAGTCCTTTTTTTGAAAACTAAAGTTCTCATTACAAACCTTGAATTTGTTTATACTACAAATGTAGTATCACTTCTACATAATGTCAAGAGGCTTAAAAAGAAATTCTGCAAAACCCTACTAGTCAGTTCCTGCGCTAAATCATAACTTCAGATACATTAGTTAATGGACTGTAATAAGCGGAGCGCACAATGGCAGGAGAGTCGCAACCAAAACGAGTAGTAGTTGTAGGTGCTGGTTGGGCTGGTTTAGGCGCAACCTACCATTTAGCAAAACAAGGTTATGATGTGACGCTTCTGGAAGCCGGCCCATATCCTGGTGGACTAGTAGCAGGTTGGCAAACAACCGCAGGTAAATCTGTAGAAGCAGGAATTCACGGCTTTTGGTATCCCTACAGAAATATTTTCGCTCTCATCAACGAATTAGAAATTAATCCCTTCACAACCTGGACACGTTCCGCCCAATATTCTCCGGCTGGTTTGGAAGTAGAATCACCAATCTTTCAAGATTTACCCAGACTACCGACACCTCTCGGCACTTTTGTGTATACTCAATTTCAACGTTTACCATTAATTGACCGTCTCAGTGCCTTACCTTTACTTTATGCCGTCGTTGACTTTGATAATTCGGATGAGGCTTGGCGACGTTATGACTGTGTAACAGCGAGAGAATTATTCAAAGATTTTGGCGTATCAGCGCGACTGTATAAAGAAGCATTTGAGCCAATGTTATTAGTGGGTTTATTTGCCCCCGGTGAACAATGTTCAGCCGCCGCCACTTTAGGAATGCTGTACTTTTTTATTTTGGCTCACCAAGCTGACTTTGATGTAGTTTGGTGTCGGGGAACTGTTGGTGAGAAAATATTCCGTCCGTGGGTGGAACGCATAGAAAAAGCAGGTGCGAAAGTATTACCAAAACACCGTGTTACAGACTTAATTATTGATAGTAATAATCAAGCAACTGGTGTAGTTTGTGGTGATGAAGTGTTCGATGCTGATGCAGTAATTTTTGCTGTTGGTGTCACTGGTATGAAGAAAATTGTCTCCAGTAGTCCCAGCTTACAAAGCCGTGAAGAGTTCCGCAATTTGCACAATTTAGGTGCAATTGATGTTTTAGCAACACGGTTGTGGTTTGACCGTAAAGTTGATATTCCTCGTCCTTCTAATGCTTGTTTTGGTTTTGATGACACTACAGGCTGGACATTCTTTGATTTAAATGCTTTACATGATGAATATAAACATGAAGCAGGTACAGTAATCGAAGCTGATTTTTATCACGCCAATCAGTTTTTAAATTGGAGTGATGAGGAAATTGTAGCGAAAGTACAGCAATATTTAACTACTTGCTTATCAGGATTTACAGACGCGAAGGTGATAGATAGTAGTGTGATTCGCTTACCCCAGGCTGTGACTCACTTTGCGCCTGGTAGTTATCGTCATATGTTGCCAGCTAAGACGAGTTTTGAGAATGTGTTTATGAGTGGTGATTGGATTATTAACCGTCACGGTTCTTGGTCACAGGAAAAAGCCTATGTTACAGGTTTAGAAGCAGCCAATTTAGTTATTTCTCAGTTGAGTCATGGTACACCTGCTGATATTTTATCCATTGAAGAAGACGAGACACATATACAAATAGCTAGAAACATTAATCAAACAGTACGCAATTTAGGTAAATCTATACTGCCTAATTTTTGGTTGCCATAGCATAGTAAACTTTCCAGCAAATTTTTAGAGCCAAATCACCAGTGACGAGAATTGCAAATTATGCAACTTTACTAATTTGTTGTCGTAGAGGTATTTCAATCACAAATACTGTCTCTTGTCCAGGAATAGATTTACAGTATAAACAACCGCCATGTCTTTCCACGATAATTTGATAGCTGATAGATAAACCTAAACCTGTTCCTTTACCGACAGGTTTAGTTGTAAAAAATGGGTCAAATAATTTAGTTTGAACTTTTTCTTCAATGGCTGGGCCATTATTGGAAATATGTATGGCAACCCACTCATCATTGATCATGTTTGTGCTAATTTTAATTTGACTTGGATGCTGTTTAATTTCCTCAAATGTCCTTTGTTGATTGTATTCATCTAGCGCATCAATCGCGTTCGCCAGAATATTCATAAAAACTTGATTGAGTTGGCTAGCGTAGCATTCAACAAGTGGCAATTCACTATAATCTTTAACCACTTCAATTTCTGGATGTTCTGGTTTAGCTTTTAAGCGGTAATTTAGAATAGTGAGTGTACTATCAATTCCATCATGTATATCTACCTCTTTCATATTGGCTTCATCTACACGAGAAAAAATCCGAGTAGATTTAACAATTTCACTAATGCGTTTAGCACCAATATTCATTGAGCTTAGTAGTTTTAACAAATCATCTTCAATAAACTCTATATCGCTTGCAACTAATGCTGCTTGAATACGTTCTGTAGGTTCGGGATATTCTTCTTGATAAAGATGCACAAGATTCAATACTTCTTGGGCGTATTCATGAGCATGAACAAGATTACCATAAATGAAATTTACAGGATTATTAATTTCATGGGCAATGCCAGCAATCATCTGTCCTAAACTAGACATTTTTTCACTTTGAATTAGCTTGATTTGCATTTGCTGCAAATCAGCATAGGCTTGACTGACTTCAGCGAATTTCTGCTCTAATAAAACATTTTTTTGCTCTAGTTGAGTAGCTAAATCATTCATCTTTAAATGTAATTTAATTCGTGATAATACCTCCTCTTGTTGAAAAGGTTTTGTGATATAGTCCACAGCACCAACTTGAAACCCTCGCACTTTATTATCCGTATCGGAAAGTGCGGTCATGAAAATAATAGGAATATTTTGAGTCGCCGGATTTAACTTTAATTGCTCACAAGTTTCAAATCCGTCCATTTCTGGCATCATCACATCTAATAAAATTAAATCAGGTAAAGCATATTTGACTCGTTCTAAAGCTACTGTGCCAGATTTGGCTACCCAAACTTCTAATCCTGATTGATCAAGGGCATCAGATAAAACACCCAAATTAGCAGGGTTATCATCGACAATCAAAACAGTTGGAGTGGTTTCGCTAGTCAGGTTCATAATGTTTATTTGTATGGTTGAATTAGTTTCAATATTTCTTGGTCTTGAAAGTTCTTGGCTAGTTGGCTCAGATGTTTGGCAAATGGTATGTATTGTTGATCAATTTGTTCAATTAAGACTGCCTGTTTAATAATGCCTTTAAAGTTTCCTTTCATGACTAATTCATAAAGAGTAGCTATCGCTGCTGATGGTGGAGCAATTAATTCCACATTTTCTGCTTCTGGTTGAGTGACAATTTCTTTTTGTTCATACACCCACTCTAAGTTCAAGTGTTGTCGCAATTTTTGGAAGAGATTTATGGCTTGTATGGGCTTGGGCAAAAAATCATTTCCTCCTACTTCTAAACTGCGGTGTTGATCGCTTTCAAATACACTGGCTGATGACACGATGATAATAATGTTTTGAAATTCTTCTGACTCACGAATACGCTGAATGAGTAAGAATCCATCCATCTTGGGCATTAGTAAATCAGTAATAACGAGATCGGGTTGAAATTCTAAGAGCTTTTCCCAACCATCTTGTCCATTAACTGCTTCTGCTATTTCAAAGCCAATGGGACTGAGCAAATTAGCAATCACTGAGCGATTAGCCCATTTATCATCAACTATGAGAACCTTGGGTTGACGGTATTTAATACCAATAATCTGTCCGTAATCATCAGTTTGAGAAGTTTTTACCCATTCATCAGCTGCGGATAATTCCACATCAAACCAAAAAATACTGCCAACACCTACTTCACTTTGTACGTGAATCTTGCTACCCATAAATTCCACAATTTTTTGGCTAATTGCTAACCCCAAACCAGTACCTTCTGCTTGTCGGCGACTGTCTCCAGCTTGCTCAAAGGGTTGAAAAATAGCTTGCAGTTTCTCTTGGGGAATACCAATACCAGTGTCGCGGACTTCAAAGCGGATTTTTCCAGCGGCGGCATAGCTAACGATAAAATTAACACTGCCAGTATCAGTAAATTTAGTAGCATTACTCAGTAGATTAATTAATACTTGCCGTAAGCGTTTTTCATCTGCGGTAATCCCGATGGGTAATTCTGAGGCGAATTGATACTGTAATTGAATGCCTTTGAGTTCAGCACGAACACGGCACATTTCAGCTACACTTTGTAGGAAGGCGGGGAAGTGAAACTCTGTGGGTAAAAGTTCGACTTTCCGCGCTTCGATTTTGGATAAATCGAGGATGTCATTAATTAAGGTCAATAAATGAGAACCGCATTGGTAGATGACATCAATGCGCGATCGCTCTTCTTCTTGAATATGTTTGGAACGCTGTAAAATTTGGGCATAGCCCAGAATGCCGTTAAGTGGAGTCCGTAATTCGTGGCTCATGTTCGCTAAAAATTCACTTTTGGCATAACTGGCTGCTTCTGCTGCTTCTTTGGCTTGAGCCAGTAAGATTTCAGCTTTTTTACGATCATTAATATCAGTATGGACTCCTATCCATTCCCGGATACTACCATCTGGATTTGAAATTGGTACAGCCCTAACACTCATGTAGCAGTATTCGCCATCGTCACGACGTAAGCGATGCTCAATTTCATACAATGTGTGATTGGTAACAGCACTTGACCAACACTTGGCGGTGTTCGCTCTATCTTCGTGATGAATAGCTTTTAACCAACCCCATTCTTGTATTTCCTCGAAGGATTGTCCTGTAAATGCACTCCATTGTGGTTGCGCAGTGACAAATTTACCTTCTGCATTAGTATTCCAGATAATTTGGGCTGTGGCTTCTATTAGTGAGCGAAATCGTTCTTCACTATGCTGTAATGCTATTTCTGCTTGTTTGCGATCGCTAATATTTCTAGATATGGCAATCAGACCCAAAATATTACCTTGAACATCTCGCCAAGGACTTTTGGTTGTCAGAAATGTGCCACAAATATCACGATAATTAGAGACATCTTCCTCAAAAGTTTCGGCAATACCTGTGTTAATAATCTGAGTATCTTTAGCTACGATTCTATCAGCCATATCCGGCGGAAACAATTCATAATCGGTTTTGCCAATAATCTCCTCCATTGGTTTACCAAAAAAGCTTACCAAATAGGAATTAAGAGCAACGTGGCGGCCTTCATTATCTTTAACCACAATGATGTCTGGCGTACTTTCTAAAATCGATCGCAACAGTGTGTTACTTTCTCGCAAAGCCGCTTCAGTTTGTTGCTGTTCTATTTCTGCTTGCTTACGCTGGGTGATATCTTCGCAACACATGATGATACCGCCAATTTCACCATTTGCTTGATGCCAAGGGCGGAGCATCCAACTTACCCACTCTAAAGTTCCATCCGTTCGTGGATAAGGATCTTCATCACGTTGGAAACTTTCTCCGGCTAGACATCTTTGATGAATCTGCTTCCATTGTGGGGGTATGTCAGGAAAAACTTCATAGTGAGAATGCCCAATAATATCACTGGTGAGCTGATAGTTTTCTATCCATCGACGACTCACTGTCAGATAGCGCATCTGTTGATCCAATATGACCATTGCCACGGGAGCATATTCAATTGCCTGCTGCAAATATGTTGTACTGGTATACAGAGCCATATCGGGGTTTGTGCCAATCCACCGACTTTTTTCATCGTAGGATTCTGCTTGTTGATAGGTTCGCTGTGCTATTTCACTCACATTTGGCGACTCTTGCTTCCTGGATGGGAATTGTTGGCTCATGGTCAATGTTATTGAATTTGAAGGTGAATATTTGATCTATGCAACTTGTTGTGCAAAGTCTTGACTATTTAGATGCTTTTAACGGTGGATGAACTGCACGCTGAAAAAACATTAATAAAACTAATATTTTTAATTACCTTTTATCTATTGAAACTCTGAAATAGTTCAGCCGAGATCCGCGCAAAAACGGAAATATAACTTAACAATAGTTCTAATGTTTAAAATGTTTGATTTGTTTATCTTGTTTGATTTTTGTAGTCTCACAACAAAATAAATTTGGTAAATTTAAATACTTTATAATTTACCAAATTTACAAAAATTTACTTATACATTCAGGCGATCGCCAAATATTGGATCAGTGATTTTAGCAATACTGACTCTTGCACCCTGATAAAAGCGTTGTAGTCTGATTGAGTGATCAGTGTTTGTGGTGATGTCGCATAGCTTTATGGATTTTTTTCCAACGTTCTTTTTCTGCTAACTGCGCCTGATGATCTTGTTTGCGAACTAGATAACTCAGTTCTTTTTGCAATTTTTGGTAACTGAGAAGTCGGGAAGTGTCTAGTCTCCCCTCTAGCAATGCTTGCTGCACCGCACAACCTGGTTCATGTTGATGCTGACAATCGCGGAAGCGACATTCTTCAGCTAAAGCCTCGATGTCTGCAAAAGTTCCTTGCAAACTTTCCTCACTTCCCCACATCTGAATTTCCCGCATCCCTGGGGTATCGATGATTAAGCCACCAGTCGGTATTAAAATTAATTCCCGATGAGTGGTTGTGTGTTTACCCCGGTCATCACCCCGCCTGACTGGTTGTACAGCTTGCACTGTTTCCCCTTTGAGCTGGTTGGTGATGGTAGATTTCCCCACACCAGAAGAACCTAATAAAGCCACAGTTTTTCCTGGTTGCAGATAAGCTTGTAAAGCCTCCAATCCTTGCTCACTAGTAGCACTTAACACCATGATTGGGACACCAAGTGCCACCTTTTCTACTTCTAAGAGATAATCATCTAAACAGTTGCACAAGTCTGCTTTGTTTAAGACAATCACGGGATTTGCGCCACTTTCCCAAGCCAGAATAAGATAACGTTCTATGCGTCTGGGGTTAAAGTCTCCATCTAAGCCTGAGACTAGAAATACTGTATCTACATTAGTAGCAACAATTTGTTCTACGGTTTTACTACCTACTGTTTTGCGGGAAAACTTGCTTTTTCTCGGTAAAATCTCATGGATAGTTGCTTGCGCTGCTGATTCTCGCGTTTGGATCACAACCCAATCCCCGACGGCAGGAAAATCTTCAGGTTTACTCACCCGATGTCTGAATTTACCTGTCACTTCTGCTGTGAGTTCGCCTTGTTCACCATACAAAATGTAGGTGTTTTTGTAAGCGATCGCTACCCTAGCAATACTAAATCCTTGTTTGCCATAGGGTAAGAAGCTGTGAGCAAAAAAGTCACTCCAGCCTAAATCTGTCAAATTCATTGATATTTCCTCGATGTGTGTTGCTTTTGCCACACAAAGCTACACAGAGGACTTGAGATTTATTCCTGCAAGACTGTGCTTTGTGTAGTTTGGATAGAAATGGTGAAAGTAACCCCGACAGCAACAAACGCAGTCATATTTTTTCTCCTTAGCGTGCTACAGGAATAATCTACATGACTACATTAGCTCATTCCCAAAGAATTTGACACCCAAACATCAATACTTAGTATTTAGGTTTGGTTAAACAACTCGCCATTAAATATCGAGACGGAAACTAAAGTTTGAAGCAAAGGTCTTAGTCTGTGATAAAAAACATCTCAAAGATGTGCAGATGGGATAACATCAAACATGAGAAAAACACTGGCTTTATTTTCCTTGAGTTTGGGAATTACTCTTTTTCAGCCGTTACCGATTGCTGTCAGTCAGGTATCGCCAACAGCACCCCCAGCACCTTTAAAACTGGTTGATATTGGCACAAACTGTAAACCTGCGCGTGCTTGCTTGGCTTGGGATGAGCAACTGTTTTCAGGTCATGGCAGTTTAAAAAGCGATCGCCAATCTCTAATCAAATCAATTGACAATAGTTTGAGTTATTTAAACACAGACAAAGCGATCGCCACCTATAATAATTACCCCATCAAAGAAATTACCATCGATCGAGTACGCCGCAGTTTAAGAAGGTTTCGCCAATTGGTAGCTACAGCGAAATCACCCGCACAACTGCAAGCATCTGTCAAGCGTGAGTTCGCTTTTTATAAGTCAGTGGGTGATGATGGTCAAGGTAATGTCAAGTTTACTGCCTACTATGCACCGATTTATCAAGCTAGTCGCACCCGCACAGCACAATACAAATATCCCATTTATCGCCTACCCGCAGATTTTGAGCAGTGGTCTCAACCCCACCCCAAACGAGTGGAATTAGAAGGGATAGACGGCTTACTGGGGAATAAAAGCCGTTTAAAAGGATTAGAAATGTTTTGGTTACGCGATCGCTTTCAAGCATACATGATTCATATCCAAGGTTCAGCCAAACTCCGGCTAACTGATGGAACTCAAACCAGTGTCGGATTTGTGCGCGGCACGGATTACCCTTGGACGAGTATTGGTAAATTGCTGTTTCAAGATGGCAAACTTTCTAAAGAAGAATTGAATATGCCAGGGATTATTCGCTATTTTCAGAAAAATCCCCAATCAATGGATAATTATTTGCCACGTTGGGAACGCTTCATATTTTTCAAAGAAACCAAAGGTGAACCGGCTACAGGTAGTATTAGCGTCCCGCTAGTACCAGAACGTTCCGTGGCTACAGATAAATCCATCATGCCTCCAGGTGCTTTAGCTGTAATTAATGGCACATTCCCCTATCCTGAACGCGGTAAGAAATTGGTCAATCGCCGAGTTAGCCGCTTTGTTTTAGATCAAGATACAGGCAGTGCTATTAAAGGCCCTGGCAGAGTTGATTATTTCTTAGGCTATGGTGACTTAGCAGGCGATCGCGCCGGCATTACAGTCACTACTGGTTCTATATATTACTTGCTGTTGAAATAATTGGGCAAATAAGTGGGTGATAATGGGGGTACAGGGGAAGAAATATCTTTCATCTTTGGCGTGAAACTTTCCTTCTGCTTCCTACCTTCATTATCAAACTTCTCTTATAAAATGTTTTAAATTCTCATACTGCTACACACCCTTACTTAACCCATTCAGTAGAAGTTGGACAAATGTATTTACTACTTCTTCTGTAGAATTTTTGTCTGAAAGCATCATCTTTGATTCATAAGCAATAGAAAGTGCTGCTACACCATGTACTAAAGCCCAAATCGTCTTGGTAATTTCATGGGGATTACCTGCAATTAGGCTACCGTTCTTCTGTCCTGCTTCAACAATTTTCAATAACTGATCAAGGGATGCTTGAGATATCTGAATCAGATTAGGATATTTTTCCGCATCGTAATGACGAAACATCACTTGTAGATGATGTGGATGAGCTAATGCAAAATTGACATATGCACAGCTAGCAGCAATCAATTGTTTTTCAGTATCTTTTTTAACTTGGTTAATCGCTGTTTCCACTTCTACAGATAGCAACCGAAAACCTGCTTCTGCGATCGCAGCTAGCACCGCTTCTTTATCTGTAAAGTGCATATATGGTGCATTATGACTGACTCCTGCCTTTTGAGCAATCTTCCGCAAACTCAGAGAATGTGCGCCGTCCTCTGCTAAAAGTTCTGTAGCAATTTCAATTAAAGTGTTACGTAAATTACCATGATGGTACTTATCTTTAGATTTGATCATATTGACAGTGTAAATATTTAATGTCATATTGGCATTGTCAATATAATACGTTCTCACAACAACTGAGTCCTTCGTCTCTGAAAGATTGCCAAATCTTAATCAAAAGGCAAAAAATATGCTAGAGAAATTGTTTCGCTCAATTTTGCTCGTTGGTACAGTTGGGATAGCAGGATTTTTTGCTGGTTCGACTAGCGTTACTTCGCAAAATATTTTGGCTCAAGGTCAAACAAATCAATCAACTGCCAATCGCATTCTTCAGATTAATTTCAGATACAACGGTTCTACATCTGAATTTAGAAAACAGATGAAGAATGTTGCACCCCGCGTTGCTAGAGCATCAGGATTACGTTGGAAAATTTGGTCAATTGATGAAAGCAAAAAAGAGGCTAGTGGTTTCTATCTATTTGAAAATGAAAATGCTATGAATAACTACCTCGAAAATGTTTTCTTTGTGGGTATGGGAAATAACCCGATGATTAGTAATATTGTGGTCAAAAAGTTCAGTATTCTTGAAGATGCCACAAAAATTACAAGAGGCCCTATTTTCAACAACTAAAAAGTCATCGACTTTTGATTTATAATGTATGCAATAAGAGAGTCAAACTATGAAGTTCAGCAACACCCTCGAAACCTCCGCCACCCCTGAAAAAATCTGGGAAATTTGGACTGATGTTAATAGTTGGTCAGTATGGGATACTGAACTCCATGATTCATATCTTGAGAGTCCTTTTAAGTTGGGTGCAACAGGTAAGTTAGTTCCCAAAACAGGGACAACTTCTAAATTTACCATTACCCAATTTACTCCCGGAAAGAGTTATACATTCACAGTTCAACTGCCATTGTGCCATTTAAATGTTCGTCGTTACCTGACGATTGAAGAAGGGAATGTATACTTTACCCATGAAGTATCATTTAAAGGCTTATTGGCATTTTTATTTGGTTGGCTATTAGGTAATAAATTTAAACAAGTCTTACCTGGAGTAATGGAAAATATTAGAGAAATAGCAGAGGCTGAAAGTCGCAGAAATAGATACTTAGAAAGAACACCAGACTAGTTAATTGTACGTCTATTACTTGTGAAAATAGAAAAGAATCAGAACCTCAAATCTTTAAAGAATTTGGGGTTCTGATTGTTTGCGCATGGGATTAAAAAATATCTGCTGGATCTGCTTGTTTTAATTTTCTCACTGCTGTCGCACCAGAGATAAAACACATAATAATAGTTGCTACTAGTACAAAACTAGCTCTATCTATTGTCATTGCGATCGGTAAGAGTGTTGCACCTTTAGCAAACTCATACTGAATCATAGAGATTAAAAATCCTGGTATGTATCCTAGAATGGCAATAAAAAATGCTTGTTGCAAGACCACAGATAAAAGATATCGCTGTCTGTAACCCATAGCTTTTAAAGTGGCATATTGAGGTAAGTGTTCAGAAACATTAGTGTACAAAATTTGATATACAACTACAATGCCTACAACAATACCTAATCCCACTCCCAAGTTAAATATAAACCCAATGGCTGTGCTAGTCTGCCAATAATTTTTTTCAAAAGCAATAAATTGCTCTTTGGATAATACCTTGACATCTTGAGGTAAAACTTTTTTTAATTTCTCTGCAAACTCTTGAGGGTTATTACCTGCTTTTAACTTAATTAAACCAACATCAATAAAGCCTTGAGAACGTGTAGCAAAAATCCGCAAAAAGTTCAGATGACTAGTAACTAAATTGCCATCAGAACCAAAAGATGTCCCTAGACTAAATAATCCTGCTACCTTCACCCGACGATTTGAAGAACGGTTGCCAATTTCTGTTTCTACACTCCCCTGTTGCTCAAAATCTGCGACTACAGGCCCAAATTCAGCACGAGAACTACGGTCAAATAAAACTACATTTGGGATTTTGAGTTGAGCAATATTTTCAGCAACCCCAGGAAAATCTACCACCTGATAACGAATATCAAAACCAATCACAAAAATATTACGCCAATAGTTTTTAGTTTCGGGATTTTTCCATTGACCAAAACCTAAATATATCGGTGCAACATAATCAACTTCTGTAAATGCTAAAGATTGAGATAAACGCCGTTCTGGAAAACTTTCCATCGCAATTAAAGCGGTAGAACGAGGACTAATTAAAAAACAATCCCCCTGCAAACCTTGATGTAGACGAACAGCACTATCAAATAAAGCATCCCGAATGCCTAGTTGAATAAATACAATAACTACAGCAAAAACAACTCCTAAAAGAGCAACAATTAACCGTCCTTTTTGATATCTCAATTGTAACCAAGATACTGGTATTTTACGAAACATCATATCGTATATTGTAAATATGAATTTGATCAATAAAAGATTTGCCTAAATTAGAGTTATTTGGTGTCAATCATCACGTTAACTTCTAAATTAGTTAAGTCAGCAACTTTTTGGCTATCGGTTGGAGACAAACGAATTTTAACTTCAACAACTC
The DNA here is from genome assembly GCA_015296085.1 of Trichormus sp. M33_DOE_039. Classification (GTDB taxonomy): domain Bacteria; phylum Cyanobacteriota; class Cyanobacteriia; order Cyanobacteriales; family Nostocaceae; genus Trichormus. The sequence goes on along the minus strand of DVDT01000112.1, from coordinate 20,979 downwards.
TGGTGTCTGCATTAGCGACTGGATCTGTGCCTAAAACATTAGGTACACCAATTTTTAAACCCACTTCATCGACCTTACCTTGAAGTTCTCCAACGATTCCGCCACTAGTAATAGTTGCTGATTGACCAACTCGAACTTTACTAATATCGGTTTCGTAAACTTCGGCTGTCGCATACATTTGCTCAGTTTGACCTAACTCGACAATGCCATCATTGCTAATAGTTTCGCCTGGCCAAGTATGAATTTTTAAAATTTGTCCATTGGTTGGGGCTTTGATATAAGCTAGGTCTAAATCTGCTAGAGCTTTCTTTTCAGCAGCACGGGCATTTTCTAGCTCTGATTGTGCCACGCTGACATCTACAGGACGTACTTCTGCTGTGGCATTGAGAGTAGCTTTCGCTTCTTCAATTTGCTTTTGTAAAGTAGCCAACGTGCGGTTAAGATTAGCTTTAGCTTCTTTGATTTGTTCAGTCCTAGTACTAATAATTCTTTGTAAATTAGACTGGGCTTCTGCTAGTTGCTCTTGCACAGTATTGTTTTGTAGACAAGTACTATCTTTTTGAGAAGCAGAAACTACTCCCCCTTGATACAAAGAATTATAGCGATCGCACTCAGTTTGAGCATACTGTAACTCAGCTTGAATCCGTTTGATTGTCGCTGCTTGAGTATTTTTCTCACCTTGTAACTGGGCTTCTAAATTAGCAATTGTTGCTCTTTGGGTTGTGATTTGTCCTTCTAATTCCGCCCTACTTTGTTGATATCTTGCAGCTTGAGCGTTAATATCTCCTGTCTTCGCCCCAGCTTTGGTTTGATTTAGTCTAGCTTGGGCAACTTTAACTCTCGTTTTCGCCTCTTGTAATGCAGCTTGCAGACGGTTTTCATTATCTAGAATTGCAACTATTGTACCAGCTTTGATTTTGTCGCCTTGTTTAACCAGTAATTTAATAACTCGTGTACCTTCGCCTTGAATAGAAGTAGGCGCAGATAGCTGAATTACCTCTCCCTTGGGTTCAAGAAAACCTCTAGCAGCAACAGCACCAGGAATCACCCGATTTCGCTGATTATCGGCTGCGGCTGCTTGCTGCGATCGCTTTTGGCTTTCTAACTGGCCATTAAATGCAAAATAAATAGAAGTCGCACTAACAACTATAGCCGCAGTGCCTAAAATTAAGATAATTCTCAAATTTAGATTTTTGGTAAATAACTGATATTTCATAGTTTAATTACAATCTGTACAATCTACCATCAAAAATTTAAAGTCAGGGTAAAGGGTGTAATTGCAAAACCATTGATTTTACTTACACCCTTAGACCTTTACACTTAATTAATACACCCAAGGTAACAAACGACGTGTACGTTTTTTATATGACTTGTATGCACTATCAAAAGCTTGAGTTAAGATTTTTTCTTCAACTCGGCAACGAAAATCATGAGCTAGGAAATTAGCAATTACTTGCAGTAAAAATCCTAGTCTGGGGGCAATCAAAAATGAGCCGAAAAACAGTAGTTGAAAAGCGAAATAAAGAGGGTGTCTAACAAAACTATAAGGGCCTTTAGTTACGAGTTGATGACCAGGATCGATGTGAGGAAATAACCGCCAACTGCGGAACACCCAGAAAGCCCATACTTTCACTACTAATGCTAAACAAAGAACAGCAATTCCTAAAGCTTGAATTGGTAGAGTTGGCTGAAACACCAAAAATCCTAAATTATTAGGGTTTACCCACCAAATCGCTAACAAAATATAGAAAATACCGTAGGTAGCACTGGTGAGAAACAATGCTGGTGGGCCTTGTGGGGTAATAGATGATTCTTGTGCAACCGGTTCTCTGGTCGATGGGTCAACAAATGACTCTGGTTGATTTAGTTTGCGTCGTCTGATGATGGACGCATTCACAATTAATAGCCAATAAAGAGAATGGACTAAACAAATAATAGCTTTAACATCTACATCTGGTAGTTGCGCTGGAAAAGTTATTGCTAATGGAAATTGTGTGATTAGTTGCACAAATTAACTCCTAAAACGTGATGGAAAGGTAAGAGGTAGAAAAATCATAGGAAGTGAGAGGAAATTAATTCTGTTGTTGAATATTGGCTGAATGATTTTGTGGCATAAAAATTTTGCTTTTTTGATGTTTGGGTGGGCAAAATACCCACTCCATAACTATCAATCTCTCATTCAGTACTGCCTGAATTTTTATTTCCTATTCCCTGCTCAAAACTTATCTTCCTGGTTGCCAATTTTTCATAACTGCCAAACAAGCTCTTAATTGTGTGGCTAATGTTTGTACATCGGGTTCTCTAACCATTGTGTAGTGATTGCCGGGAATCCAACGCACCTCTAGATGAGTGAGTAATTTATGCCAACCCAAAGCAGGGTCAGTGGGGTTTTCTGGCGGTTGATTTTCTGCCCTGAGTAGTGTTGCTAGTCCTTCGTATGGATTTGGTGTGTAGTGTTCGATCGCTCGCATATTACACTTAAATACTTCAAACAAGAAATTTACTTGTTCGACTCCGGCATCTGGTGGGACTAAATGTAGTAATCTAGCTTGTTCTAGGATGTAATTTAATTGTTGTGCTGTATCCAATCGCTGCAAATGCTGCAATCTAGTAGCATCAACATCAAATCGACCTTCCAAATCTTGGATAAACCAAGCGGCCAAGGTGGCTTCGTCCAAATCTTCACAAGTTAAGGGCGCAGGACAGTCGATAAGTGCCAGCATATTCACTTCTTGACCTTGTTGGCGCAATTGCTGGGCTATTTCAAAGGCTGCAATGCCGCCAAAAGACCAACCGCCAATAGAATATGGGCCTTGTGGTTGCACGGTGCGGATGGCATCAATATAGTAAGCAGCCATATCTTCGATAGTGGTGAACGGTGGTTGTTCCCCATCCATTCCCGCAGCTTGCAAACCGTAGAAAGGCTGATCTACACCCAACTGACGGGAGAGATCCATGTAGCACAGTACATTACCGCCAGCCGGATGGACGCAGAAGAAAGGCGGCTGAGAACCGGAGGACTGGATACTGACTAAAGGTGACCAAGGGAGAGAACTATCCGAGGATGTGCGCAAAGTCTGGGCTAAATGTTCAACCGTACCGCCTTGGAACAGCGTAGATAAGGGTAAATTCTGCCCAAAGAGTTTGTGAATCTGGGTCATCAAACGCACAGCTTGAATAGAAGTTCCACCCAATTCAAAGAAATTATTAGTAATACCGACCTCTGGCAAGTTCAATATTTCCCGCCAAATCTGCACTAGTTGTAACTCTAAGCTGTCTCTGGGTGTGACAATTGCCCCTAAATCCCCTTGGTTTTGTTCTGGGTCAGGTAAAGCACGGCGATCTACTTTACCGTTAGATGACAGGGGTAAGCTGTCCATAAACATGAACAGTGAGGGAATCATGTATTCTGGTAACTTCTGTTGGAGGTAGTTACGCAATTCTGTGGAAGTAATCGCTTGTTCCTGCTCCAAAACTATATAAGCTACTAGTTGCTTCTCATCCCGTTGCTTACCTACTGCTGAGACAGCAACAGCACGAATAGCGGGGTGTTGCTGTAAGGCGGTTTCGATTTCGCCTAGTTCTATGCGGTAGCCGCGAATTTTGACTTGAAAATCAATTCTGCCTAAAAACTCGATGTTACCGTCTGGTAGATAGCGTCCTAAATCGCCTGTGCGGTAAAGTCGCTCTCCGGTGTCGGGGTGCTGAATAAAACTGGCTTGGGTTTTGGCTGTATCTCGCCAATATCCCTGAGCTAAACCGATACCACCGATGTAAATCTGTCCCGGCACCCAAACAGGACGGGGTTGCAGTGCTTCATCCAGGATGTGGAAACTTTGGTTACTCAGGGGTTGACCGTAGGGAATGCTAGTCCAGGTGGGGTCAACTTTGGCGATCGGGAAGAAAATTGACCAGATAGAAGCTTCTGTTGCTCCTCCCAAACTAATTACTTGCACATTGTTACCCAAAGATTGAATTTGCTCTGGGAGAGTAACTGGAATCCAATCACCACTCATCATCACCAACCGCAGAGAAGCTGGTAAGTGTTCAGAGCGATGATCAACTGCATATTCAACTAACAATTTCATCAACGCTGGTGCAGAGTTCCAGACTGTCACCTGTTCCCGTTGCAGGATATCTAGCCAATGGGCTGGATCACGTAAACTTTGGGCATCGGGTATAACAATTGTACCACCAGCCGCCAGCGTGCCGAAGATGTCATACACCGATAAGTCGAAACTTAATGAGGAAATGGCAAATACTTTATCCTCTGCTGTGACTCCAAAGCGTTGATTAATATCGAGGACTGTATTTACCGCACCACGATGGTCAATCATGACACCTTTGGGTGTGCCAGTTGAGCCGGAGGTGTAGATGACGTAGGCTAAATCTTCTGGGGTTTGGATGGGTGTTAAATTCTCACGCAAAGGCGCAGAGGAGGACACTTGCGTGGGCGGGTCTCCCGACTTGAACAAAGTGTCCGTCGCGCAAAGGGTTTGGTCGTCAATTGTTAGACATTTGATGTGAGGGGGGAGGCTGAGAGTTAGTTCTAACCAGGGTTGGGTGAATGCGATCGCAACTTCGGCGTTATCCAAGAGCCAGTTAAGGCGTTCTGGGGGTAGGCTGGGGTCGATTGGCAGGTAGGCTGCACCAGATTTGAGGATTCCTAAGACGGCGACTAACTGTTCCCAACCCTTCTCCATCACCACAGCTACTAACTGATTGGGGCGCACGCCTAAATCTCGCAGTTGTCCACCAATGTAGTTAGACAAGCGATCAAGTTCGGCGTAAGTCAAAGTTAGTTTGGAAGAAATTATCGCTGGTTGTTGTGGTTTTTGAGTCGCCTGTGCAGTAAACAACTCATGCAACAACTGGGTGGGAATGGTGGTATCTGTAGCATTGACGGCTGCTCGTTGTTGTAACTGGGCTGCGGGTACTAACCATTCGGTGGAAGTCTCCCAAGTATTTTCTGACTCAGCCAAACGATGCAGTAGGAGTTGATAAGCATGAAACATTTCCGCCATTAAATTGGGAGGAAAGGCTTCTTCTACAGCATCCCAATTTAGGAGTAAAGCCCCATTTTCCTCAACAATTTGGTGGTCGAGGAGGACGAAAGGCGTTTGTAGCAAGCCATTACAAACCACCTGCCAATCTTGCTCACCGGCAGCATTAGTTTGAGTATCGCGGTTTCCTAAACCCAAAGCACTGGCAAAGGTGCAAGGCATCGCCGCTCTAGCTGTTCCCCCTTGCATCCGGTTGAGTTCGCCCAACACTTCTACACCAGTCACAGCCGTATGTTCTAAATCGCGCCATAACTGTTCCTGTAAACGTTTGGCTTGGGCGGCGAAGGTTTCGCGCTGGGTGTGGTCAACTGTTAATAGCAGGGTAGAACTACAGTTACCTAAAACTTGATAAACCTGGGGATGTAGAGGTTCACGGTTAAAGTAGAGGATGTTAATTGTGAGTTTTTGGTTTTTGCTCCAAGTGGTGAGGATGGTGGCGTAAGCAGCACAAATTGCCGCCGCTGGGGTTAATCCCCATTGACTGACTCGTGTTTTAAATTGCTGCCAAACGGCTGGCGCGAGTTGTCCTTGCCAACGGGTGAAAGTCGGTTTTTCAATAGCACTCGGACTTTTTGCTAAGGGCAATTCCGGGGCTGGGGGAATTTCCGATAACCTTTGCCACCAGTAATCACGGGCTTTTTGATAGGCTGCTGTTTGACGGCGTTGATTCAGCGTTAGGATGTAATCGCGGAAAGAGAGATTAATCGGGGATAATTGTGCTTGGGGGTTGAGGTAAAACTGATACAAGTCTTGGAAGACAAACCCACCGCTTAAGGCATCGCAGATTAATAAACTGATACTGATATGTAGTTGCGATCGCAGTTCATCTAACAACTGTACCCGCACCTCAAATAAAGGATATTGATCCAGTGATGGCCCGTTATCCTTCATGTGCTGGCGCACCGCTTCAATTTGGGAGGTGATTTCTTCTGGACTTTGACCGCACAAGTCAATAACTTCCGCCGCGAAGGGTGGTACAGTTTCTAAAATTTGCTGTTGAGCATCTGGTAAAATCACCGCCCGCAGCATTTCATGACGCTCAATCAGACGTTGCCAAGCCAAATTCAATCGCTCGATATCGAGATTAGTGACAGCAAATTCTACGTAAAAATGAGCAGATACATTACCCAAATCAAAAAAATTGCTACCACCGAGTGCATAGGCTTGCTGTAAGTCAGTCAGTGGAAATGGTTGGTAACGTTCTTCTGGGGCGTGAACTAGGGTGAACTCGGTGGTAGAACTGGGCGTTTGTAACATTGCCAACAGTTCTGGCTTGTGAGCAGTCAAGCGATCGCGTAGTTCTGGAGTCAACGCGCCTTTAGGAGCCTGAAAACGTAACTTGTCGCCTTCTGCCCACAGATATACACCCTTTTGCGTCAAATCTTCGAGAAGTTGACTCGCGCTCATATTTCGCCATCCTCCCATTCTTGATTACTAGTGGCTAATTCAACGGGTCTAGCAGAATCGCTCCTCAGATGAGGAGGAGAGACAAGGACAGATGACACTGACATCTCCTGAGTAATTTGAGTGAGTACCTGTGCAGATAACTGGGCAATACTAGGGCCTTGAATAAAGCGCACCATCGGTAAATCAACGCCCAAGTCATTTTTGAGTCTGTTCTTTAACTCCACCGCCACTAAAGAATCAAGTCCTTGGCTGTTTAGGGGGTGATGGCGATCAAGTTTGGCAGCTGGCATTCTTAGCACCCTAGCAACTTGTTCGTGGAAGTACTCTTCTACAAGCGATTGACGCTCATCTGCTGGGGCGGCTAAAAGTGCTAGACGGGACAAATAATTGCTGGTGGTGTCAGTTGCGGTTTCTCCAGAATCACTAACAACCTCTGTTAACAATTGAAAAAACGGCATCTTGGTAACGGCTGGATTAGCTCGCAAGACTGTCGCCCAATTAATGGGAATCACACCCAACTGAGGAGCTGCATCTGTTAATAGGTGTCCTAAAATCTCTAAACCTTGCTGTGGCGGAATACTGCCAAATCCCAAAGATGCCATGCGATCGCCCCGATTAGCTTGGGCTGCTGCTAAACCAACTTCCGCCCATGCACCCCAGTTAATACTGAGTGCAGGTAAATTTTGGCTATGGCGATAATGCGCCAACCCATCTAAAAACGCATTCGCCGCCGCATAATTACCTTGTCCAGCAGAACCTAGCAGTGAAGCCGCCGAAGAAAACAGCACAAAGAAATCTAGTGGTTGATTGAGGGTGTGAGTGTGGAGATTCCACGCCCCTTCTATCTTGGGTTGCATAACTTTGTGCAACCGTTCTGGCGTTAGCTGTAAGAGAATACCGTCATCCAAAACAGCGGCACTATGAATCACACCCCGTAATGGTGGCATATCTTGGTCTAATTGCGCGATCGCTCTGCCTACTTCCTCGGCTTGGCTGATATCCGCTTGTAGTACCTTAATTTTCGCACCTACTGCTTCCAGCTTTTGCAATACTTCTAAGGCTGCGGGTGTAGGTTGACTTCTCGCCATCAGTGCTAAGTGTCTAGCTCCTTTTTCCACCATCCAGGCTGCAACTTGTAAACCTAAACCCCGTAAACCTCCGGCGATGAGGTAGGTGGCTTGCGGGTGGAAGTTTGGTAATTGGGAATAGTTTGGTAAATATCGCTTCAGTCTAGCAACATAGGATACATCCCCACGCAGAGAGATTTGATTTTCCCCTACATCAGCTTTTAGTAGCTGTAAAAGAGATGTAATTTCTGCTGACTGAGGTACGGGTGCTAAATCTACCATTGCACAACGCCAGTCTGGATGTTCTTGAGCAATCACCCTCCCTAATCCCCATAGAGGCGATTGAGCAACACTAGGAGATGCTAAACCTAAATCTACAGACTGGACTCCACTTGTAATCAGCCAGAGACGCGGAGTATTTTGCCAGCCGATTTCCGCCAAAGCTTGGACTAGATGCAGAGTGCTGACACAACCCAAATTGCGATGGTTTCCAGCCTCGCACAATGGACGCTCGGTGAAAGTTTCATCCGCTAGTGAAGAAAGAGTCGTCAATTCTGGTGGTGTGATATCTAAACCCCACAGATGGACTATCCCTGAACATTCACCAGATAGATTTTGTAGAAGTTTTTTAAAGTCATCAAGGGAATTGGGCTGAATCTGATAATGCTGTGAATCCTGTTGTTGATAGCTTTCACCCGCAAAAGCCAAGATGCAATTCTCACCTTGCTGCTGTAATTGTTGGCTCAGATGTTCCCCAATTCCCTGTCTGTCTGCCAAAATTAACCAACAGCCTGGATGTTTTTTACTTGTCTCCGTGTGCTGATGTTCTACAAACCGTTCCCAACTAATTTCATATAACCAATCTTGAGAATGATTTTGCCCTTGGCTATCAAGTTTTTGAATACGCAAGCATTCAGCTGCTAATATCTGTTGCCCTGCGTCGTTGAATAATAACAACTCGGCGGCGAAGGCATCTGTTTCTACTACAGGTTTTAATTGTAAATGTACCCACAACCCAGTAGTATCGGGTTGCTGATGCAGTTGGAGTTTGTCAAGACGCACAGGTAAATATGTACCTTCCGCCTCAGCATCAGGGTTAGCCAAGGGAGTTGCCAGGGCTATGACTTGGAAACAAGCATCCAACAGTACAGGATGAATTTGGTAGTTAGCAATCTCTGGATGTAAAGAGGCTGGTAAATGGATGCGTCCGAGGGCTTCCCCTTCTCGTCGCCAGATTTGCTCTACACCTTGAAAGCTAGCACCATAAACTAAACCCTGTTCTGCCATTTGTTGATAGTGCTGTGTGCCGGCAATGACTTCCGAACAACGGGCTTGAATTTCAGTGATGGGGTGCAGAGGAGATGTGAGTGTGATTTCTCCTTTACGCACTTGACCACTAGCATGATGCAGCCATTTCGCCTGCGGGTCGGCTGTACTGGGGCGACTGTAACAATCAAAGCTGAGGATATTAGGGTTTTCGCCCAGTTGTAAGCAAAATTGTACAGTCTGAGTTTCTGTTTCGGGGAGGAATAGAGCTTGTTGGAAGTGCAGCACCTCTAGGATATGTTGACCTGCCCCAAATAACTCAGCCGCAGCCGCTAGAGCCATTTCGACATAAGCCGAACCAGGTAAGACTATCACACCTTGCACCCAGTGGTCGTTGAGATAAGGTAGCGACCGCACATCTAATTGTGTCTGCCAAATCCGCATTTCAGGTAGATGCGCCAGAGTGGGTAAGGCTTCTCCTAATAACGGTTGCTGTGAAGTTGGTCTTGCAGGTAGATAGTTGTTGGTTGTACCTTCTAGCCAATAGCGTTCATGTTGCCAAGGATAAGTCGGTAGTAAAACGCACCTTCTTTTGTCTGGATATAAAGCTGTCCATTGCGGTTGATAGCCCAAGGTATACAGGCGACCTAGTTCACTGAGTAAGAAATATCGCTCTTGTCGCTCTCTGTGCATCGAGGCGAGGACAATTCCGGTTTTCCCTGTGTGTTGTAAACACTCTTGAATATTCTGGGATAAGACGGGGTGAGGGCTAACCTCAACAAAACAGGTGTATCCTTCATGCAGCAAATTTTCTATTGCTTGGCTGAATTGGACGGGCGATCGCATATTCCGCCCCCAATAAACGGCATCCCAGTCTTTTCCATCGCTACTCGTGCCTGTAACTGTAGAGAATAAAGGTAATTGGGCTGTTTGCGGTTGCAGTCCTGACAGTAGCTTGACTAGTTCCTCGCTGTAAGGCTGCATCTGTGGACAGTGAAAAGCGTAATTAACTCGCAACAACCGACAAAATATTTCCTGGGCTTGTAGTCTTTCACACAATGCTTCTAAGGCAGTAGCATCACCAGCCACGACCGTAGAAGTGGGACTATTGATAGCGGCGATCGCTAAACCAGGAAATTCCTCTAGCCAAGATTTCACCTCTTGCCAAGGCATGGCGATCGCCGCCATTTTGCCTTTGCCTGTGGCCTGCTGCATCAAGGATGCCCTTTGCACAACAATCCGCAAAGCTTGTTCTAAAGTAAAAACGCCTGCTACATAAGCAGCAGTAATTTCACCGAGACTATGTCCTACGACCGCCGCAGGTTCCACACCCCAGGAACGCCACAAAGCTGTTAAGGCAATTTGTATCGCCACAATCGCAGGTTGTGCGACTTCGGTAGCTTGCAGACGAGAAATATCTTCTGGTGCGGCTAATTCTTGGAGTAGCGACCAATGGGTGAGAGATTGTAAGATGCGATCGCACTCTTGCATAGTCTCTCGAAACACAGGCTCTTGTGCTAAAAGTTGCCGTCCCATCCCTAACCACTGCGCTCCCTGGCCAGAGAAGACGAAAACTAAGCGGGACAAATCATCTGGGTGTGGCTCAGTTAACGCTAAACCTAACCCCCTAACCCCCTTCCCTACCAAGGAAGGGGGAACATGTAGAGACGTTGCATGCAACGTCTCTACAGAGGGGTTTTCCAAAGTTACTAAGTTGGGGTGAGTTTCACCTTGAATAAAAGCGTCAAGTGCTGCTGTTAGTTGCTCAACAGATTGTCCGACTAAAGCGAGGCGATATCTATGATGGGGACGGCGCAGACTCGCTGTATAAGCAATATCCAATAAGTTTGTTTTACCCTGCAAGAATTGGCGGTAAGCTTGCGCCATGTCTAAAAGAGCCGCCGGAGTCTTAGCAGATAGGGGGAAAAGATAATCTTTTACTGATACTAAAGCTGGTTCTGTTGGCAAAAGCGGTGCTTCTTCCAAAACTACATGAGCATTCGTACCGCTAAAACCAAAGGAACTTACCCCAGCAATGCGCCTTTCTGTGCCACTCTCCCAAGGAGTGAGTTCTGTAGGAATTGAAATTGGCAGATTACCCCAAGAAATGTAGGGATTCAACTTTTGCAAGTGAAGATGAGGCGGAATCTGCTGATGCTGCATGGCTAGGACGACTTTGATTAAACCTGCAACACCGGCTGCTGATTCCAAATGACCGATATTAGTTTTAACTGAACCCAAAGCTAGGGGGTGATTTGGCGATCGCCCTTCACCCAAAACCGCCGCTAGTGAACTCACCTCAATCGGGTCTCCTAGCGGTGTACCTGTACCATGCGCTTCTACATAGCTAACTTGATGCGGCTTCACTCCAGCATTAGCTAAAGCTTCCCGTAAGACTGCCTGTTGAGCCGGGCCATTAGGTGCAGTCAAACCATTGCTACGTCCATCTTGATTCACAGCCGAACCGCGAATCACTGCCAAGATGGGATTACCATCAGCGATCGCATCCGAAAGACGTTTGAGTGCAATTACACCACATCCCTCACCACGAGCGAAACCGTCAGCATCAGCATCGAAGGTTTTGCAGCGTCCTTCCGGTGATAAAGCGCGTGTCCGACACAAGGTAATATTGTTGTCGGGAATCAGCATCAGACTGACACCACCAGCCAAAGCCAAGTTACATTCCCCTAAGCGCAGACTTTGACAAGCTAAATGCACCGTCACCAAGGAAGAAGAACAAGCTGTATCTAAAGTGACGCTTGGCCCTTGCAAACCCAAGAGATAAGAAACTCGTCCCGACACCACACTCATACTGTTGCCAGTGCTACTGTAGGCATCGATAACAGTACCTTGTAACCGCGAGTAATCGGTGTACATCACGCCTGCAAATACTCCAGTCCGACTCCCAGCCAGTTGATCTGGTCGTTCTCCGGCTTGCTCTAGAGCTTCCCAACAAACTTCTAAAAACAATCGCTGTTGTGGGTCGATGAATGCCGCTTCACGGGGGGAAATACCGAAGAAGTCAGCATCAAATTTATCAACACCATCCACAAAAGCACCATGACGCGTGTACATCTTCCCTGGTGCATCAGGGTCGGCATCGTAGTATGTTGCTAAATCCCAGCGATCGCGCGGAATTTCCTGCATCGCATCCACGCGATCGCGCAACATCTGCCAAAAGACTTCAGGATTATTCGCACCGCCAGGAAAACGGCATCCCATCCCGACAATCGCAATTGGTTCGGTTTTTTTCGATTCCAGACGGTTCAGCTTGGCTTGCATAGTTTCCAGTGCCAGCAAAGCCCGTTTTAAAGGGGATAATTCCTCAACTCGCTCGTTGGTGTTGCTCATCTTCAGTTACCATCTATCAGTTCTAGTTTTTTCAGCAGGAGTAATTCTGTTTCTGCGTCTGACATCCTGGCTAAATCCTCCAGGGAAGTTAATTGTTCACTATCCTCTGGCTGTGATGCCGGTGATGATTCCGCCAATTTCGGCAACAACAGCACATCTTGCAGCAGGTGGTTAACTAAAGCTTGCAGACTGGGATAGTCAAATAGCAGCGTGGCTGGTAGAGAACAAGCCAAATTACTTTCCAGAACATTCCGCAACTCTAGTGCCATGAGCGAGTCGAGACCCATTTCCATTAAGGGTTTATCGGGGTCTAGGGTTTGCCAAGAGTTGAGGCGTAACACCTTGGTTGCTAATTCCCGGACGTGGGACAGCAGCAAAGATTTTTGTTTATCAGCAGGAACTTGTTGCAGTTTTTCCAGAATTGTGCTTTGGCTAGTTGCTAATTGTGCTTGGGGCGCAAACTCTCTCAAAAGCGGTGGGATTTCTCTAGAGCGATATTGTTCTAAGAAGGTTTGCCAATTAACAGGAATCACACCCACTTGTGCAATATCTTGACTCAGCAAGAACTGCCAAACCTGTAACCCTTGCTCAATTCCGATGCGTTCCACACCTTGAGGTTGAGAACGGTCTAAATTAGCCGCCATCCCCACTTCTGCCCAAGCTCCCCAGTTAATACTGAGTGCAGGTAAACCTTGAGCGCGGCGATAATGAGCAAAGGCATCTAAAAAGGCATTGGCGGCGGCGTAGTTACCTTGTCCTGCTGCACCCAACAAAGAAGCAGCCGAGGAAAACATCACAAAGAAATCCAGCGATATATCCTGAGTGAACTGGTGTAAATTCCAAGCTCCTTGGACTTTGGGAGCTATAACTTGAGTAAAATCTTCCCAGGTTTGCTGTAAGATAATGCGATCGCTCAACACCCCAGCTGCATGAATAATTCCCCGTAGTCGAGTTTTAAACGGTTCTAGGTGTTGTTTGACTTGCGCTAAATCAGTGATATCTAACTGTAATACTTGTATCTTAGCTCCCGTCTGTGACATTTCCTCAATAGTAGCGATCGCACTTGCAGAAGGCGGACGACGACCAACTAACACTAAATTGCGTACCCCATACTGAATCATCCAGCGCGCAAATTCTAGTCCCAGCGCACCTAATCCTCCAGTAATTAGGTAAGTACCATCAGCAGATAGTGTGACAGGTTTTTCTGAAGCTTTAGGTGTAGTGCGTACTAAGCGAGCCACATAACGTTCCTGATTACGAAAAGCCAAATGGTCTTCTGGCTCTGGTTGCAAGAGATCCGCCAGTAGTAATTCTGCTGTCTGCTCTGGAGAACTATTAATATCAATATCTACCAAACCACCCCAATTTGCTGGGTACTCAATAGCAATTACTCGTCCCAATCCCCATAGAGGTGCTTGATTTAGACTGTTGATTGTCAGTTCACTATCAACAGGTTGACTGCTTTGGGTAAATAGCCAAAGTCTTGCTTGACAGTTTGCTAATTGAGATAACGCCTGCAACAGATGGATGGTACTACCACAGCTAGTTAACGTTAAATCGATGGATTTAATTTTACCCCTCTCCAAACCTCTCTCCGCTTCGGGGAGAGGCTTAAGAGTCTGAAAAAGCTCATTATCTTGTTGCTCCTCCCTTGCCTCGTAGGAGAGGGAGGCCGGGAGGGAGAGGTTTGTTGAACTGACATTATCTGGATAATTTATCCCATTAGTTTCCAGCAGACTCCAAAGATGAATAATCCCGCGCAATGGCGCATTTTCTGAAGATACATCTTGCAAGAGTTGCTGAAAATGTTGTGGTTGACTGGGGTTGAGTTGAAACTGACGTTCATTGATTTGCTGATAAGTTTCACCAACAGCAACGAGGAAACAAACTGCACCTTGATGTTCTAATTTCTGCGCCAAAGCTGTACCAATACCGTTAGCATCCGTGAAAATCAGCCAACAACCGGAGGTAGTCGGTAATTGGACTGGTAATCTAGATTTTGCTTGCCATTGGATGTCATATAACCATTGCTGCGTCGTTGTTTGGTCATTTCGCAGCAAAGCTTGGCGCGGTGCTTGCTTTAAGCAAAGTCCTTCAATGTAGGCGATTAGTTCTCCGGTTTCATTCAGCAGCCAGATATCTCCGGTAAACATACCTGCTGCGGAACTGGTTTCAGAATTTAGCTTTCCGTAGCACCATAAACGCTGCTGGAGATTTGGAGACTGGTAAAAATCAAAACGATTTAAGCTAAAGGGTACGTAAACTTGCTGATCTCGTTGAGCTTGAGGTAAAGCAAAACCTAAAAACTGAAAACAGGAGTCAATTAAACCCGGAAACAGTTGGTAAGCTGAAATTTCAGTGGTAAATTCTACGGGTAATTGCATCTGACACAACGCTTCACCATCACGCCGCCACATAGATTCCACCCACTGGAAGCGTTGACCAAGTTGTAATCCGTTTTCTCTGACTTGAGCGTAGAAATCTTTACCAATCAAAGTTTCTGAGCAACGCGCCTGTAACTCAGTCCAAGATAAAGGTTGTTCAATATCGCTTGTATCTTGGTTGAGTCGTCCTGTAGCGTGTACTGACCAATTATCCGTTTGTTTATGGAAACTCAATAATTCAAACTTATATTTACCTGCGGCTTCAGGTTGCAAAATCAGTTGTAGTTTGGTTGTTGTGCGATCGCCAAGGCTTAGGGCTTCCCAAAATGTAATATCATGCAACGAGATTGCCCCTGCTTCCAGAAGTTCTCGACCTGCAAGCAACAGCATAGAAATATGTGAAGCTCCCGGTACTACTACCGTGTCATAAATGCGGTGATCATCAAGGAAAGGTAACGTATCAATATTTAAGTGAGTTTCAAAAACAATATCTTTCAACGCCGGAGAGCGTAACTGATAACCCAACAAAGGATGCAGCAGATTTTCACTGATTTGTGTAACTGTTGATTTGCTAATAGCACTAGGCAACCAGTAACGCTGACGTTGCCAAGGATAATTCGGCAAAACCACCTTATAGCGGAGATAATCAACCTCAAAGCCTCGCCAATCAATTTCCACCCCAGCCACATACAACTGCGCCACCGCATCCAACAACTGCTGCCAATCGTCCTTACCCTTACGCAAAGAAGCCAACCATAACCCTTGTTCATCTAGAATTTCTGGACACTCCCGCCGTGCCATACCTAACAACGTCGGATGCGGCCCCACCTCCACAAACACCTCATAACCCGCTTGATACAACGCTTGCATACTTGAAGCAAACTGCACACTGGCTTTAATATGTTCCACCCAATAAGCCGCATTCGACATTTGGTGCTGTCTGGCGACTTTACCTGTGACATTGGAGGCAATATCTAATTGCGGCAGTTGATATGTTACCGATGCAGCCACTTGCTCAAACTCAGCCAACATCGGCTGCATCAGTGGTGAGTGGAAAGCATGAGACACTTGCAATCTTCTAGTTTCAATTCCCAGACTTTCGAGTTTTGCGACTACCGCATTTAATACTTCTAACTCACCTGATAACACAAGACTTTGTTCACCATTGACAGCCGCAATACTCAATTGTTGGGGATACTCAGCAATTAAAGGTGTGACTTGTTCTAGTGTGGCAAATACTGCTGCCATTCCCCCACCTGATGGTAGTGCTTGCATCAGAGATGCACGTTGCACGATGAGTTTGAGTGCGTCTTCTAAAGAGAAGATCCCAGCAATACAAGCGGCGACATATTCCCCAACACTGTGACCGAGTACAGCATTTGGACGAATACCCCAAGATAACCACAGTTGCGCTAGGGCATACTCTAGAACAAATAGAGCGACTTGAGTATATGCGGTTTGGTTTATGCGGTTGTCTTCTGTGTTGTCAGAGAATATTACCTCTAGAATTGATTCACCGAGTAGTGGTTGGAGTAGGCTGTCACATTGGTCGAGGATGCGGCGAAAACTTGGTTGAGTGTCATAGAGTTGCCGACCCATGTGGTGATATTGTGAACCTTGTCCGGTGAACAGGAAGGCGATTTTTCTGATTTTTTGACTGCTGTGTCCTTGATGGATGCCGATGACTTCACTTTCATCAAGATAGGCTTGCAACTGTTGTTGCATTTGTTGGTGGTCAGATGCAATTACAGCCAGACGATGAGGAAAGTGGGTTCTGCCAGTCTGAGATGTATAGGTGATGTCGCCAAGTGGTGTTTCTGGGTGGGATGAGAAGTATTTGATGTAGCGTTTGGCTAATTCTTGAAGGGATTGGGGCTGTTTAGCTGACAGTGTTAATAAATGTAGCGGTCTTTCTCCCCTGCTCCTCTGCTCCCCTGCTCCCCTGCCAATTGTTGCTTCCTCTATCACCACATGGGCATTTGTGCCGCTAAACCCGAAGGAACTTACGCCAGCAATGCGTGTTTCACCGTTGGGTTGCCAAGGAGTCAAGGTTGTGGGAACAGTTAATGGGATTTCTCCCCAAGAAATCAAAGGATTAGGTTGCTTCAGGTGCAGATGGGGCGGAATTTGTTGATGTTGCAGTGCCAAGACAACTTTCATTAGACCTGCAACGCCAGCAGCCGATTCCAAATGACCGATGTTGGTTTTCACAGAACCGATCGCCAGAGGTTGATCTATAGTATGTCCTGTAGCTAAAGTAGCCGCGATCGCTCCTACTTCAATCGGATCGCCTAATGATGTCCCTGTACCGTGGGCTTCCACGTAGCTAATTTGTTGTGGTTGTACTTTAGCATTAGCGATCGCCTGACGAATCAAGTTTTCCTGAGCAATACCATTGGGTACAGTTAGCCCACTACTTCGACCATCTTGATTAATAGCTGAACCGCGAATTACAGCTAGTATCCTATCTCCTTGGGCTTGTGCTTGAGAAAGGCGTTTGAGTACAACCATTCCGCAACCTTCACCCCGTACATAACCATTAGCTGAGGCATCAAAGGTTTTACAACGTCCATCGGCTGCCATCATTCTCGCCTTGGAGAACATGATATTGGCTTCTGGTGTGAGAATGAGGTTGACTCCCCCCGCTAAAGCTAAGTCACACTCACCATTGCGGAGACTTTGACAAGCTAGGTGAATGGAAACCAAAGAAGATGAGCAAGCTGTATCGATAGCTACACAAGGCCCTTGCAAACCTAATACAAAAGAAAGGCGACCAACCATTGCACTAAAAGCACTACCTGTCCCCTGATAAGCATCAATTCCCTGTTCTCCTGCGTAGTTATAGAAGCGGGTGTAATCATTAGTTGTCACACCGACAAACACCCCTGTGGAACTACCCATAAGTTCGGTAGTAGGTTGAGCAGCATTTTCTAAAGCTTCCCAGCTTACTTCTAGTAGTAGGCGTTGTTGTGGGTCGATGCTGATGGCTTCCCGTGGGGAGATACCGAAAAACTCGGCATCGAATTGATCTACCTGTTGGAGAAAGCCACCGTAACGGGTAGACATTTTCCCAGGGCTGTCTGGGTTGGGGTCGTAATAGTTATCGATGTCCCAGCGATCGCGCGGCACTTCTACAATTGCGTCAGTACCCTCCCGTAAAATCTGCCAGAAGGCTTCAGGATCATCAGCACCACCCGGAAACCGACACGCCATCCCCACAATTGCGATCGGTTCGGTTTTAGCCTGTTCCATTGCCTCAATCTTGGCACGCATTTCTTTCAACGCTAAAAGGGCGCGTTGAGATGGTGATAGCTGGTCAATACTTTCCATTTGGCTCATGTTCGTTTCCAGGTAGGAGCAATTGATGACTGTTGACTATTGACTGTTGACTAAATAATTAATGAAGCTAGTTCTTGCTCAATCATGGATTCGACTTCTGCTTCTGACAGTTGTTTAATTTCTGCTACTGTCACTGATTGGCTGGAATTAACTAATGTCGGCTTAGTTTCATTCGGTATATTTTGGTTATCTAAAGTATTGACAAGATAGCTTGCTAGTGTATCGATATTCGGATAGTTGAATGTCAGTGTTGAAGGTAAAGATTGACATAGACTTTTTTGCAGACGATTACGTAATTCCACTGCTGTGAGTGAATCCATGCCCATTGTTGCAAATCCTTGTAAGGGGTCGAGGGTTTGGGATGGGTTCAAACCTAGGATGCTCGTGAGTTCATCGCTAATATGGGCAACTAACAGAGATTTCCACTCTGTGACAGGTGTGACTTGCAAACGTTGTTGTAGTTGGGATGGTTGGTTTTCTGGCTGTTTATCCTCTGCTAGTTGTTCAAAGTATTTTGGTGTTTTTCCTGTGGGGAAGCGTTGTAAAAACTGTGTCCAGTTAATGGGAAGAACAGTCACCTGAGAAACTCTCTGTTGTAGCAGGTGTTTGAGCAACTGCAAGGCTTGGGTGGGTGGAATTAAGTCAATACCTTCAGCGGCTAATCTTTGACCTAATGATGCTGCCATACCTAATTCTGCCCACGGCCCCCAGTTGATACTGGTAGCAACTAATCCTTGTGTTTGACGATAATGAGCTAAAGCATCTAAAAAGGCATTAGCGGCGGCGTAATTACTTTGACCGGGTGCGCCGAGGATGCAAGCTGTTGACGAGAACAACACAAAGAAGTCGAGGGGTTTGTCTAGTGTCAGGGTGTGTAGATTCCATGCACCTTGGATTTTAGGGGCTATGACTTTAGCAAACCGTTCCCAGTTTTGTTGTAATAGCATCCCATCATCTAACACACCTGCTGCATGAATAATGCCCCGCAATGGTGGTGTTTGTAGTGCTGTTAATGCTGATTGCAACTTTTCTGCGTCAGCAATATCTACTTGTACTACTGTGATTTGCGTACCTGTTTTTTCTAACTCTTGAATTGTCGCTTGGGCAGTTTCATTAGGAGAACGACGACCCAGTAAAATTAAATGCCTTGCACCCTGTTCTGCACACCAAAGAGCAATTTGCAGTCCTAAAGCACCGAGTCCACCTGCAATTAAGTATGCTCCCTCTGGAGTAAATTGCAGGGATTTAGCCTCTGTTGGTGAAGTTTGACTACGTACCAGACGGGCAGTGTACCACTGTTGATTTCGCCAAGCCACCTGATCACCTGGGGTCATAATTGGCAGTTTTGCCAGTAACAAAGCCGCAGCATCAGATGTTGAACAGCTAGGGTCAAGATCAACCAGACCACCCCAAATTTCAGGAGACTCCATTGCAATTACTCTACCTAAACCCCATAAAGGTGCAGATGCGATCGCAATTTCTCCCGCATCTTCTCCGATGACCTGCACCCCTTGTGTCACCAACCACAACCGCGCTGACTGTTGACGGTTAGCTAATGCTTGGATAAGATGCAATACGCTACTAAGATTACGTTCTTGAGCGTTTGTCAACAGTGTTAAATCTGGTTGTTGAGTATCATCCAAACTCCACAAATGCAAAATCTGTAATGGTAAATGAGTTGGGATATTGTCTAGGAGTTGCTCAAAGTGAATGCGCTCGCCAGAAAAAACTAAAGTAGAACTATGACCATTTTCTGCTAACATCTGCGCCAAGTTGTCAGCAACGCCAGTGCGATCGCCTCCGGTGGGCGGAACGCCATCGCTTAAAATCAACCAGTGAGCAGGTGCGAGTGCTGACTGTTGAACTGATGAGGTTTGGGGTTGCCATTGCACCTCATACAACCAATTTTGTAATTCTGGTGGAAGTTGGGGAATAGGCGATCGCACCGTAGTAGCAGAAGGCAACCAAAAACGCTGTTTTTGCCAAGGATAATTCGGCAAAACCACCTTGCTACGAGAATAATCAGCCTCAAAACCTCGCCAGTCAACCTCCACCCCAGCCACATATAACTGTGCAACTGAATCTAACAACTGCTGCCAATCTTGTTTCCCTTTCCGCAACGAAGCCAACCATAACCCTTCTGTATCAAGCTGTTCTGGACACTCGCGCCGTGCCATTCCTAATAGTGTTGGATGTGCCCCCACCTCCACAAACACGTTATATCCTGCTTGGTACAACGCTTGCATACTTGAGGCAAACTGCACACTGGCCCGGATATGTTCCACCCAATAAGCCGCATTCGACATTTGGTGCTGTCTGGCGACTTTACCCGTGACATTCGAGACCACATCTAATTGCGGCAGTTGATATGTTACCGATGTAGCCACTTGCTCAAACTCAGCCAACATCGGCTGCATCAGTGGTGAGTGGAAAGCATGAGATACTTGCAGTCTTCTAGTTTCAATTCCCAGACTTTCGAGTTTTTGAACTACAGCATTTAATACTTCTAATTCCCCTGATAACACAAGACTTTGTTCACCATTGATAGCCGCAATACTCAATTGTTGGGGATACTCAGCAATTAAAGGTGTGACTTGTTCTATTGTGGCAAATACTGCTGCCATTCCTCCACCTGATGGTAGTGCTTGCATCAGAGATGCACGTTGCACGATGAGTTTGAGTGCGTCTTCTAAAGAGAAGATACCAGCAATACAAGCGGCGACATATTCCCCGACACTGTGACCGAGTACAGCATTTGGACGAATACCCCAAGATAACCAGAGTTGTGCTAGGGCGTATTCGATGACGAATAAGGCGACTTGGGTGTAGGCTGTCTGATTGATGCGGTTGTCTTGTGCATCTTCTGTGAAGATGACTGGTAATATTGATTCGTCTAACAGTGGTTGGAGTAGGCTGTCACATTGGTCAATGGTGCGGCGGAAACTGGGTTGAGTGTCATACAGTTGCCGACCCATGTGGTGATATTGTGAACCTTGTCCGGTGAAGAGGAAGGCGATTTTTCTGGTTTTTTGACTGCTGTGTCCTTGATGGATGCCGATGACTTCGCTTTCATCGAGATAGGCTTGCAACTGTTGTTGCATT
>DVDT01000072.1 GCA_015296085.1 Trichormus sp. M33_DOE_039 | reverse complement strand
GTGGTTGTCCCCGACCTAGAGCTAGATTCTCACGCGTTACTCACCCGTCCGCCACTATGCCCTAAGGCACCGTTCGACTTGCATGTGTTAAGCATACCGCCAGCGTTCATCCTGAGCCAGGATCAAACTCTCCGTTTTATTCATTCCGGAGTTTTTTCTGAGATACTTGCTCTCAGTTTCCTTGCTATTATTGTTTAAGTCTTTGGGAAGTCCCAAATCCAATTTCTTCTGACGAGGATTGGTTACTTCTTCGCTTTCAAAGTATTCTCTTTTCTCGGTTCGGTTGTCTTGGCTCTCTTGCCTTTGACACTTATCTAGATTAGCTATTTTTACCCCCTTCGTCAAGGGGGTAAAAGAAATTTTTTTTGAATTTATTTGGTGCGGCTCATCTAAAAAGCCGCAAAGTCTTATCTCGTAAGCATTTATGGCTTATCTTGATATTAGTTTTATTTGTGAATGAGCAGGTCTTGCAATCTAGCTACCATCTCGGCTCGTGCTGAAACTCCGAGTTTGCGGAACATCCTTTTTAGGGCTTGCTTGACTGAGTTTTGGGTAATCCACAGTCTTTGAGCAATTTCTGTGTTGGTTAATCCTTGCGCTACTAGCTCGGCGATTTGTAATTCTCTTGGGGTTAATGGGTTGGTTGATGGGTTGGGGAAGGTTTTTGGGGCAGTTCTTAAGCTTGCTAGTTTGGCAGACAAATGAATACAGAGCGCGCTCAGGTCGGCTAAGTCGTTGGCGTTGAAGGGTGGGTTTCCTTTATCTCGGGCAAAGTTGAGTGTTCCTATAAGGCGACCATCGCAGACAATTGGCCCGGTCATGACATGTCCGTGGTCATGACGGGGACATAAATCTTTCCAGTCTTCAGGGGTTAATATTAGTTGTTCATGGGTGGGCGCATGGCGTTCTACTACATATTGCCCAATGGGATTACTTTCTAAGCAGACGGCGGGAATACTTGGAGGATCTGTATCATTATTTGACTGGCTATCTATAAGATGGATACCCCAACGTTGCACACCAAAATATTCGCTAATTTTATCCATGAGTGTTTGTTTTAATTCTTGCTCACTCTGGATATTGGCGATCGCATGGAATACGTCATGGAGAGAAATAGGCATAAGTGTACCCAGTTGGGGTCTATGCGAGACTCAACAATTACTTCTATGCTAATACCAGCAACACTAAAAAGCGACTATAACTAATTGCGCTAGGAGAAGCACATGACAGTTACACAACTCTCTGCTCAGGAACTTTTCCGGGCTGCTTATGACAACCGTTATACTTGGGACAAGAATTTCCCCGGTTATACAGCAGATATCACCTATAAATATGATGGGCAGGTAGTTACAGGTAAAGTCATCATCAATGCTGAACTCAAGGCGGAAGTTTTGGGTGTAGATGATGAGTCAGTAAAGAAAGCTATTCACGGACAAGCATGGGAGATTGCTATTCACCGTGTGCGCCGCACCTTTGAAGAAACCCACGGTGCAAATACATTTCGTTATGGTGCGACTGACGAAAATGGGGCTGTGGAAATTTTGATGGGTGGTAAGGCGGAAGGCGATCGCTATAAAGTCCACAATAATATTGTCACCCTCGTTCACCGCCATATTCATGGTGTTGTTGTAACTATCAATACCTTTGGGGTTCACGAGACTGGAGAGGGTTATTTATCTCACACCTATGACTCTGTTTATCATGACCCGCAAACTGGAGAACAAAAAGGCGGAGTCAGCAACTTTGTAGATGAGTACGAAAAGGTTGGAGCATATTTCATTCTCAATCGGCGTGAAATTCGGACGGAAGTAGCAGGAAAAACCTCTGTTCAGGAATTTTTGTTCTCCAACATCAAATTGTTAGAACCCGTTGCTGTTTAGAGTGATGCTTTCATTAGTATTTAAAGTTACATAAACAAAAGGGACACCATGAAATGGTGTCCCTTTTACTGTTCGTTGATGATATGACTGAAGCCAAGAATTGAGAACAGTTTCTAACTGATTTTTAGTGGGCAATATGTAAATTTTTGATGAATGTATACATTTCTGGTCAATAGCATCTATAATTTGCCACCAAATAATTTTAAACTTGCAGTAACATTCCCCGTATTTTTGAGGAAATCCGACACTAACCATGAAATTAAGGTTATTTTGTCAAGGATTGACAGGGCTAGCCTTAGCTTTGTTGACTATAACTGTCAGTCAGCCGAGTCGTGCTGACGGTACAACATTTTACTGTGCTAAGAGCAAAGGTATACCCATAACATTTGCTCGGACTCAAGATGGTAAGAAAGTCCCGATTATTCGCTGGGTGTCTAGCAATTACTTTCCACCACCTTGGACTGCTCAACGGCGTTGTCTAGAAGTATCGCGCCGATTTCAGAAGAACTATGATAATGGGAGACTCAGACGCATTAAGACTGGAACACTCCGGGGAGAACCTGTGGTTTGTGCGGCAATGAACCAAAATAGTCCTTGTACAGATAGCACTTTGTTATTTACCCTCAAACGTGGTGCTGATCCCAACGCTATTGTGCGTAGATTATTTGACCGTCGTGCTTTGGCTGCGGGTAATGCGCTGAATGAAAGTGCCAGCAACAGTGAAAGTAGCCCAGTTGATATTGATTTTGAGGCTTATCTCCAAAATACAACCACGGAGTCAATTAATAATGCTGCCTCAGAAGCCAGCGATTCCACATCTGAAGCAGGCATTCCTTGATACCATCAACGGTCAGGGAGTAATTCTAGAAATTATATGATTTGGGGCAGTTGGAAAATAATTGCCTGTGTGGGCAGTTTATCAATGCTATTGTCGGCAGATGTGAGTGGTTGCACGAAATCGGCTTCTATTGATGGTAATGTTGCTCATACTACGCAATTGTCGCTAGAGCAATTGCACCATCAAGCTCAAGGAATCACTGTCAAGGTGATGTCAACCGAATTTCTTGGTTCAGGAATTATCCTAGGTAAGCAAGGCACTGTTTATACAGTGTTAACCAATGCCCATGTACTGAGAGCAGGAAAATCTCCTTATCGTATTCAGACCGTGGATGGTCGAACACATCCAGCAAATTTGCTGCCAAAAGTTAGGTTTGGCAAGCATGATTTGGCATTATTACAGTTTCAAAGCATTGGTAATGACTATCGTGTAGCGGCTTTGGGTTATTCCCCAACCGAAGGAGATGAGGTCTTTGCGACTGGTTTTCCCTTTGACCAAGAGGAATTGGTGGACAAAGGCTTTACGTTTACTAAAGGTAAAGTGTTGCTGGTGCTGCACAAAGCTTTAGAAGGGGGATATCAATTGGGGTATACCAATGAGTTGGCAAAAGGTATGAGTGGAGGGCCATTACTCAACCGTCGTGGTGAAGTTGTTGGTATCAATGGGATGCACGCCTATCCTTTATGGGATGCACCATCAGTTTTTATTGATGGCTTGCAGGCAGAAGAAAATCTACATCAGAAAATTATTCGCCTGAGTTGGGCTGTACCGATAGATAAGGTGGTGCGGATGATGCCAGCAAATAGTTCTCCTCAATTACGTCAGACTGATTAGAGGTCAAGTGATGAAACTCGATATTAAAATAGCAACGGCAATATTAGGAGTAGCGATCGCACTTTCCCCTGCTCAAATTGCGGTATCATTAACACCTCAAGCTGTCAGTAATATTGCTAAAAAAGTGACGGTCTTAATTACTGGGACAAAACTCGGTTCTGGTGTCATTATTCATGAACAAAATAATACTTATACTGTATTAACTAACTGGCATGTTGTAGATGCGTCGGGAACTTATGCAATTCAGACTCATGATCAAAGTTCCCATCAAGTAACATCCAACTTGATTACCCGTTTACCAGGGGTTGATTTAGCGATTTTACAGTTTACCAGCCGTCAAAAATATCCTGTTGTCACCCTGGGAAATTCAGATACAGCCACCGAGGGAACAACCGTTTATGTGTCTGGCGCACCTACACCAGTACAAGGTATTGAAACCCGCACAGTCTTAGTTCCAGATGGGCGCATTGTCGGTACTAATACCAACCCCCAAGAAGGTTACGCTTTAATTTACAACAATATTACTTATCCTGGGATGAGTGGTGGCCCGGTCTTAGATGACAATGGACGCTTGGTTGGGATTCATGGTCGAGGCGCGCGGGATAAAGAAGGGCAGAAAGTCGGGTTTAATTTAGGTATTCCCATCAATATATTTACTAGTTCCAAAGTAGCCAACAGTCTTAATTTAAAAGTGGTGACTACAAACCCAGCACCAACAACCAACTTTACCCCTCCACCCCCCAGCAATACCCCCAGACCAGGGAGACCAGCCACCCTTGATGGTTCTGGCGCATCTAGTGTTTGCCCTGGTAGACGTTGTTAAATAAGATATCTTTCCTTTAAACTTTTACACCCCTAAACTTTTGTTTTGAATAATTTGAGTTAAAATTCGATGTTTTCAAAATACTTTAAGTCTGGCTTTGTGGCTTTACTCGTAATGACAGCATTATCTGTACCAAATATGGCGATCGCTCAAACTACCATTGATGAAGATAAGCTAGATACCGTCAATGGAATGCGTTGGGGTGGTAATGGTCTACCTTTTGATAAAGTAGTCGAAATTAAAGATGCTTTGGTCAATACTCCTTTGGGTAAAGTAGTAATTGACCGTCATGGTGAAGATCCTCAAGGTGTTCTCTTCAAAGAACCATTTGCTAGCCCCAGTCCTGGCAGATTTGTTGTAGTCTCTCTATGGGGAAGCAAAATTGAAGGGTGCTTCGTCAAAATGATTGTTCAATCAGCACCAGGCGATGGTCAAGCTGAATTGACAGAAATTGCCCCGAAAATGTTGGAATTAGGAGTAGGTGAGCAAATTCTGCAACTCACTCGTAGCACTAATGCCAAAGTCAGAGGATTTCAAGGAAATTACACTTACACCACCTACGAAAACAGACGATCAATTGAACACTCTAGCACTTGGTTTATGACAGACACGCTGTTTGATATCAGTCCTGAAGCTGCTAATTTACTCAGGACTGCACCAGCTAAAGAAATTAAGGCGCGTTTAACTTTTGAAAATGGTGATACTAAATTAATTCCGATTGGCGGTAGTAATGTAAAGCGTTGGCAAGAAGCATTTGGTTTTAATAGTGCTTGTAGCGCGCCCAAATAGCAATTAAAATCCCGAATTTTTATTTTAGCTGTTAACTAATAAAGGTTGACTTCCGATTAGGGGAGTGAATCTTTATTAGTTATAAACATCTCGTTAGTGACGAATTATGCTGTTTGCGAATTATCACGAGATGACGTTTCTGAAGCAGCTTTGACGCGGCTCAAGGTGCTTATGTGAATGAGTTCGCTTTTTCTGACACCACCAGCCATTTCATATTCTCGGCTATCTTTGCTGTATTTAAATGCAACTCCGATTAACATCTTTTCTAAAAGGTCGCCTAAACTGTTTTCTAATTCTTTAATCTCTATTTTAGATGAAATAATTACCGCTTATGCAGTGTTATATTCATCAATTCTACTGCGGAGTTTTTCTATGAATTTGGACAGTATTTTTTAAGTTACGCTCATCGCCAAAATCCATATTGGGGTTAACAGCTTGAAGTCTACAACATCTTAATGCAGTATTAGTTTAATAAACGCTGCTGAAATTGCAAAGCTTTTTGAGGATCTGGAATATTGGCGGCCAATATTTTGACGAATTCTGTTCGAGAAATTGACACCCCAACTGATTTGATAGTTTTTTGAATCAGGAACTTACCCATCGGGCCGATTAAATCGACTAATTCCCGCTCACATTCACGGATAAAACTTTCGCTGATAGTTGAGTTAACGACGGGTGGCGTGATACTAGGCAAAACTTGGGCAGAATGTTCTGGTTGACTAGGTGATGGTTCTAATAACAGCGACATTGCTGTTTGCTGAAACTGAGTGCGCTGATTTTCGGCTATGTGCGAAGATAAACTATCTACAAGTGCTTGGTAATTAGGTGCTGATGCTGCTCTGCGTAACAATGTTGTGGCTACAGGGCCAACTAGCTCTAGCAGTATCTTCTTCAGGCGATCGCTTTTTTCAGGTGACAAAATAGTACCCGTTTGACTACTAAACGCCTGTTGTTGAGATACAGAAATCTGTGGTTGCGATGTTCCTAAGGGAGCTTGAGTCAGTAAAGTTGCAGCTTCAGCATGAAAATTTTGCTGGAGTACCTCTAAAACCTCAGCGGCAGATTGATAACGCTGTTTGCCGTTATTTAGCACCATTTTCGTGATGATCAATGCTAGATCATGACTCACTGCTGCTCGATGTTGCCAGAGAATTTCTCCGGTTTGGGAGTCTTCTTCAAATTCTCTGGGATGCAGTCCTGTCAGTGCTTGAATACAAACCACACCCAAAGAATAAATATCACTATTCGAGCGTGGTTTACCCCGTCCCTGTTCTATGGACATATATCCAGGTGTTCCAATCGCCACAGTCATTTCTGTTTGACCAGGAGCAGTAACCATTTGTGAGTGGACTTGTTTAACCGCACCAAAATCAATCAGCACTAATTTACCATCATGTAATCGCCTGATAATATTTTCTGGCTTGATATCTCGATGTATGACTTTGTGACTATGAATAAAGTGGAGAATATTTAATATCTGTTGCAACAGATATATCACTTTGTCTTCTGTCCATCTTTGACCAGCGACCATTTCGGTTTTGAGAGAATAGCCCTCAATATACTCTTGCACTAAAAAGAACTCTTGGTTTTCTTCAAAATATGCTAAGAGTCGAGGAATTTGCTCGTGATGACCGAGTTGTTCGAGGGTTTCGGCTTCACTAGTGAATAATCTTCTCGCAGTTTCCAGAAATTCAGGGTTATGAGTGACAGGCCGAAAGTGCTTGACAACACATCTAGGATTTCCTGGACGTTGAGTGTCTAGCGCAATATAAGTTTGACCGAATCCTCCTCCCCCTAAGATTTGGAGGACTTGATAACGACCAACTAGTAAGTTTCCTAACATGGTATGCCTTGTCTAAGTCCTCACCTTCATATTGACATAATCACCAATGTAGAGAGAAATTATTCAAAATATCTAGACTATGGCAAAAGTTGATTGTCGAAAATTATAGGGAACTGGTGACAGCATTCACCGTCTAGAGGGGAAGTAAAAATGAAGAGTTCATCTGTTGAGGAGTGATGAATTGAGAACTCTGTCAAGCATCTACTCATACCCCCGTATGCTTACCCTTTTCATTCTGGAGTATCGTGGTTAACAATGGGTTGAATGTTTTTCATCAAGATTCAATCTTATGGCTAGAACCCCGAATGAATACGCAGTCTACCTCTTACTAGAAAGTGGTCATCGTGAGGAAGTGAGGTTTCCTTCAATTCAAGAATTCCAAAAATGGTATAGTGGGGAACTCGTACCTAAGTCCGCTTCTGGTGACTTTATTAGTGTTCCGATCAAGAATATTCAAGGGGAGTATATGGTGGTGCGTCCGTCTCGGATTGTTGCGATTCGAGTAGAACCAGTTTTTAGTTCTAGTGTTGAAAGATTCAACTAAATCATGAAAAAAACCCTTGCTTTGCTTTCCTTGAGTCTGGGAATTCCCTTAATCAGCCAAATTGCTGTTGCTCAGGTAATCATTAATGTCCCCTTACCGAACTCGCCTACACCTGAGTTAAAACCACCAGTCAAGCCAAGCACTCCTGAGATTGAAACTCCCCTCAAACTAGTACAAGTTGGCAATTGTACTGCCCAAAATACTTGCTTGGGTTGGGATGAACAAATTTATGGTAGCAGGGGTCAAACAGGCGATGGGCTACGCCCCACCGGAGGTGATCTCCAAGCACTGTTAGCATCAATTGATAACAGTCTGCGTTATCTAGAAACGAATACTGCACAACGTATATATCAAAATTATCCCGTCCGGGGGATTACCTTAGCTCGTGTACGTCGGAGTTTGCTGCGGTTTCGTCAACTAGTTGCTAATTCTCAATCTTCAGCACAATTGCAAGCTGCTGTACAGCGAGAGTTTGCTTTTTACCAGTCTGTCGGCAACGATGGCCGGGGTACAGTCAAGTTTACTGCTTACTATGAGCCTGTTTATAACGCCAGCCGCGTCAGGACTTCAGTATATAAGTATCCCCTGTACCGACTACCTCCTAATTTTGAGAAATGGAAAACACCCCACCCCACACGTCTGCAATTAGAAGGCAAAGATGGTTTACAGGGGAATAAGAGCAAGTTGCGCGGATTAGAATTGCTCTGGTTTCGCGATCGCCTTGATGCTTATATGATCCATATTCAAGGTTCTGCCCAAATTCAGTTAGCTAATGGCACAAGAACTGCTGTCGGCTACGCAGGCGCAACAGATTATCCTTGGACAAGTATTGGGCGAGAATTAGCCAAAGACGGGAAAATGCCATTATCTGGCTTAACTATGCCCAAGATGATCAGCTTTTTCCGAGAACAACCCCACGAGTTAAATAACTATCTTCCCCGTTGGGAAAGATTTGTCTTTTTCCAAGAATTTCCAGGAAGACGAGCTACCGGTAGCATCAACGTGCCAGTCACCCCTGAACGCTCCATTGCTACAGACAAGTCTATAATGCCTCCCGGCGCACTAGCACTAGTTCAGACTTCCTTACCCTATCCGGCTGCTGGTGGCAGGCTCGAATATCGGAACGTTAATCGCTTTGTACTGGATCAGGATACGGGCAGTGCCATCAAAGGCCCAGGCAGAGTAGATTATTTTATGGGAACCGGTAAACTAGCAGGCGATCGCGCCGGTGTTACAGGGGGCAATGGTTCACTATATTATTTGCTGTTAAAAGAATAGAAATGGGGAATTGGGCATCCCTTCGGTTGACATCGACTTCGCTCGGCACAAGTCGCTCAGGGCAAGTGGGCATTGGGCATTGGATTTTTCTTCTCCTGCTTCCCCATTCCCCACTCCTATTCCCTAATATGGTGGATAACCAAAATCATCTTCATCAGGATAAATATAAGAACTAGAAACACCCGCTACCGCCATTTTGGGTGTTTCCGTTCTTACTGGTTCTTTCGCAAAATCTTTGTAGTCTTCAAACGCTTTACAAACAATTGTCGATTCTGGCGAATCTGAAGCAATCAAGTAATTAGTTAAAGTTCCCACTGTCGGATGTTCATAATCTACGGTGGAAGCTACCAATACTGTATTTGGTTCAATACCTCTTTCTTCACACTCAATAATTGGACAGAATACTCCGTGAGCATGGAATAAAGGGCCTTTGGGTGTAATTGGCTGTTTACGGAATAACGCGTAAGCCCTTTCTAATTCCGCCACAAAACCGCTAACTACTCTACCTTGCTGAAACTCACAGTAAGTCTTACTAAAACTCGCGCCTGCTGCACCATTGAGAGTTAATTGTAGTGGAGATTCATGTAAGAATTTTTTATTTTCACCTACTAGGAAAATCAGGTAACGAGTGAAGGTTTTAAATTTTAATTTATCTGCTAGAAACGCATCATAGTTATCTTTGAGTGTCCCCAGCTTAATCCCAGTTTCTCTATCTTTAACAGACAAAGGCCCTCGACGCACTATCACTATGCGGGGTGTAGTCGTAATAAAAACTGTTTCCACCCCAGAACTAAATTCGTGTTCTACTTGCTGCCAATTATCATCAGGCTGAAAACCTACAGCTTGGGCGTTGTCTAGTTTAATCGCTAACCCGTGGGATTGCACTCCATCTGCACCATACCGGGGATTAATCATCTGACACCAGGGGATGACTTGAGAAGGCGGTGCATTAAATTTCTCATCCTCAAAGTCGAACTTAGCAGATGCTTTCATCGTTTTAGGCACGGTGGTACTTTACTATACAAGTTTATCAATAGGTCGCTGATGAGCAAACAGACGTACTGCTTTTCCAGATTAGAGCAGAATTAATCTTTGTTGCAATCCCTGTTTTGTTTTTTAACACTCCTTACAGACGTAGGGGTTGAGAGAATAATGGTGTTGATGATTTAACTGGAGGCGATCGCAAAACAGCGATCTAAAGTTAAATTCAGGGTAAAGTGTAATTCTTTTATCTCCACTACCAGCAGCTAATTTTTGACCATCAGGACTAAAAGCTACTGTATTTACACTTCCAAACCATGAAGAATCACCATGTCCTTTCAGGGTGCAATATTCTTGATTAGTTAGTAAATCCCAAATTTTGATCGTTTTGTCCTCACTAGCACTTGCCAAACTCTTGCCATCAAGACTAAAACTAACTGAACGAACTTTATTAGAATGACCTTTGAGAATTTGCACAGTTACTAAATTTTGTATATTTTTTGGCTGAAAGTTTTCCATGTGATAATTTAAGTACAGTATAAAAATTACAATCTTCTTACCAAGAAGATTATCATGCAAGAGGTAGTTAAAAGTAGATGCTAAGTAAAAAATAGTGCATTTATATAAATATTTAACTTTAGAGACATTCTAAATTAGACGTATTGCTAACGCGCTATTTTTTATTATCCAAGGGCTTGCAGTACATATATTTCTGACCTGTCCTGAATCTATATTTTTATCAAACACCACGATAAATCTTAATAAGAATATTTAAATATGATGTATTAATTATTTGATTTACTTATCTCATGAAACACCAAAATAAACTAATAGTTTCTTCCTCTTACTTGTATTTATTTATCTTTCCATAGTTATCTATATTAATTCACAACAAATGATAATTAGTATAATTCCTATCTACGAAATTTAAAATTACTTATTTTTTAACTTATTTTATTTGTAGAATATTTATATTTTTTCTTCAAACTTTACTGTTTCTTGATAATAATTTTGCAAGTCTCTTTTAGGATGGTGAAAGCACACTCATCATGCCCATATAAAGGCATTTTAGTGAATACGTAAATTTCCTGTGTACGTAACGATGATAATAGCAGCAGACTCCCAAAACTGGCTGCAAGAAAGCCGTTATAGTAATCGGGGAAGTATTTATTTGTTTTCTCCGATGGTTAACTTCAATGTAATGGCTGAAGTTGGAGATACTCCCCCTTAATTTAACGTGCTTGTACTTGCTTGGTAATTTTAGATTTGTTTAACAATTACATCTTGAACGTGGCGAATAAATTTTATCATCGCTTGAGAAGAATATAACCAGATGTAGTGAAAATAAATCTTTTCATATTTGATAACTGATATCTGTATTTTATTAGCTTATAAGTTAATAACTCATAATCATTAAGAGTTAGTGGCTTGATATTTAAAAGCACAAAAGCTCAGATTTAATCAGTTACAGAGATGTTCGCCTAAATTACCAACTAGTATATATACTAAATAATAATTATAGAATTGCTTGTAGATAGAGACAACATTTCTTGAACAGCTATGTCTAAAAATTGAATAACAACTGTATTTGTATAGCCTCTAATTTTTGAAATAATCTTATCTTGTCTATTTTATGTTTGCACAACCTGTAATTTAGATGTAGACACAAAAATATAGGCAATATCTGATAATTTCTAAACAAGAAATCTTTTGGGCATACAAGTATTGAATAATAAACCAAAATTGTACTTGTTAAGTCTGGGTAAGACATGAAATATTTTGCTAAATTAAAGCGGTTTCAAGAACTTTTGTTAACCACTTTTTTAGGTGATATCCCAACAATAATGGGAGGTGTGAAATTACGTAATTTGCTATATCGCATGATTTTCAACCAGCTAGGTAGCTCAGTTTATATTCAAGATGGCGTTGAATTTATAAGTACCGATATTATTGAAGTTGGTAATGGGGTGTATATTTTCAAAGGTGTTCGTATAGACGGAAAAGGACACGAGAACAATAGAATTCATCTAGAAAATGGAGTTATACTTGAGCGTAATGTTGTCATAGGGGCATTAAACAAAACTTGTATTAATATTGGTCAGGATACTTTTATTGGTTCTAGTGTTTGTATTGCTGGCCCTGGAAGCATCAAAATTGGCAAGCACTGTTTAATTGCAGCACACACAGGAATATATGCCAATAATCATAATTTTACAGATACGATCAAACCAATCAAATACCAAGGCATTAGCCATCAAGGAATTGTGATTGAAGATGACTGCTGGCTAGGTCACGGGGTGAAAGTATTAGATGGCGTGACTATTGGTAAAGGTAGTGTAATTGGTGCTGGTGCCGTAGTGACTAAAGATATTCCTCCTTTTTCAATAGCTGTAGGTGTACCTGCAAAAGTAATTAAAAGCCGTGATCTTCAAGAATTTGTGGAGTCTACAGAATGACCTCTCTCATCTTCAAATGAATTTTTTGATCAGACTTAGCGACATTATTTTATCTACCCAACAACAAATGTTATTCCATGCTATATGTCATTAGTTTTTCAAGCAATATAAGACAATTGATACTTTTGAAGTAAATAGTAATTCTACTACTAAAAAGAAATCTGGGTATCTACCAGCTAAAACATAGTAGGAGATTAACTGCATGACTAAAATTTCAGAACAATCTACTCACAAAAGAATTCATCTCCCTTATTTAGATGGACTCAGAGGATTAGCATCTTTGTATGTTGTACTTGTTCACGTTGAACCAGCTATGGGAGAGCATTTGCCTGTGCACTGGTTCTTATTTGCAAGAATGATGAAATATGGTGCATTTAGTGTTATCAGTTTTATCGTGCTTTCCGGCTATGTGCTAATGCTGCCAGTAGCGCGTTCGGAAAATGGTCATTTAGCAGGAAGTTTGATTGATTATATCAAGAGGCGATCGCGGCGAATTTTACCACCTTACTACATAGCTTTATTTATCTGTTTGCTCATAGGAGCAGTTGTGTTTATCTTGGAGCAATTTACCAGTTTTCAATGGAATAAATTTGCAGGATTAGGTTCATTCGATCCCAAATTTTCGTGGATTGATGTCGTATCTCACCTACTATTAGTTCATAATCTCAATGAGAGTACATACATAACTATCAATCCACCTATGTGGAGTATCGCCACAGAATGGCAAATGTACTTTTTGTTTCCATTATTCTTGCTGCCTATCTGGCGAAAGTTTGGATTATTCCAGCTGCTCCTGATTGCTTTTGTAATTGGTTTAACACCTCTGTACTTGTTTAATGGATTTTTGGAACAGGCTAATCCTTGGCTTTTAGGCATATTCTCTTTAGGAATGGCAGCAGCAGACATCGGATTTTCACAAAAGCCCAAGTTAGTAGCTATGAGAAATTCTCTACCTTGGGGTTGGCTGGCTATTTTCTTTACTGGTATTGCCTTTTTCACTGAATGGCGAAGATTAGGATTGCATATATGGATTAATCAAAGTTTTGCTGGTCTGGCATTTGCCTGTCTATTTATTGGCATCACTAAGTCAATCATGGCAGGGAAAGAGCCATCCTTAGTGCTACGAATACTACAACATCCTTGGGCGATCGCACTTGGCACATTTTCATATAGCTTATATCTAACGCATGGGCCGGTATTAGTTTTTGTACGTTACTTCCTGTTTTATCTGCCCATTTCACCAGATATGTTTGCCGCAGCCTCCTATTTACTAGGGACAGCAATGTCACTAGTCATTGCTTATTGGTTTTACTTATTTTTTGAGAGGCCATTTATGTCTGGTTTCTTAAAAAAGCGGAAGGTCAAAGATGTATTAATTTGAACACAATTGTCAAATTTGCTCACTCTGGCTTGCTCCCCTGTAGAGTGACAAATGCGTTGGGATGAGAGATGATTCTTCAGGGGCGATAGGAGGTTGCTCATTACTGCAGGCGATCGCATTTCGTAATTCTGGTTGCATAATTTTGAAATCACTAGGAGCAAGGTTTAACATAAATTAACTTCATCCCGATTGCTACAAAGTTTGACTGATCGTCTTTTGACAAATTGGCTAATTTAACTTAGATTTCCCCATAAGATTAAGTATTACCAAGAAAGCAAAGGAAAGAAATTGACTCAATACAGATGCGATTTATCGCACCTGTATTGAGTCTGCTTCACTACCCATAAACAAATATGCTAGATTTATCACTCATCACTATTTTGGGGTTTCTGGGTAGTTTTGGGCATTGCTTCGGGATGTGTGGGCCTTTAACAGTCGCTTTTTCCCTGTCTAGTCGTCAGCCAAATTCACAGCGAACCGCACCAACAGAGGTCTTAACCCTAGAACAACCCAGCACCACTTGGCAGAGACAATTAATATTCCATCTCTGGTTAAATTTAGGGCGGATATTAAGTTATGCCTTAGTTGGTGCGGTGATTGGGGCGTTGGGAGCAGTAATTTTACAAGGTGGACAGTTAGCTGGGGTGGGTAGCGATTTCCGCCGTGTGATGGCAATTATTACGGGTTTGATGCTGATTTGGTTTGGTTTAGGACAAATTGCTCCTAATTTACTGCCTCATGTTCCTCTGTTGCATCCTTTCTTAAAACATGGCCTACATAATCGGCTGAGTGCTGTCATGATGCAGCTATCTTTGCAGCAGCGATGGTGGACACCGCTAATTTTAGGTATGACTTGGGGTTTAATGCCTTGCGGTTTCTTGTATGCTGCCCAAATTAAAGCGGCGGAAACTGGTAATTTGTGGTTGGGAATGGCGACTATGTTGGCTTTCGGCTTAGGAACAATGCCTACTATGCTGGGTGTTGGGGTGTCTACGGCTTTGGTGAGTCAAGACAAGCGTAGTCAGTTATTGCGCTTAGGTGGTTGGGTAACACTGACAATTGGGGCAATCACTTTGCTGCGGACTGGTGACACAATGGCAGATTACACCGGACACGCGGCATTATTCTGTCTGATGATGGCGTTAATTGCTCGTCCTATAAGTAAATTGTGGGGATCACCTTTACGCTATCGTCGTGCTTTGGGAGTAGGTGCTTTTGTTTTGGCTGTAGTGCATACTAGCCACATGATTGAACACTCCTTGCAATGGAATTTGTCTGCCGTATGGTTTTTACCGCCAGAGTTTCAATTGGGGATGACTGCGGGTGCTGTAGGATTAATATTAATGACCCCCGCCGCTTTAACAAGTTGGGAATCGTTGCAGAAATCTTGGGGTAAACGTTGGCGACAAATTCATTTATTAAGTGTGCCAGCGTTGCTGCTGAGTGTGATTCATACGATGTTGATTGGTTCTCATTACTTGGGTTCTTTACAATTAACTTGGGGGAATAAACTAGCAACGATGCTATTAGGACTAATTAGCATGGGTGTATTGCTAGTTAGGACACGCTTTTTTTGGTCAAAGTTAACTCTAGAAAAGTTTTATGTCCCACCAACTAAGTCAAGGTAAAGCTATCACCGACAAACCCATACAAGCTATTCAATATCTTGCGGTTTTGGGTTGGTTAATGTTGACATTAACTAATGCTGATCATGCTTCTGCTCATAAAGTAAAAGTAGCAGCAGATGTTGGTGCTACACTCCACATTCAACCCAATGACAATCCCCGCGCGGGGGAAACTACACAAGCTTGGTTTGCCCTGACTCGCAAAGGTGGTAAAACGATTCCTCTAACACAGTGTAATTGTCAATTAGTAATTTACGCTGAACCCCACATTCCAGGAGAACCAGCACTTTTAGAACCAGAATTAAAACCAGTTAATGCCGAACGTTATCAAGGTATCCCAGGGGCAGATATTACTTTTCCTAAGTCTGGGATTTATCAGTTACAACTTACAGGAAAACCCAAATCAGGGGCTAATTTTAAACCGTTTGAGTTGAACTTTGAAGTGACTGTAGCAGCTGGTAGGGCGGGAAAACAACAAAGCCAACAAACAATTAACAATGTTGCTGCTGAGAACAAATTCTCATCATTTCCTGTGTGGGCGATCGCAATCCCTGCCTTGGCAGTTTCGGGTATGATATTTGCTGCGTTGCAACTGCAAAAAGGGAAAAGTTAGGGTCGATTATATTTTTTGTTGATTTTTATATACTTATTCAAAAATTATCATATCCTCTAATTCCGACATCATTTGCTCTAGCAAATCTTCCATCAAGTCTTCGTTCATGGAATTGAGAGTTACAGGCCCATTGAGAAATTCTTTAATGGTCATCTTCTGGTTACGGAAACTCAAAACAAAATCCCGAATTTGTGAGACTATATTAATCTGTTGCTCCATAGTTTCTACCATGACATTAACATAGTCCACACCTTGTTTAGAGGCTTTACGAGCATCAGCAACCATTGCTCCTTCAGGCGTATTTTTTGCTGAACGGAGTTCCCGCTTCAAGTTTTCATATTGAGTGGTGAGAATTTCATTTTGTTGTTCTAAAGTTTTACATTGGCGAGTTAAATCATCCTCACTATTACTATCGATATATTCGCCTAATTGATGTTGTCGTTCAATTTCTAATAGTCTTGCTAAATCTCCTTCCTGGTAAGCTCTATTGATTTCCTTCATAATCTCTGTATGATTCTGAAGCGTTTCTTGGTCTTTGACTTTATCAGGGTGAAAAATTTCTGCTAACTTCAAAAATGTTTGGCGAATTTTTCTAGATTCATTTGTTCTTGCGGCAGAAGGAGATTCTAGATTTTGTCTCGCTTCCCAATATTGCTGACGGTACTTATTTGACTCTTGGTCACTATCTTCTTGAGGGCGAAAATTTTCAAACAGTTCATCTAGCTCTGGATCTTCTAGATCTTCATCAGGATGATTAACTTGAAAACTGATAACTCCAGCAAACTGGAGGTTACGATAAACTTTTTCGATATTATGTTTTGTTTGTTTGCCAAACTTTCTTTTCGTCAGAATTTCATCAAATAGAGCATGAATTTCTTTATCAAGCTCTGCCATTCTTTGAAAGTTTGGCGTGGCTTTGTGAAATATTTCTGTTGCTAAAGACCGCATCTGTTCCACAAAGTTATTTAGTTCTGTCCGCTTTCTTTTAATCTGTTTCAGTAGCGACTGATGTTCCTTTTCTAGCCCCTCTAACCGGATATGTAAATCGGAAAGAGCCAAAGATGTTGCTTTACTGGTACGAGGTGGGGATGCTGCTTTGCGAGGCATGGAAGGTGTAGGTAATTTCAGGGTTTAGATGCAGAATAACTGTCAAGGTCTGTGGAAATCAACTGACATAAGATACATTAATTAAACTTCAAAATCTATCGCTTTCCTATTACACTCTACATCTTAAATAGTACATATACACTAACTGTCTGATAAAATACCATAGAGCATTAACCAACAGGTGTTATGGCGAAACGTCTTTTAGTCGTTGAATCTCCTGGAAAAGTTAAAAAACTCAGTCAAATTCTCGGTGCAGATTGGATAGTTCGTGCCAGTTGTGGTCACATTCGTGAACTTAGCAATCAAG
The DNA here is from genome assembly GCA_015296085.1 of Trichormus sp. M33_DOE_039. Classification (GTDB taxonomy): domain Bacteria; phylum Cyanobacteriota; class Cyanobacteriia; order Cyanobacteriales; family Nostocaceae; genus Trichormus. The sequence goes on along the minus strand of DVDT01000072.1, from coordinate 19,328 downwards.
GCGAAGATTCACTGGGATTTAGTATGGATGGCGGTAGTGTGCGATGCAACTATGTGCCGCGTGACCAACGTGCTAAGGAGACAATTCAGCAACTAAAGGCATTTACTAAACAGGTGGATGAAGTTGTTTTAGCAACTGACCCAGACAGGGAGGGAGAAACGATCGCCTGGCATCTCAAGGAAGTGTTAGGATTACGTGATGCTAAACGCGTGATCTACACGGAAATTACAGCATCGGCGGTGAGATCAGCGATCGCACATCCCAGAAAGCTAGACTTAAATTTGGTAGGTGCGGGATTATGCCGTGACTGTCTCGATAAATTGGTAGGTTATAAAGGCAGTCCCTTAGTTTGGGCTTTGAATAATGGTGCTAAAAGTGTCGGTAGAGTCCAAAGTGCGACACTACACTTGATTTGTCAGCGCGAAAGAGAAATTCAAACCTTTGTTCCCCAAGACTACTGGAATGTCTGGGTAGATTATCAACAGGGTTTTCGGGCTTTTTACAAAGGTACGACGGACACAGCCAAAGAAGCAGAACAGCAGGAAGCCGAAATCCATGATGATGCTGCCGATAACACCACAAAAGCACCAGAATCTAAACGGGTGCTGTCGGAAGCAGAAGCCATGAGGTTAACTGAGACAGCAAAACAACACCCCCACCAAGTAATTCTGGTGGAAGGTAAAACTGTGCAACGTCAACCGCCGCCACCCTTCACCACCTCCACATTGCAACAAGCCGCAGGTTCTAAGCTGAAATTTGCCCCAGACAAAACCATGCAGGTGGCGCAAAAGTTGTATGAAGCTGGGTTAATCACTTATATGCGAACAGATTCAGTGATATTAAGTCCTGAATTTTGTGCCAGTGCGCATCAGTGGTTGGAACAAAACGACCCGCAAAATGTACCACCCAAAGTAGCCAAGCATCGCAGCAGCAAAACAGCGCAGGAAGCCCATGAAGCCATTCGTCCTACAGATGTGTTTCGTCCCTCAGTACAATTACGTGAGGAACTACCAGCCGATGAGTTTAATTTATACGTAATGATTTGGAAACGGGCAATAGCTTCTCAATGTCGTTCTGCCCAACTCCGTAAAACTCTCATAGTGACTCAGTCAGGGAATCTGTTATGGCAAGCCAGAGGGCAAGTTATAGAATTTTATGGTTATGCGAAGTATTGGAATAATCTCAGCAAAGATTCAGTTTTACCCTCTGTGCAGCAAGGACAGGCTTTAACCTTAGACAATGCCAATTTCGAGAAAAAGCGGACACAGCCACCGCCACGCTACAGCGAACCCAAATTAGTGCAGCTAATGGAACGTAAAGGTATTGGTCGTCCTAGTACCTACGCTCCCACGGTCGCCACCCTCAAACATCGGGGTTATGTGGAATTAGCCAAGGGTAATTTGCAACCCACCGCATTAGGGCTAGAAGTTGATGCCTTTTTACAGAAAGCACTGCCAGATTTACTAGAAGCAGAATTCACAGCTAAAATGGAAAACGCTTTGGATGCGATCGCTCAAGGTAAACAAGGCTGGCAGCAATATCTCACCACTTGGAATCAGGATTATTTTGTCCCCGCACTCTCTCAAGCAAAAACTGTGGTGGTGAGTGACTCTAATAGTAGGACATCTGTCCCCCGCCAGTACGAAACCTCTAGGACACGTTGCCCTGAATGTAACAATTTTCTGTCTAAGATTAAAAGCAGTAAACTCCAGAAGAAATATTTTCTCAAGTGTACTAGCGGCTGCGACAATATTGTACTGTTTTGGAGCGATCGCTCCAAAACATGGGAAGCACCCAAAAATCAAGCCAGTCACACAGAAAATCAGCCAAAGCAGCCTGCAAAGGTAACGTCTTATCCTTGTCCTGTATGCAAACAGCCTTTAGAGGAGTACAGCTACACCAAAGATGGACAACCCAAAACCATGTTGCGCTGTTCTAATCCCCAGTCACGCCAGGACAAGAAACATCGAGATGTAGCTTATTTCAGCACACAAAAAGGTTGGTGGAGTCCGAAGTTTGGTGAATTAGGGAAGTGCTGAGTAGTCAGTTATTGTTTCTCCTCCTACACCCCTACACCCCCACCCCCCTTGTTACTAAACTTGTTCTTCCCTAAATTCTGGCAGATCATTAGGTGCGCCACAGGCGGAAATGTTACCTGTGAAATTCACATCTGCCACAAGTTCTGGATGCGCTTGTTTGCGTTGGGCAATTTGTTCGCGGGTGAGAATTTTGGATTCGTCGAAACCTAGTTCGATTTCTGTTTGTAGTCCGTTGTACTTGACTCGTTTTAAGTTGTAAAAGCGTTTGTTGAGGGTGGTTGTGACGAATGCTTTCAAACAACCTAAAAGATATTTGCGCTTAAAGGGATCTTTGACAAACCAATACTCAAAGGTTTTGCGGAGGTAAAAACGAGCGTAGTTTCGCAATACTCCTTTGAGAACCTCTTCCCTTTCCATTGCATCCGGTTTCATGATGGGAGTGACAAAGTTATATTGCGAATAATCTCTGACTTCTACGCGATCGCCTAAATCCTGAAATAATTCGGAGAATGGCCAAGGGGTAAACATATTCCAGTTCACCATGTCTGCTTTCCAATCCAAAGCCATTTGATAGGTTTGCTCAATGGTTTCTGGGGTTTCGTTTTCTAAACCCATAATGAATTGAGCTTCGGCAACCATACCATTTTGTCTTAATAGTTGAATTGCTCGTTTGTTTTGTTCAATAGTCGTCTCTTTGCGGAACAAATTTAACTTTAATTGTGCCGCCGCTTCTGTTCCCAAGGAAACATGAACTAATCCAGCTTTGCGATACAGTGGTAATTCTTGTTCGTCCCGTAAGATATCTGTTACCCGTGTATTAATTCCCCAATAAACGCCCAGATTACGTTCGATTAATTCGTTACACAGGGCGATAAATTTAGGTTTGTTAATAGTTGGTTCTTCGTCAGCCAGAATAAAAAACCCTACCTTGTGTTCTTTTACTAGGATTTCAATTTGATCAACGAATTTTTTCGGAGTGCTGGAACGGTATTTACGCCAGAATGCCCACTGAGAACAAAAACGACAGGAAAAAGGACAACCTCTGGCATAGTTGGGAACAGCAACCCGCACATTGAGAGGAGTGTAAATATATTTACTCCAGTCTAAAAGACTCCAATCTGGGGTGAGAGTATCTAAATCGGCAATGGGAGGATGGGCTGGTGTGGCGATAACTTGCCCATTTTCAATGAAGGCGATACCTAAAATGTTACGGCGATCGCGCTCATCTGTACCATTAGCGATCGCGGTAATTAAATTCACCGTAATTTCTTCCCCCTCACCCCGAATAATATAATCTACCCAAGGGGCTTCCTGAAAAACCTCATTGTACATATAGGTAGGATGCACCCCACCCATAATGGTTTTTGCTTGGGGACAAACTTCTTTAACAATCTTGAGGGTGGTTTGCGATTGGTAGATCATCGGCGTGATTGCTGTCGCCAGCACCACATCCGGCTGATGTTCGGCAATCATTTTTGCTAAAGCATCATCGGCAATATAATCCGTCATCGCATCAATGAAGCGAATGTCATTAAAGCCAGCCGTCTTCAATGCTCCACCCACATAAGGCACCCAACTCGGTGGCCAATTCCCCGCAATTTCCGCACCACCAGAATGATAGTTGGGTTGAATCATCATGATCCGCATAATCCATCTCCTAATTCTTGATGACAGAAAGGCAGAAGGCGGTAGCCTGCGGCAACCCGCAAGCTAGGCAGAGGGCAGAAGGTTGATCTTCTAGCATGAACAAGTTGGATAAAGTCAAGCTACAAGATTTTTGACAATTGAAAAAACTCTGGTATCAAGCATCTACTGAACTTTTGTAGCTCATCTTCAGCAGATGTCTAAATCCTTGAGTCTGGTGATACCTTATACTTTCACCCTCTGCCTTTCCTTCCCAGATAGCTAGCATTTAATTGCTTGATCAAAGCGTGTATTTTTCCGAATAGTGGCTATAAGCGTCAAGGATAGATTGCCGTAATTTATTACCAGTAATCTATTAATTGATATGAGATTATTGCATCGAAATCTAACACTTGGACTTATCCCAATTTCGGATGCAAAGCTTTGATTAATAGGCTATTCCAGAGGTTGGAAACGAGACTACCTATCCCAATTTGGTATTAGATAATTTTCTCTGTTGTTGTTTATGAAAATCTGTATTAAAAGCTATAGGATATTTTGCCTCGCCTCCATATGTTGATGAGAATTTATAATGGGGACGTTAATGTAAATGATCATTACCATTTATTCCGCACATCCTTATATAACTCTATAGTTATTAATTTTAATAATAAAGACAGTGTTTTAAAACTTAACGGTTAGTCAACAGTCATTAGTTATTCTCCCCCTACACCCCTACACCCCCATACCCCTACACCCCCGCATCCTTAGCCAACGGCAGTCTGATTGTAAATATTGCCCCATGTCCTTCGCCGGGACTCTCGGCTTGAACTGTACCACCGTGTAGTTCGACGAAATGACGGACAATTGCTAATCCTAGTCCGATACCACCTTCGGCTCTGGTGGTTCTAGAATCGGCTTGGCGAAAGTATTCAAAGACATGAGGTAAAAATTCGGGTGTAATGCCTTTACCTGTATCGATTACCTGGATTTGGGCTTCTCCTGCTATCTGTTCTAGCCGCACTTCTATCTGTCCACCGGAAGGTGTGAATTTGACAGCATTTGAGAGTAAATTCCAGACCACTTGCTGTAAGCGATCGCCATCACCCATGACTGGGCTAATATCCTCATCGAGTAAGGTGTGAATTGGGATGGATTTAGCATCTGCGGCCAAGCGCACTATCTCTAATACGGCTAAAATCGTTGTGCGTAAATCTACTTTACGAATATTGAGATTGAGCTTACCCCGTAAGATGCGGGATACATCCAGCAAATCATCAATTAATTGCGTTTGTAGTTTGGCATTACGTTCAATAGTTTCTAGGGCTTGAGTGATGGTAGCTTCGTTATATTTGCGGGTGCGGAGTAACTTTGCCCATCCCAAAATCGGATTGAGGGGGGTTCTGAGTTCATGGGAAAGGACTGTGAGGAATTCATCTTTGACACGGTTGGCTGCTTCGGCGGCTGCACGGGCATTTTTTTCCGCTTCGTAAAGTTGAGCGCGAGCGATCGCTTGGGCGGCTTGTTGGGCTAGCGTTAACAGAAATCGTTGGTTTTCAGGTGTAAAGTTTTGTTCCGTAGCAAAACTCAATCCCAATACACCAATTGTCTGCTGTTCGACTACTAAAGGAATACAAGCAAAGGCACAATTGCCGGTGAGGGATGGGACATTAGCTATAGCTGGGTATTGACTGACTAAGGCGGCGACATTTTCTAAAAAAATTGGCTTCCCGGTTTTCGCTGCTACTGCTATGGGAACATTTGCTGTTATGGGAAAACTAGCCCAATTTTCCCTCACAGATTCAGGATAGCCAATCGCTTCTACTATCTTCAGTGATTTACCACCCTGTTGTATTAAAACAACAGAACCGCCTGAAGCACCCAAGGCGGCGATTCCCTGATTAACTACCACATCAGCCACTTGCTGGGGAGTGAGGGCTTCTGAAAAAGCAGCAGTGACGCTTTGAAGCCTAGCTGTGCGACTAGCAGCCATTTCCGCCGCTTTTTTAGCTTGCTGAGTTTCTTGGTAGAGTCTGGCATGATCAATAGCGGTAGCCGCACGCCGGGCAATTTCTTCTGCTAATGCTAAGTCCGGTGGTTGATAATATCGCACTGATTCGCCAATAGCGAAAGAAATCACGCCAAAGATTTGCCCATGTGAATACAAGGGAATCACTATCAAAGAACACAATTGCAAGCTTCTGAGCAGTTGTAAATGTTCTTCATCTCTAGCCATCTCCACCAATAGAGAATCTGGTACTTCCCCATAAAAAACAGATTTACCTTGGAGGAGTGTTTGGCTAAATGGATGTTGAAGGTCGTTTCTAGGCGGATAGCGTCGTTGTATTTCCTCAATAATCTGATGTTTTTGAGGATTTGTAGAAGCGATCGCTACTCTTTTAATTGACCAGTCTGGTTGTAAAATATCCACGATGCACCAATCAGCAAGGGTAGGTACTGCCAAATTAGCCACGTTATTGAGAGTGACCTCATAATCTAAAGAAGCTGCTAGTGTGGTGCTGGCTGCTACTAAAAAATCTTGTCTGGCTTGTGCTTGTTGGCGTTCATAAAGTGCGGCTTGGCGTAGCTCTGCTTGCCGATGGGCATCGCTAATATCTTCTACAATTCCAAATATATATTGTGGTTCTCCCTCATCATTACACACCGCCGATGTAGTCAAATTCACCCACACAAGAGAACCATCTTTGCGAATATACCGCTTTTCTAGTGAATAACTACTAATCTCCTGTGCCAAAACTCTTTGAGCATAATTACAGTCAATTTCTAAGTCATCAGGATGGGTTATATCCTGAAATTTCATTTGCATTAGCTCATCATAACTATAGCCAGTTAGGTGACATAGGGCTGGATTAACTTGCAAGAATTGCCCATCTAAATTAATTAAGGCAATACCTAAAGCGGCTTGATTAAACATAGCCCGGAATATAGCTTCGCTTTTCCTTAGTGCTTGCTCAGTTAGCTTTTTTTGTGTAATATCCAGACCAGTCACACCTACACCCAACAATTGCCCATCAGGTAAACAAACCGGATAATAATTGACCAATCCACAACGATGAACTCCAGATGGATAGGTTTCTCCCATTACTTCTTGATCCAGTAATGGTTCTTTTGTTTCCATCACTCTATACAAAATCGGCTCTATTTGATTTGCCCAATCTGGTAATACTTCTCGGAAGGTGTGTCCAATATGTTGGCTTTGCGGTACACCATTAATTAATGCCAATGCTTCATTTGCATAAACGTAGCGGAGTTCTGTATTTAAAAAAGCCAGAGCTACTGGAGAACTGGCTAACCAAGCATTCAGCAAAGCTAAATATTCTTCCTTTTGCTGCATTGCTTGTTGCAAATTCTGTCGCAATTTTGCTTTTTCTTGTTCTACTTGTTGACGTTGAGTAATATTGATCGCGGCACAGGTAATTCCCTGAATCTGGTCATTTATTTTCAGGGGTTCTACTAGCAAATCATAATATAAAGTTCTTCCCTGCATGATGACACAAACTTCCTCACGGGCAGGAACATTAGTTTCTAACACTCCGCGTTTAATGCTCGTTAGTTGCTCTGCTATTGCAGGGGGAAATAATTCATAATCTGACTTTCCCAATATTTCTTCAACAGTTGCACTACCTTGGGGATTATGAATCCACTGATAACGCAAATTCATATCCTGCTGAAATACTATAATATCTGAATTGTTTAATGCTAATCGAAACCTTTCTTCACTTACCTGGAGTTTATGTAGATTCATCTCATCTCTGTACTTGGCATTCCTTAAAGCCACACACAAAACAGTGAAGAGTAAGCCTTGTAAAATAAATAGACCAATTTTTACAAAATTGGCAAAATCGACAGATAGGTTATATTTAGGAAGAAGAAAATAATAGTCGCTGAAGAAAGCAGATAAGACAGTTGCAAATATTCCTGAGTTCCAACCACCATACCAAGCACTCACCATTACAGCACCAGAAAATAGTAGAAACGGAGTGCCACTCATTTCTACCCAAGGATCTAGGATTAGCATTAACATCAGTGCCAACGCAACTGTTACTACAACAATGCTAAAGCGTAACCAAGAAGAAATAGCGATGTAGGGCATGAAAATTTAGAAACAACCAATACTGATTGCGGATCATTTATTTAACCTAAGCTAGTTTGCATATTTTTGTAACTTATCTTCGGATAGATTCTTATATTAGCTAAAAAGACTTCTTTAGCTAGATGTTATATCTTTATTTATTTCAATATTCGATTACAAATGTATCGTTAAAAGCAAAATTTGTTTGAAAATTTTAAAAAATCTATAGTTCAGCTTACTGAGTCCACATATATTACATTAATCATCAACCAGCCAAATTGTCTAGTTAATATCCTGTTTTTAAACACTTATGAAGGTTTTTTGAACTTGGTTAAGCATGATGGATCTCCAAGATACTGAGTAGGGGTTTAAAGTTGTATGCCCTTATTGAATTGATAAGTAAGTAGGCGGAAAAATTTATAACTATGTCATTGCGAACTGAGCGGTGCGAAGTGTTCGTGGAGCGTTCCCGCAGGGTATCAATCACAAGGATTTTGGGTATTCTACATTTCATTACATAGTTGGATTTATTTGCGTCCACCTACTTAGCAGTTGCATTTGGAATAAGTGTGATTAAAATTAGGTGTGCTAGTCAGTAATCTATAATACCTACCGAACTGATGATAATACAAATAAATAAACCTGATTAAACGGAAAATGAACGATATTACAAGTTTCTCAGCACTGCTAGTAATTTTTCTATGTGTGTCGTTTGGTGAGTTGCCATTAAAGAAATTCTAATGCGACTTGTAGGAACTGTGGGCGGACGAATGGCGGGAGCAAAAATACCAGATGCTTTGAGTTTTTCGCCTGCTTGTAATGCTGCTGTAGCACTTGCTAATTGAAAACATAAAATAGGCGACTCTGATGGTAATAATTTCAGGTTAGATAATTGCTGATGTAGTAATTTTTTCAAGTAATCAACATTACTCCACAATTGGGTGCGGCGTTGTGGTTCTTGTTGGACTATGTTCACAGATGCTAAGGCTGCGGCTGTGTCTGCGGGCGATAGTCCTGTGGTGTAAATCCAACTAGGGGCGCGATTTCGCAAAAAATCAATCAATGTTGCACTTCCAGCTACATAACCGCCTAAACTCCCTAAAGCTTTACTCAACGTGCCAACTTGAATTAATTCCCTACCAGTACACCCAAAATATTCTACGCAGCCAGCACCATTTTCACCCATCACCCCAGTTGCATGGGCTTCATCAACTAGCAGCATACAACTAAACTCATCAGCTAAATCTAAGAGTTGCGGTAAAGGACATAAATCCCCATCCATACTGAAGACAGTATCAGTCAAGATGAGGCAGCGACGGTAGTTGTTTCGTTGTTCAATTAAGTGGGTTCTGAGTTGCGTCACATCACAGTGGGAATATTCTATAGTTGTTGCTCCACTGAGAACTGCGCCGTTTTTCAGACTGGAATGATTGTATTGGTCAGATAATATTAAATCTCGCTTACCTACCAAAGCTGCGATCGCACCCAGATTAGCTAGATACCCAGAACTAAATACTAAGGCATCATCAGTTTGTTTTAAAGAGGCGATCGCCTGTTCTAACTCTCTGTGTAGTTCTCGATGTCCACTGAGTAATCTAGAACCAGTACTGCCAGTCCCAAACTCTTGAGTAGCTGCCGTTGCAGCCTCTATCAAACGTTTATCCCCAGCTAACCCCAAATAATCATTGCTAGCAAAATTAATTACTTTCTGCCCATCTAAAACTACAGTTGCCCCAGAAAGACCATGTATAGTTTTCACAGAACGATACCAGTCTGCCTGATGGATAGTTTCTAGAGATTTTTGTAACCAAGCATAGGGATTAGGCATTGGGGAGGAAGTAGTTGGGCGGGTTTCTTGACTTGTAGCAACTGCCGTCATTGGGCAGTTTCAAGACACCTATCTTTTATAAGAAGAACTCAATAACTAATAACTAATGACTAATGACTATTAACTAACTTGCTCACTACTGCTGAGATGAGCGATCGCTTGTTTAATCCAATCTTCTACATAGGCATCTTTTGGTAAACCAATGTCTTCACTGACTACGTGTAAGGCATGACTGACTTCGTGGGCTGTGTAACCTAGGGCAAAGAGAGTCATTTGCACTTCTTCTAGAATACCGGGTGCTGGGCCTTCGGTGGCAACGAAGAAGCCTGCTGATTTGCGCCATTCGATTAATTTGGCTTTGAGTTCCAAACAAATGCGTTCAGCGATTTTCTTACCAACACCAGGGGCTTGAATTAATATTTGGGTGTTAGCAGCAATAATCGCTTGGACTAAATCTGGTAATTCCAGGGTGTCTAAGAGGGCGATCGCTAAAGCTGCACCGACACCACTCACAGTTAATAGATGGCGAAATAAGTCTCTTTCTGCTGGGGAAGCAAAACCGTAAAGTAATGGTACTTCTTCACGAATTTGGTAATGGGTGAAAATCTGTACTAAGTCGCCAGTGGTGGGTAATTGCTTGGCTAACCGTTGGGGAATTTGCAGGTCATAACCCATACCGTTGACTTCGAGAGTCAACAGCACGCGATTGTTACCTACGTTTTGGATACCGGCGACTATACCTTTGAGATAGCTAATCATTCTAGGAAACCAAAATGTTTTAAACCTTCAATAATTCCACCTGCACACAAATCTTGTGCTAGGTAACGATGATCTGCGGGATATTCGCTGTGCCATTCCAGCAACTCTGGTCTAGCATTCCCGACTATGATTCCCCGTTCGTTGCCCACAGCGAATAAAGCAATATCATTACCTGAATCACCACAGACAACTGTTCTTTCTGCTGCAAATTTCCACTTTTGACGTAGAAACTGCATTGCCTGACCTTTATCGCTGCTTCGCGGCACAATGTCAAGGTCAATACCGCTACTATAAATTAACTTTACATTTAGTTCATATTTCTCTAACTCTGACTCAAGTTTTGGTAGTACTCTGGCGGCTATTTCTTGCTGAAGGAAAAAGCTAAGTTTAAAGGGACGTTGTTCAGAGTCTGGTTGTGGTACTAGTTCTGAAAATTTTTGTGTAATTGATAATACTACTTCCCGACTCCAACCAACGGAGAGAATTTCTGACCAAGCAGGATCAGGAGTGCCATTGCCATCTAAGTAAATTTCCGTACCCACCGATAATACCAACCCATCGGGTTCTAAGAGATTTTTTTCCTCTTTGAGTTCTTGGTACAAAACAGGCGATCGCCCGGTAGCATAAACTATCTTCGTACCGTATTCTTGGCGATGTGCTGCCAAGATTTGAGTCAGTTGTACTAGGGCTGGGTCATTACCTACGAATGTATGGTCTAAATCCGTGACAAACAAAAATGGTTGGATTGCTTTCATCATGATCTACTCCCAGTGATATGGTTGCCAAAATACTGAAAAATTTTGGATCTAGAATCAACTCTCAAATATATGAAGGCAGGAGGTAGGGAGCGATTAGAGTTGGTTTTAGTCCCACGCTAATGGCTCGTTCTGGTCGTTCCCGTAACCCTGTGGGGAAGTAAGCTAGGCGTTAGCATTGGTAGCAAAGAGTAGGCGACTAAATCTATAAAATCTACGATTTAGTGGGTGTCTTAACCCAATTCAATACACAGCAAAAAGGCATACTTGAAAACTTACTGTGGAGTTGCATATTTACTGGCAGGATAGTTCTCATATTTTGTGGAATAAGTATCTTGCCCCTCAATTGTATTTTTCGGCACTCAAGATGCTTATCCTCAAAGAATCATCCCTTGACTCAGCAACGTCCTGTCTGTTTCCCTTCTGCTCTTTGTGTCTCTGCCTTGCCTTGACTATCAGTCTCATAACCTCAACTACTTTACAAGGAATGGGTACTTTTGCCACTCATTCTTTGTACTGGGTTTAAAACCCCAAATATTGCCTTTTGTCCCCTTGAACTGAAAATCTTTAGAAGCGGATTTGATTGCGCCCGTTTTTCTTGGACTCTCGTACCTTATCACTGGCACGCTGCAATACAGACATCGGATTATCTTCTGGTGTTAATTCAATAACTCCAATGCTAGCGGTGACTCGAAACTGCTGACCGTTATAAGCAGTGACGATTTTCTCGCTCAAAGCTAAACGAATTCTTTCCGCAATCTGACACCCTGTACTGAGGTCAGTGTCAGCCATAACAATACAGAATTCCTCTCCACCGTAGCGTGTCACCCAATCTACTGCCCTTACGCTGTTTCTCAGTATTTGTGCAGCTGTTCTCAAGGCTTGATCGCCAGTAGGAAAGCCGTAATTTCGATTCACTTCCCCAAAATGATCCAAATCCAGCAGTAGGACTGTGAGTGGCTGCTGATACTTAAGAGCCTTTTCGATCTCACGTGGTAGTAATCGGTCAAGATAGCGGCGATTAAAAACCTCAGTCAAGCCGTCATGTTCTGCTTCTGCTCGGTACATCTTGACCAGTCGGCTAGCTTTAAGCACCATCTCATTAATCATTCGTTCCGCAGTCACTCGAATACGATGCTCAAAATCAGTGAGCAATTTATCCTGTCCGGCTGCATCGGCGATCGCATTAAATTCCTCAGTCGTCACAACTTGGTTGCGTCCCTGCTGTTTGGCAGCATAGATACATTGATTAATGTCCTGCCATAGCTCTTCAATGGAAGTATGTTCACCCATAGGAACTACTGCTAAGGAAACTGTCAGATGCACAGAAGGCTTACCATCAAGCTGAAATTCATAAACTTGGAGTTGAGTTCTGAGAAACTCTGCGAAAGCTTTCCCCTGCTCAATATTGCCCCGTAAACAAATAGCGAACTTATCACCACCTGTTCGAGCAACGATACCAGCACCCAAGGCATACTGTTGGAGAATCAGCCCAATTGAATGCAATATCTGATCTCCTGTGCCATGACCATAGCGATCGTTGATGAATTTGAACCGATCAATATCTAGGTAAATCAAACATACAGACTTGCGATCGTCTTTAGATGCCAAAAGCTGCATCGCGTAATCTTTAAACTTCTGAAAATTCGCTATCCCCGTTAGCTTATCCAGATTCAATGAATACTTTTGTTGGCTGTGCCGAATAATGCGCTGCAAACGCAGACCTATTTGCTGATCAATAGCATCGCGTTTACAGATTTCATCTCCTACCGCTAACCAGTAAAGAACAGTGGACTCTTGCTCAATTGTCTCTACCAAAACCACAGTCGGTAAGCTGATAGTGGTGTATATGTGCTGAATTTGTTCCAGATTTGCACAAGTCTTGATATCGAGTACCAGCACGTCAAAATTTTTCTCGAATAAAGCTGAAGTATCAACTCGAATCCATTCCAAGTTGAGAGATAAATTTTGGGGTTGGGGCAAATCTATCAGACTATACCAACCAACTCGCACCGCTTTTAACTGTTCATCCATCAATACTTTACCTACCGACGACCTGAGAATAACTTTGGTTAAGTCCAAATGCCTAGAAAACAAAACAGTACTGAGTGCTGAGTCAGAGAGTGAGAAATTGTAGGGTGCTTTACCGCAAATTTCTACTCTATCTATCGTTCAAATTTTTACATATTCCTAACGTATCTTACTGACTGTAGAATAGCTTCACTTCAGTCTAAATGCCTAGAATAATGAAGATCTAATTTAAAATTACACACGAAAAAATAGAACCCCAACTTTCTAGAGAAGTTAGGGTTCTGCGGCTTTTAAAAATGAGAAATGATCAGTCGTTACTAAAAAGAATCAAAAAATACAAAACCCAAAAATAATGATTTTGAATTTTGCATTTTACACAGCATTTAATGACTACTGCCTGTATGCACTGTTTTTACCCATTTCAACCGCTTTGGTCTAACTGACATCCGCGCTGTCGTACTGCTCATGACTACTAGCCAATGCAGCATATACAAGGTGCCGCGCACCGTCTGAAGTAGCAAGACGAAGGGGGTGTAAACGTTAAATTTTTGCTCTTGGCGTATCCGCCTCAAGCCGGCATACATACCTACAACTGACATTGTGATCGACAAGCCCGTCACTGGGCCTAAAATTGGCAGGCGATGGCGAGAAACTGACATGAACAAATCAGGGATAGCTGCTGTAGGCAAGATGTACATGGTAAACATGAACATCAGCATATCCCAGGTTTTGCGTGTACCCATGCGATTTTTGAGGATTAAATCCCAATAATCCAAAAAGCGTTGATAGCCACCTTCCGCCCAACGGTTGCGCTGATGCCAGAGGGCAACTGCACTGGTTACGCCTTCTTCCTGCACGGCGGGGTAAAATACACACTCAATATCCCAGTTATCTAGATGCAGGCGGAAAGTCATATCCAAGTCATCGGTGATGGTTTCCTCATTCCATCCACCAAAACCTTCTAAGGCTGTGCGGCGCACGAATTGGCCGTTCCCTCGCAATTCCCCAATGCCACCTATGGCAGTGCGCTGCTGCTGAAACCAAGTGTCCAAGGCCATTTCCGCCATTTGTCCCTTTGTCCAAAAGTTCTCTTTGGCATTGGCGATCGCTTTTCGCACTTGCACCGCCCCTACCTTGTCACGTTGAAACAAAGGTACTACTTGGAGTAGTAAGTCTGATGACACTTGAGCATCAGCGTCAAAAACAGCAATAAGTTCGCCTTTCGTTAATGGCAAAACTTGATTTAAAGCACCCGACTTACCGCCAACGGCTTGAGCAGAACGTCTGAGTACCTTGAGGTTTTCGTACTCTTGAGCTAGTTCCGCTAATACTTGGGGTGTGTTATCGGTGCTGTGATCGTCAATTATCCAAACTTCGTATTGCCCTTTGGGATATTCCAGATTACAAAGATTTTTGACTAATTTACCAATTACAGCTTCCTCGTTTTTCGCAGCTACCATCACAGAAACAAAGGGTAATTCACCCTGCATTTCTTTTTGGTAGTGGCGGGGTTTGGCAAACACTATGACCAAAGCATGAATACCCAAGATGGTAGTCAAACCCAGGACAAAGATAGAACCCCAGGAAGCTAAATGTAAGGCGATCGTACCGCTCCAGACTATGGTTAAGATTAGAGCTGCTTTACCTCTACGCCCTTGAAACCGGGATGGTAAAGACAAATCCCGTGTTTCTACCACCGACTCCTCAGTTACCGATAGGTCAGACAACAAGGAGTTGAGTGGATCAAGTTCTTTGTAGGAATCGTTGTCGGGCCAGGAATTCGCTGGCATAAGTTACTTGATTCAAAAACCAGTATTTGTCTACACCTGAAAAGAAGCTGGGAATCAGGTAACGCTAAACTGTCTGAGCCAACTTTGTCTATCGTTAGCCATGCTAGAAAATTATTAGTATCAAATACTACAGCTATTCACAGCACAAATAAAATTGTCCCTGAATTGGAACTGAAAATACGGCTAAGTGAGAGCAAAGCAGCAACAGCTTATTGTTGGTAGAAATTGCAATAACAGCATTTACTCGCTGACGGCAGCGATTTGCAATGTTATTGCGCCCAGCTTCCCTAAAAGCTAATGCAGCCTTATTGTAACTGACATTTTAATATTTCTTAGCAGTAACTTTTGTAGGGACTATCATGATTAGGGGTATGGGGGTATAGGGGTATAGGGGTATAGGGGTGTAGGGGAAAGAATGAATATAAATATTCTTCCCTTACACCCTCACACCCCCAATGTGTACATTGACAATTTTTTGGGAATACTTCATGGAGAGCCACTAAATATCCTTGTGTGTCAACTACTGTTGAGGAATATTCAACAATGTCTATTGAGCAACTCCAGCCTGTTAATGCCCAACAAGCAAATGTTTACTTACCTTACATTCAAGGTGCGGCAAAGCGTAATTTCTTGCCTTATGCTATCGGTCTTTATCAAAAAGGCATTTTAGAAGGACACCGTAAAATAGAAGCTGGTGATAACGTTCC
Organism: Trichormus sp. M33_DOE_039; assembly: GCA_015296085.1. Taxonomy (GTDB): domain Bacteria; phylum Cyanobacteriota; class Cyanobacteriia; order Cyanobacteriales; family Nostocaceae; genus Trichormus. Next base: position 3,703 of record DVDT01000072.1, on the reverse strand, counting down.
TTTTGTCGCTTCTTGGAATGTGGCTACCTTACCTTCTGATTTAACACGTTGTCGGATGCAGTTTGATGGTAATTCAGAGTTAAGCTATGAAGTAATGATGGCTAGCTTTGAATTTATTAGTTTTTTAATTGAACTTCTGGAAAACTCTAAACGCTATAAAGTAACCGATTTTTCACAATCTTTTTACCGAAAGTTACTGCGTATTGATGAATAATGCAGTTGATTAAAGCGTGGTGGTTGTCAGGTAAATTTATCATTAAAATCACCTGACAGCCTTGTTTTTGTGTGTTTATGGTGTTCAAAATCAGGCTATATACTTGAGATTTAAAATAAAAGCTACATCTTAATAAATACTAAAAATATACTAGCCATAGAGTAAAAATATATAAATACAAAAGCAAAAAAATTTACTTTCAGAAAAAACTTTTAGATAAATTCTATTTGGCGATCGCTAAGATGATTCCGCCAGAACCAATTAAAATTAATAAACACCTGGCTGGGTTTTACTTCCTTTTGAAATTAGGAGTGCATGTGTGCCGAAATCTGCTAAATATTTGCTGATTGGCTCAACTGAAACTTACAGTGGTAAGTCGGCAACAGTCCTGGGTTTATCTCATCAGTTACAGCAAAAAGGATTAGATATTGCTTATGGTAAACCCCTAGGCAATTGTTTGAGTACATCTGATGGCACTGTGGTTGACGAAGATGTCCAGTTTATTACTCTTAGTCTCAATCTATCAGCAAACCGTGTTGTGCCGACAATGCTGGCTTTAGATGAAGCCAGCGTGCAAAGACGCTTACGGGGTGAAGACAAAACCGATTATCGTCAGTCTTTAGTAGAGCAGTATTTACAAATCCCTAGAGGGGATTTAGTGCTGCTAGAAGGCCCGGCTGATTTGACAGAAGGTTATCTGTTTGATTTATCTTTGCTCCAGGTGTCAGAGGTTTTAGATGCGTCTGTCTTGCTAGTTAGCCGTTACAACTCGCTGCTGTCTGTAGAGTCGATATTATCTGCCAAGCAGCGAGTTGGCGATCGCTTGATCGGAGTTGTGATCAATGACATTCCCACAGCGCATTTAGAAACTGTCAACAATTCTGTGCGCCCATTTCTAGAGCAGCAGGGTATTCCTGTGATGGCTATGCTCCCCAAAAACGATTTACTCCGTAGTGTCAGCGTGGGTGAATTAGTCAAGCAACTCAAGGCCGAAGTTCTGTGTCGTAGCGATCGCTTAGATTTAATGGTGGAGAGTTTAGCAATTGGCGCGATGAACGTAAACGCAGCTGTGAAATATTTCCGTAAGCGGCGCAATATGGCTGTAGTAACAGGAGGCGATCGCGTGGAAATTCAACAGGCGGCCTTAGAAACTTCTACCCAATGTCTCATTCTCACCGGACAACTACCACCACCAAAATTTATCCTCAGTCGTGCTGAAGAGTTAGAAATCCCAATTTTGTCAGTTGACTTAGATACCCTCACCACCGTCGAAATCGTTGACCGCACTTTCGGTCAAGTCCGCGTTCACGAACCAATTAAAGTACAGTGCATTCGCCAATTAATGTCTGACCATTTTGACATTAACCGCCTGTTGTCTAAATTAGGTTTAACCCCCGTTACAGTCTGATATTTCTTGGTCAATGGGGTATGGGGCATAGAAGCAAATAAATCATCTACCTTCCCTTGTCCCTCCGTACCCCTCCGGGAAAGCAAGCTACGCGTAGCCTCTCACAGAGAGGCTTTACCAAGGTGAACGCCTCGAACGCCTTTCCTTGTCTCCCCAATCCCCAAATTGTTGGTTTAAGAAAACTTAGTAGTATGTAACTCAAGTTCGCTTCGGACAGGGCAACTGTTTGGTAAAATAGCGGGGTTGTTTAATCTGATTATCTCCGTCTTTGAGCCAGTCAATAGACCTTATTAACCTAGATACGTTAGCGCAAGAACTGGCGACAATCCAGCAAACGGGTTCTAAAAGGATTGCTTTGTTGGGGTCGCGTCATGTGCCAATTACGCATCAGAATCTTATTGAAATGATGACTTATGCCTTGGTTTTGTCAGGCAATAGAGTCATCACTTCCGGGGCTACGGGTACGAATTCAGCTGCTATTAAGGGAGCAATGCGGGCTGACCCCAATTTGCTGACGGTCATTCTACCCCAAAGCTTAGAACGCCAGCCCCATGAATCGCGCCAGCAACTAGAGCAGGTTATGCACTTGGTGGAAAATCCTAGTAACGATAACTTGTCTTTAGCTGAAGCTAGTTACATCTGTAATAAAGAGATTGTCTCCCGTTGCCAGCAGCTTATCTGCTTTGCATTTCATGACAGTCGCACGCTGCTACAAACTTGTAGAGAAGCTGAAGAACAAAGAAAAGTGGTGACACTTTTCTACTTTGATTAGTCAAAGGTCAACAGTTAACAGTCGAAACAATAATTGACTCAGAACTATCGACTAACTGACTATGGAGTAGAAATTAATGATAATTTTCCTGTATGCCATCGCCGCAGCTGTGGTGCTAATTTACCTGCCATTCTTAGTTGTAGGTTATGCCCGTATGCAAGTGGGGTATGATGTGTCTGCCCCTCGCGCTATGTTTGATAAATTACCACCCTACGCTCAACGAGCTGCCTGGGCGCATCAAAATTCTTTTGAAACGTTCATGGTGTTCACGGCGGCGGCACTCATGGCTTATGTTACTGGTGTCAACTCTGTTGCAGGTGCATGGGCTGCGATCGCCTTCGTTGTGGCTCGGTTGCTATACTCGATATTTTATATTTTGAATATACCGTTATTGCGCTCCCTAATGTTTGGCATTGGCTCTCTTAGCTGTGCTACTCTCATTGTCCTGAGTATCATTCAAGCAAAGGGTTAATTTGGGGTAGAGCTTCAAAAGTCAAAAGTCAACAGATGATGTCCTGTTACTCTTGTCTGTGATTTTATTGATTATTGCGATTCCCAATCCAAAATCCAACATTTTAAGTCCAACATTATTTTATGGCTGCTACTTATTCCTTTGACATTGTGAGCGATTTTGATCGGCAAGAGTTGGTGAATGCTGTTGATCAAGTCGTCCGAGAACTCAAGAGTCGTTACGACCTCAAAGATACCCAAACGACTGTTGAGTTGGGTGAACAGAGCATTACTATCGGAACTGACAGCGAATTTACCCTAGAGTCAGTTCACAACATTTTGCGAGAAAAAGCTGCCAAGCGGAATCTTTCCCAAAAAATCTTTGATTTTGGCAAAGTAGAATCAGCTAGCGGTAATCGCGTTCGTCAAGAAATCACCCTCAAAAAAGGCATCAGTCAGGATATTGCTAAACAAATATCCAAGCTAATTCGTGACGAATTCAAAAAAGTCCAAGCCTCCATTCAAGGTGATGCTGTGCGAGTGTCTGCGAAAGCTAAAGACGATTTACAAACCGTCATTCAACGGTTAAAACAAGAAGACTATCCTGTGGCTTTGCAGTTCACAAATTATCGATAATCAACAGGGGTGTAAGGGTGTAAGGGTGTAAGGGTGTAAGGGTGTAATATTTATTTTTTTCTTTCCCCTATACCCCTATACCCTAGCCCTGTCAAGGTGACTTTTTTGCCTGAGCTAAGAGCTTGGCAGTTGAGACGTGTGGATGACGAGGATCATACACAGGAGGAGCTTTTTTCTTCTTGGGAGGACGAGGGAGTTTGAGAAAAGAACTTAAACGCACTTG
>DVDT01000068.1 GCA_015296085.1 Trichormus sp. M33_DOE_039 | reverse complement strand
TCAGGCTGCACAAACTGCTCTTGAATCTATTTTCCCTCATATAGTTGTGTATCTTCTTTTACTTGATATTGAACGCCTTGCTCATCTTGCACTTAGTTGTGGTTTTGACATTCATATTTCCAGGTGCAAGAAATGAGTTAACGGTTTTAAGAAATCCCACTACTTCCAAAGGAACAGCAACCACAGATAGAGGCAATACTCAACCTGACTTTACAAAATATGCAGTTGTCACTAGATCAGTCACTTGCTGGTAAAACTTCAGATGTCAAGGAACATGAAATCAAACGCTGTCTTGGCAACTTAATCATCAGTCAAACTGCTGCTTATAGTCTCAGATTGCTGTTTAAAGAACTGAAGCAGTCTATTTAACTAATGTAATGTAACTGTTGACTCACCTAACGGGGAGTTATTTTACGGTTCATTGTCGGGCTAAAGTGAAATTGATATCTTGATAAAAAAAAGTTTTCAAATGACCATTTACTTTTATAAAGTTTGGCAGCCTTTCGGCTGTTTTTCTAACTTTTCTGCTCACGGTATTGAAATTCAAGGGATTTACTGGCCAACAGTAGAGCATTACTATCAAGCACAAAAGTTTGCAGGAAGCGCAGATGCAATGATTATCCCCGTTATTCGAGCAGCTAAAACTCCAGAAGAGGCAGCCGCTTTAGGACGATGTACCAGCCGCAGACTGCGCTCAGATTGGGATTTAGTCAAAATCCCAGTAATGCGAGAAGCGGTTTGGGAAAAGTTTCTTACCCATCCTGATATTCAAGAAACTTTACTGAGTACCGGGAATGAACTTTTAGTAGAAAATTCACCTATTGATTATTTTTGGGGTTGTGGTATGGATAAAACTGGTCAAAACCATCTTGGTAAAGTTCTGATGAGTGTGCGTGAAGACCTCCGTAATTTACACATCAGTAATTCAAAATACTCCTGCCAAGAAGCCAGCTACAAAATTCAAAATACCCTACGGGAAGGCAAAACTACCAAATGAACAATCTATACTCTATAAGTATTTTGGTTATACATTGTATACAAAATAGATGTGATTGCAATAGTTGATTAGCTCTAATTATCCGCGATGATTGGGGTGATAATTGAAAGGGAGGAGAAGCGGTCTAATCAATATTTCAACAGGCTTGATTCGTTGATTACGGCTAGTTAAATGTTAAGTTAATTACTTGAAGTCAGATTTTTATATCCTCCTATAAACTAGGAGGATTTTCAATGATAAATTTCCAGAATTTTTTTAGCATAGCCAGAGAGTATATAAGAAAATAAATATGTTTTAACAAGAGTGTAGAACTCAGAAATAAACAAATCTAAGCCTGAATTAATAGAATTTAAACCTTCTTTAATATTAAAAAATCCACCTATAAAAGCATGGAATTTTTCGGATTCTTATTCCTCTTGATTTAAAGAAAAAAATCTTCAAAGAAAAAACATTTTTTCTTGTCTAATTTAGATATTTTCACCGAATTCACAGAAAAAGTCAGCAGGTAAAATTAAAATCATTATTAATAAAATATTTTACCCTGATATCAGTGAAAAACCAGGGTCAAATTTTCTGAATTAGATATTGGGTTTAGATGTTGGCAGGAAAAATTGTCTTGTTTAGGTGTAACAGTTAATGAAATCTACGGATAAAACGAGTAGTTTGCCGCCCAATTTTGAGCAAGAAAGTTTATTACATCGGATCACCAGTCGAATCAGGCGATCGCTAGAACTAAAAGAAATTTTAACAGCTACAGTTGCTGAAATCCGTGAATTTTTAGCTACAGACCGAGTCGTGGTGTATCGATTTGATGCTGATGCTAGTGGCGAGGTTATTGCTGAGTCTCTGCTGGGACAAAATTTACCATCTTTACTAGGATTACATTTTCCTGCCAATGATCTCCCCCAAGAAGCAAGACAGATGTTTCTCTGGGCAAAACAACGCTCAATTGTAGATGTATCTACCGGCAAAATTGGGCTATCTCCATTAAATTCACCAGACAAAGCCCAAACTCTATTAGATGAAAATATCTACTATCGCTCAGTAGATCCATGCCATTTAGAATACTTACAGGCGATGGGTGTACAGTCTTCTTTGGTATTACCGATTGTCTTGTCTGACTTGCAAGAACCATCCACACAGCCAGAACTTTGGGGACTATTGGTATCACATCATAGTCAACCACATACTATTGACCGTCAAGAACTAAAATTAGTTCAGCAAATTACTGACCAAGTAGCGATCGCGATCGCACAAAGCCATCTTCTGAGTGCAACTCGCGCCCAACAACAGCGAGAAGCTGTAATTAACCGCATCAGTCACCTCTTACACAAGCAACCTAACATCGAATTGCAAGCAGCCTTAGAAGCAACTATCACTGCTTTAGGTGCTACAGGTGGCAGACTTTATTTAGAAAAAACTCAAGAACTCTACACTTACGGTGAGCAACCGCGTCTACCCCGTGAGTTGGACAAAAGCCTGATTGAACAGCATCCTATGTGGCTAACCTGGATGGCTGAGTCTAAACCGGATCAAGTTTGGGCAATTCCTGACCTTTATAAAGAAACACAATTACCAATTTTAAGTTTTGCATTTCAGTCTACTGCCATTCGCGGCATACTGGTCATACCTCTACACTATCGCCAACGCTTCGTCGGAGTTATGAGTATTTTTCGCCCCGAATGGGATACAGAAATTTTATGGGCGGGAAGGTGTGAAGATAATCAACGTCAAAGGCTACCAAAGCTATCTTTTGATGTTTGGCGTGAATCAAGAAAAGGCCAAGCACCGCAATGGAGTACAGCAGAAATCGCTCTAGGAAAAACTTTGGCCTCTGATTTTGCTGTGGCAATTCAACAGCTACATACACATCAACAGTTAGAGATACTGAACTTGGACTTAGAATGTCGGGTCAAAGAACAAACTGCTGAGTTAGAAAAATCATTCCTAATTACCAAAGTTATTAAGCAAGTTACAGAGCAAATCCGCAGTACCTTAGATTTACAAACTACGCTACAAACTATTGTGGCAGAAGTCCGTTTCCTGATCAATTCAGACCGGGTGTTAATTTATCAGATGATGGGAGAATCGGATGGCGAGGTAATTGTAGAAGAATTGAATGGCAATTGGGATTCAGTTTTAGGATTGAAAATGCCATCAGGATGTCTCCCCAATGAGTATGCTCGTCTCTTTTTTCGTGGTCGGGTACGGGCAATTAATAATGTTGCCATAGCTTCTTTAAGCGATTGTCATCGAGAATTTTTGCAGAGTTTGCAAATAAAAGCCAATTTGGTTGTTCCTATTAATATGGGTCAAAAACTTTGGGGATTACTGATTGCTCATCAATGTCATACGCCCAGAGATTGGCAAGAGGCAGAAATAGATTTATTACAGCAGCTAGCAGATCAAGCAGCGATCGCAATTTATCAAGCCCAACTCTACGAACAAAGTTGCCAAGCTGAAACCGCAGCCAAAGCCCAAGCTACGCAGTTAGAAAAAGCTTTACTACAACTACAAGAAACCCAAACTAAATTAATTCAACATGAAAAAATGTCCAGCTTAGGACAGTTAGTAGCAGGCATAGCTCATGAAATCAACAATCCTATCAACTTTATTCACGGCAACCTCTGCCATGCTAGTGATTACGCTCAACAATTACTAGAACTGATAGCACTTTATCAAACTTACCATCCTCAGCCGCATAGTCAAATTTCCCAAGCATTAGAAGATATAGATTTAGATTTTTTAGTTGAAGATTTAGCAAAAATTATTGCTTCTATGCAATCAGGTGCAGATCGCATCCGTTCTATAGTTTTATCATTACGTAACTTTTCTCGTCTGGATGAAGCAGACCATAAGTTAGCTAATATTCATGAAGGGATTAATAACACTTTATTAATTTTGCAACACCGACTCAAAGCAAATGCTCATAGTTCTGCTATTGAGATCATTAAAGATTATGGAGATTTACCATTAGTAGAATGCTACGCCGGACAGATGAATCAAGTATTCATGAATGTATTTGCTAATGCTATTGATGCCTTAGAAGAAGATAGAGAGAATCATCGTATAGTACCAAAAATTTGCATTTCCACCCAAATTTCTGCCGATAAAGCCCAGATTCTCATTCGCATTGCTGACAATGGCCCAGGTATGAAACCAGAGATCAAAAACCGCATTTTTGATCCCTTTTTCACTACTAAGTCAGTAGGTAAGGGAACAGGTTTAGGATTAGCCATCAGTTATCAGATTGTTGTGGAAAAACACAGTGGAGTGATGGAATGTATCTCCGAAATCGGTAAGGGGACAGAGTTCTGGATTGAAATACCTGTGAAACTCAAAACGAAAATCAATCCTGCTGTGATGATTCAGCAATCGTTGCAGTAAATCAAATTTATTCCACTTCACAACCATCTTGTTCTGGATGGTATGTATAAATCAAATTTTCTGTGTGTTTGTGTTACAAAACTTAAATATAAATGAGTTTTTACTTTTGGAAACAAATATGATATTTGATACTGTTAGCTTGTAAAAGCCTTGATATTACTGGATAAGACACCTATTTAATCAGCAAAAATGGTAAAGTTTGTTTGCAAGTAATTCCATAATTATCTACAGGTGCTAATGTATTAATTGAAGCTATAAAGCTTCCCTGGCAGATGTAACAGCTAGAGTGTAGTTAGTATAAGAGGTAAAAACGCTGTTGAATTTCATATCTGTCTCGTTGAAAACCGACAACACCCAACGCGAAAGTTAATATTTCCTCAAATATCTGAAAATGGGGGCAATGTAACTGCTTTTCGTTCCTTTTCAAAGGGGTGAAACAGATTATATCCCTGGAAGAAATGCACTGAAAGAGGAAGTAGATAGAACTAGTAGACGGTTGGGTGTTGTTGTGTTGAGGAATAGTATTCAATTTACTGTTAAGCCTTGAAATTACACAATCACCTATGAGGTTAGAGGTTGATTGACTATTGAATATGAACCGTCAGCAATCAATAGTTAACAAAATAAGTGTAAGCATGAAGTAAAAGGTATTGAGAAGTAAAGTTTAGTTGCGAAAATCCTTCTCTTAATCTATGAATGCTAATCTATTAATTGAAGCTACAAAGCTTCCCTGGCAGATGTAACAGCTAGAGTGTAGTTAGTATAAGAGGTAAAAAACGCTGTTGAATTTCATATCTGTCTCGTTGAAAACCGGCAACACCCAACGCGAAAGTTAATATTTCCTCAAATATCCAAAAATGAGGGCAATGTAACTGTTTTTGATGCCTTTAAAAAGGGGTAAAACAGATTAGATCCCTAGATATAATTAGCAAGGAGAGGAAGTAGTTATAACTAGTAGATGCTTGGGTGTTGTTGTGTGTAGATATATTTTTCATGAGCATCCCTAATTAGTTGAAAATGCGAAAATTCGCCCTGAGTCGCAACCACAGGATTTTTAAATTAAGATTGATTTAAAATTTCAAACAGAAAACCGCAAATTTCTTGTCTCCTCTGCTTCCTAGCTTGAAAATATTGAATGTGGGTAGGGGTGTAAAAGTTTGGGGTAAAGATTTGTTTCCAATCCCTAAATTATTTTTTATTAGGGACTTCCAGAAAATAAATTATTCAATGGGTCAGAGCAAAGATGATCATTGTATTCTTCCTCCCCTGCTTCCCCTGCTACCCTGCCTCCCATGCTTACCAAAGCGATTGTATATTTTTTTAGTTGTAAGTCCCTTATGCTTGGCTAATAAGACTTCTTTAATCTGGACTACTTTCTTTTGACAGATGAGAGACTCAGTGTAAAATTATACGCAAATAAACATAGACAGTTAAGATAGCGTCTTATGTCAATCATTGCGCTCAGAGCATGGTATCTCCAGGACTATGAACCTATTTCAGAACTGGAAAAACGTCCGCCAGACATTCGCCTTAGTAAAAAAAGTCTGCTGAGATCCGCGTTACGTGCGGATTTTTTAGAAGATAGTGACGAAGTTAAACAATCTACTTGGTTTGGACGCTACCTAGAAGGGGAAAACATTGAATTTTACGTTGAAGGTAGTGGTGGCTACTGTGTTGCGAATATTGACTTAATCAGTCATGAAATTTATTTCACGAAACAGGCGGTGTTAGGGCAGTTAGAACCTACAATTTTTTTCTCGTATCAAATTGAGTATGCCGCTGCTAGTGATGCGCTCAAAGAGGGATTGCAAAAAAGTTTAGAGACTTTAAACTTGCGATCGCGTCTCCCCCTCACGTTAGTAGAATCATATCGTCCCAGCAACGCACCAATCCGTCTCAACCGCACCGTGATGCGTAAAATTCGCAGAAGTTTGCTGTTTATCGCTGACACTACGCCCATTGCTAGTATTGATGGCGAAGCAACCCAGCAAGTAATTCCTAGTCCGAATGTGTGTGTGGAAATTGGCTACGCCATTCAAAGCAAACGTTCTGAACAAATTTTGCTAGCACAAATGCAACGCCAGGACATTGAAGGTCAATTTCCCTTTGATTTGCCCACCCAGCAAATTTTACAATTTAAGGATATTAAAGACTTAAATAAAATCCTCATCAAATCAATTGAAACTCAACTAGCCAGATTTAAGTTGTTTTTTTGAATAATTGCACAGGTTTATTTTGCAGTTCTGTAGCAATCAATTGTACTCGTTCAACAACATCAATCATGTATTGATAATCAGGTATTTGTCCATTAGGGACATACCCAACTTCTTGAGCCGAAACACCAGGAAACTCACCCATCACTTTGCGGATAAATGCTTGGCGATCGCTTGTGATGGTGGGACTCATTAAAACTGAGCCAGGAGGGACGTAGTGAGGATCTGTGTAGAGTATTTTTAGCTCATTTTGAGTAACTGGGGAACTGTAGAGATTAAATTCTGCCAGTGAAATCGCACCAGCCGCAACTTTCCCTTCTGCTACCCACTCTAGAAGTGTTTTTGGTGTTGGTGCAAACATGATTTCCGCTAGGGTTAAACCGTACAGATTATACAGGGGGAAATAATATCCTGTGGCTGAACCTGCTTGGCCTAAAGCGACAATTTTACCTTGTAGCTGCTTTAAATCACTGATGGGGTTATCTTTACGCACTACAAATATTGAGCGTAAATTGTTCACACCCACTAATGGGAAAATCGGGACGTATTGAGAACGCGCGATCGCCACGGCTGCTAACCCTGGTGGTGCGAACACCAAAGACCAAGCTTGAGCCTGTAAACGCTCAATCGCTTTATTCTCATTAAAAGTAGGCTCTAGTTGAATGCTGGCTTTGGTTTTTTCTGCTAAATAACGATTGAATTTCGCATACTTGTTAATTACTTCTGCATCGCCATCATAATCAATCACACCTATAGTTAATCTACCTTGATAAGTTGGTGCTGATGAGCATCTAGCAACTGCCAACCCTAGCAAATTTAACAGCAAAAAACGACGTGAAAATCTCCACATTATCACTATGTTTATCTTGATTTTTTCTTAAACCTGATTGATTAAAATCATACCTAAACTGACGACATAGAACAATTTTAATATTTATTTACTTTTTATTGTTATCTGTTGCTCTTAAATCTGATAAGATATTCTATTATTTTTGCATAAATCTTATTATAAATCATGTTGAATAACTTAAAAATTGGCACTAAATTCAATTTACTTTTAATATTAGTGTTTATAGTCAGTATTTGTGTAAGTGGTGCTATCTTATCAAGCGTATTACAACAACGAGCGCAGAAAGAAGTCAGTTCTCAAGCACTACTGTTGATGAAAACCATTAACTCAGTCAGAAGCTATACACAAGAACGGATAAATCCTTTATTAGCACCGCAACTAGAAACAGCAACCGCGTTTATTCCAGAAACAGTCCCAGCTTTTTCCGCCACAGAAGTATTTGAAAATTTTCGCAAAACCGAAGGAAATGAAAATTTCCTCTACAAAGAAGCCACACTCAATCCTACTAACTTAAGAGATAAAGCTGATGATTTTGAAAGCCAACTAGTAGAAAGATTTCGCAGAGAATCCCAAACTAAGGAAATTGTAGGTTTTCGCTCTTTGCCTGAAGGTGAAGTCTTTTATATTGCTAGACCTCTAGCAATTACAAAACAGACTTGTCTGCGATGTCATTCTACACCAGAACTAGCTCCCAAGAGTCAGTTAACTACCTATGGAACAAAAAATGGTTTTGGATGGACACTGAATGAAATTGTAGCGTCTCAAATCATTTCTGTACCTTCCAAAGAGATTTTTAATCATGCCCGTAGTAGTTGGTCATTGATTATGGGTTTGTTAATTGCAATCTTTGCAGTAGTGCTATTTTTAATTAATTTTTTAATCAAAAAAACCGTCATCCAGCGTATTAAAAATATAGAGAAAATTGCTCAAAAAGTTAGCACTGGTGACATGAGTGCTGATTTTGATGAAACTGCAAAAGATGAAATTGGCGGTTTAGCAGCAGCATTCAATCGCATGAAATCTAGCTTAAAAATAGCTATGGATATGCTAAATCAACAAGGATATTAGAGAAAATATTGTTTTTAAGTATATAGTCTAAATACAGTGTAGACACTTTAAGGTGTAATTCCCAGAGATTTGCAGCCAAGTCATTGTCGGGTAGTATTTTCAGTGTGATATCTGACTCGACTGATAAAATTACATACTGTTCCGTGATGCTGCAACTTATTCAATTTCAAAAGATTGAATCATTTTTTCTGCTAAAGGCAGAAATTTATCATAATCGTCTATCGTAGCCGTGTAAGTAATGACATAGGTCTGCTCATCTTTGAGAGTCCAAATTTGCAGATTTTTTAACCTAGTATTTTCATTCTTCCCGGTAAAAATTAATTGATAAGCCCTTTTATTGGCTAAAGTAGCGGTACTTGTACTGACAATATTAGCCTCTGGCAACGTGTTTTTGATTTCCTGAATAAATAAATTCTTCGATTCATCCAATGTACCAGCAAATTTTCCCACATTAATCGTTAATTTATCTTGGAAGTTATTAGCATCATTCTGTTTGGGCGATAAAAAAGTTACTAATTCTTGAGTCAGAATATTTTGTATATCTTGTCTTTCCCAGTTTGGAGGATATTTGATCTTGATACCTGCACTATCATTTGTATAACTTAATAAATTGTCTTTGGGAATTATCGCTTGTAACAACAGGATAATTACTGGCATAATAGCAACGATTATTCCTAAGCCAATTAATATTGTTCTATTTAAAGCTTTAGATGAGATTTTTTTGACAGCTTGCAAAGCTTCCTCTGCTGACTGGTAGCGTTGACGAAAATCATAACGCACCATTTTATCCAATAAATTCGCTAATTTGGGACTAACTTTTACTTGTTTACGCCACTCTATTTCACCCGTCTCAGGGTGTCTTGGTAGCCCTTGACTACCAACATGAGGAAAGTTTATTCCTGTTAAAGCTTGAATGCCAATAATACCAACCGCATAAATATCACTGCTTAATTTCGGTACTTGATTAGCTTGCTCACTAGGCATATAACCAGGTGTACCAATGGCGACAGTCATATTTATTTGTCCATCAACACTGGTTTTCTGTACACTCATTTGTTTGACTGCGCCAAAGTCAATTAAAACTATTTTGCCATCTGAAGTCCTGCGCCGAATATTGGCTGGTTTGATATCACGGTGAATAACATTTTGTTGGTGAACAAATACTAAAACTTCCAGAATCTCATGTAAAAGTTTGATGACTTGAGTCTCAGCTAACGGTTGTTTTAGCGGCGGTAATTCTTCGCAAAGGTCGTGTCCGGGAATGAATTCTTGGACTAAGTAAAATTCTTGATTTTCTTCAAAATGCGCCAACAATTGAGGAATTTGGTCATGTTTTCCCAGTTTTTCTAAAGTGACCGCTTCTAGTTGGAATAAACGTTTGGCTTCCTGTAAGGTATATGGATCATGGGAGAGTGGTTTAAATTGCTTGACAACACACTGCGGATTCCCTGGACGTTGGATATCTTGAGCAATAAAAGTTGTACTAAATCCACCTCCACCCAACTGCGTGAGAATTTGGTAGCGTCCACCTACTGTCTGCCCCAGCATTAAATTTACCATTTTCCCTAGAAGTAATCACTTACTAACTCTTTAATTATTGATTTTTACACATAGTTTGTAACTTCTTGTTTGCCGTCAATTATTTGACTTTTTTTGCAGGAAGTTAAAATAAGCATTTAATTTTAGGCGAAAATTCATTAATTGATGGTTTAATTGTATCTATTTGTGATGGAGTTAAGATTGAGCCAACCTTAACTTTAAATGTCCTATACAAGTAAATAATATAACGATTAGCTTATGAGTCTGAGCCTGTGCATGATTGTGAAAAACGAAGCCACCGCACTGCCTAAATGCTTGAGCAGTGTGAAAAATGTTGTGGATGAAATGGTAGTTCTGGATACAGGCTCTATAGATCGCACCCCGAATATTGCCCAAGAATTTGGTGCTAAGGTACATTATTTCGCATGGTGTAATGACTTTAGTGCGGCTCGCAATGCTGCTTTAAAATATGTCACAGGTGATTGGGTTTTAGTCTTAGATGCAGATGAGGCTTTGACACCCGCAATTGTGCCACAGATTAAAGAGGCGATCGCCAGAGATGAATATCTGCTGATTAACCTTGTGCGTCACGAAGTCGAGGCGGAACAATCTCCTTATTCTCTGGTGTCGCGTCTGTTTCGCAACCATCCTCAGATTCGTTTTGAGCGTCCCTATCATGCCTTAATCGATGATAGTGTTGCAGTTCTTCTAGAAACAGAACCCCATTGGGAAATCGGCTATTTACCGGGTATTGCAATTCTCCATTCCGGTTATCAAAAAACTGCGATCGCGCAAAACGACAAGTACGCCAAAGCCCAAGCCACAATGGAAAGCTTCTTAGCAAAGCACCCTCATGATCCTTATGTTTGCAGTAAGTTAGGAGCTTTGTATGTAGAAATGGGTAAACTTAACCAAGGAATGGAGTTATTAAACCGAGGTATTGCAGCCTGTAAGGAAAACTATGAAGTTTTATATGAATTAAATTATCATTTAGGCATTGCCTACAGTCGTTTAAATCATCCCCAACAGGCGATTTCCCATTACCAAGCAGCGATTAAATTACCTATTTATCCCATACTCAAATTAGGTGCATATAACAATTTAGGGAACTTACTCAAAGCAGCCGGAGATATCAACGGAGCGAAAAAAGCTTATGAAACAGCGTTAAAGATTGACCCTAACTTTGCTATGGGATATTACAATTTGGGGATGATATATAAAGCTTTGGGGATGTTTACAGATGCGATCGCAGCTTACCAAAAAGCGATTCGACTGCAACCTAAATATGCCGAAGCTTATCAAAATTTAGGTGTAGTGCAGCTGAAAGTTGGTAATGTGCAAGCAAGTATCACTGCTTTTAAAAATGCCATTCTCCTGCATGAACAAAGCAACCCAGACGAAGCGAGAAGATTACGTCAGGGGTTGCGAGAAATGGGTTTAGTGTAAAGAAAAGCTGGAATTATCCATTTTTTCCCTTATTAACCTGCAATCTGCTGTAAATCTCACTGAATCTACCGATTGGACAGATTCCCCATTTTTACACCAATATCAGCAGGTTTGCCGAAATAGGGAAAGCTCGTTACGAGTAAATCTACTCCTGTGCTGGCGTATTCTTGAACGTTATCTAAGGTAATTCCCCCAGCTACCGCGAGTTTAATCCTGGGATACTGATTTTTTAGTGACGGTACTACAGACTTGAGGTCAGCACAGGAAACCTTATCAAACTGAATCATATCAACTCCAGCTTGCGCGATCGCCCAGGCATCGGCGATAGTTTCCACTTCCATCGCAATTTTGTGTTCCTGAAAGCGTTGTTTGAGTGCTGGTAAGCATTCCAAGAGTCCTGACATTCCACCCAGATAGGTCAGATGTTCCTTGAAGATGAGAATACTCTCAGATAACCCCAAACGATGCGGAATTGCACCACCTGCTAAGATAGCCTTCATGGATAGCGCACGTGTACCAGGAAAGACTTTACGCGTACCGACAATTCCCACTGACGGATTAACCTGATGAGCCGCCTTAACTAAATTATTAGTACGAGTAGCAATCCCAGAAGCATATTCCAGCAAATTAAGTGCAATTCTCCAGGCAATATGCAAAGCTTCGGCTGAACCTGTCGCTTTCAGGATGAGTTGTTTTTCCGCTACGGTAGTGCTACTTTCAACCTGAGAAAGAACTGTCGCACCACACTGCTCAAAAACTCTAGCAGCTTCTTCTGTCGCACAGACTACCATTGGATGACGGGAATGAAATTCAATTTCACCTGGTTGCTTACCAATACCAAGTCCCAAGGTGGTCAAATCAAAATAAGGAACGTCTTCTTCAATGAGTTGAGCGATCGCTGCATCTGAAAGTATATTTCTCATAGGTTAATTGTCATTAGTCATTAATTGTTCACCCCTACACCCTTTTTTAAAAAAGTTGAATTCCTCGCGCCAAAACTGCTGCTAATAATGGAATGAGCGCAAACCCAAATAACTCTCCTCTAATTAGCCAAGAGAGTCGCTGTAATTGCGGTAATTCCATCTGAGGAGGTTGATTATTTCGCAAGTTTTTAATCCACGACAGAAACGAAAAGGTAGGATATAAAGACAATAAACTCACTAAGATAAAAATACCAACCTTAGTGTAAAACACTAGACTGCTGAGATAGTAATCAGTGCCTTTACCAAAGTAAATAACTCTCAATACGCCTGTGATGAGAATTGTGACAGCAGATAAACCATAAATAGCATCTGCTATCACCACTTTCCACGCTGCTTCTAGGCTGATATCTTTGCTCAAGTTTTGGCTTTCAACCACTAACGCCCCAAACGCCACCATGAAGCTTAGATAATGTAAATATGCCGTGATAGCACTTTCCCACATTGCTTGTCCTGTAATATATTTATGTGTGCGCCCATACCTTCTCTACAAGAACTTTGATGTAGTAATTGAGAAGTGCTTTTCAAGGTAGGGCAACTTGATTTGGATAACTGTATTTAATATAACCATATAGCTATATAACAGTAAATATTAGCAAGCTAATATCAAGTTTAAATTCACTTGCTCTTGTGTGGGAATGTTGCAGATCAAAAGCTTGGGAATTTAAAAAGCAGTGCATTCCTGTGTCAGATTTTCAACATGAGAAGAAAATCTCAATATTCAGCCGGTTGCAGTGTTTGCTTAGTATCTCCACTGCGTCGTGCCAATTTCTGTTCCCAACAACGCAGTATATTTTGAGTATTTTGTTGTTATCTACCAACTTTTTATCAAAAAGGTTGGTAAATTATGAATTGAAGTGAAAATTAAAATCTTAATTCGGCTATTTTGAGTCATGAATCCAGACATAAATTAGCCCAAGTCAATTTCCGTATATCATTCTGTCTCAAATAAACCATGCCATTGGACTTGTCACCACTTTGGATATCACTCAAAACTTCTCTTCTGGCAACATTTATTACCTTCTTTTTGGGTATTGCTGCTGCTTATTGGATGCTGAATTATCACGGCAAAGGCAAGTCGCTGATTGAAGGTATCTTTGTCGCTCCCTTGATTTTACCTCCTACGGTTGTGGGCTTTATGCTGTTGCTGTTTTTTGGTAAAAACGGCCCTGTAGGGCAACTCATGCAGCCTTTCGACATCACAATTGTATTTACATGGTATGGGGCAGCGATCGCGGCTACAGTAGTATCTTTTCCTCTGATGTATAAAACTGCATTAGGGGCTTTTGAACAAATTGATAGTAATTTACTGCGGGTAGCTAGAACCCTCGGAGCTAGAGAGACAACCATCTTTTGGCGCATCAGTTTACCTTTAGCACTACCAGGTATTGTGGCTGCTACCACCTTAGCCTTTACCCGTGCCTTGGGAGAATTCGGCGCAACCCTCATGTTAGCTGGAAATATCCCTGGACAAACGCAGACAATCCCAATGGCAATTTATTTTGCAGTGGAAGCTGGAGCAACTGAGGAAGCTTGGTTTTGGGCAATTATGATTATGGCAATTTCTCTGTCGGGGATTATTGCTGTCAACTTTTGGCAAGAAGTGAGGGAAAAGAGAAGATGGGGAGATAAACAGAGAAGTCGATTCAGGAAACAAGGACAAGAAAACGAGGCTGTGTTATTATCTGCGCCTACTTCTGAGGTGGAATTGCTTGTAGATATAGAACAACATTTACCGAGTTTTGATCTACAAGTAGCTTTCAGTACCGATGAGCGACCTCTAGGATTGTTAGGGGGTTCAGGTGCAGGTAAAAGTATGATTTTGCGCTGTCTTGCTGGGATTGAAACACCTACAAAGGGGCGTATAGTTTTAAATGGCAGAGTACTATTTGACTCGCAACAAGGAATTAACATCCCTAGCCGCGATCGCCGCATCGGTTTTTTAGTGCAGAATTATGCCTTGTTTCCCCATATGACCGTCGCACAAAACATTGCCTTTGGCTTACCTCAAGGACTATCCGCCACAAGTATACGAGCGCAGGTAGAAGAACAACTAGTGGCTATGCAACTACAGGGATTAGGCGATCGCTATCCGCACCAACTTTCTGGAGGTCAACAACAACGAGTAGCTTTAGCTAGAGCTTTAGCTAGTCAACCAGAAGCCTTGCTGTTAGATGAACCATTTTCTGCCCTCGATACCCACCTGCGGAGTCAATTAGAACAACAAATGACAGAAACCCTGAGCAATTACCAGGGTGTGTCTATATTTGTTACCCACAACATGGAAGAAGCTTATCGAATCTGCCCGAATCTCTTAGTATTGGAAGAGGGTAGACCAGTGCATCATGGTTCTCGATACGAAATTTTTGAGCATCCTGCGACTGTAAGTGTTGCACAAATTACAGGTTGCAAGAATTTCTCTCATGCTGTTATGAATTCAGCCCGCGAAATAGAAGCAATTGATTGGGGTTGCAGCCTCAAAGTCATTGAACAAGATGAGCAGGAATTATCTCATGTAGGCATTCGCGCTCATCACATCGCCTTTACCAACAACCCAGATCAGGAAAATACCTTTCCTTGTTGGCTAGTGCGGACAAGTGAAACACCCCACCGCATCACATTATTTTTAAAACTTCATTCACCAGCTAATAACCCACAAGACTACCACCTACAAGCAGAAGTCTTCAAGGAAAAATGGCTAACTATTAAAGACCAATCATTCCCTTGGCACGTCAAATTAGATCCTCTGCACTTAATTTTGATGAATTAATTTAACAAGTTCACTCTCTCAAGGGCGAATTTATTTACCTTCAGTGGCGTAGATTTAGGAGAAGCTAAAAGTATTGTATTTACTATATTAGACATACTGCTCATGAATTTTTAAATATCAGCTGCATATGGTTGTAGCCAGATAGATAGAAACATAAAACCCTGATAATAACAGGCTTTTAAGTCCGTCAAATATCAACTGCTATAAAATACAAAATTAACCCTCTTAATATTCACAAGGGGGTGATACCCATTCTCTATGAAGTTGTACCAAATAAATCATGTAGAGACGTTGCATGCAACGTCTCTACATTGCAGAATAAAGTGCATCTTCATTAAAAAATGGTATTACGTTAATTCTGAACATCCATCCCCTAGAATCGGAATGTAGTCCGAAAAACACCCGTATAAATTGTATCATTGTTACTGTTATGTTCTGGATTAAATATGACAATTAATCCTGGTGTAATCGCAATATTACTATTAACTTGGTAACGATACAAAGCTTCTACATGGAAAGATGTATCTGTATCTTCACGCCGATTACTAGTAGGAGTTATAACAGCAGGGCCAAAGTCATTACTAGTAACTTTTGGTGGTTGTCCAAAAATTAGACCGCCCAAATTCCCCTTTCTACCCAAATCAGGAAAAGCTAAAGTTACAGCCCAGTTCCAAATATCTGCTTGATCACCACGATTCACATTTGTACCAGAACTGACTTCGGCGATCGCTTGAGTATATCCCACCCATCCAGAGAGAACAAATTGAGGATTGAAAATATAGCTACTTTGTAAACTGTAATGGTTAGCAGAAGTAGCAATCCCAGCACCAAAGGGAGTATTAGCAAAGGTACTACCATAAGCACCAGAAACCGTCACATCCCCAGCCCCACCACTCAGATAAGAGTGGGCATAGCTCAAACCCAGAGTAAAGTTTTTATTGGGTCGAAATTCTAACTGCGCCAATGCTCCATAGCTACCATCAAATAAGCCTCTACCGGGTGTAGGTTCATTACCTCGTCTAGCAATATATCCCCCCGACAAAGTGACAGCATCACTCAACTGAAAAATCGCACTGATTCCTGAACCTGTATTACTCCCAGAACCAGTGTTACTGGCGCGGTAAATCGAGGAGAAGCGACCAAAGCGTGATATTGCACCACTTGGAGCTGATGCTAACAACGGGTTAATCGTATTGAAGTTGTCGTAAAACTCCCCACCAATGGCATCAACAATGACGTTAAGGCGATCGCCTACAGGAAAGCGATAGAATAATTTACCTAATTGGACGCTGTTATCCAAATTATTAGTTGAGTCCCACCCCAGACGACTCATATTAGTTCCTGTGACTGGAGCATTAAAAGCTGTAGTATTGGTAGCTTCCAAACGAGCAAACAAACGATCTTGGCCAGTGAAGCTAGAGATGAGGTTTATGCGGACGCGATCGGCAAAAATAGCATTATCTTGTAAGTCTCGTCCTGCACTTCCATAAGCACTGTTTTTAGCAGCTTCTCGCCTAGCACCAGCAGGTTGAGCATTGATAGTCCGCCATTGGTCAGAGTTTAAAGCTCTATCTTCACCAAATACACCACCAGCAGTAAAAATAATCTCTGCGTTTAACTTGGTAGTGGCAGAAAATTGTTGACTTTTTAAGGTAGCTGTACGTCCTTCTAAACTATCAACCCTCCCACGCAGTTCTGTTAATCCTTCTGCAAACTCTTCTTGCAGTCTTTGTAGTGTTGCTAGGTCTTCTTTTGTGACCAAATCCGCCGTACTTGTTCCTATCAGTTCATTAATGCGATTCAAACAAGCATTCAAACCGGCCGCAAACTCATAACGAGTCATGGCGCGATTGCCCCGAAAGCTACTGTCGGGATATCCAGCAATACAACCGTAACGCTCAACTAAAGATTGCAAAGCTTGAAAAGCCCAATCTGTTGGCTGCACATCTGATAGTTGGGACACTGATGTCACTTGACTCATCAGAGCCTTATCTCTTACGTCTTCTTGTGTTTGCATCTGTGCAATGTCCCCTTCTACTGGAGATGCTGATGCAACTTGAGTCATGATTACATGTACTCCCAGCAGTATAGGAGCTACATAACAAGACTTCCATACAATATTTGACATTGACCTCACACCTGAAAACTTCCTACCAATCTAGTTGGTATAAAACAAATTAATATATATTGTTTCCTAAAAAAAGTAGCTTTTGTTACTGAATCTCTTAAAAAGATATCTGGTGCGATCGCTTAATTGTTGCAATTCTCTGACTTAAACGGATTGATTTATACCAACATACTTGGTAGAGTATTTTCATCCATTAAATCATCATTAATCCTCAAAGACTAAGGCTTTTAAGCTCAATGCAACCACTGTTTGAGTATTATTTGCCAGAAATTCAAGCAGTAGTCTAAATAATTTATGGCTATATACCAACCATGAAAAAGCAGTTTTTTGCCTTTTCATTGATAGCTTATGCTGTCAATGTCATATTACCAACCCCAATATTAGCCGTTACCTTATATGGTGCTGGTAGTTTGCGAAATAGCTTAACGGAAGTAGCACAAGCTTTTACTACAGAGTATGGCATCACTGTAAATACCTACTTTGGCCCCTCAGGTTTAACAAGAGAAAAAATAGAACAGGAAATATTAACGACAGGTAAATCAGCTGATGTCTTTGCCAGTGCTGATTTAGGAAATTCCCAACAACTATTCCAGCAGGGTTTGAGCAATCCTGTCCAAAATTTCACTAGCAATCGTATGGTTGCTATTGTCAACCCAAGGTTAACTGGTGTCACATCAGATAATCTCTTGGATTTCTTCCTTGATACCAACATCAAAGTAGGCACATCAACACCACTAGCTGATCCTTCTGGGGATTACACATGGCAGATATTTGATAAAGCCGATGCAATTAAACCAGGTAGTTCTCAAATTCTCAAAAGTCAAGCCTTGCAATTAGTGGGTGGGAATCCCTCTGCACCACCAGTCCCCACAGGAGAAAATAATCTCGTCTATTTCCTCAAAACGAATCCGCTGGCAGATATCTTTTTAGCCTATTACACCAGTGGCAAGTCTGCTCAAGAACTAGAAGCAGGCAAAGATTTACAAATAGTAGAGTTACCTAACTATTTGGCGACTAAGGCTGATTATGGTTTGACTGTCCTCAAGAATGCTGATCCAGATGGTGAGAAGTTAGCTGCATATATTCTCTCGCCAAAAGGACAAGCAATTCTAACAAAGTATGGATTTAGTAGTCCCTCTACCTCTATTCCAGAACATCAGGGTGCATATGGTACTTTACTGGCTTTAAGTGTGGCTTTTGCGGTTCGCAAAAAGTCAATAGCTACCAAGAAAGTTTAACCATACATTTTCTACAAAAGCTATCAATCTCATAAATAGGCAGTGATGAATCAAATTATTTTGCAAACAGTTTCGCAGAACATAAACAAACTATGCCTTTCTTTAATAGTAGGGCTAGTACCTAGCTTTTTATTTGCTCATTCTAGTTATGCTGCCACACTAGGCCAAAATTTGATTGTCAATGGTGACGCAGAACAAGGATTAGGAGATCCAATCGGTAATAGTGTTGGAACTGATATTCCCTTCATCCCTGGTTGGAATAAAACTGGTGATTTTAGCGTCATTCAATACGGTGCGTCAGGTTTTAACTTTGTCAATGGCTTGGGTAATTTAGTGAGCGTTACCTTACCGGCTGTTGATGTTCCAGGGCCAAGCAATAGGGGTCAAAATCTCTTTTTTGGTGGTGCAGGTAGAGGCTCATCTAGTGCTTACCAATCTATTGATGTGGAGAGTCTCGCTTCAGTTATTGATGCAGGTAGAGCAGCTTTTGATTTGAGTGCCTGGTTAGGTGGATACGCTAATGATGAAGATATTGCATCACTCAATATCACTTTCCTAGATGCGACGAACCAATCTTTAGGCGCAGCTAATATTTCTGCACCAAATGCAGCAGAGAGAAATAATATCACGGGTTTATTTTTCCAATCAACTAACGGTTATGTACCTGTAGGTACACGTCAAATCAATGTAGTTCTGAGTGCCAATTATGCACGAGGTCGAGTCAATGATTCATATGCAGATAATGTCTCGTTAGTCATTACTCAAGTACCAGAACCATCAGTTTCCGGTTTGATGCTAATAAGCGTATTTTGGCTCACAGCCTTGACACTACAGAAAAAACGCCAAGAATCTCAGCAATCATAAATTTTTGAGGCGTTGTATAACAAAGTAATGAACTAAGTTTTTTCCAAAATCTTAGATGAATTATTTGCGCTCATCAGCAATGCTATCTTTTACAATTGACATTTAATTAAGCATGAGTTTATGTTGAGAAAAAACTTTGTACAGAAACCATTAATAATTGCTTTGTGGTTATTATTAACTAGTGTTATTACTAATAACCCTGCCAAAGCCGCTATCTTTACTTATCAAGGAGATACAACAAATAAACCGATCTGGCGGCGTACAGCACCAGGCGATCCTCCTAATAGAATCAGCGGACAGAATGCTGGAACTGTTGGAATGAGTGTACCTTACAGTGTTTTTGCCTTTACAGTTGAACAATCGGGTTTATATAGATTCTCCAGCACTGTACCTGGAGCTACTTCACCTGCAAATGGAGCTTGGGATAATTTCTTAGTTTTATATAAAGACAGTTTCAATCCCATTCAACAATTGACTAATGTTCTTGTAGCAAATACTACTCCTAATGATGGGATTGTTGCGTTTAGCAGAGAATTGACTGCTCAACAAAAGTATTTCCTCGTGACAACAGGTCGTCAAACAGCTGACTTTGGTGTCTTTACCAACACAATCACTGGTTCAGTCCGAATTGTACCAGTTCCTGAATCAGATTTAATACCCCCTATGTTAGTCGCTGTTGCTGTAAGTTCACTACTGTATCAGCGAAAACGAGATATAGAAGACAGCACTGTTTAGTCTTAGAGCTGATTCGTAAACAAAAGATTAAGCTGCCATTCGTTTTACCATCAGACGAATCAATGAGCCGTAAATTATTGCTTCACTTATCTCTGTGTACAACTCATAATCCTTACTCAAACGCCGAAATCGATTGAGCCAGCCGAATGTCCTTTTCACAATCCACCGATTGGGTAATCGTTCAAATGTTTTCGATATTCTTTCAATCACCTCAACACGAACCTGTTCTCCACAAAGGAGCTTGACGGACTGATGGTTCGTAAACAAAAGCTACATTGTTAAAACACGCCCTAGTTTTTGAGCAATTACTGCTTGGTAAATTGCTATTAGTTGCTGGTAATTATGATCAGAGGTGTAATACGCTTCATAAGCAGAGCGAGCATTTTTACCCATACAAATCATTTCTTCAGGATGCTCGTAAGCCCATCTTATTTTATTTGCTAAATCTGTTGAACTACCAGCTTGGAAATGCAGACCAGTCACATTGTTCTCCACAATTTCCGCCATACTACCCCAACTTGATGCTAATACGGGTAAGCTACAAGCAAAAGCTTCAATCATCGCTAAACCAAACGTTTCATACCAAATTGAAGGGAAAATAAGAAATCTCGCATTACACATTAGCCTCATTACTGCTGACTTATCCTGTTGACCTAGAAATGTAATCACATCATCAAGCCCAGCAGACTGAATCTTTGCCTGTAAGTTCTCAAGTAGAGGGCCAGTGCCAGCTATTTTTAGTGGTATACGCAAACTATTCTGTAAATAAGCATCTAGGAGAGTTAAAATACCTTTTTCCGGAGAAATTCGCCCCACAAAGAGGGCATATTCACCGTTTGCTCTAGTGATATTTAATGATTGTGGAGCGAAAATATAATTAGGTTTAATGTAGATTTTTTCCCTAGGAAGGCCAGCCTGAACTATCTTTTCTTTTTGAAAAGCTGTGAGAGCAATGTAAGCATCAACTGATTTTTGCCAAGTACCACGCTGCCAATGAACAGCTAGCATTGTAGCAACAACAGTGCTTTGAATGTGCGAACCACGATAGCAAGCGTGTAAAATACCAGACCATGCTATCCTCTTGCCCAAGCAATCTTCACAAGCAGTATTGTTGCGAAATAACATTGCATTGGGGCAGCCCAGCCTGTAATTGTGTAGGGTCTGTACGACAGGCACATTAGCATTGTTACACGCATCATAAACGGATGGAGAGAGTAGTGGGAAAAAGTTATGAATATGTACTACATCAGGACAAAAGTGAGCGATCGCTTTGCTCACATAGCGTTTAGATACAGGTGAATATAAAGCACTAAAAGCTGCATTAATTCTGCCCTCAATGCCAACTATGTCATCATTGCTAACTTCAATTAATGAAACCTGATGCCCTTTTTTCTCCAGTAAATTTTTTTCAGCCTGTACTACTGAATCTTCTCCTCCAGCATACTGGTACCGATTATGTAGGAGTAAAACTTTCACTAGATTAACCCTGCTAACAATTGAGGTGATTGACTAATTTCTATTGAATAATTCTGTGCATATTGGAACACTAATTACTAAATAGTTGAAAGCAGTTTCAAAACACTTGAGACACAACACCATTCTCTGAAACTTTCCTGCTACCAACCTCTAAATAAAGTTTGTTCAGACGTTTCCCTATAACCGGCCAACTGTGATTCTCACTGACTAATTTCCGACCAGCTTGACCCATATTAACTCTCAGTTCTGAATCTTTAACTAAATGAATCATCGCAGTTGCTAGGTCACGTACCACTTGATATGGTTCGTCTACTGGAATCTTAAAACCAGTTTCGTCTGTAACTTGGACGGCTGGGCCTCCTAAATCTAGACAAATCACGGGACGACCTGCGGCCATTGCTTCCATACATACCCATCCTCCAGAATCATGCAGACTGGGATGAACTAGCACATGAGACTCTTTCAACAGATTTAAAGCCTTGTAACGAGGTAATTTGCCCCAAAATTTAACTTTTTGAGTAATTCCCAAATCTGCTGCCAAAGCTTGCAACCTATCCGACTCTGGCCCTTGTCCTACAATCCAATATTCTGTATTGGGTAAATTCGCCTGAGCAAAAGCACGCAGTCCCAAATAAAAACCTTTCCAGTGGAAAAGTCTACCTATACTGATAAACCTTACTGGTGCTTCTTTAGGTACTTCATATTGAGCCAAAAGTGCTATGTCTTCCTCCGATAGCCCTGATTCCGGCAGAATCTGCACATGATTCACACCTAGCTTATAGAGGCGTTGGGCTGTATCCTTAGTTGTGGCTCGGACTACAGCACTTCTTTTAGCAGTAAGACGTACCAATGGATCTTGCTCTCCCAGGTATCTAACAAAGCTGCGGGCAATTTCATACATTTTGCCGTTTAAGCTAAAGTCATACCAGAAACTTAGCGGTGCAGATTCTCCACCGCCTACTGGTCCCCAAACTAAGGGAATTGGCAGCAGTGATAGGAGGCAAGGATTGGAATATTTGACAAAAGTGACATGATGGCTAAGGTCAAAGCCAATTTTTTTATGTAAGCGACGGGCAACAAAGTATGCCTGAATTTGCCAAAGATAATAGTGAAGTTGCATTCCTCCAGAATATCCCCATCGTCTACTATCCTGCCAAAAGGGCAGAGTAAAATAAACAAAGTGAAGATTTGGGTTAGGGTTGCGTTCCAGTTCTGCCTTGATAATATTCTGACTCTCATCAGGTCGGGTGAGTACCCAAACTTCATGGTACTTAGCTGCTTCTTGTGCAATATTCCAACCCACACCAGGTTCAGAACCCATACCTGGTTCGCAGGAGTAAGCAGACATTAAAATTTTCATATTTGTAATTAAGTAGCTAATCAATATGTTGTACAAGTTGTTCAGTCTGTTACTGGGATTAATACGGTAGTCTTGGATATTAACCTTGTGGTGCAGCATCAGGTTTTTTCCATCGCTTTTTGTGTTAGAGTATTAATCCTTGTTGCTGTGCTGCTCTAGTAGCCTGTTGAGCCTGTTTTCTTAGTCGTTGTTTTTGCCATGAAAGCCCTAAGATAAATGCGATCGCCAGCATAAAACCTGGTTCCTCCATTTGCGTAAAAATAAAACCAAAAACGAAAATAGCTAGCAGAGTAACTTTCAAAGAATCATCTAGACCAAAGTGTTGCCAGGCTAAAAAGGATAGAAATAGGTATGCTCCTAGGCCTAAAAGACCTAAATCTCCCCATATTCCTGCCCAACCAAAAATAGGGCTGAAGAGACTGGAACTATAACAAAGCCAGAAACTATTTACAAAATCGATTGCTTCCTGACCAATGGGAGTGGTGGTAGCACCTAATGGTCCGAGTAAAGACCAATAATCTCTGAGAAACCACGCCCCTAATCGGCTCACCGTATGTCCTGGGCCAAGACCAAATAACCAATTCAAAGATGATTGATATTGCGACAAGATAGCACGCACCGAGTAAAATTTGGCGTACCAAGCTTCACCATTTGGCTCGTAGAGTTCTGGTCGCGCCCAGACTGTAAATGCGGCAAATGCTTCTAAATTTTGTACACACCAAAGAAATCCGCATCCGAAGATAACACTCGCAATCAGAAGTTTGATAGTTTTACTCATATCTTTTAAATTCACCAAAATTAGAAGACCCCAAGCTACCAGATAGGCGAGTACAAGTTGTTTGGAATCGGAAAATAGAATTTGCCAGAAAGTAGCAATAATTGCCATAATTCTCATCCATAAGGGAAAAGTTTTTTCATGAATGAAGAAGTAGAGAGAAAAGGCAATTGATACCGAAGCCGATACATAATTTCCAGCCCCTGAGACGAAAAATACTCCACCACATCCATCTGTTCCATCTAATCCGTTAGCATAAATTTTTCCTGAATCAATTAAAGGTTTTTGGACAGCAGCGAGCAAAAAGTTAATCAATGCAGACCAGATCAACAACTTTTTCATTCGTGTAATGGATTCAGTAGACATAGGAATACAGGTGATAGCAAGTAGGAACATGAAGGGTTCGCCAAGCATCATAAAAGAGACAATTGCGTTAATCAAACCTGCATTATTCCATAAAGCACTAGCCAACACTACTACTAACAAAATGAAAAGTCCGAATAGAAAAGAATAGGCAATTGCAATCTGTTTGCGGTCTTTCGCCCGACTCGTGAATAATACAATCCCTAAAACTAAGGGAACAACTGCAAAGTGAGCAAGATTAAGTATTGTAGGAGCGCGAGTAATTGCACAAAAAATTCGTGAGTAAAAAACTGTAGAAAAGGCAAATATAATTAAGGTTGTGTTACTAATTATTTCCTTCTTTTGCGATTTATTAGTTGTAACTATCTGCAAATACATGATATTTATTGAATATTTCAGAAACTTTTCTTTTTTGCTACTAAATATCTATCTTAAATTAGAGATTTATTGCTAGACCATTGGAATTTTAAATCTTTCACGATTCACACAAATAAGTAGACAAGATAAAATTTAGGTGACTTTGTTTGCAATAACTAAATAACTGCCGTACACCCTTAACCAGGGAAAATATTGACCGAGGTAGCGGGATACCTTACCACTACCAAATATTTTGATTTCATCAAACCCTGTAACTTTTAAATGCTTTACTAAATCAGCAGGATAATGCTGAGATACATGCGCTCCCCCTAAAACGCTTCTACTGGTTAAAGTCAAAAGTAAATAGTTCGGATTTGGCGTTGTTAGTAGTAACTGTCCGCTTGGTTTCAACAACCGATAAAACTCATATAATGTTTTAGTGACATCATCAGGATATAAATGTTCAATAAATTCTCCTGCAACAATCGCATCGATTGATGAACTTTCTAAAATGACATTAGTCGAATAAGAGCAAACCTTTTGATCGTAGACTCCACATGGGAGTTTTTCTAGACGACTATTGACGCAATCTAGACCAATGAGTTGAAGTTCTCTATTTAATTCCTTTAAAGTCTTTCCTCCCCTACCTGTATTACATCCTACATCCAAAATTTTTTTCACATCAGGGTGAAAAAAATGGAAGAACTGCCGATATCTATCGATAGTAAACGTATCTGTTTCACTTACTTCTTGCGCTTTGTTAAGTTCTTCGTAACTATGTATCACTAATCACCTCAAATTTATATTTGATCTAATTAACTACTCGTAAATCAAACCCACATTCCGCAGTATTCTGCCAGCCAAAAAATGTACTTTGACAATCCTTTTACCAGATAGTCGAATACTGCTAATCAAAGCTTCAATTGATTGAGGATCACAGAGACTGAATTTCTAATTTTTGTAACAGTGCTACATCAACTTCATTTTTTTGCATCTGCGAATTTTGACTGTTGACTTGTTAACTGCTCATAAATCGAAACCAACTGTTCTGCTGATTTTTTCCAAGTCAACTGTTTAGCTCTTACGAATCCCTGATCAATCAAATTTTGACGATAGATAGAATTCTGTTCGAGGCTAACTACAGATTCAGATATAGCTTGGATATCCATAGGTTCTACTAGCACCGCCGCATTACCTACCACTTCTGGTAGAGATGAGACATTAGAAGTAATTACGGGTAGTCCGCACGCCATTGCCTCGATAACTGTCAAACCAAAACCTTCATAAAGAGATGGAGCTAATAAAACATCGGCTGCATTATAAAGTTGAATCAGAATATTTTTCTCAACAGTACCAAAATCCAGAATATCTTGGTCAAGATTATGTTCTTTAATAAAGGCTATCTGCTCTGTCGTAAATTTCCCCCCTGAACGCCAAAGACATACTGATAGACCTTGATCTTTGAGGGTTTTTAGAACTTTCAAAACAGTGATAATATTTTTACGCTGGTGAGTTGAACCAATATTAAGTAAACAGATTTCTTCAGGGAATCTCTTAGATTGTTGTCGAAAGGATTTCACCTCTGCCAATGGTAATGGCCGAAACGATGCTTCAACTCCGAGAGGAACTACCATAATTCGCTGTAATTCAATACCGAGTTTTTCATGAACGTCCTTGGCTGTATTTGACGAATCAGCTACTACACAGTTGGCATAACGCAATCCTTTTACTGAAAATTGCCAGGATGCCATACTGAAAGCAGGAAAACGGGATTGTCCCTTGAGAATTTCTGGATAGACAAACTGTACTAGGTCGTGACAGGTGATAATGATAGGTTTGTTTTTTCTTCTCAACCAATACGCTACATGAGCATTGGTGTGATCAATGATGTGATAGATGTCTCCTTCTATCTGACAGACTTGTTGAGGATGATGCCAATAGCGTTCGTAATACTTGCGGATACCAGTACCAGAGTGCCACAGGTTTTCGTGGTTTCGGCTCCAGAGTTGCGGTGCAAACTCAACAATTTCCCAATTTGGACGAATCGCTTTTAATTCAGCAACCAAATTGTCAGCATAGACATCCATACTCAGAGCAACACCCACTTCTCTGCGAACAATCACTAACCGCATGGATGGTTTACCTCACAAAAGACATACTGTGCCATTCATCTCACTTCCTAATTCAGAACAAGTTCACTGTTTTTTTGCTGTAAAACTTTCTGCCATAAAGTGATTAGACAAGCTGCAATCTGATCATGGGAGTAAAGTTGATTTACCCGATGAAGGCAATAATTGCTCACCTCTTGATACCATTGGGGTTCCCGAATCAGGCGTGCCAATATGTTTGCTAGTTCCTGAGTATTTTCTTCGCGAAAAACCAAATCTGATCGCCCAATCACATTGGGAATTTCTCCACTATCAGAACCTACCACCGGAACTCCCATTGCC
This sequence comes from Trichormus sp. M33_DOE_039, assembly GCA_015296085.1. Taxonomy (GTDB): domain Bacteria; phylum Cyanobacteriota; class Cyanobacteriia; order Cyanobacteriales; family Nostocaceae; genus Trichormus. Next base: position 36,383 of record DVDT01000068.1, on the reverse strand, counting down.
ATCGCTTCAATCAGGACGTGACCAAATTGCTCTTTCCATTCAAGAGTTGTACGGGAAGGCAAGACCAGCACATCAAAGTGGCAGATCACTTCTGGAGCTTGTTCGTGGTGGACAGCACCATGCCATATCACCCAATCTGCCACACCTTGCTTCTGAGATACCTGCTTGAGTTCTGCTTCTATAAAACCAGAGCCGCATATCAGGACGCGGAAGTTGAACCCCTGCTGACGCAAATGGTGAGCCGCAGCGAAAATCAGGTCGATTCCCTTGCTGTGGACTAATCGTCCGAGAAACCCTATATGGAATGGGCGATCGCCTACTGTTTTTTGACGAGGTGCAAAAAATTCAGGGTCAACACCCATCTGCGGCATCACTTCCAGCAACCCTGTGTAACCCCATCGGCGCATAATTTCTGCCCCATCCTGATTACCGGAAAGCACGAGACGGGCAGTATTGTGGACAAACTGACAGATCCAGCGACGGAGAAAAGATAGGCGGTGATCAATATTTTCCCAACCAAAAATGGCAAGTGGTTTACCTGTCAATCGGCTCCAGATAGCAAACTCAAATGCACACAGGGAAAACACTTCTTCCTCTACTTGGACAATGTCGGGACGAAAATCATTCAGCACTTGCCAAAGTGTCCAAGGAGCGTATATGTGCGCTCCTCCACGCCCACTAAATAAGACAGGTGCGGAGTAGGTGTGGATCTGAGAACATGGAGTTTCCAATGGAATCGTCTTATTCCATTCCAATGCTTTCCAGTTGCTGGGAGCTAAAAGACCAACCTTAACCTTGTCAATCTGTGCAATGGTGGAACGCCCACCGGAGGCGATCGCATTCAATTTCCCCTGGTTTACGCCTACAACATAGGTGTGACTGACAAAAAGAACTTTTAAAGCACTAGAAGTTGTTTTCACTTTGGCTAAGGGCAAATTGTTACAGTGCTGTTGTTTCATCCCTAACTAGCCTCATTTGTTTTGGTTAATCAATCCGGTTTAGGATTCAAGAAACGAGTTGGAAGTCTATTTAATTAAGTTTTTTAAGCAATAAGTGCGCGAAGTCTAGTAACAGTCCAATCAACTAGCTTGGGTCGATGTTGTGGTGCATACAACCACGTAATTGCAGGTTTTGCTAGAGGTAACGGTATTAATCCAACCCAGATAAACCACAGGCTGTATAAAAGTCGTTTTGGCCAGTTAAAATCTGAGTATTTCCATAAACAACGAATTCCGTAATAAATTAAATCTAGTGGGCGATCGCTATTAACTGGATGCTTTTGAGGATCTAGGCGTAAAGAGATAATGCGAGACCATAATCGTCCAATTGAGCGGAGTTCTAGATCCCCAGGAATCTTATAACCCAATGCTTTTGCTTTTTTGGTCAACAGGGCGAAGTTTTGTAAATCGTGACGAACAAAACGTTGGAAACGAGCAGCGGTGACTGTCGCCAAGGCCCACTGATTTGTATCGTGAATTCTGTAAGCACCCAGTGGCTCTTCTATTGCTCCAACATCACCATAAAAAGGAACTTGGAAGGATAAATAGTCATCTGCCGTGAGCTTATATTCGTCAGGAATAGGAAATAGTTTCTCCAGAACTCGACGGTTCAGCGCATTACCACTAGTTGGAGTACTGATATATCCTCCTTTATCTAAGAGGAATTTCCATACCTCACCACTCGAAAGAGGGGCAGAACCTTGAGGAGAAGAGTATCCAAGGAATTTTCCGTGCGTATCAACAACCTTTAGGCGATAGTGTACTTTGGAGAATTCTGGTTGCCAAACTGCAACAATTTGCTCAACTGCTTGGGGATACAAGTAATCATCAGAATCTAGGAAAATAATGATGTCGCCCTTGCTTCTAGCAAAACCGCTATTGAAAGCAGCAGCTTGTTTGCCGTTGGTTTGCAGGACGGAAATTATGCAATCACCATACTCAGCAATAATCTCATGGGAATTGTCGGTCGAACCATCATCAACAACAATAACTTCAGTATGAGGATAGGTTTGGTTAATTGCACTATTGATCGCGTCTGGTAGAAAGCGAGCGTAGTTGTAATTGTTGATAATGATACTTATATAGGGTTGGAACTTCATATTAATAACTCGCTCATAATTTGCTGAATCTAGGTTGTAAACTTCTGCATAATGAGTAAATAGTTAAAGAAATTTTTCTATTGATTGCGGTAACAATATTTTCACCAACCGCCGAATTCCTCCTAAGCTGAATCTTTTATATAGTGGATAGTATTGGCTGAAATAAATATCTAAAGCTTGCTTTTTCTTACCATAATTAATCAACTGAATAATTGCGGTTGATGCTTCTCTTTTAAGCTCATACTCTTTAGCCCAAGACAGTTCCTCTGGAAAAGCAGTATTTAGGATTATATAGAAAGATTTTGCAGTTGAATCAGTAGTTTTCGAGATTGAAACGTTGGAAAGTCGATACTTAGCAGTATATTTATCCAAAAAAAAGAAACTAGAGTATTTAAGGCTAAGTCGTAAACCAAAATCAAAATCTCCTGCATTTCCTGCTTCAGAAAGATACTTTATAGCCTTAGCTGCAGATGCCAGGATCATAAAGCAATCATTAGGGAACTGGTGAAGTAAGGCGGCCTCTACAGAAGATTTTTGCAATCCAGACCTGTCACTAGTACGAAAATAGAATTGATTCAATTTGGAGCTAAGATCCATATCAATAGTACCAGCATCTGAAATGAAGTACTGTTTGCCGTATGCTGCGACTAAATTTGGATGAATATCCCAGCAACTATTTAAGTCTTCTAGCGAATTTGGTAGTAGTAAGTCATCATCATGAAGAAGAACTATTTTATCACCTTTTGCTATCTCATATAGAAAGTTGACATTTCCTGTTTGACCTAGTGAAGGAGAATGCCTAGTATAGGAAATAGGAATTTTGGATGTCTTCTTAATATCTAAAACTAGGTTTTCAGTTAGGTCATCATGAGAGTCGTCGCCTATAACAATCTCGATCGGTTGGAGAGTTTGTTCAAATACTGAATGCAAAGCTTCTTTGAGAAACTTGGGTCTTTGATATGTTGGGATACATACAGATATCGCTGCTTTCATTGGCTTCTGTGACTGTAATAAAATAAGTAAAAATTTTGCAAGATATTTGTGATTTTCATGCAATTGTCGTTAGCAAATCTCTAACTTTCCGTCCGGCTACTCTCCAGTTTAGACGCAACTCATATTCATTAAAAGCAGAGAGAGCTAACTCTTTGTATTGAGTGTAATTAGTAAATATATTAAAAATGTATTCGCAGTATTCAGTAGGGTCACTATCCCTATCAAATAATTTTCCATTCACATTATCTTTGATAATTGTTGGAATTCCACCCACTTTTCTAGAGATACAAGGTACTCCTAATGAATTCGCCTCACAGAAAACTATAGGTGTACAATCTGCAATTGAAGGTAGGATTAAAAAGTGAGAATAGGCAATGAGTTGATATATTTTCTTTTTACCTTCAGGAGTAGATTTCGGAATAAAACCGAGAACTTTAATGAAATCAGGTAAATTTTCATTTTCATCTAAACTAGGTTGGCTGCCAACTACCGTTAATTCGGTATTTAAACCAGAATTATTCAGTTTTTTAGCCACCTCTAGAGCAACATCACCTCCCTTACGAAACCAGTCAACTCCTAAAAACAAGAGTTTACATTTATTCGTTGGTCTAGATTCAATTGCAGCTTTTATTTCGTCAATATTGTGATCACTTTCGATATTAGCTCCGAAAGGTACTACTTTCACCTTTTCAGGAGCGGCATTGTAATAGTCAATAGCTGTTTGGGCTGCCCATTCAGAAGAGTAAATTGCTAGCTCAGATTTTTGTAGACTCATCCTCTGAACCAAATGAGCATTCTGTAGCGATTCTTGACAAAGATTACTATATCCAGGGTAAAAATCTATGATATTGGCAAAGGTGGCATCTGCCCAAAAAACAGTCGGTTGATTACATTCGAGATAGGCAATTGAATCACTTCCTGCACTAAAGATAATATCAGTTTTGATATTGTTTATCTTTTCGTTAATTTGTTTTGCATAGTTTCTTAAAATTAATGAATCGATGTATTTTATATAGTTTTTTCCCAAATATTTATAGTAACGACTTTTCAATCTATTAACAAAATGTATGGTTAATTTATCCTCTAATGGTCCAATATAATCAAGATGTATAGATTGATTAGTAAGTGCCTGAGAAATATAATAACCTATTCCAGCCCAGTTGTTATAATCACGAAGAGTCCTAGCATCAAAAGTAGTAACATAAGCTATTCTCATTGATTTTTCAATCCTTTCTGAATAAATATCATCGAAAATGTAAAGTCGAGAAACTTTTTTGATTCCTTCTGCTGATCAGAAGTCAGTTAAGCATTCAGATAATTTTTGGATTGGATGAAAAATGACATAATTTCTTATCTTCCTACAATGACTTCCTGGTAACTGCCTGATTTTAGGATTCGACCTTGTTCAAGTTGGTAAATACAATCGCAATGCTCAATTGTTGAAAAGCGATGAGCAATAATAATGATCGTCTTATTACCCGCTAAAGCTTTTGTCGCTTGAGTAATCAGATGTTCCGTTTCAGTATCTAGAGCGGCAGTTGCTTCATCAAAAACCAGTATTTCTCTTTCGTGATAAAGCACCCGTGCAATCCCAACTCTTTGGCGTTGTCCTCCCGACAAGAGAACTCCGCGTTCGCCAACAATAGTTTTCACTCCGTCTGGAAGTTGCTTGACCACTTCGCTGAGTTGAGCCATTTCAATTGCTTTCTTTAATCTATTTTGGTCAATTAAGTGATCGGGAACCCCAAATGCAATATTCCGTTCAAGGGTATCATCAATTAAAAATATAGACTGGGGAACATAGCCAAGCATATTCTGCCAGGCTCGTAAATTGCTATAAACTGAAACCCCGTCAACTTTGATATCTCCAAATTGAGGGATAAAAAGACCCAGAATAACATCAACCAAAGTGGTTTTACCAGCGCCTGATTTACCAATTAATCCAATAGACTCTCCCTTGCGAATAGATAGGGAAATTTCTTCTAGTACATTTCTTGTAGTGTTTGGATATTGAAAAGTAAGCCTATCTAAAATGACCTTATCAAAAAATTGAAACCTTTGCTGACTTTGGTTCGGCAATAAGTTGTAAGAGCTACTAGCAAAATCACAGTCAGTTATCAGCTTTTCTTTTTCTAATTCCTTGAGATCAAAGAATAGTCGATCAAGAGAATAACTGTTACCTCTAATCACATTAATGCCAGAGATTAAATTTCCGACAGCAGGTAGCAGACGAACTGAGGCGAGTGCAAAAATCCCTAAAACCCCAGTCAGGCTTTGCGTCTCATGTTGATTTAAGGTGATAAATAAAAATGTAAAGCCAATTAAGAAACTCATCATTAACGGCTCAAGCACAAAACGAGAAAGATTACTATAAGATGAACTTAAAGTGGTAGTCTTGGCGTAAACTTCTGACTGCTCCTTCATCTGATTTTCAAAATAGGATTCGCAACCAATGACACGAGTTTCTTTCAAGCCTCCTAGTCCATGATTCGTAATGCGAATCATTTCGCCATAAGCATGAAATCCCTCTTTGCTCCAACGAGCTAAATGATCTTTCATTGGATGCAATAACCCAAAGGAAATAAGTAGAAGCACAGCAATGAGAATCAAGGCGATCGCATTAGTTTTGATTAAAAGTAGCATTAATGCCAGGACAATTACAGTATTAGATATCAATGTCAAAAACGTTGATACTACACCAAGAGAAACTGAATCTGTTGTGTTAATGAGATTTTGAATCAGTGTTGCAGAATTAATGCGTAAATGATAGCTGTAAGGAGCTTGAATATATGCTTTCAAGAGCTTACAGGATAGTTCTTTTTTTAAACCATAGCTAAATTTGAAGACTGTTTTTTGAGCATTAAAAGCTAGGAATGATTTCAGATAAAAAGCAATAACAACCAGTGATCCAAAAATAATCAAAAATTGCTGTTCAGACTTAAAATTTATCTGGTTGTAGATTAAATTTAACCAGTAAATATTTTTGATTCCATCTGGGTTTATAGCGATTGCAATGAACGGACTAATCATTCCAGTTCCAAAAACTTCCAAGCCAGAAATCAGAATAAATAGAAAAAGTATCTTTATGAGAGATTTGTGATTTCCTTTTGTAATATATAAAAATTTGGGTATAAAATAAGTCATTAGTGCTTAATCTCAGATGAATTGAATCTATGAAGAGGAATATCTAAAATATGGATATAGCTTTTCTGAATTCATGAATTAACCTCAACCAGAACCTTCTCCAAATCGTCAGTCTCCAACCTGACCATTCTGTCATATCTACATACTCAAAGAAATATTCTTTAAGTAGAGTATGGCGAGATGTCCAAGGTTTTTTATTTGAGACGTAGTGAATAATATAGGGATCACGAATGAGATTGTTGTAAACTTCTTCTGAGAATGGACTGTCTTTCCAGGAGGAATAAGCATAGACGCTACTAGGTGAACAATTCCATCTGGGATCTAGTTCTCCCCATTGACCTACAAACAGTGGATTTAAGACATCTTGGTCGTGCCAACGGATATACTCTGTCTTTTGCTTCAGGTAATTTATAGCTTTAGCACTAATATCATCCGTACGCCACTTTTTGAGGTTGATAACTAAAACACCTGCATTGAAATATTTAGAATCTGAAGAAATTCCTAGTTCTTTATAATTTAGTAGTCCATTAGAATTTGACACATAAGGTATCCATGTATCTTGTGCTGCTAATACGTAATTATCTCCCAAGTCAGTTTGCCATAGTTGCTCCAAATTTCCCCTAACTACTAAGTCACAATCTAGATAAATTACCTTTTCCAACTGTTCAGGTAAAATTTCAGGAATGAGTAACCTAAAAAACGTAGCAATTGAAACGTATTTGGCTATTGTTTTACCATCTGGACCAAGGCGTTTGTTGATTTCTTCAATATCATTTCCAAGCAAAGAATCAGGTTGTGGTAAGAATTTGACTTGGCACTTTTCTGAATCTAGCGATTTTAGTATCTTCCGTTTATTGTGTTTTTTGATACCTCCGTCAATAATAAATAAAAGTATTTTGCGATCGCCCTTAAGATTTACAAGTGCAGAACGACCCGTTACGGCTAGTTGCATAGCATAGTTATCATCAGCAGCACAAACAACGACAATATTGTCGCCATTTGTGATACCAATTTGCTCATGATTATTAATTAATTTATTAACATTCATAATTAACTTAAAGTTTCAGATTCAAATATGTTGTTAAGCTCATCTTTAGGTATGAGTAATATCCACCAATCCACCGAGGTAGTAATAGGATTATAATTCTGCGCCAATTATACTTTTTAGCTAGTCTGAAGCAATGCTGCAATCGTTGATTGATTGGCATTAGACTAATATGCCAATCAATATCTACATCCCATCCATATACATATGGCATAAAAACATCTGGTTCAGCAATATATATCTGATCATCTGTTGAGTCTAAAGTTATATTAGTTTTAGGTACATTAGCGGCTCGAATGTATATTTCTTGTAAAGAACATTGCCAGTGATTTCCTGTATGGAGATTTGCAATTTTTCTTTTGGTTCTCTCCCCCAAAGACAGGCGGAATTGTTCATCATTAATCAAATTTGAGAGAATGTCTGTGTATTCATTTAGATTCGTGGCAAGAAGTAGATTGTCAGTTAGACCTGGTACGTCAACAGCAAGAATTTTGCACACATCTGAGGGGTAAGGATATTGACTTACTAAAGATAAACCGTAACTCCCAGCCTCCAAAAGCGATGTAGGCGAGGGAACAGGAAACGAATCCACATAGATATCAGCAGCTTGGTAAAACAAAGCAGTATCTTCGGTTTCAGCCAGAACTTGAATTCTCCCTTGGGTTTTCTGAATAGCTGATGACCAATCTTCATCACCATTACCCGGTCCAATAACAACTAAAATAGCTTGCTTATATTGTTCTAGTAATGGCAGATGTGCATCAGCAAAAGTTATTTTGTCTATCGTTCTGTACTTCTCAGACCTAGCGATGGAAAGTAGCAAGATAGTATCTTCAGCAATACCAATCTTTTTCTTGGCTTCTGCACGAGACAGTATTCTTTGAGTAGGTTCTAGAATGATAGGAAGCAGTACGTTACGATCAGCTTCGATTCCTCTGCGGGTATGTGCTAAGGACATACCCGACTCACAGAGATTAATCACTATATCGCTAATACTAGCTCCTAGCCAGAACATATGGTCGGAGTGATTCAGGAAGAGAATCGGTGGAGATTGCTCCTTGTTGGCAAAGGCAATTATAGGAATAACATCCTCGTTGGAGGTGTGAAGCACAATCAAATCTGCTCCAACGGCAATTTCCCGCAGGCGTTTGGAACAAGAGATAAGACCATCGAATCTTGTGTTCAGCACGTATATCTTGCCGTTACTTTTGATTACAGCTTCTCTCAGATCTTTTGGTACCTTACGTAGTGCTTGTCGCGTTAACACAACGGAGTGGGAAGACCCAGTATCTTGCTGAATCCAACGCCAGATCATTCTGGAGTGTCCACCAATATTCAACACTTTGGTAGCAACATGTAACACATTTCTGGGAGTTCTACACAAAGACAGACTCTTACTAGGAGAACTGTTACTTTTTATAGCTTTTTGTCCAACTTCGATCAAAATGCGCTCAATCTCTGGGCTGACAAAAAGACCACAATGTTTTCCCATTGCATATAAAGCAGCCATTTCTGCATATACAGCAGCCATAGTATACTCGCCACGCACTACATAATCCTTTGCCTGAACAACTAGGCTACGAAATTCCTTAAAGTTCTGTTGAATCAGGAGACGGCCTTCTTCTCGCCAAAGGTTGAGTCTATCGTTAGATAATGCTTCCATAGATGTTCCTTCTGCTGTTAAATTCTGGTAAGCACTACACTCAAACCAAACAAACTTTTTTCAAAACTTCGACTGCCTGAGCCTGTTCTTGCTCAGTCATTTGATGAAACAATGGCAAAATAATGGACTTATCCTGGGCTTGTTCGCTTTTAGAAAGAAGATCGCTCCCACAAGACCAAGTTTCCATCTGATATGCTGGTTCCCGATGAGCGCACATAATTCCCCTTCTGGTGGCAATCCCAGCATCCAGCATTACCTGCATGACTTGACGCTGATCGCAAATATCAGGAAGGCGTACACAGTAACTTTGCCAGTTACTCTTAGACCATGCAGATTCTGTTGGTAATTTCAATCCAGGTATATCTGCCAACTGTTGGTGATATCGCTGTGCTAAGTAACGGCGGCGTTCCACAATCTCTGGTAGGCGTTTGAGTTGTTCCCGTCCGACAGCTGCCTGAATATCAGTCATGCGGTAGTTATAGCCCAAAATTGGGTAAGACTCAAAAATGACTTGTTTGGCTCCGTGACGCACAGTATCAGGTACACTCATCCCATGTTGTCGCCAGAGACGAAATTGTTGATCCCATTCAGGATTATTAGTGGTTATCATCCCACCATCACCTGTGGTAATGACCTTGCGGGGGTGAAAGGAAAAGCAGGCAATATCCCCATGCGGTTTACCGATTTTCTCCCATTGTCCATCCCAAAGAATTTCGCTAGCGATCGCACAAGCAGCATCTTCAATTACTGGCAACTCGTAGCGGTGGGCAATGTCTAAGATCGCTTTGAGGTCGCAGGGCATTCCCATCTGGTGAACGACAAGAAAAGCGCGAGTGCGATCGCTAATCGCATCTTCAATTAATAATGGGTTGATGTTGTATGTCTGCGGTTCAATATCCACAAAAACTGGAATTGCTCCACAGTAACGGATACTGTTAGCGGTGGCAATATAAGAATGGCTGACAGTAATCACTTCATCTTTTGGCTGCACACCTACAGCTAACAGTGCTAAGTGCAATGCTGTAGTGCAATTAGAAACAGCACAAGCATATTTTGCTCCTACATATGCTGCAAATTCCTGCTCGAAGGCCGCAACTTCTGTACCTTGAGTTACCCAACCAGACATGATAGCTCGTCTTGCTGCTTCCGCCTCTGCTTCTCCGAGCCAGGGTTTAGTAATTGGGATATTCTGTATCTGCTCAGACATGACTCGTTTCCTTGGTCAGCTTTTGTTCGCGCCACCATGTAAACAGCCGAGACAAGCCTTCTTGTAGAGATATCTGTGCTTCAAAGCCGAGTAACTGCTTGGCTTTGCTCACATCTGCTAGTCGGCGCTGCACGGAGTTAACTTTACGTTCTGGTCTATATTCGGGCTTCAGATTAGATCCCATCACATTTAGCAAATTATCAGCTAGGTCATTTAAACTGGTTTCCACACCACTAGCAATATTGAAAACCTCATCTGTGACATCAACTTTGGCTGCCAAGATGTTGGCTCTAGCAATATCTTCGATACACACAAAATCCATTGTTTGCTCACCATTACCAAAAATCAGTGGTGGCTGACCTGCAACAATCCGCTCCATCCAGCGAATTAAGACTTCAGTGTAAAGGCCATAAATATCCATCCTAGGACCGTAGACATTAAAGTAGCGTAATGCGACATAATCCAGCCCATACATTTCATAAAAACTGCGGAATAAACCCTCATTAAAGGCTTTGGCTGCACCGTAGAGGGTGCGGTTATTGTAGGGATGATGAGATTCAGTTGTTGGGAAATCCTCTGCCATGCCATATATTGAGGCTGAAGAGGCTGCGACTACTTTTTTTACCTTAGCATTTACTGCGGCTTCTAAGACATTGAAAGTTCCATCTGCGAGGACTTCTAAGGCCAAACGGGGTTCTTCAGCACATTGAGTGATGCGAATAGCCGCTTGGTGAAAAACTACATCCACATCCTGCATGACTTCCGCTAGGAGTTTTCGATCCCGGATGTCACCCTCAACAATGACTAAGGCTCCATGCTCTTTTGCCCAGGCAAGGTTTTCCAGCCGTCCGCGTGTGAAGTTATCCAAAATAATGATTTCAGCTACTCCTTCCCGGACTAGCAAATCGGCGATATGGGAGCCAACTAGACCTGCACCGCCCGTAATCAAAACTCTATTGAGTATCTGCATTTTTCGATTTGTAGAAGTTTAAGGATTATGAAATTAATGAATGACCGAAAGCTAGAAAAGTCAATCAAGTTTTTTCTCAGCCAAAAAGTAAATGGTTGCTGAGTATTCAATGGGAAGATCTAGACCTAGCTCAAACAAACCCCGTAGTTGTTCATCACTACAGGAAACAAGCCCACTATTAGGTAACGCCTTAGTGAACATTCCCTTTTGCTCAATGATCTCAAACCCAACCTCTGTGATTAGTTTTGCCATCTCATAACATGTAAAGTCATGTTTATGCCTTAGCTGTCGGCCCGGTTCAAATTCTCCTGGATAGGAAGCCAAGCCGAGCTTGACGGACAAACGACGGTGTAAACTGAGTGCGTGAGGCACTACAACTACTAATTTACCCCCTGGTTTTAGCCAATTCTGGTAAGCCAGACGGAGAATGAGCGAAGGATTATCTACAAGATCAAGGACAAAAGTCGCCAAGACTGTGTCAAACAGTTCATCTGGCTGGTAGTCTTCAAAAAAAGAACAAACTGATGACCATTGTTTACCATTAGGATGATCCGCTAGTTTTTCCTGCATGGAAACTAACAATCCTGGTGAAGCATCTATACTTGTAACAGATGCAAATTTTTCCAATAACTTTGGAGTCCAAATTTGATCCCCAACACCTAACTCCAAAATGCGATCGCCGCTCAACCTTGGTATGACAAATTCTGAAACTAGATTTATTATTTTCTGGTCAACTTTTCTTCCTGGGTTTGGGTTAAGATACTCAGCTTTTATTTGCTCTAGTTCTGTTGTAAAATTTTCCTGTTTCGTTGATTCGATCATTTTTATTCACTCCAAAATTAGGTTAGCCGATACATGATTTGGCTTTATTAACTCGGCATTAAAAGTAGTAAGAAAGGAATTTCCTGTTTTCAGAGGTTTTGATTTTCAAAATGTATGATCAATTGTTGCAGGCTAAAAATCATCGAAAGAAGGCTTCGTCCCCTTAATCCCTAATTTGGTACCCTAGTTTTGAAAATTGTTGCGGTGCCAGACATAGCGTCTACGCAAAAATTTTCTTCCGCCGCAAGTTTCCTTAAAATTAATCAGGGTTTTATGAGCTTCAAGTCCAAAAGAGGATGACCCTAAATCCACCCAAGCAATGGATTGACTTAAAGACCAGCAGTAAAGTTCGGCAAAAAGGAGATTCATTAAATAGCCACCCTGTATTTTACGCCCTTCCTCATTAATAGCTGGGTAAAAAGAAGTCAGAACCCTTTGGCTAGATTTAAATGCCAGAATACCTGCCATCACATTTTCGTCTATGGTTGCTAAAAAAAGATGAAGCGCGTGTGGGAAAAGCTCATGTAAATACATAAGTTCTTCGAGAGAATGGGTCGGAAGAACTCCATGTTTTTTCTTATTTTCAATTAGAACGGGATAAAAGCGTTTGATATCATTAATTTCTTGAGTGTAGATTATAGTAATTAAATTCTGTCGTCTTGCCTGTTTTAAGTACCGCCAGGCCTTATCTCGAAATAGCTGTCTTGGAAACTCCGGGTGTTCGGTCATCGGTACTGTTAAACAAAGCTCAGGTTCCTCTAGCTTAAAACCAAGTTGGTTAAGCTTAAACTCAACCCCTTCGCAAAAATTGGGGGAACTATAGGGAAGCGGAGCGAGAACTACTTCAGCCCGTTGGATATTCTGCTGATGAAGGTCATTCCACCACATCTCAAGACATATATCAATTTGAGAAAAACTTAAGTTCCCATGAACGAGTCCGCCAAATGATGAAGCAAATGGGCTTTTGTAAATACAACCGGAATCTTCTTTGACAAGTGCGCCGGGAAGATACCCAATAAGGCGAGAACCTTCCCGAAATAAATAGTGTCTCCAGTTGGCATGAGGGAATTTTTCATTAGCATGATAGGAGAGGAACTTCGGATGATGAAATAAGGTTTCATTTGATGCGGAACCAAATAGATTATCAATTTCGTCGTAACATATCTGATTTGAATTTAATATCTCTAATGAAATTTCAGACATGAAGTTTTTCCGTGAGGTAATACGAGCATTCGATTACGAACATTTTGGGAGCCATATAGGTACGTTCAGAGATAATTGCTTCAGGCGATATTTCTGAATCGAAGTCATTAGTTTTCTAGCAAGAAATGATTTGGTCAATAAATTGAGAATTTACTAATTCTTGAGAGAGATCATCTTGAATTGATGTGCTATTTTTACAAGAATGCCAGAGCAATTCCCCAACTTTTAATCCTCCTGTCTGTAACCTTATAATCGGTTCTGGACTTACTGTCCATGCCATCATGGCCATGTGTCCCTTTTTTGGTTCCTCTAGTGGAAAAACTGATATGTCATTAGAAAGAAAAGCGATACGATCAATATCGCCCCAGAGTTGAGTAACTACCACTCCAGACCAGTGATGTGCAATCAAAGCAGCATCTACCGAGGATAACACTGGTTCAGACTTAGGTTGCATCGCCACTAAAATTACATCATATTTTCTGCTTTTGTTTGCTACTGATATATCCTTGGAGGTGTCAACACTGGCACCAGCCCTAACTAGAGCATTTTCGATAAATTCAGCGAAGTGATTATCACACAATAATAAAATATTGCTTTTATAAACAGCAATGCCAGCATTTAGTAATAGCTTAATTGCCATTACCCCTAGGAATGAAAAAACATCAACGTCCGGATGACGCTCATTAATTCCTGCTACTTTAATACCTCGTTGACGACAAGCCCCAATATTGATATCGCCGGGTCTAAGTTCCCAAGCTTCGTACATTAATGGGATGACGGCTGTTGGCTTCATCCACGAAATCATCTTGGCATCAATAGGGCGTAGATGCCCGGTGTTTGTAATAATGTCAGCTTGGGCAACGATATCCTCTGATTTTTCGGTAATAAACTCGATGTTTTGACTCACCCCCGCTAGTTCAGCTAGGTGCTTTGTCTGGGCAATCGCTTCTTCCACTGTTCCATAAGAACTATTGCGGCAGAAGGCAAATACCTTTCTTGCACCTGCCATTGCAGAGAGAACCGATGTAACTGCATATATTCCCGTAGCGGCTTCAGTTAGTATATTTATCCCATCTAGATGCAGTTCACACCGCTGAATTGCATCCATCATCAAGGTGACTAAACGCCGGGGATTAAAACCAGGAGAATAATTGCTCATTTAAAAAACCTGTATCTCTTGACGTTTTCAATCCATTACAAAGACACGACATTCGGACACGGACACCACTCTATAGGATTTTCTGGTGTCACATCTGCACGAACTCGTATCCGTTGCACCTCCCCTATAAACATAATATGCGTGCCTAATGATACTTCTTTTACTACCTGACAATCAAAGTGTACTGGTAAAGCAGGCAATACAGGCGACCAATCATCAGACTCGACTTGCAATCCTGCGTGAGCCACCTTTTGAGGGTCTTTCGCCAACGAAATGTTACCCGCATATTTCATGGCGTTGAGAATAACTTCATTGATAAACGGCACACCGCAGCCGAATCTACCCGTTTTTCTGATCATATCCAAACTGGCGCGAGGGGCGTATCGCTCATTAATTTTGGCGTAAGATACACAAGGTGTGATGATGAGTGGATGGCGACTGACAATAGTTGTTGAGCCGCAGGGCATTAAGTTAGGATGACCATCCGGCGACCAAGAAGTAATCATCCCAGCTGAAGAGGGAAAGAAACAAGGCCAGCGTGCCTTATCATTATCAACTTCTACTTGGTCTTCAGGTAGAGTAGGAAGATACTTGACTGCCATACCATTTTCCACGTGATCAGCTTCAAAGGCAATCGTACCTGGTGATGGAAAGGCATAATGGGGTGTATACCCTTTCTTGTAACCATTATCTTCGATCGCGTCACCATCAACAGACACTAAACCCTGTAGTTCATGCTGGGGTTGCCAAACCGGAAGACTGCGCCAGAGGATTTGACTGCGTCCTTCGGCAATGTCTTGTCGCAATTGAATCGTGTTGATTTCCAAGAAATAGATTCTGTGACTGCCAACATCAATCCAAGGTTGCGTGTAAATGGGATTGCCGTCAAAGTCCTTGGAGGGTTTTACTAAACTTGCCTCATATACCATGTAGGCAGCTTCAAAGACAGGCGCATCATTTGTAAGAGCTTTCCGCGTTGATAATCCCGAATATGCAATGCGCGAGTTAGTCTTTTCTTCAGGGATAGTGTTAATGGCAGACATTGTTCTGTCAAGATATTCCCCCGGTGGTAAAAACTGTAAAGCCACACTGCCACTGTTCTCTAACATATTGGTGAAGGCACGTCGGATATGATGCCGTTCAGACAGGGGTAGAATACAGAAGCTAAGAGCCAAAACATAGGGGAATCTATTTACGATTGATGGACCTACGACTTTTTCCAAGCCAACTTGTGTGCCATCAGCGGTGGTGACAAAGCAAATTGGAGAAGGGAAAAATCCAGGCCATCGACTATCGAGAGCTATTTCCTCCAAACTTTCTGGCATATTGCGAAGAAAGATCCTTTTATCTTCTATCACCTGCCAATTTGGAGCATTCTGTAAACTAGTATGCGGCCATAAATAACGGTACTGTTCCAAAAAATTAGACATAAAGAATTATTAGCACTCTTGCAAAACTATTTTGTGGTATGACGGTTTGCCGACTATGGACTTTTAGAAGAATGCCAGTGTGCTCGAGGAATCTCAAGCAAAAGTTTCAGTCATATTGAGCTAATTACCGCCATTGCAACCTGAGTTTGTAATTCTGTTGTCAGTTCAGCGTACATAGGTAGTGAAAGCACTTCCTTAGCTGCTAGTTCCGAGTTAGGAAAATCACCTGCCTTATATCCTAAATCTGCATAAGCTGGTTGCAAATGCACAGGAATTGGGTAGTGAATTCCTGTTTGCACTTCTTGGTTATGTAAACTCTGTTGTAGTAAATCCCGTTCAGGCGATCGCACAGCATAAATATGGTAGACGTGATGGCTGTATGGCATTACCGTCGGAGTGATCACGTCTGCTTTGACGAGTAGTTGGTCGTACTGGGCGGCGATCGCTCTCCGAGCCTCCGTCCAGGTATCTAAGTGACGTAACTTAACGCGTAAAACTGCTCCTTGCAAACCATCCATGCGGTAGTTATAACCCTTGAGGGCATGGTGATACTTGCGCTCTTGCCCCCAGTCGCGCAGCATCTCAATCTTATGGGCATATTCAGAATTATTGGTGACGACCATGCCACCTTCACCATAAGCTCCCAAGTTCTTACCAGGATAAAAGCTGAAACAACCTAAATCACCAATACTACCCACTCGTCGCCCTTTGTACTCAGCCCTGTGTGCTTGTGCGGCATCTTCAATGACAATCAAACCGTAACGGTGAGCAATCTCTAAAATCGGATCCATATCTGCTGGCTGGCCATAGAGATGTACTGGCAAAATTGCTTTAGTTCTTGCGGTGATGGCTGCCTCAATCTGTGTCACATCTATGGTGTAGGCAATCGGGTCAATATCGACGAAAACAGGTGTAGCACCAGTGTAAGAGATTGCTGCTACGGTAGCGATAAAGGTGAACGGTGTAGTAATTACTTCGTCGCCAGGGCCAATACCAGCAGCTAATAATGCTAGATGCAGCGCACTTGTACCTGTATTCACCGCAATCCCATAGTTCGCACCACAATAGTCAGAAAATTCTTCTTCTAAAGCAACGACCTCACTTCCTAGAACGAATTGTGTGCTTTCTAGAGCTTTAAAGACAGCAGTATCAATTTCACGTTTGATGCTATTGTACTGAGCTTTCAGGTCTACAAATGGAATCATGCTGCCACCTCTGCTAAGTCAAGTTCAACTAATCGACCTTGCTGTTTAATAGATTGAGTAGCAGCTTCGAGGATTCTGACCACCCTCAACCCCGCTTCTCCGTCAGTGATTGGGCGATCGCCTGACTGAATACAATGAATAAAGTGTAATGCCTCAGTTTGTAATGCTTCAGTCATATCTAACTTCGGGGCCCACATATCACCGGTGCGATAACCGACTAGCATCTGATACACGTTCTCAGGACTACCATTCACAGTAATTCCTTTGTCGTATACCCTAATCTTTTCACTTGGCTCCAAATCGTCATAACAGATCATCTTTTGACTACCACCCAGCAGTGTTCGCCGCACTTTTACTGGTGCTAGCCAGTTGACATGAATATGTGCAATCAAGTTATGCTCAAAAAATAATGTTAAGTAAGCTATGTTTTCCGGTTCACCGGGTAGATGATTCATACCTGTGGCCGAGACAGCGTAAGGCTGGGATGGCAACACATAGTCCATAATCGAGAGGTCATGGACTGCCAAATCCCAGATCACATTCACATCGTGTTGGAATAACCCCAGGTTGACACGTACAGAATCATAGTAATAAACATCGCCTATAGCCTTTGTCGCTACTAGTTCCTGCATCTTCCGCACAGCACCTGTATAGACAAAGGTGTGATCTACCATCAACACCAAATTACGCTTTTGGGCTTCGTCAATCAGTCTCATTGCCTGCGGGGAGGAAACAGTCATAGGTTTTTCTACTAAGACGTGTTTCCCGACTTGCAAAGCTGCTAAAGCCAAATCGTAATGAGTTGAAACTGGTGTGGCGATCGCGATCGCGTCAATTCTTGGGTCTGCAAATAGGTCTTGGCTATTTGTCGTCAGCTTTACAGATGGATAGCGCGATCGCACCTTTGCTAATCTATCTAGTTTAAAGTCACTAACTGCTATGACCTCTGCTCCTGGTATCTCAGCAAAACTACGTACTAGGTTAGGACCCCAGTAACCATAGCCTATAACACCAATTCTGATGGGATTAATTGTTTGGCTTTGCTGTTCTATACAGATGTTTTCCTCATTTAGGTAGGTATTAATATCAAAAGACTGCCTTAAGTGAGTATAAGTATTTGTCATTGGCTCAAAATTAAATAACTTAATATCTTGAAAAACTGAGGTATTAGCTCACTGAACTTAACAAGCCACTATTGATCAATTCATCAGTGTTAGGAACATGGCCTATGACGCGAGCAGGTACTCCAACCACAGTTGTGTAATCAGGTACATCATGAGTTACTACTGCTCCAGCTCCAATTATGGCATTTATGCCAATTGTGACTCCTGCCAAGATAGTTGCATTGCTACCAATAGAAGCACGACGTTTTACCAATGTCTGAATTACAGACCAATCATCTTCAGTTTTTAGGCTACTGTCTGCATTGGTGGCACGTGGGTAAAGGTCATTGGTAAACATAACGCCATGACCAACAAATACTTCATCTTCAAGGATTACACCTTCACAAATAAAACTATGCGATGAAACTTTACACCTAGTTCCGACTATGACATTTTTTTGAATTTCAACAAAGCTGCCAATCTTAGTTTCATCTCCAATTAAACAACCGTAAAGATTGACAAGATGAGGATGGAAAATCTTAACATTTTTTCCTAGCTTAACATTATCATTTACAGCCATTATTTGTCAGCCCACTATTTCGCAAAATTTAACGATAATAATGATGATTCCAGAAAATCTATACACTTTTCTAAATACTTTTCATGCTTTTTACTCATTTATCTTGGCTGCAATCTTATTAATTCAGCAATGCAACAATAGATAATAATCATCATGTTTACTAATAAGCTTGGAGTAATTACAGTATCGAAAAAATGCAAATATATTACCTATAAAAACAAGCCATTATGGTTTTTCCTCAAAGAAAAAGGTTTCCCCAAGAGCAACTGTTACAAGACTTATTTTCGTTTAGACTTAGTGTAATGTATGCGTTTCAAATATGTAAGAATTTGAGGAATCAAGAAAGTCGGTTTAGCATTTAATTCTTACTTGATAAATACTTACTTACTGTATTAAGTCTGTATGAAAAAGTTAACAGGCTGAAGGTTTTATAAAATCTATCTGGAGATAGATTATTATTCTTTCTTTAATTAATATGTATAGTGTCGTTAATTGTATTAATACACACCAAAAAATATATCAACAAGATAAAAACCTCTATCAGATGATAGATAGATATAGCTAATCACAAAAATACAATGTGCTTAGTCAATTGTTTGTTATTGTGCAAGCATCAAGAGTATAATTGTCACTTCATAAACCAAAATCTCGGAAGTTTAGCGTAGTCTTTCATGATAATTATCTATATCTTGAATTCGCTGGATTTCTTTGCAATTTCACTTTCTGGAAAGCTGGAAGATGTTATCAATGAAACCTTGCAATAGCTTTCACAGACCGCATGAAAAAATTTTCTGGCAAGCTTTGCCATGTGTTTATTATGAAAAAACAACTTTATAATCAGCAAAATTGTGTTGAAATTAATGGTCAGCAAACTCAAGTTGTGCGTCCTATTTACACAGTTGAGTCTGAAGAAGGGAATGAAGGCGGATTGAACCTAGGCGAATTATTGGTGGTGATTCGTCGCAGAATATTTGTAATTGTAATCGGAACAACTATGGTTGCATCTGCGGCAATAGGATTCGCTGTGATTAGTACACCGACTTATCTCGCTAAATTTGAGCTTTTAACTGAGCCTGTAACTGCCGAAGATAAAGTCACACCAGATAACAGATATAAAAGAGATGAAAATTCTAACAAAATTGATGACACCAAGGTGAAGATTTTACAAAGTCCTAAACTAATGTCTCCTATTACCCAACAAGTCCAGATGTATTATCCAGGCAGTAGCACACCTAAATTAAATATCAAACTCCTGCCCAATACTCAAATCTTAGAAGTTAGTTACCAAGACCCCAACCCAGAGAAAGTTATATTTGTATTAAATAAAGTATCTGAAGCTTACTTACAATACAGTTTAGAAGAACGGCAAACAGACACGAGGTTGGCGATAAAATTCGTACAAGAGCAATTGCCACAACTGCTACAGCGAGTGGAAACTCTCCAGTCACGGTTACAAGCTTTTCGTCAAAAATATGGCATCATTAATGCTGAAGTTCAAAGCCAGCAGCTTGCTAATCAACTTGACCAAATTGTGCAAAAACGGCTAGATGCCGAAACACTATTAACTAAGACTCAAGCATTCTACATGAGTGTGCAGAAACAGTTGGGGCTGGAAATTGATGAAGCGGAAGCTGTCTTAGCTCTGAGTGAGTCTCCTGGTTATCAGAAGCTATTGAATCAACTCCAAGATGTGGAAGCTAAAATTGCGACAAAATCATCTCAATATACGGAAAATGATCCTAGTATTCAAAACCTGCTGATTCAAAAACAAAATTTAGTTGATCTAATGGTTCAAGATAGACAACGTATATTGGGCAGTAAATTGTCCAGCATAAATATTAATTCTCCCAGTTCATTTGCTCCAAATTCGGCTCGTGTTCGAGAAATACAGAAATTTATTGATGCTGCTAAAGAAATTAAGGTATTACAAACCCAAATTCAATTTCTTAGTCAAGTTGAAAGCAATTTAAGACAAAAGGTTAAACAGTTTCCGGCTCTCATACGCCAAAAAGATGATTTAGAACGACAATTAAAAGTTACTGTCGATAACCTTAATCACTTTTTAGGCGAACGTGAGAAATTAAGAATAGATTCAGCCCAAAAGCAAGTACCTTGGCAGATACTTACTCCTCCTAGTGAACCTGAAAATATTGCACCGAGTATTAAACTTAGTTTGGTTTTAGGAACGGTTTTGGGTTTATTATTAAGTGCTGGCTCTGCTTTATTTATAGACAAGCTCGGTAATGTTTTTTATAACCTTGAAGAATTTAAGTATCAAACTAAACTGCCGATATTAGGGGAAGTTCCCTACATCAAGCTAGAAAAGAATCGTCAAATTTCTCAAAAACAGGATATTTTTAATTTTTGGGAATCTTTGCACTCTGTTTATACAAATATTTGCTTTCTCAACAGTGATAATGCTATTCGCTCTCTAGCAATTATTTCAGCTGCTGAGGGAGATGGCAAATCTACAATTGCTCTCTATTTAGCTCAGACAGCCGCAGCAATGGGTAAGCGTGTGTTATTAGTAGATGCGAACCTACGCAATCCTACTATCCATAAAATGTTGGACTTACCAAATACATCAGGATTAAGTGACGTTATTGCTGAAGGACTGAATTTTGAGAATGTTATACAAAAACCCAGCAGTTATATTAGGGAACAAAATCATAGCTCGCAGAAACCAATTTTACAGGATGTAGGAGAATTATATTTAGAGCAGAATTTTTTTATTTTAACTAGTGGTCATATTCCTCAAAATCCTACAATGTTATTTTCATCTTCTAAGATGCAAAGTTTAGCAGAACAATTTACGCAAAGTTTTGACTTAATTATATATGACACATCGCATCTACTTGGTTGTGCAGATACTAACCTCTTAACTAAGCATATAGATGCAAGTATT
Source organism: Trichormus sp. M33_DOE_039 (assembly GCA_015296085.1). GTDB lineage: Bacteria > Cyanobacteriota > Cyanobacteriia > Cyanobacteriales > Nostocaceae > Trichormus. The sequence continues at coordinate 14,856 of DVDT01000068.1, read as the reverse complement.
TTAGTTATGGGAATAGGAAAAACCAAGCGTTCTTTCTTAGCAAAAATATTGGAGCAGTGGAATTTCTCTTTTACTCCAATTTTGGGTGCGATCGCCGTCAATATACAAGGATAAATATAGTTTTACTATCCTCCTACACACTAAGGATTTTGTAAAATCAATATCTGAGTTGCATATCGCATAGTAATAATATTTGTACTAGGTTAATATGCTGAACAAATTACAATTTGACAATAATAATAATAAAACATAATCGAGATATGTTGAAACTAAACAATCAATTTGAAATTCAATCTCTAACTCCTGCTCTAGAGTTTGAAGCTTTAAAAAATTCTACAAAAATTACTTTAATTGGCTCGCCTGTGACTGCATTGCCCTTTGAGTCGCAAATAAATATGATACTAGAATGGGCTATGGAAAAAGTTAGCAAAGTTGTTTGTGTAGCTAATACTCATATGCTCGTAGAGGCATACAGGCATCCAGAGTTTTCTTCTGTTTTAAAGAATGCAGATATTGTTACTCCTGATGGTATGCCGTTAGTTTGGATGTTGAGACTCATGGGAGCGCGTACTCAAAACCGTGTTGCTGGACTCGATATACTTTTATCTTTGTGTAGGTTAGCTCCACTAAGAGGCATTAAAATTTTCTTCTTGGGTTCTGAGGTAGTAATTCTAGACAAGATGAAACATAAATTGGAGCGTTTATTCCCAAATTTTAAAATTGCTGGGATGGAACCTTTACCATTCCGCCCACTTACAGATATAGAGGATGAAGCTATTATCCAAAAAATCCATGACAGTGGAGCTGGAATAGTTTTAGTGTCTTTAGGATGCCCGAAACAAGAATACTGGATGAACAAACACAAAAACGAAATTAAGGCTGTGATGATTGGTTTAGGGGGAGCATTTCCCGTCTTTGCAGAAACTCAACAAAGAGCACCCTATTTGATACGCCATTTAGGGGGTGAATGGTTATATCGCCTGATTCAAGAACCATTTAGACTATTGAGTCGATACAGTAACACTATCCCAGTTTTTATTTGGCTAGTCTTAAAACAACTACTAAGTTTAGCTGTAGCTAGAAAAATTAAGAGTGACAATCTGACGTAAAAAATAAAATAATTCGCGTCGATGTTCCCTAGAGATAGGTGGATGTAAGCCGACACTAACATTTCCACGAAAAGTATGCTTGAGCTTGTTGTACTCTCACCAAATGCCGATGTTTAAACATTCCGACGCGAATGGCACTAAGAAAAACTATAAGCCTTACACAACAAGGAACACAGCTTTTCATGTTAGAGAGCGTAGTAATGGAATTCTTACATCGTTCCATCCAAGCATTTGAGTGTTCAATCACCCACCGAGTTGCCACCGGGACGAATCCAGTTTTCCCAAGTGCGGCCTTTTCGGCTTTGGTTGGCTTGGGTGCTAGTTTAAACCGAATCTTGGTCATAATCTGGGGATAGAGATTTTGTAAGGCAATGGTGATGGTATCTGGGTGATAGCCATGATCAAGCAGAATGGTGATTTGGGTATGTTGATGACCGTCAGCCTATCAAAGATTTACTCAGTAGCTGTTTGGTAAAATCTTTGCCCATAGAGGTTAGCTTTTACCTCCATCTGCTTAACCCGAACTCAGGTTAAAAAATAGGTTGAAAACTTTAGCTTTCAACCCAAGAATAAAATATATTCATCTTCATTGCTCAGTCACAGGTGGACAATGAGAAATTATCAATGATTAACTAGATACGAGAAAGCACAAACTTTTCTAACCTATCCATACCTTTTTCAATTGTGGCTAAATCTGTGGCATAGGAAAGGCGAATGTTATTATCAGCACCAAAGGCAATTCCGGGAATTACAGCTACTTGATGTGCTTCAATTAAAGCATCACAGAATTCTAGGGATTTCAAACCAGTTTTGCTGATGTCGGGGAACAGATAAAACGCGCCGTCTGGTTTGGGACAACTCAAGCCAGGGATGGCGTTGAGTCTGTCTAACATTACTTGTCTTCGTTTTGCGAAGGCTTGACGCATTTCTTCTACACAGTCTTGGGAACTTTCTAAAGCTGCGATCGCCCCATATTGAGCAAAAGTACATACATTAGATGTACTATGTCCTTGGATGGTGCTGGCGGCTTTAATGATTTCCACTGGCCCGGCTAAATAACCTAGTCGCCAACCAGTCATGGAGTAAGCTTTGGCAAACCCATTACTAATTAAGGTGCGCTCAAAAATTTCCTGACCTAGAGAACCGATGCTGATATGTTCTGCGCCATCGTAGAGAATCTTTTCGTAAATCTCATCCGAAACTACAAAGATATCTGCATCAATTATTACCTGTGCTAAAGCTTTAATTTCCTCCGGTGTATACACCATTCCTGTAGGATTAGATGGGGAATTGAGGACAAATAGCTTTGTTTTGGGGGTAATGGCTTTTCTTAGTTGCTCAGGGGTGATTTTATAACCTGTAGCGACATCAGTCTGGATAATTACTGGTTTCCCACCTACCAATGTCACCATTTCTGGGTAACTGAGCCAATAGGGAGCAGGAATAATTACCTCATCACCAGGGTCAATTAAGGCCACCATTAAATTGTACAGAGAATGCTTACCGCCATTGGTGACAAGGACATTCTCCGCTTTGTAGTTGAGACCATTATCCGATTGCAGCTTGTGGGCGATCGCTTCCCTTAACTTTGGTTCACCGGCGGCTGGGCCATATTTGGTTTTGCCTGATTCCAAAGCCTTGGCTGCTGCTGCTTTAATATGCGCTGGGGTATCAAAATCCGGTTCACCAGCACTAAAACTACAAACGTCTATACCCTCTGCCTTCATCGCCTTAGCTTTCGCGGCGATCGCTAAGGTGAGTGAAGGTGTTACCTGACTTACTCTTGTTGCCAGCTTCATTCTTACTCTATTTGGCAAATCTTTCACTTACTTTAGGATATCCCAGAATTTGTCTTAAAAATAGAGGCTAAAGAATAGACGTTAGAAGCTAGAAAAAAGAGGAGTTCAATTTTCATCGTTTCGTGGTGCGATTCTGTACATAGGGTTCTAGTAATTTTATTTAGTTGACAGTGATTCATAGAATTTAAAACCCCGGCTTTTGTTAAAAACCGAGGTATTGATCATTTATCTATTAATTCAATCAAAATTTCCCTTTGCTCTCCAATTACGAGCGAGTTATTTTTCTAGTGTACTATGCTCATCATCTTTGGCAACAAAAGCTCTTTTAATTAGGTTTTTTGTCCATTATTCACCAGAACGTCTTAACATGGTGACAGAATTTTTTTGTCGCTTACCAGTACCTAATTCCTTAGGGATAACTTCTCCTGCTCTTTTACCACTCTCGATATAATCATCACTTGTTCTTGTGATGTGTTTTTTTCTATTTTTAGTGGCATAGTAAGGAGTAGTAGGTTCTGTGTATCCTATACGGCGTTGTTTATTGGTGTAATAAGGTGCAGCTACTCCTGAATTGTGGTCTTTGACTACATAATAACCAGCCGCTTCCACAGAATTGGTAGGTAAACTCATGAACCAAATTAACCCAACTAACACTACTGAAGCGACTATGCGCTGCCACTGATTTAGCCTATTTTTGATTGCCAACATTGAAAAAATTCCCTTTTTACTCTTTCACAAACTTAGAGAATTTTCAATGTGGCTAACTTCTTTCTTTAGGCAGGGATTAGAAAATGAAAAAGTAAAAAGTCAAAATTCAAAAGGTAAAAGATAGTTTTTTGCCTTTTGCCTTTATTGTCTTTAGGCTATAGTTACATCTGGCGACAAATAAACATCCTGAATAGCGTGAAATAGTTTTACTCCTTCTTCAAAGGGTCTTTGGAAAGTCTTTCTTCCAGAAATTAAACCTGTACCTCCAGCACGTTTATTAATCACGGCAGTACGAACTGCTTCGGCAAAATCATTCTTGCCAGATGCACCGCCAGAATTAATTAAACCTGCGCGTCCACAGTAGCAATTTAATACTTGATAACGGGTTAAATCAATGGGATGGTCAGTAGTTAATTCTGTGTATATTCGTTGGTCAATTTTGCCGTAACTTTGACCTGTGGCTTTAGCTACTGCTTCATAGCCATGATTATTTTCTGGGAGTTTTTGTTTAATGATGTCAGCTTCGATAGTTACACCTAAGTGATTTGCTTGTCCAGTGAGGTCAGCGGCAACATGATAATCTTTGTCTTGCTTAAAAGCATTGTTACGTAAATAACACCACAGAATCGTCACCATTCCCAATTCATGGGCGTATTTAAAAGCTTGGCTGATTTCTTGAATTTGTCTAGTTGATTGTTCTGAACCAAAATAAATCGTTGCGCCGACTGCGACTGCGCCTAAATTCCAGGCTTGCTCAACATCAGCAAATAATACCTGGTCAAATTGATTGGGAACAGTCAACAATTCGTTATGGTTGATCTTAGCAATAAAGGGAATTTTGTGAGCATATTTACGTGACACACTGCCCAATACGCCTAAAGTAGTAGCCACAGCATTGCAACCTGCTGCTATTGCCAATCTGATAATATTTTCTGGATCAAAATAAATCGGATTAGCAGCAAAAGACGCGCCGGCTGAGTGTTCAATACCTTGGTCTACTGGAAGAATTGAGAGATAGCCAGTATATGCTAACCGACCCGTAGAGTAAAGCTGCTGGAGATTACGCAATACTTGCGGATTGCGATCGCTCTGCAACCAAACTCGATCTATAAAGTCAGGTCCTGGTAAATGCAGCAAATCTTTAGAAACTTTAGCTGTGTAAGTCAGTAGATTTTCGGCTTCGTTCCCTAATAATGACTCGATAGAATTGCTTTCTATGAGTGTTGCAGTCATAAAATTTTCCTCTCATTTGAGCAAATAACTTTGCCCCTAAGATAGCATTTTGCTATTACTAATGAGGCTTTGATTATACTTATCAAATCATCTCTAAATATATATTTATTTCAATATTGCTACACAAAAATATACCACTTCATTTATTTGGGTTTGTATGGGAAATTGCATAATTCCATTGTTTTATAAATCAGTCTATTTATAGATTTATTTATATATCTTAAGGAGGATTCTTTTTATAAGAAATATGAATATGGGACTAGCTGATTCCAACTTGATTGCTCAAGGCTAAGTTTGGGGTTTAGGATGAACATAAAGTCATGTGGCTTTTTGGAAACTACTCAACCTCCGTGCAATGAGTCGAGACTTTCTGCTACCCAGAATTTTGTTAATCGACACTAACCATGTTGATCGTGCTGTGACTGTGCAAGCATTAACTGAAGAACTCCCAGGATTTGACATTGTACAAATTCTGAATGCAGAAGATTTAACCCAAGCGATCGCCACTCATAACTTTGATTTAGTCATCACTGAGTATGATTTACCCTGGACAACTGGACTCGATGTGTTACAAACCATCAAAGCGCAGAGACAGAATTGTCCTGTGATTATATTTACACGCTGTAATCGTGTCGAAATTGCAGTGACAGCGATGAAAGCGGGGTTAGATGATTATGTAATCAAATCCCCCAACCACATTGACAAATTGGTGCAAGCAATTCATCAGGCTAGACAGAAAATTTTCCCACCAACAGCAGATTGCTACTGCCAAGCTACCGAAACAGCCCTGCAAGAGTCACAACGGCAATATCAAACCTTGGTAGAAAATTCCCCTGACATTATCGAACGTTTCGATACTCAACTGCGGCATCTTTATGTTAGTCCATCCCTCAACAATATTACAGGTATTCCCACAGAAGTGTTTTTGGGTAAAACCTGCCGAGAGTTGGGGATGTCAGAAACAATGGTGAACACCTGGGAAACTGCTGTTAAAGCATTACTGCAAACAGGGGAAAAACAGATTATTGAATTTGAAGTAGAGACCCTTAACGGTACACGTGCTTTTGAAATGGCGATCGCCCCTGAGTTGAGCAATGACAACATAATTGAATCGATATTATGTATTTCACGGGATGTCACAGATCGCAAAGCAGCAGCAATAGCTTTCAAGCGTCAGGCACAGCAAGCACAAGCTTTAAATCGAGTAGTCCAGATGATTCGCAGTTCCCTAGATTTACCAACGATTTTTTCGACGGCTACAGCAGAAGTCACTCAACTATTGGCAGTAAATCGGACTTCTATTATCCAGTATTTGCCAGAGCAGCAATTGTGGAAAATTCTGGCAGTTCATCGCTTAGATGAATCTCTCCCAGACAGCACAGGTTTAGAAATTCCTGATCAGGGCAATCTATATACAGCCCAACTCAAACAGCTGCAAATAGTGCGAATTAGCGGCGTGGATGAAATTCATGATCCCATCCACCAAAAACTCGCCCAGAACTTTACCCAAGTGTGGCTGTTAACGCCCATTATTGTTAACGGTACAATTTGGGGTAGCTTGTCGATTACCAAACCAGAAAGTGATAGTCCCTGGAAAGATGAGGAAGTAGAACTAGTGGGGAAAGTTGCCGATCAGTTAGCGATCGCCGTTCAGCAAGCACAACTCTACCAAAAGATGCAGCAAGAACTCAACGAGCGTCAAAAAGCTGAAACTGCATTACAACAACTAAATCAGGAACTAGAACAACGAGTTCAAGAACGCACTCAACAACTCCATCAAGCAGAAGCAAAGTTTGAGCGAATTTTTCACACATCACCCTATCCCATTGTCATTACTTCCTTACCAGATAGACGTTTTATTGAAGTTAACGAGGCTTTTTGTCAGCTGTTTGGCTATTCCCGCGAACAATTAATCAGTTCAAATGCAGACCAATTCACTTTTTTTGCTGATCCAGCCTTTCAGGGAGTGATTCGTCGGTACATATTAGCAAAAGGCAGTGTTCGTAATCTCGAATGTGTCATCCGCACCAAGACTGGAGACACGCGGACTTTTCTCGCATCAGCAGAATACATTGAAGTAGACGGAACTCCCTGCTTTCTCACCACAGGCAACGATATTACAGAACGCAAACAGGCAGAAGCCGCTAGACAGCAGCAAGCTAGAAATGAAAAGTTACTGAGGCTAATTACCCAAGAAATTCGCCAGTTTTTAGATTTAGATGCCATTCTCACCACTACTGTCACTGAAGTTAGGCACACATTAGCGGTAGATCGGGCTGCTGTTTATCGCTTCCATCCCGATTGGAGTGGTAGTTTTATCGTCGAATCTGTTGGTAAAGGTTGGAACAAACTTGTAGGCGTAGATGTACAAACAGTTTGGGAAGATAGCTATTTACAAGAAACTCAAGGAGGAAGGTATAAAAATCACGAAACCTTTGCTGTCAATGACATTTACACCGTCGGACACCAGGATTGTCACGTCGCCCTCTTAGAGCAGTTTCAAGCCAGAGCTTATGCCATAGCTCCTATTTTTTGTGGAGAAGGACTTTGGGGCTTGTTAGCAATCTACCAAAATACTGCCTCCCGTCACTGGGAATCCTGGGAGATAGAATTGCTAGAACAGATAGGCAATCAACTAGCAATCGCTATCCAACAATCAGAACTTTATGGCAAACTGCAAACCGAACTCCAAGAACGTAGACAAATTGAAGAGCAAATCCGCACCTCTTTAAAAGAAAAAGAAGTGCTGTTGCGTGAAGTCTATCACCGAGTTAAAAATAATATGCAAATGGTTTCGAGCCTATTAAGCCTACAAACCAGCAGTATCGATGATCAGACTGTCTTAAAGTTACTCACCGAAAGCCAGCGTCGAGTCAAAACAATGGCATTAATCCACGAACGGCTTTATCGCTCTAAAAACCTAGCGGGAATTAATTTTGCCACCTATGTTCCAGAACTAGTGACAAATCTAGTGCAATCATATACATCTTCGCATTCAGCGATCCAGGTCACACTGGAGGTTGCTGACTTAGAGCTAGACTTAGATACTGCTGTTCCCTGCGGTTTAATTATCAATGAATTAGTGTCTAATGCCCTCAAATATGCGTTTCCTGACCAAAAAGGCGAAATTATGCTGCGATTTTGGCTAGATGATACCGGATATTATTGCTTGGTAATTCAAGATAATGGCGTTGGCATTCCTGGTGATTTTGATCCTCAGTGTACTACCTCACTGGGAATGCAACTAGTATATGGACTAACAGAACAAATTGGTGGTGAAATCCAATTAAATCGGCAAAGAGGCAGTGAATTTAAAATTCGCTTTGAAAAAAGGTTGTAGTATGACACAAGCTGCTTCTAACTTCAGTATTCTCATCGTCGAAGATGAATGGGTGATTGCTCTAGATATTAAACGGCATCTCCACAAATTAGGCTACAGAGTTGTGGGAACTGCTAACTCTGCGAAGAAAGCCTTAGAACTGGTAGCTACCACTCAACCCGATTTGGTGTTAATGGATATTTATTTGCAAGACAGCATCACAGGGATTGAAGCGGCAAATCAAATTTTGCAACAATTTAATTTACCTGTAGTGTTTCTGTCAGCTCATACAGATGAGTCTACATTAACAGAGGCGATCGCCACCCACCCCTACGGCTACATTGTGAAGCCATTTGAAGAACAAGATTTGAGTATTGGTATCCAGGTAGCTTTAGCTAACCATCGAGCCGAACAAGTCATAAAACAAGCTTTAGCTAAAGAAAAACGCCTCAACGAACTAAAATCGCAATTCGTCTCCATTGTTTCCCATGAATTTCGCAACCCCCTAAGTTCTCTACTCATGAGTTTAGAACTTTTAGAACAACCTAATGTACTCAATCCTGAACAACAACTAGCTCATATCGAAAGAGGTAAACAAGCGATCAAGCAAATGGCACAATTGATCACAGATGTTTTAGTTGTAGGTCAATTAGAGCAGGAACAGTTTCATTGTCAACCAGCACCCATTGATATTTACTATTTTTGTTCCAACCTCATAGCAGATTTACAATCTCGCATTTCAACCGCACATAGGCTGGTGTTGACAGTGGAAAAAGACGAAGCAACCAATATTATATACAGTATTGATCCCCAGCTATTGCAACATATCCTCACCAATTTACTAGAGAATGCTATGAAATATTCTCCAGTAGATAGTACCGTGACATTTCATATCCAATGTGAGCCAGACAACGTTGAATTTCAAATTACAGATCAGGGTATTGGTCTAACAGATTATGATTTAGCTAAACTATTTACACCCTTCCATCGAGGACTCAATGTGGGCAAAATCCCAGGGACGGGTTTAGGATTATCCATTGTCAAAAAGTGCGTTGAGGCTCATGGTGGCGAGATTAGAGTAGCCAGTGAACTCAAAGTTGGCACTAAGTTTACAGTCATCATTCCTGCCCAACGAGAGCAAGTCAACATTCAAAATAATCCTTTCTTCCGGGACGTTCCGCGTGGCTTGCTTCCGTGAAGGGTGGGGAGAAGCAAGCTCAAAAATTCATAAAATTTCAAAAATAATCAATATTTTTGCTGCTTAGGAAAGACTTCCGCATACTATTATTTACACCTCAAATCACCAATTACAAACATCATGCTACCCAAACCCAAAAAACGCTGGACACCATCCAATTGGGCAAGTTGGAAACCTTTTGGTATTGGCGAACAGTACCCGAACAACTATTGGGAAGTATTCCGGGCTATTTGGTTATCGCGTGATCAATTGCCCTATGCTTGGAAAATTCTCAATCAAGGTGTTTGCGATGGTTGTGCTTTAGGAACAACCGGCATGAAAGATTGGACTGTGGATGGAATTCATGTCTGCAATGTGCGGTTGCGGTTGTTGCGGATGAATACCATGCCAGCCTTTGAAGAGCAGATATTAGCAGATGTAGCAGAGTTACGCCAGCAAAAAAGCAGCGAATTGCGCGATTTGGGCAGAATACCTTACCCCATGATTAGACATCGGGGAGAAAAAGGTTTTCGCCGTGTGAGTTGGGATGCTACTTTAGATGTAATTAGCGATCGCATCCGTCAAACCACACCTGAACGTCTCAGTTTTTACATTACCAGCCGGGGTACAGTCAACGAAACCTACTACGCTACCCAAAAAGCTGTGCGAGCAATGGGGACTAACAATATAGATAACGCTGCTAGGATTTGCCATTCCCCTAGTACAGCTGGTTTAAAAGCTGCCCTGGGTGCAGGGGCTACTACCTGTTCTTATAAAGACTGGATTGGCACTGATTTATTAGTGTTTATTGGTTCTAATGTCGCTAACAATCAGCCTGTCACCGTTAAATACTTACATTACGCCAAAAAAGCTGGAACGAAGATTGTCGTCATTAATACCTACCGCGAGCCAGGAATGGAACGCTATTGGGTTCCTTCGATTGTAGAAAGTGCTTTATTTGGAACTAAATTCGCTGAAGATTTCTTTTTGGTGAACCTGGGTGGTGATTTGGCGTTTTTAAATGGCACAATCAAACATATGATTGCCAATAACTGGATTGACCAATCATTTATTGAAAGTTACACCAGTGGTTTTACTGAACTCCAAGCCACATTAACACAACAATCTTGGGAAGAATTAGAAAAAATTTCCGGTGCATCTCGTGAGGAAATGTACGCCTTTGCTCAAATGGTGGGTGCGGCGAACAAAGCTGTATTTGTTTGGAGTATGGGCATTACTCAACATGAATGCGGTGAAGATAACGTCAGAAGTATTATCAACCTCGCCCTCACTAAAGGTTTTGTCGGCCGGGAAGGTTGCGGTTTAATGCCTATTCGCGGACACTCCGGCGTGCAAGGTGGTGCAGAGATGGGTTGTTATGCAACTGTATTTCCTGGTGGTAAACTGATTAATACCGAAAATGCTCGCCAATTAAGTCAACATTGGGGTTTTGCAGTCCCCACAAGTAAAGGTTTGATTGCCCCAGAAATGATTGATGCTGCCTATCAGGGAAAATTAGATGTATTATTTTCTGTAGGTGGAAATTTCTTAGAAGTTTTACCAGAACCAGATTATATAGAAGCGGCATTACAACAAATTCCTCTGCGGGTACACATGGATATTGTGTTGTCTAGCCAAATGCTAGTCGAACCAGCCGATACTGTTGTCCTGTTACCTGCTACTACTCGTTACGAAATTCCTGGGGGAGTCACCGAAACCAACACCGAACGCCGGGTGATTTTCAGCCCAGAAATCCCAGGACAACTCATCGGCGAAGCCCGTCCAGAGTGGGAAGTGTTTTTAGAATTAGCCAGACGCGTCAAACCAGAATTGGCTGACAAGCTAACTTTTGCAGATACAGCCACCATGCGCCAAGAAATTGCCCGTATTGTTCCCCAATACGCGGGGATTCAGCATTTGCACCAAGCCGGAGATCAATTTCAGTATGGCGGTTCACATCTGTGTTTTGGTTGGAATTTTCCTACAGGCGATGGGAAAGCTCATTTTGCTAGTTTGTCACCTACTCAAAAAGAATTACCAACAGGCTACTTTTTTGTCGCCACCCGTCGGGGTAAGCAGTTTAACAGCATGGTGCAAGAGAGCAAAGATGCAATTACAGGTGCTTTACGGGATGCTGTGTTAATAAATCCTCAAGATGCAGTGAATTTAGGGTTAAAAGATGGTGATAAAGTAATTCTCAAGAATCAATTAGGTGAGTTGCTAGGACGAATTTATACTGCGCCCATTCAGGCAGGTAACTTGCAAGTACATTGGCCAGAAGGTAATGTCTTACTAGACAAAAGCAAGCGATCGCTCGAAGGTGTCCCTGACTATAACGCTGTAGTTCTCCTGGAAAAACTAGCCTAATATTACAACACCATGAAAAGATTATGCTGGGTGCGATCGCAGGTGACATTATTGGTTCAGTCTATGAAGGCAATAGCCTAAAAAGTAAGGATTTCCCCTTATTTGGTAGACAGTGCCGCTTCACAGATGACACAGTGTTAACTGTAGCAGTGGCCGATGTCATCCTCCATACCGACCAATTCCCCACCAGCAGTCAGTACATTGACCAATTTCAGTGGTACTACAGTCGTTATCAGTATGCAGGCTATGGTCGTAACTTTAGTAACTGGGCTAAATCTCACAGTCGCCAACCATACAACAGCTTTGGTAATGGTGCAGCCATGCGTGTTAGTCCCATCGGCTTTGCTATTAATGACCTAGAGACTGTGTTAAGAGAAGCTAAACGCAGTGCAGAAGTTACCCATAATCATCCCGAAGGTATTAAAGGCGCGCAAGCCACCGCCGCCGCCATTTTTCTGGCTCGCACAGGTTATGATCAAGTGGGTATTAAATCTTACATTCAGACAAACTTTGGCTACAATCTGGAACGCACCCTAGACCAAATTCGACCTAAATATCAATATGATGCAACTTCTCTGGGTTCTGTCCCCCAAGCGATTATCGCCTTTCTAGAATCTACTAATTTTGAAGATGCCATTCGCAATGCTATCTCCCTAGGTGGTGATAGTGACACCATCGCCTGTATTACAGGGGGTATTGCTCAAGCATACTATGGAGGCGTACCACCTGCGATCGCCCAACAAACTCTAGCGCATCTAGATGAGCATCTATGCAGCACTACAGAAAAATTTATCTATAAGTATGGTGAGGGTTAGCGGCTAGAGAATTTAGAAAAACCGCAAAATTTTAGCGATCGCTCTCTTGTCTGATTCCTGGTCATGATTTCTTTAATAAATTCAGAATTTTCTTGATCTAGCTCAGATATGGTTTTTTTAACCTTTAATAGACACACTATAATTTGCATTAGAAAAAACATCTTTGCTAAATACTGATCAGCATCTTAGTCAAGAACAATAAAACTAACACTGGATGATCACGCATACAAGATTTATTGTGAATACTTCCAAAATAAATATTATTACGGTTATTTCAGTAATATTACGGTTATTAAACTCGATTAGCCTGATTTAAGATTCATATTAGATGGTTGATACACTGACCAATTTGTTAAAAGAGTATCAAGTATCTTAAAGTTCGTCTATATCTAGAATTGGACATCAACTAAGCAATCAATCCTTTGTCAAAAATCTGTCGAGAATGAGGGTTTGGTTCTCCAGAGTCAAACTTTTCCATATCAACTTTATTACTAAGATAAATTTTGGCGATGCTCATAGCAAGATTCAAGTAATCAGTGTGGAATTTTGCAGTTTCTTGGCAAAGCTGATTTCATTCTGTGATTTGGGTTAAGGAAAAAATACCTCTAACTTAATAAATGCAGAAATTGACCGGGTAAATTGTCTTAATGGTAACAATGTCGAATGAATATTTGGTTACTCCAAAATTCAAACATTATAACGAAAGTGAAAATACCAGGAGAAGTGCAATGAGTTTAATGACTACTGAAAAAACTGGATTCAACGAAGTATTAGAGCTAATTTTTGAAAAAATCAGAGAGGACATCAAGAGTAATTTAGCGGCGGCAGAAGCAGGGGTATTACCAGATAGTTCAGGAATACAAGAACAGCTCGAATTAGTATCTGGTGGCTTTGACGTTTATGAACAGCTAGATGGAAACGGCAACTATCATTTTGAAGGCTCAAAGTATGGAGCAGGACAAAGTGTAAACTTAACAGTAACTATCTTCTCTCCCGATGATACATTCAGTGCCAAACTATCGTCTAGCGGTGGAGGCGGTGGAGAATGGAGTAATGTATCTATCAATAGACCGCAATCAGCCAGCATTAAGACAAATTTGTTTTCGACTACAAATATCAAATTAGATGTCCATGCTAGCAACACGAGAAACGCGGGATTTCACGCACGCGTAGAATATAAAGTATAATCTCCGGTCAAGAAAGAATTGACTATAGCTTAAAAACGCGCTCACATTTTCATGAGAATTGGTGTATCGAATTTGTGGGCGTTTTCTTTACAATCTCACATGGAATCAAATTATTTTCAGTAATGCCAAATTTTGGATTTTAGATTATAAATTGCAGTGTCTATAAGAGTTAAAAGCAAATTTATAGCAACCGCCAGGGTGGTTAGGACAAACAGTATACTCTAGGAGGAAAGTAAAACTAGACACCGATTAAACATTCAAGACAAGAAAAGCTCATGCCAAAACCCTACAGTTACGACTTACGTCAGAAGGTCATCCAAGCAATAGAGTTAGACGGGATGAGTAAGACTGAAGCGGCACAAATTTTTCAAATCAGTCGAAATACAATCAACCTATGGCTACAAAGAAAAGCCAGCACGGGAGATTACCAAGCACTACCAAACCAACCACCAGGCAATGGGCATAAAATCACGGACTGGGAGAAATTTCAGAAATTTGTGGAAGTGAATGGGGGTAAAACTCAAGCCCAGATGGCCAAACTATGGCCAGAAGAAATTAGTGAGCGCACAATCTCAAGAGCCTTAAAAAAAATTGGGTTAACGCGCAAAAAAAAACTTACGGCTATCAAGAAAGAGATGAAGCTAAACGACAAGAATTTAGAGAACAGATCAACAAGTATAAACCAGAGTCAATCATCTATATAGATGAATCTGGAATGGATAATAGAGACGATTATGGCTATGGGTGGAATGAAAAAGGAAAGCGATTTCATGCACTCAAGAGTGGCAAAAGACAAGGACGAGTTAATATGATTGCCGCCTACTGTAATGGCAAGTTATTTGCTCCATTTACTGTTGAAGGTGCTTGTAACCGTAATGTCTTTGAAACTTGGCTTGAAAGTTGTTTACTCCCATCGCTAAAACCCGGACAAATAGTGATTGCCGACAATGCTACATTTCATCGTGGAGGTCGTATTCAAGAATTAATTGAAACAGCAGGTTGTCAGTTAAAATACTTGCCACCTTATTCACCTGACCTGAATAACATTGAGCGATGTTGGTCTTGGTTGAAAAGTCGAATTCGTCAACAAATAGTCCTCTTTCACTGTCTTCGGGATGCTATGGAAGACGTTCTTCGTACCG
>DVDT01000059.1 GCA_015296085.1 Trichormus sp. M33_DOE_039 | reverse complement strand
GGAATCATTTTGTCACTAAGTTTCACAAATGAGATTAATCTCAACAACATGCTTTATTGAGAATAGATGAAAACATAGCTTCAGACCGAACAACGAGAACTCAAGGGTTTCGAGGATTTCTTATCCCGAACTCAGGTTAATATACGATTCGTGAATCTAATTTTTGAGTCGTAAATCTGATTTAGAACTCGTGAATCTAATTTTTGAGTTGTAAATCTGATTTAGAACTCGTAAATCTGATTTACAACTCGTGAATTTAATTTTTGAGTCGTGAATCTGATTGAGAATTCGTGAATCTAATTTGCGGGATGTGCGGCTTGTGATTGAAACTCTGATCCCCCTAAATCCCCCTTAAAAAGGGGGACTTTGATTTTTTTCTTATTTCCTTAAAGCTACAGTGTACATATATCTGGGTACTAGGTGGAAAATGTGGCTAGATCCCCCTAAATCTCCCTTAAAAAGGGGGACTTTGATTTTGTTTCTTGTTCCCCCCTTTTTTAAGGGGGGTTAGGGGGGATCAAATCCTGTATCTGCTGACACACACTATTAAACTGATTTAAAACTTGACTATTTGTAAACCTAATAACTCTCAAACCATAGCCTTCCAGAATCTGTGTTCTCTCCATATCATAATCTTGACCTTCATCTGTAAAATGGCTATTCCCATCAATTTCAATGACTAGTTGTAAATTGGGACAGTAGAAATCAACTATAAAATGATGAATTGGTCGTTGTCTTAAAACCCGAAATTGAAAACCTTTCAGATACTCACACCATAACTTTTTTTCTGCTGGGGTCATGTTTTTGCGAAGTTTTTTTGCTCTTTCTACAAGCTTTGGATTGTAAGGTAAATGAAAATCACCAGTTTTGAGGTTTTTAGTCATATTTGCTAGTGTTTATCCGCCTAGAATCTTTGAAAACATTGTTTTGATCCCCCCTAACCCCCCTTAAAAAAGGGGGGAATAGATTCAAAGTCCCTCTTAAAAAAGGGGATTTAGAGGCATCAAAACAACTAGCACACGGTGTTTCTTTTAACTCATATACCTTATCTAAACAGCAAATCTACTTATAACTGCTCAATCTAAATACTTAAAAAATTCTGTAGCTTTACTCAAGCTAGTACATCTGCTGATTGCGTATTCTAGTGGTAGCTAAAGAACTAAGTGTGAAAAAATTAGTTCTCTATATTCACTACATTACCAAAAGGAAAATCTTATGTCGCAAAGGAGACGAGACTCAATTGCACTGACTAAAGCTGAACGTCGGATTGAAAGATTGCAGACAATTAACTCTGACTTAGATTTTGGTAATGGCTTGTCAGTCACTGCTTACAAAAATATGGTTAGTGACTTACGAGACAAGTTAGCAGCTTATAATCAAGCACGAGCAATAGTAGAAAAAACGCAGAATGCCTTACTAGAAGCGGAACGTGCTTTGAATGATTATTCTGAGCATATTTTATTAGGTGTTGCGTCTCACTATGGCAAAAATAGTGATGAATATGGGATGGCTGGTGGAACGCGCAAATCAGACCGAAAAAAACCCCGTCCATCAGTAGCTAAGTCTATGGTGACACCTGTGGAGTCAACAACAACGGCATGAACTATAGCAGATGACGGTGAAATGTAGGTTGGGTGAAGCGTAGCGCAACCCAACATTTATTTTTGGTGTTGGATATCTTTACGTCAACTCAACCTACATGACATCTAATTTTACTCATCTAAACGCTTGCTAATCGCCTGCAATAATTCCTCAAATTCTGACTCGCTGTGAATGTCGGGGGTGAGGGTGTTCATATCTTTAAGCAGGTTGGTAAGTTCGGCGATTGTCTTGCGAATTTCGGTATATTGATCTATTTCTTCTCTCAATCCCTGTAAATTAGCAGGAGAAACGCTTTTGATTGCTTCTTCTAATTGTTGAATTTCGTCTTCCCAATGTTTAATATATTTAATTCTTTCAATAGGTTTATAAATTTGGGCATCTGCTAACATAATCGGGAAAATTCGGTTATAAAATTCACCGTTATTAGCAATTTGCACCAGTTCAAACATACAGTTAGGTGATTTTAAATATTTATCACTAATCACAGCAATTACACATTTACCGCGTCCAATCTTTTTCATGAAAGCTTTGATTAGACCTTTATAACCCAAGTCTCGCTTATCTCGAATGATAGTGATACCTTTGGCTTGTAAAACTTCGTCTAAGCGATTGGCATAGGTTTCACTTTCTCCACCCCAAGCATAAGAGATAAAAATCTCTTTTTCATATTCTGATATAGATGAATTAGTCATTTTAGGTTGTTCCCTCTCTTGTTCTAGTTGCTTTTGTAAGCGTGTAACTTGAGGATTAACTTCCCCATATTCTCGTTCGGATGTGAACATCACATCATCAATTAACCTGCGAACATCTACCATCTGATAGCTTTTGTCACACTCAACTTGGTAGCGACGAGCGTTTAAACGTTTGTTGAGTGAGTCCAAAGAATAAAAATGAGGAATTGGCAGATTTACGCACATTTCACAGTTACAGGGAACTAGAGTTTGATATTGCAAACGTTCATAAGAATTGTGGATTTTTTCTAGTTCATGGGTGACAACTGCCATGAGTTCTTTTTTGCGGTTTCCGGCTACACGGATTTTAATTTCTCGTTGATTGTAATTTTCTATGACTTCGGCGCGGGTTTGGTCTTTGTGGAGAACAACGCCTGTTTTCCAAACGAGTTTTTGCTGTTCAATCCAAGGGTGTGTTTCCACAATAAAACGGGTGATCATACCTTTTGGCATGAAGTCATAGGTGTAGCGAAGTATTAAATTGTTGGTGTCGTCCCAGGTATAATCAGGTTGTTCAATGGAAAGCAATTGCGGCGTGATGTAAGTACCGGGACGACTAGGAATTTCGTAACACAATTTGAACCGCATCATTAATTGCAGCAGTTCATCTCGCATTTCGGCATATTCATCATCTTGCCAAATATCTTTAAGGTCATCTCGTGTAAAACAACCCAGGTTTTGCTTGACAGTATCATTATCTAAAACTTTGTAAACCGCAGTAGTTCCCCATTCTGGTTTGAGTATGACGTAGTGTTTGAGTGTGGCATCATCTTGGAAGTGGAGAAAAACACCGAGGTCGTGTAAATAGCTGCTCAACCGCAGCATATCTTTGCGGTCTTTTAAATTATTGACTCGGCAAAGATTGCAGTATTCTTCTTGGGTGATGTAATTACGGGAGTAGTTTTCTAATGCGGCTCTGACTCTCACCCAGAGTTTTGGTAGCGGTGTCCCAACATGGGGAAGTCTGCTGATGTAAAGCTGAATTGCGTCTTTAATTTCTGCTAAACCGCGATTATTTTCTAAGTTAGTAGCCAGAATTTTTTCCAGATTGGTGAATTGTCCGCGCAACTGGCGTTCGTTGACTTCACATTGACGGTCTTGTTTTTCGTTTTTGATGATCAGAACTGGACTATTATCGCTGAGGAGTTTGACAACGTTAATCCACCAGTAAAAATCTGTGTTTTCTCTGCGGTCATCTGCTAATAAAGCATAGAGAGAACGCTTGCTGAGAAAGAATTGATGAGTTTGGTGATAAATTTCCTGTCCGCCAAAATCCCAGATATTCACTCGAAAATCTTTACCGTTGGGTTGGGTAAAGTGCCAACGGATCACCTCAATACCTTCGGTTGATTTTTCATTAGGTTGGAGTTGGTAATTTTCGTCTTTGATTTTCTTGGCTAAAGATGTTTTACCTGCTCCCCCTTCGCCAACAATTAAGAATTTGGCTTCATATAAAGGTTCGGTTTCAGATGGGTCTTGTACCCGGAAATAGAAATCAAGGATTTCATTTACATCACCAGGATCTTCATACAATTCTTTCGACCCCAAAATTTCTGGGGGAATGGGGACTGGATTTCTACGAAGATCAAGTTTTTTCAGGTTTTTTAGTTGCCGAATTTCCGGTGGCAGACTGCTCAGTTGATTAGCAATGAGGTAGAGCGTTTGCAGGTTGACCAGTTGGACAATTTCCGGTGGCAGACTGCTCAGTTGATTAAAGCTGAGGTCAAGCGATTGTAGGTTGACCAGTTGTTCCAATTCCGGTGGCAGACTGCTCAGTTGATTACCGATGAGGTAGAGCGTTTGCAGGTTGACCAGTTGTCTCAATTCCGGTGGCAGACTGCTCAGTTGATTGTAGTTGAAGTCGAGCGTTTGCAGGTTGACCAGTTGGACAATTTCCAGTGGCAGACTGCTCAATTGATTACTGCTGAGGTCGAGCGTTTGCAGTTTGACCAGTTGTCCAAATTCCGGTGGCAGACTGCTCAGTTGATTGTTGTAGAGGTCGAGCGTTTGCAGGTTGACCAGGTGTCCAATTTCTAATGGCAGACTGCTCAGTTTATTACTGTTGAGGTTGAGCGATCGTAGGTTGAGCAGTTGGACAATTTTCGGTGGCAGACTGCTCAGTTGATTACTACTAAGGTTGAGCGATCGCAGGTTGACCAGTTGTCCAATTTCCGGTGGTAGTGTTTTTAAACCTTTGCCAGAAAGGTCTAATTCTGTCACATTGTCTTTGGCAGCTTGTGCAATAATTTGCAGCAGTTCTTCGTTAGTCATTTGGGGGTTGTTACACAGGTCTGACGACGAGTTGCTGCTTAGAGGGTGTTTGAAAAGTGTTCGGCTGTAACTTTAAGTACATTCAGATCCCCCCTAACCCCCCTTAAAAAGGGGGGAATCAGAATTAAAGTCCCCCTTTTTAAGGGGGATTTAGGGGGATCTAAAAATATTTGCTACATCACTAGGGACTTTTCAAACATTCTCTTAGACACGCAGCAAAGAAATTGAGCTAACTAATAATTTAGCTTGTATCAATCTTCACTATTCAAGTTCTGAACACCAAAAAACGCAGAACCCCGACTTCTCGCAGAAATCAGGGTTATTGTTTGTCATGAAGAATATTTAATTGATTTATGCCAAACACGCTGCTAAATCTTGTTCGGGGGTAGTAATCAGCTTGAGATTGTAGGTTTCTGACAGTAACTTCACTACATTAGGCGTAAGGAAAGCCGGCAGTGTGGGGCCGATGCGGATATTTTGAATACCAAGGTGCAGCAGTGTCAACAGAACCGCAATGGCTTTCTGTTCATACCAAGACAATACTAAAGATAATGGCAATTGATTGACACTGACACCAAACGCATTAGCTAAAGCTACAGCAATCTGAATCGCTGAGTAAGCATCGTTACATTGACCTAAATCCAAGAGTCGCGGAATTCCGCCGATATCACCCAGATTTTTGTCAAAGAAGCGGAACTTGCCACAACCTAACGTTAAAACAATACAATCATTCGGCATTTGTTCCACTAAATCGGTGTAGTAATTGCGTCCTGGTTTTGCACCATCACAACCACCAACCAAGAAGAAGTGTTTGATTTGACCTTGCTTCACTCCCTCAATTACTGTATCAGCGACACTCAACACGGCATTGCGCGCAAAACCTGTAGTTACATTACCGCCGTCTTTTTCATCCACAAATCCCGGTAGTTCTAAAGCTTTCTCAATTATCGGCGAAACGTCACGAATGCTGATATTTGGCAAACCAGGAAAACCAACAGGCCCCAGTGTGAATACCTTATGTTTGTAAGATTCATGGGGAGGCATGAGACAATTAGTAGTCATGGCGATCGCACCAGGAAATTTTTCAAATTCATGTGTTTGATTTTGCCATGCAGTACCGTAATGTCCGTAAAGGTGCGGATAAGTCTGCTTTAATTTGGGATATCCATGTGCTGGCAGTAATTCACCGTGGGTATAAACTTTAATATCAGTTCCCACTGTTTGTTCAAGAATCGCTTTCAAGGCTAATAAATCGTGTCCAGAAACCAGGATGGCTTTACCTGCAATATGTCCCAGAGGTACAGATGTCGGGGTAGGATGACCGAAGGTTTCTGTATTGCCAGCATCGAGTAATTCCATTGCTTTCAGGTTCATTTGTCCAACTTGCAGGGCTAAATCTAACCAATGCTGTAAGCTTTTATCTTGGTCGTCCAGGTGCGCCAACACTTCATGGAAAAATCTGTAGAGTTCTTCATCATGCTGGTTAAGTTCCAAAGCATGGAAGGCATAAGCAGCTACACCTTTGAGTCCATATAATACTGTCAGCTTGAGGGAGAAAATATCTATATTTTTAGCTGATTGACTGATAAACTCAAATTCTAAGTCTTTTCCCTGCTGAATTTGTTGTTGGAGGTTACTAGCAGGTTGAAAATTAGCAATTGCAGAATCAACAACAGCGTTACCTGTAGCTTGAATTTGTAACTTGAGACTATCACGTAAAGCGATCGCGCGATTAATGAACGCCACAAAATCATCGGCGGCAAAGTTCACATTTGTCAGCGTGGAGAAGAGCATTTCACAGGTGAACTCATCGCTATCACGGCTGGAAATTCCCAAAGACTTAGCTTGTAGCGCGACTTGAGATAATCCCCGCAAACAATGCACTAACAAATCTTGCAAAGCATCGACTTCAGGACTTTTACCACATGCTCCCCACTGATGACAGACATCGCCACGGGTAGTTTGTTCACACTGGTTACAGAACATAGTTTCTTTCTCAACTCTTCATGCTTCCAGCGTATTGTTTGCTTGTGGAGAAATCCTTGATCTAAGTCAAGAGTAGGGAAAAAGTGATAGTCTTTCTTTCCGTAACTTGTAGCTTATTGTGTACACACATCTTTTTGATGAGTGCAAAATGTGGCTTGAGCCCCCTAAATCCCCTTTAAAAAGGGGAGGCAGTGCGTTGGGCGGCTCTGCCGACTTAAAGCAACTGCCGTGGACTTTGATTGTTTTCTTGTTCCCCCCTTTCTCAAGGGGGGTTAGGGGGGATCATAACGATGCTGGATCAGGCGTTCAGACTTGTGTGTACACCTCAGTTTATCTGTCACCTGTTCCCTTAAAGCGTCAAAGATTGAGCGTCAGTTTCAATCAATTTAGCTAAATCTTGTAAAAACGCTGCTGCGTGTGCGCCGTAAATAATGCGGTGGTCGCAAGTGATATTGACCTGCATTTGTTGGCGGACTGCAAATAAACCATCTGGGCTGGCTACAACTTGGGGACGAGATGCACCGATCGCTAAAATAGAACCTTGTCCGGGGGGTAAAATGGCATCGAATGTATCTACACCAAACATTCCTAAGTTGGACAGGGTGAAAGTCCCACTGTTGTATTCATCTGGTTGCAGTTGTTTAGATCTGGCGCGATCTACAAGAGATTTCCAGTTGCGTGAGAGTGAGTAAATGTCTACTTGATCAGCATTTTTTAATACGGGTGTAATTAAACCGCCGTCATCCATTGCTACAGCTACAGAAATATTGATGTCGGAGTGGTAAACAACACCTTGATCTGAATAACTAGCATTTAAAAGTGGGTGTTTTTGTAACGTCACTGCTACCGCTTTCGCCAGCAGGGCTGTCATCGTTACGCCCTTGGATTTAATTTGTTTGTAAAGTTTGTCTAATCCATCAGTGGTGATTGTATAACCCACACGGAATTCTGGTACTGCTAGGCTAGCAACCATATTCCGAATGACGGCATTTTGCAGAGTGTTGAATGGGGCAATTTGACCGGGAACGGCTGCTACTGGTGCAGGTGTGGGTGCGGGTGCAGCCGTCCGAGGTGCTGGGGTTGCGACTGGAGCAATACTTGGTGCGGGAGTCGTGGGAGCAGCAGGTGCAGGAGTTTTACCAGTAGCAGATTCAACATCATCAGCGACAATCCGACCGTGAGGGCCACTACCTTTGAGGCTGTTCAAATCTACTTTTAGTTCTTTGGCTAACTTTCGCGCCCTTGGCGATGCTACGAGTCTACCTTCTTTGTGGTTAGAGCCATTTTGAGATACTGTACTGGTTGCACCTACTGAAATGGTAGCTGGAATTGGTTCAGGGGTAGGGGTAGCAGCTGCCGCGCCACCGGAATTGCCCATAGATTTGGCTGCTTCAATTTCGGCTTCAGTTTCAGCAACATAAGCGATCGCCGCTCCTACAGGCGCGCTGTTACCGGCTTGCACTACGATATGTGCGAGATACCCTTCATAGAAGGTTTCTACATCCATATCTGCCTTATCTGACTCCACAACCACCACTGTTTCGCCTTTTTCCACTTTGTCTCCTGGCGATTTTACCCAGGAAACGATTTTACCTTCAGTCATGGTGGAACTCAGGGCTGGCATGAATATTTCGTGAATGCTCATATGGTGGTTCTAGAATCAATGGGTTTATGGACTTTAACAGCTTTTGCCAGATCGAATTGTATCTTGGCTAGAGAGTTTTATCGTTAAGATTTTCTATTTTAAACCGGAGACTGGAGACTAGGGACTGGGGACTATGCCCTGCTTCCTTGGAACATCCTGGCGACCTTTATGTCTATGCTTTCATGCTAATTCGCTTTTGGTGCTGGCGATCGCTCAATAATTTATGAGTTTTTCACAATTCACACCAGGTTTTTATATAGTTTTGTATTGCTTGTGACCAATTATTACAGACTCTTATGTTGTCGAAAATCAAGTTAACATCTGAAGATAGTTAAAAAATCATAAAGTTTAGAGTTTTAGCTTTTGGCTATTGATTTGAAAAATACCTGTTTAGTTTTATGTCAGTAAAACTGAAATTCTTCGTGATTTTAATACTCAGTGTTTTTGCTACTGCTGCTGCTGGTTTCTATATGATGCAGCATCAAACCGCAATGCCAATTGTAGAAAATATCAATATTCCTCAACCACCGCAACAATTGTCATCTGTACAACAAACTCAAGAAGTGGTGGAAGACTTGGAACGCGCTGAATATAAAAATATACCTTTGGAAAATATTAACTCTCCTGTGCAGGGGAGTGATCCAAAAACACTAGCTGTAAATTTTTTGGATGATGTCAAACCCACAAGAAGCGATCGCCAAATAGAGGTTGCATATCCACAGCCGCATCAGGCGTTAGTAATGGTGATTCAAACAACCTCGCAGGGTGCTGCATCTGAGGTGGTGAAATATAGATTAGAGATGAATAGCTTCGGGCGATCGCTCCTATCAAATTCGCCCCCGATTTGGCGAATTGTTTGGGTAGGTTCTCAAGTTCAATGCTCAACTACAAACCCTACCCCAAAGGGCAATTCACAATCCCAAATCCCCAGTCCCAAATTAAAAACTCCCACCAATCAAGCGAAGGGTGGGTCTGATAACTGTCATAAACAGTCTAGGGAATCCTTAGTACAAAATTAAGAATTCCCACAAACTAGGTTGATCAATAGAGGAAATGTACAGGTAAACAAGTTTTCCCTATCCCCTGTCCCCTATCTCTTTTAGACATCGCCACGAATGTCTTCAACAACTCCATCCCGGAGAACGATTTCAACTTGCATTTTGCTAATTAAGTTATCGCCCCGTTCGACACGGAAGAAACCTTCCATTTGAAATTGATTGACTTCTTGATCCAACTCCAGCAATTGTACCTGCTGAAGATTTTGCAGCATTTGGTTTTTCTGTTCTAAGAATTCGCTTTTCTTTTGATTAACTTGTAGTTGGATGTTATCGATTTGTTGGAGGGTTTGGGGGCCTGGTGGCTGGAGGCTTTGTTTTTGAATAGCGGAGATCGCTCTTTGCCCTTCAACGTCCAACTGTTGCAATTGCTGATCAAGTTGGTTGATCTGGGCTTGCAGTTGTTGTTGCACTTCCTCTTTCCAGAGGGGGGTAACGATGACTTTGACGTTAACGACGCGCTTTAGAAGCAAATTAGGATTGGAGACATCTGTCATAAAAGTTTCACGTTCACTCTATAGTTTGCAATGTGGAATTATTAGGCAAACATGGCGGCAATTATAGCTTGGTAGCGTTCCATGACAACGTGCCGCCGGATTTTTAGCGTTTGTGTCAATAAGCCGTTTTCCATAGAAAATTGCTCTTGAATCAGTTTAAATGGCCCTATACGGTCATCTGGACGATAACCCGGACGGTTCTGCACTTCCCGATTCAATTCTTGCCGGAATAAATCCTGGATCATTTTACTCTCCAGGGTAATGGTTTCACTTGATGAAGAGGTTAAATTATTTTCCTCTGTGACTAAAGTGAGATTTTGACCCTCAGCCCATTTTTCCAAGGCTTCTATGTTGGGGACGATCAAAGCACCGATACAACGTTGGTCTTGTCCAACTAGCATAATTTGGTCGATGTAGGGCGATCGCAAGCAAGCGTCCTCGATGGGTTGCGGCTCGATATTTTCCCCATTGGTCAAGACAATTGTATCTTTAGCCCTACCCGTCAGCACTAGGTCATTATATGGCGTTACCCAGCCTAAGTCACCGCTATCAAACCAACCCTCAGCATCAATGACTTTGGCTGTGGCTTCGGGATTTTGGTAATAACCTTGCATGATTTGTGGGCCTCGCAACAACACCAAACCTCGTTGGCCGTTTGGTAAAGGTCTGCGAGTTTCTGGGTCTACAATTTTCACTTCTGTACCCGCTATTGGTTGTCCGGATGAACCGCGCAAATTGTGCCAAGGACGACGGGCATTAGTTACAGGAGAAGTTTCTGTTAAACCGTAACCTTGTAAAATTTCTACACCGACAATTTCAAAAAATGTATCTATATGTCGGGGTAATGCACCACCACCGCTAATTATGTGCTTGAAACGTCCTCCAGTAGCTTCCCGGACTTTGGCGTAAACTTGTTTCTCTCCTAGTTTGTGGATAGGAGACAAAGCAGTTGCGACTACCTTAGCGGCTAATTTCTGCACTGGTGACGCATGGAGATGATCTAAACTTAAGCCTGCGGCTATTCTCTTGGCTTTAATATATCTCTCACTCACACCCAGTAAAAAGTAAATCAGACGTTGCTTTTTGGCTGGTTGTTCGCGGAACTGCTTCTGCACACCTTCATGAATGGATTCCCACAATCTAGGAACAGCGATCATGTAATGAGGTTTGAAGTCTTTTAAATCTTTTTTAACAGAACGTATATTCGTGTAAACCTGTGTACAACCTTGAGAAAGTAAGAAATATTCACCACTACGTTCGTAGCTGTGCCAAGTGGGAAGAATACTCAACACTATATTTCCTGGTTGGGGTTGTACTACTGTCCCTAGGGTTTTGACTTGGTGCAGCAAGTTCCCATGAGATAACATGACACCTTTGGGTTTCCCTGTAGTCCCGGAGGTGTAAATTAAAGTAGCAAGGTTGTCGGCAGTCTGTTTGACTCTAACTAAAGTATGGTTACTACCCAGGTCTAGTAATTGGTTATAGTTGAGGATTTTGATAGTCTCCTCGGCAGGTGGTGCTTCATCAGAAAGTAAGATGATGAACTGGATTGGTAAGTCGTTGAGGCGTTCTCGCAGTTTCTGGAGTGTTTTTAAATCTTCGACTACTAACGCCGTACTACCACTATTGCCCACTATAAATAAAAGTTCTTCTCGTTCTGCTTGGGAACTCCGCACTGCGTCCACTGCCCCAGCAGTAATGATACCTTGATCAGCAATAAACCAGCGCGGGCTATTGTCTGCAATCAGAGAAATGCGATCGCCTGTTTGCACTCCCAAGGCTTGTAAACCTGCCGCAAATTGTTGAATGTTGTCTGCTAGCTGAGTATAGGTAATTTTTACTTCTGGTTTGATGTGGGGGTTGTGCAGTGCCACGATGTGACCAAATTCTTTGGCTGCCAATGGCCAAATTTCTGAGAGCGACTCTACACTGGAGTAATCTACTAAACGCTGTATTGATAAACTTTCTTGTTTGCTAATGTTAGCTAACAGAGAAGACCCCGCTTGGATGTTAACCATTAAATATCACCTCAATTTCAAAATCGGTTTCGTCTAAATTGATTCTGCTATTACGCTACAATACCGTTTCTCTATAACTACATCACCTACTATGTAGTCAGTTTCACAACTTTAACATTAGGATTGACATATACTTATGGTGGAGTTGATTGATATAGATTAAAATCAATAGTTATGCGCTAGGGATTCAGTTCATAGAAGTCAGAACTGATGATTTATCAGTATTTGGTATCGTTGGTAAACTCATCAGTGCAATCATCTGCTGATATTGGCAACTGGTCTGACTTGAGAATTCTGACTGCTAAATCCAATTTGGGACTATCAATAGCGACCACCTAATTATTGCATGGGGGTGATTACCTATAGATTTACTAGACGCTTTCTTGCTAACGCTGATCAATGTTATCGCCTGTTTGGGATTACCCAAGCTTTTATCATTGATTTTATCTCCACCTCAAAGCAAACGACTTCACAAGTTACCCAATGGTGCAAAACTACTGCCAAGTAACAATGGAATTACTAGTTTTCCATACTGCACAACTTACACATTAACAGGTAGTCAGTTTTGTAAATTCAGCCCACATTTTTGTGATAAATGTTCTCCGAATTGATAAACTCTCTCCGATTGTAGTCTCTGCATAATTGAACATGAATTTTTACTAACATCAATTCGATGAATATTTAGTTAATAGTTAATATTTATTACCTTGCAATCACTTCAAACTCCAACTTTGTCAATGAGGTTTAATGAAGTGCATTTGCAAGGTATTTTTCATTATTAATTTTCGCCCTTGTACCTCTACATTGGTATTTTTTTAAACAAGAGTATAGATAGAAAAAATGCTTAACAAAAATATATATAGACTAAGCTTATAGTTATCAGAAGAAAATCAAAATGTGTAGTTACTGATGCAACTTGTAATTCGCACTAAGATGAGAATTACACTAAAAATTTGCAAAGAGGGGTAGGTCTATGAGTTTGATGGATAGTATGCTCTTGACTCTGCTGAATACGGTTATATGTCTTGTGTTGCCAAAGCTACTGTCTGTAGTTTTAGCCGAAAACACTGAAAATCCTGTCTCATCCCAGTCGGAGATGGAGGCAAATGATACCGTTTCTAGTATTCCCAGCTATGTGGATATAGCTTCTTGATCGCAGCAAGCGATCGCTTCTGGAAAATTAGCAATCACAAATCACCAAAAAAAGCTACCAGCTGAGCCAAAAACTAGTGAATATTCAATAGGGTGTGTTATACGTTGCCTTAACCCACCCTAGAGTTTAAACTTTACTAAAATCCTCAATTCAAATTTTTTGACTCTTATCTCTCCTCTATCCCCTTCAATTATTTGCGTTGTCGCCGCCACTTTTCCCTTACTAGGCGAATCTCATCAAAGGTATAACTATCGCCTAACTGTTCCTTAATTGGTGTTAAAGGAATATCGCCCAGCACTTCTAAAACTTGCCAAATTTTTTGCTGATGTTCCAAAGGGACTAATTGATTCAAGTCAACAGGCTGATTTTTTTCAATCAGTTTTTCCAGATGACTAGCAATAGTAGCCGGACTCAGATTGCGCTTTTGGGCAATCTGAGCAATATTTAAGCCTTGTTGATGCAACTGTAAAGTCTGCAATTCAGTCCCAGAAACTAAACTGAGTGAAGGTGTATAACTAGCAGATTTAGCTGTTGTATTTTGTTCTTGATGATACGTGCGAATTTCTGACAAGAACTTTTCCCCATATTGGGCGAGTTTGTGACTACCTACACCAGAAAGTTTACCGAATTCAGCTAAGTTTTTCGGCTGTACCTGTGCCATCAGTTTCAACGTAGAATCATGAAAGACTACGTAAGGTGGTACAGACTGTTCATCAGCTAATTGTTTACGCAGCGATCGCAATCTGTGTAACAATGCTTCTGCAACTTCTGCTTTTGGATTATCTGGTACTAACCGCACCTTCTGCGCTACAGGAACAGATAATAAAACTTGGCGTTGGCGACGCATAACTTCCCAACTTAACGTATTTAATTTCAGTACAGAATAGCCATCAGCAGTTTGTTCTAATAACCCTTGATGTAACAGCGATCGCCCCAACATTCGCCACTCATCTACAGTTCTATCTTTACCTATACCGTAGGTAGAAAGTTTATCGTGTTCATATTGTGTAATCTTCTCTTTTTTTGCCCCGCGCAAAACATCAATAATATGTAGCATCCCAAATCTTTCTTTACATCGCGCCACACAAGATAAAAACTTCATGGCTTCAATTGTCCAATCTTCTAACGGTTTGGGATGGCAACAATTATCACAGTTACTACAATTACCTAAAAAGCGTTCACCAAAATAACCTAATTGAATTGTACGACGGCAATCTGTCCCCTCGGCATAATCTATCATCTGCCGGAGTTGTTGCCTAGCAATCAATTGTTCTTGAGGATCAGTTTTTTGTTCAATACTCCATTCAATAGTTTTAATATCAGCAAAACTAAAAAATATTGTACATCGTGATGGTTCGCCATCACGACCAGCCCTACCTGATTCTTGATAGTAACTCTCCAAGTTTCGGGGGATATCAAAGTGAATAACTAACCGTACATCGGGTTTATTAATTCCCATCCCGAAGGCAATAGTTGCCACCATTACCCGCACATCATCCCGAATAAATCGTGTTTGATTTCTACTGCGTTCTTCATCAGGTAATCCGGCATGATAAGGTAATACAGCAACCTTATCATTTTGCAGTTTAAAGGTTAGTTCTTCGACTTTTTTTCGAGTTAAACAATAAATAATCACTGAACCTTCAGTGTCTCTAACTAGTTCTAATAACTCAGCGTAAGCCTGTTTACTTTTAGCACGGACTTCGTAATAAAGATTTTGCCGATTAAAACTAGCAATGTGAATACTCGGCTGTTTTAAGCCTAACTGTTGAATAATATCAGCCCGGACGCGATCTGTAGCGGTGGCGGTAAGCGCAAGCATCGGAACATTGGAGTAACGCTTCCGTAGAGATTTCAACTGACGATATTCGGGGCGAAAGTCGTGTCCCCACTCAGAAACGCAGTGTGCTTCGTCGATTGCAAATATAGATATGCCAATTCTCTCATTGACTAAATCGAGAAATGGTAGAAACCTTTCACTCAATAGGCGTTCCGGGGCGACGTAGAGTAATCTTACCTTACTGTTGAGGATGGCATCTTCCCGCGATCGCACTTGATACGCGTTCAAACTACTATTGAGGAAGGTAGCCGAGATATTATTATTTCGCAGTGCTTCTACTTGGTCTTGCATCAATGCAATTAACGGTGACACCACCACAGTTAGCCCTGATTTCATTAATGCAGGTAACTGAAAGCACAAAGACTTTCCCCCACCTGTAGGCATCACTACCAATAAATCCCGATTTTGCAGCGCATCTTCAATAATTTGTCGTTGTCCTGGACGGAAGTTATCATAACCGAAGTGATATTTTAACGCTTGTTCGAGATTGGGGTACTGAAGCATAGCGATCGCTTGTCTGATTGCATTCTGCGTGGGGATTGATACCAATATGATCAAAGCACAAATTATATGCTAACTTTTCTGTGCATAGATCGCGAGACACACTTTAGTACACTCAAAAACTGAGATTACGATTTGCGATCGCTCCAGTACACAATGGCACAATCACCAATTGTCAATGGTACATTAAAGTTACTATCAACACAGTTGTAAAACTGTTGATAACAAATTGTCATAGAAGTGGGGTCGATTCTTATGGCTGAAAATACCCAGAAAATCACAACTAATGACCACAGTATAGGCAATATCTTAATTATTTCCTTACTGGCTTTCTGTGGTTTGACTATTATCTTCCTACTCGGACTGTTCTAACAATTTGGCTGTGAGTTTAATACAAATCTTTGGAAGCAGACTTGACATTTATCTGCTTCCATTATTATGGAAGTAAGAAATAATTTATAAATCTTCTGCCTTCTGCCTTTCTTAATTAACTAATTTAATTGGTGTTGCATAAATGCGGGATGAATTAAGCTTTTTTAGCAAAGTAAACTATCGATTTTTTGCGTCTTTGCGCCTACCCTGCGGGTTCTGCGAAGCAGTATGCGCGAAACATAAATCATCCCATTAATCAGCAACGCCATTTAATTAAATAACTCTCTTTATTCTTTGATATTGTATCGGCTATATTATTCCCAACTAAACTATAGATAAGACTCGTTGGTTGGTACTCATGAGTTGCTTGAAGGGCGAACGATGGGACTCGAACCCACGGATGGTGGTACCACAAACCACTGCCTTAACCACTTGGCTACGCTCGCCATCTGACATTTGCTATTATAGCACTGATTTTTGAAATTGATCAAGAGATTTTTGGGAGGAACGGACTTTATTAATTCCAAGTCTGGGAACTTAATCGATATCTAAGGAGTTAACGCAAGCAAATATGAAGTTATGGAATATTCTGGCATATGTTAGTTCTATTGGACTAGCGGCTGTGTTGGGAGTAGTTATGGCAAATACAAATCCTAATCAGTCGGCTTATGAAGATTATGCAGCCCTGCAACTAACATCATACCTAAAAAAAGATGTCTGCAATCAAACATCGAAACTCATAGAGAGGTTAATCAATACTAACTGTGACAAACTGATAGATTCTGCTAACCCCCAAATGCGGCAACTCCTTTCACTCACAACCGAACGGCAAGACTTAATTTTCTTTAGTGTGTATCGGACAGAATTTAAGGTCAACAACTGGATACCTTCTTACAGATTTGAAACTGTAGGTGCATTTAACAACTTTTATACTTATAGTGCCGAGCAACAATAGGGTAGAAGAGAACAGGTTACAGGGAAAGTTAGGGCAAGAGATCAAAAATATTTGGGAATCATAATCTCAGCCCAGAAAAATTGCTTGTGATGAAACTCTGTCCTCATGTTAGCTGTTCATATTCCCAAAACCCCGCTAAGGCTCAAGTTTGTCTCAAATGCGGTGAACAACTTTCACTCAATCACCGTTATCATCTATTGCGGCGTATTGGTCAGGGTGGCTTTGGCATAACATTTTTGGCTGTAGATGAGCAACTTCCCTCTCAACCCAGGTGCGTCATCAAACAATTTCATTTTCCAGCCCAGTATGATCGTAATTGTCATCAAGCAGTGAAATTATTCCGCCAGGAAGCGGTGCGTTTAGATGAGTTAAAACATCCACAAATACCAAAACTGTTGGGGTACTTTGAACAGGGAAATCAACTGTATTTAGTGGAAGAATGGATTCCTGGAATGACTCTTCAAGAGGAATTGCAACAAAATGGAGTCTTCAACGAACAACAAATCCAGCAACTCCTCAAAGATTTATTGCCAGTGCTGCAATTTATCCATGACCAGCAAATTATTCATCGGGACATCAAGCCAGCTA
Organism: Trichormus sp. M33_DOE_039; assembly: GCA_015296085.1. Classification (GTDB taxonomy): domain Bacteria; phylum Cyanobacteriota; class Cyanobacteriia; order Cyanobacteriales; family Nostocaceae; genus Trichormus. Next base: position 34,605 of record DVDT01000059.1, on the reverse strand, counting down.
ATATCATTCGCAGTTCTACTACAGGTGACTTAGTTTTAATTGATTTTGGGGTTGCTAAACACATTACAGCTACAGCTTTACTCAAAACAGGTACTACCATAGGCTCTCCCGAATATATGCCACCTGAACAAACCAGGGGAAAAGCACTACCAGCGAGTGACCTTTACAGTTTAGGTGTGACTTGCATCCATTTATTAACCGACATTTCCCCGTTTGATTTGTTTGATGTGAGTTGCGATCGCTGGGTTTGGCGTGATTATCTATTATCAGGGAACACTATCAGCAAACAACTCGGCGAAGTTATTGACCAATTGCTACAAAATGCCCTCTCTCAACGCTACAAATCTGCGGCTGAAGTTTTACAAGCCCTTAATTCCTGCTCCCGAACCGTTAAACAACAGCCAGTTACTACCCTCAACTCTGCGGTAGGAGTTGACTACCACAAACTGCGGGATTTACTCGCCATCAACCAATGGCAACTCGCAGACCAAGAAACTTGGGTGGTGATGTGTCAGGCTTTATCTAAGCCGATAGGCAGTTATTTCTTTATGAGCGATATTGCTAAGTTACCCTGTGAGGATCTACAAATCATTGACCAATTGTGGCTCAAATACAGTCAAGGGCGTTTTGGTTTTAGTGTGCAGAAGCAAATCTATGAAAGTGTTGACTGTGACTATGTAAGATTTTGTGCGACGGTTGGTTGGCATCTATATAATTCTAATTCTCCCCCCAGTTGGCAATTTCCTTTCTATCAGTCATTCCCAGAGGGGAATTTTCCTTCGCGTGCTTGGGCTGGTGGGACGCAGTGGTGGCGACATATAGACGCGGTGGCGGCAAGGTTAGGGAGTTGTGAACGCAAAGAGGCGCAAAGGTAAACGGGCGTTGCATAAATGCGGGATGACTTGGGACTTTTGTACTATTGATTCTTTGCGTCTTTGCGCCTACCCTGCGGGTTCTGCGAAGCAGTATGCGTGAGACAAAAATCATCCTACTAATCAGCAACGCCAGTAAACGCAGAGGAACGCGGAGAAGACCAACTCTTTTTCTTTGCGTCTCTGTCTTGAAAAGTTCAGATGCCTGCGGCAAGACGCAAAGTATCTACAGAGGAAACCTCCGCTCCGACTTTTCACTGCGCCTCTACGTGAAAAAATCTTTACTTAATATTCTGTAAGATAGTAACAACAGTCACCAAAAGTTCTAATTTTTGAATTTATGTCATCTGCCTACTTGCTGGTATCTCATGGAAGCCGCGACCCTCGTCCAGAAATTGCTATGCAGCAACTAGCAAAACTGGTGGCGAATAAATTGCAAATACCAGAAAAGTTTGTAGGTACAGCCTCTTTAGAAGTCAATCCTGAACCTTTACATGAGCAGATTAAGCAATTTGCTCAAAGTGCTGTGCTGCTGGGATGTCGTCGCCTCAAAATTATGCCGATATTTTTGCTTTCTGGTGTCCATGTCATGACGGATATTCCGGCGGAGGTCGCACTAGCAAAACAGGCTGTGGGTGAAGATATCACAATTGACTTACAACCATATTTAGGAAGTCATCCCAATTTACAGAGGTTTTTTCAACAGCAACTAGCTACCATCAAAGCCGACGCAGGAATTTTGTTATCTCATGGTAGCCGTCGTCCTGGTTCACAACAGCCCATAGAAACTATAGCGGCGAATTTGGGATTAGTGACTGCCTATTGGTCTGTAGCACCGACTTTAGAATCACGGATACAAGAGTTAGTCACCTTTGGCAAGCAAGAAATTGCAATTTTGCCATATTTTCTATTCCCAGGTGGCATAACCGATGCGATCGCTCAAGCAGTTGACGAGTTAAAATTACAATTCCCTGGGGTGAGTTTTTACTTAGCTGCACCTTTAGGAGCAAGTGACGAATTAGCTATTTTGATTGGGGATTTAATTCACGCATGAACTGCACAGACAACGAAGCTCAAAAAAGTTTAGGCAAAGTTTACTTAGTCGGTGCGGGGCCAGGAGATCCAGGACTCATGACACTTAAAGGTAAGAGTATTTTAGAATGTGCCGATGTCGTGATTTATGATGCTTTGGTTAGTCCAGCAATTTTAGCGATGATTAATCCCCAAGCCGAGCAAATCAACGCTGGTAAGAGGCGGGGAAGACATTCACTTTTACAAGACGAAACTACCCAAACACTAATCGAAAAAGCACAGGAACACACCATTGTTGTCAGGCTAAAAGGTGGCGATCCCTTTATTTTTGGCCGTGGTGGTGAAGAAATGGCTGATTTAGTAGCCGCAGGTGTGCCGGTTGAAGTGGTGCCGGGAATTACATCGGGTATTGCTGCCCCAGCCTATGCAGGTATACCTTTGACTCATAGATTATATAGCTCCTCAGTCACTTTTGTTACTGGTCACGAAGCCGCGGGTAAGTATAGACCGAAAGTAGATTGGCAAGCGATCGCTCACGGTTCAGAGACAATTGTTATTTACATGGGGATTCACAATCTGTCTTACATTGTAGAAGAGTTAACTCAGGCGGGATTGAGTTCAGAGACACCAATTGCTTTAGTGCGTTGGGGAACACGTCCTGAACAAGAAGAGTTAATTGGTGAGTTGAGAAATATTGTAGAACTGGTAGAAAAAACTGGATTTGACGCGCCTGCGATCGCTGTTATTGGCTCAGTAGTAAATATGCACAGTATTTTATCTAGTTGTCGTCCTGTTTGATGACTAACACAAAATTTGGGATTGACTCGCAACTATCCCAATCTAAGAAACAACTATTTACTTAGAGGCTCATGTGAAACTTTTATAGTTCAAATGAACTAACAAATGTCATGATACCTTGATATTTACAGTACTATATAGCGGTTGCACACCTTATAAGGTAAGCTGAAACGTCGCATACTTATCTTTCGGATATCGTGATTAAGTAAAATTTCAGTTTAAGAGGTTTGACTATGGTAGAAGCAGCACTAAACATTACCTTGGGATCTGAGGAAATTCTGATTCAGGATTTGGGATTAGTAGACCAGCATAACCCCCAAAGCTAGAAGAATAAGAGCGTTGAATACCGACAGACAAGTGAGCTACCATCTCAGCACGAGACGAAACTTCCAGTTTACGGAACATTCGTTTTAAAGCTTGTTTCACTGAATTTTCAGTAATCCACAGTTCAGCCCCAATTTGGGCATTTGTCCGGCCCTGAGCAACTAATTGAGCAATTTCCATCTCACGGGGTGTTAAGTGATTTTTTGAGAAATCTTGGTGTAGTAATTTACCTTTGGCTAAATTTTGCGATCGCACTGTCGCCACCCAAGCCGATAAATGCAGACATAGCGCACTCACATCCAGCAAATTCTGTGTATCAAATGCCGGCATCCCAATCGCACGCGTAAAAGCAATCACACCCACTAATTGACCTTGATTCACAATTGGCCCTACCATAACGTGCCAATGATCTGCCCGTGGACAAATCAACTGCCATGCTTTCGGTGAAATCACTAAAGCTTCGTGAACAGGGGTATGCCGTTCTACTAAGTAGCGCACAACAGGATTACGTTTAGTAGATAAAGCAAACTGCATCACCCTTTGCAACCTACTATCCAGCAAAGGAAGTTGCTCTAGAAAAAATAATCCTGACCGTTTGGCGGCAAAATAATCACTCAATTCAGGAAAAATCAGGGATTTTAACTCCTGTTCATTTCTTGCGTGGATGATGGTTTGAAATACGGATTGTAAGTTCGCCATGATTCGCAAAGTGTACTCGATCGAGGACTAGGCTTGGTCAAGAGATGAGCCTTATTTTAGCTGTGGACGGGAAATTGCTCATAAATTAACTGTCCAAGAAAACTTTAACATTTTGAGAAAAATCATGTCCCAGTATGCTTACCCTGAAGTTGTAGTAGATACTGATTGGTTAGCCAATCATCTCAATGATCCAAATCTTCGCATCATTGAAGTTGATACAAGTCCAGAACCATACAAAAATGCTCACATTCCTGGGGCTGTATTTTGGAATATTTTTACAGACATATTATTGCCAGATTTGAGCATGAATTTAGATGCGATCGCCTTTGCCAAACTGATGTCGCGATCAGGTATTACCAACGAGACAACAGTGATTGCCTATGGTAGTTATCCAGGAACAGGAGGTTGGATTTTTTGGCTATTAAAATTATTCGGACATGCTCATGTCAAAGTCCTCAATGGTGGATATCAGAAATGGCAATCAGAAAGTCGCCCACTGGCTTCAGATTTATCAACATTTTCACCAGTTCCATATCAAGCTCAAGCTCTTAATTCTGAATTGAGAGTGTTACATCCAGAAGTTCAAGCATCCATTAGTAGAAGCGATCGCATCTTATTAGATGTTCGCACACCTCAAGAATACGGTGGTGAGTGGTTTTTTAATCAACCCCCCAAAAAAAATGAACGGGCTGGACATATTCCCGGCGCAGTTAACATTGAGCATATCCTGACCTTAAACGAGGATGGCACTTTCAAATCAGCCAACGAATTGAAGACTCTTTACGAGAGTAAAGGTATTACTGCGGATCAGGAAATATTTCCCTACTGCGCTATTGGCGGACGTTCTGGGTATACTTGGTTTGTCTTAAAGTATTTACTCGGCTATCCAAATGTTCGCAACTATGACGGTTCTTGGAATGAATGGAGTCGTCTTACTGATGTATGGGGGTGATATTCCCCTTTCTTGCCTCTGCGTGCTTTAAGCCTGAATCGCATTCAACAAATCCTCGACTACAAATGGTCTAGTAAAGTAAGCATCAGCACCTTGCTTTCTAGCCCACATCCGGTAAATTTCTTGATTATACGCACTACAAACTACAATCGGAATATTTTGATAAATATAATGACTTTTAAAAAAGCGACATAACTCAAATCCGCTTCTTCCTGGCATCACTACATCAGTGATAATTGCCGTAGGCCTCACTTCTAAAGCAATTTCTAAGCCAGCTTTAGCTCTATGAGTTTTAATAATTTCATATCCCTGATCTTCTAAATAATTACTGATGGAATCTAATTCACTCAGAGAGTCTTGAATAATTAAAACTTTTCCCACACAAATAATACTCAATCCTGATTCTCCATCATGATAGGTTTACATCAGGCATTTGATTTAGTCAATAATCATTAAACAATGTGTTTAAAAATAACTTTGAGTAAATCACTGTGAGCAAACGGTTTAATTAAATATCCTGATGATCCCACTATTTTAGCTCTAGCTTTATCAATTAGCCTTGCTTTTGCAGTCATCATAATCACAGGTGTATTTTTAAAATAAGCATGTTTACGTAATAAAGAACATAGTTCATAACCATCTAAATTAGGCAGATCAACATCTAATAAAATTATGTCTGGTTTTGTATGCAATATTTCCATTAAAGCTTTTAAGGGATCTGTTGCTCCAATCATGGAAAATATTTGCTCATCTAAAAAAATCTTTATACTATTTAATACATTTAAATTATCATCAATACAAAATATTTTATAGATTTTTCTCTCGGTATCATTGGATGAACTTGACTGGTAGGTATTATTAAGATTTAAAGACTGAGATGGGTAGCGTTTAGAATCGATTTTTGGTAATCGTGGTTCAGGTCTTGGTTTGGTATAGCTATGATAATTTGACCTACTATTGAGTGTTGATTGCATATTATTTTTATATGGAGATGTTTCAGAAACATCTGTTTCTCTATGCAATCCGTCGTAAACGTGTCCGCGTTGTTGACATTGTTCCACCAGTAAGCGCAAATTTAAGTAACAGAACTTAGGCAAGTCATCTAAAAAACTTTCTGGAATAAACTCATAACTACCTTCTTCTAAAATTAGAAATGTCTGTAAAACTTCCAACGCCAAATGTTCTATAAGCATGGCGGCTTGTGAAGGACTGATGTATTTTTGATTGACTAACCAACAAATCGCCAGATAGTCCGGGTTTGGTATCGATTGATTTTCAATACCCGTCTCAAATATTACTCGTAGCTGATCATTAATTTCTTTAGGTAAGGTGCTAATTTCCTGACTCAAACTCTGTAAATGTCTGTAAAGTGGTTCAAACATTCTTTCTGAGTAACAAGCATAAATCAGTCTACCCTCATCTACATAGATTGACCAAGCACCAGAAGTGCTGAACACCTGTAAACAGCCAGTTACAGTCTTACCAGTGATTTTTTTTAAAAGTGATAGCGGTTGGATTTTCTGGAAAAATCTGTATCTACTAATAGGCAGTGTTTTCATGTGTGGCACTCAGCGAAAAAAATTTAATATTATATAAATATGAAGTAGCAACAAATTTTGCCGGATTTTTAAGGTATCTTTTTATAACTGCGATCGCTTAATTGACAGAGCAAGTAAAATTTTAGTCAGCACGTTTGTTTGCGGCTCACAATTTGCTAATTTGTATGAGCCACTCAGCACTAACCTTTGTAAATGCAACTTACCCTGAAAGCAATTGCATTCCCATATTAAACAGCAGAATAATTACTGATCACCAGGAAAAATTTTCCCAAAAATCAGCTATTTTTTCTGTATCTTTCGTTAATTTCACCAATCTAACAGTACAGCAATTTCTAAAATTAGAGATATTGGCTCAAACCCATCAGTAGCAAAAATATATTTTTTCGCTTTATTACTTAAATAGAAATAACCTAAAATTGAGCCTCGTAACGATAATACTTAAAAATCACAAGTGTTTTAAAATACTTAGTTTTTATGAAAAAAACGGGATGTAAACCCTAGGCTGGAAAAGGGAGTAGGGAGTGAGGATATAGGAGTGTAAGGGCAAGATACTTTCATGTTTGCTTTTCACTCATAGTTTTGTAGTGTAATTCGTTAAAATTAACCAAGTCACTTGTGAACTTGGGTTTATAGCAATGGTTACTCAGTTACCATCTTCCACATCCAAAGGCATCATCTATCCTGAAAGTGATGAACAGCCAATGGCAGACAATACCAAACAATTTGGAATATCAAAACTCAATGGTGAACAATTTCTTTTTACAAGTTGAAGAAGATAGCGCACGTCTTGACCGTTACCTAGCTGAAGAGTTACCAGATTTATCTCGTTCTCGGATTCAGCAGTTAATTGAACAAAGCAAAGTGCAAATTAATGGCAATGTCTGCACATCTAAAAAGATCAATGTCAAAGTAGGCGATCGCATAACTTTAGAAATTCCAGAAGCGCAACCATTAGAACTAAAAGCTGAAAACATACCTTTAGATATTCTCTACGAGGATGAACAGTTACTCATTCTCAACAAGCCTGCTGGGTTAGTTGTTCATCCTGCACCGGGACATCCCGATGGGACATTAGTTAATGCTTTACTTGCACATTGTCCAAATCTCCCTGGTATTGGAGGTGTGCAGAGACCCGGAATTGTGCATCGCTTAGATAAAGATACTACAGGAGCGATCGCGATCGCTAAAACTGATCTCGCCTATCAACACCTACAAGCACAACTCCAAGCCAAAACTGCACGCCGCGAATATTTAGGTGTGGTTTATGGTGCGCCAAAAACTACTAGTGGGACAGTAGATTTACCCATCGGTCGTCATCCCCAAGACCGCAAGAAAATGGCCGTTGTTCCTGTAGACCAAGGTGGGAGAACAGCAATCACCCATTGGCAAATACAAGAACGTCTCGGTAACTATACACTGATTCATTTTCAACTTGAAACCGGACGCACACACCAAATTCGTGTCCACAGTGCCAAGATTGGTCATCCGATTGTTGGGGATCTTCTCTATGCTTCCGGCCGTTCCGTAGGAGTAAATTTACCAGGTCAAGCACTCCACGCTTGGCGATTAAAGTTGCAGCATCCCATCTCCCAAGAGTGGATTGCAGTTACAGCAACGCCACCACCAACTTTTACCACACTGTTAGAAGTTCTCAGACGCAGATCCTCTAACCTGTAACCTATCACCCATCAAGATTATGCGTAATGCCTTTGATTCCGCTATATTGTAGATATTTAGATTTTCCTGATACCGAAAAATGCCAGCAAGGTTGCAAATAAAAGCTGAAGATTGCTCCCCTTTAGGACGATTCATTCTTCAATACTTAGAAGAACAAGGTATCAGTATGAACCGTCTGGCGGATTTGTCGGGTGTTCCCCAACCTCGACTCAGAGGTGCTTGCTTTAAGGGAACTTGTCCTACACCTGAAACTTTAAGAAAACTTGCTAGAGTGATGGGAAAACATCACTTAGAACTTTATACATTAGCCTACGAAGCCAGAATTCAGCCGCTTCCTGAAGATGCAGACGACATTTCTCTTGATATATTAATGCGTGATCTATTTGAAACTGCTAGAGAAATGGGACTAGCTGTTCCTAAGGTTCGTCCTTCTAAAGCGAAAATCCGCAAAGCTCTTTTGGAACTAGGATTCAGTTCCGATAATAATGATGAATGTGCTTGAATGCCTGAGATTTATCAATCGTCAAAAAAGGCAAAAGTTAAAAGAAATAAAGCTTATTTTTTAGGTGTTTTCTTGATTTATGCCGGATTTTACTAACAGTTATCTTTTTCTATTTTATTAAAAAAAATAAGTGATTTTAAATTCTGGATTTTGGATTGAAAGTTCAAAATCCTTCTGGAAAAGTCTGATCAAAGGCTTTCTCCGATCAGACTTTCCGCAAAATTTAAAATCTAAAATTTGGTGGATTTTCAGATTATCTTATCTGCCGCGATAAGGAACGGATCTCTCAATATCAATGTTTTGTACAGAGAGACGTTGAGGTGCGTTAACTTGGGGATTGATACTCCGTGCCATATCTAAGAACAGAGATGGGCTACCAGCTTTAGCCTGTCTGTCTGGAGCAACATAGCTGCGAACAGTGGTTTGCCAAACGAATTGTGGGAAGCCAAGTTTAGCACGATAGTATTCATCGTAACGAGGAGATGTGATATTGAAAGGCCGTTCACCTTCTGAACGTCCAGGTAGGACTCGGCGACGTTGATAAGGTACGATATCATACCCAAAAGCTTCTAAATACTCATCAGAGTTGAGTAAGTCATCAACGAAGCCTTTGAGGCCTTTTGTTGCTACGACAATTGACCAAGCTAGTTTTTCCCGGTTGTCGTAAACATCACGACCGAGAACACGTTGTACTGTTTGTTCTACGAAACGATAGTTGCTATTGAGGTCGTAGAAACTACGCTTGTAGGTGTTAGATAACAACAATCCACGAATAAAATCACGTACTGTGATCTGACCACTACGCAGCTGAGATTCTAAGAAACGCTCACGATCAGCAGCAAAGGCATGGAAAAAAATCTGGCGATAGGCTGCTTCAATCAGATTATCTAAATCTGTTGGGGAAAGTAGGTTTTCTGTAGAGTAAGTCCTGGGCTGCTCATCTCCAGGAACTTCAAAACTTGCTACCCGTTGGTTTTGGGACTTAGGGGAATATTCTAAAAGAGGAAGTGCCACGGATACAAAATCTCCCTTTCCTTAACGAAATCTTACAAAGTTATCATAATCATAAGGGAGAAGGGGAAGAATTATTCGATTTAGTTTGATAAACATTACATATCTTAATTGAGTAGTTGAGGAGTGGTGAAACGCTTTCCCGAAAAGGCTTAGAGGTTTAATGCAAAAATAGAGGCAAGTACAATCGACTGGCCAAATGGGGAAAATTTATGCTCACTCAAACCTACTTTAAATGAGAATTGTATCAACACAGACTACAAAATGTTTGTAGTGGCTAACACTAAAAGTAAAGCAGTAAATGCGATCGCTCACAATGGCAGTGTTACAAAGCAAGTCGTACCAATGCCCACTTTGCTGAAGATACGAATATTACCTTGATGTAAGTCTACACATTTTTTTACCACTACTAATCCCAAACCAGTACCAGGAATAGTGCGGACATTCTTACCCCGATGAAAAGGTTCAAACAACTGCTTTTGATCTTCTGGGGATATCCCAATGCCTTGATCCTGAACAGCGAGGATCATCTGCTCCATCTGAAAATCCAACCTCAAATGCACAATCCCTCCGTCTGGGGAATACTTAATGGCATTGGATAGCAAGTTCGATAAAATAGAGCGCAATAATTTTGCATCCATACAAACAGGTATGGATCTACCCTGACAGGTAAACCTGATTGTGTGCTGACTACCTAAACTCTGCTGAATTTCTTCAACGAAATCACGACAATATATTTCTAAATCTAAGGGTTGGGGATTAAATGCTAGTTTCCCCGCTTCGGCGCGATTGATAGTTAAAATATCGTCAAGTAACTGTACCATATGCTTGACAGCATCTTGAATCCGGTGCAGATTTCTCAGTCTTTTGGCGGATGTATCCCATTCATCTTGACAAGTTTCCAAAACTTGCGCCGCCGCCAGGGCAGTGCTGAGGGGAGTCCGAAATTCATGGGATGCCATTGCAAAGAAGCGAGTTTTCAAGGCATTGAGTTCTTTCTCTCTTGCTAGTGCCAAGCGAATTTCATCCAGCCGCTTCCGTTCTGTAATGTCACGAGCATTCACCATAATCCGCACAATAGCCGCACTGTCTGCAAAAGACTGACTGATGGCTTCTAAAATGTGCCAAGAACCGTCATGATGGCAATAGCGAAACTCGATGGGGCGTGTTAACTCTGAACTTTGCCTAGTATCAGTGAGGCGATCGCTTGTCGTGATCAAATCATCTGGGTGAACTAGTGCCATGACGTTTTGACCCACCAGATCCATCACTGGATAACCGAGGATTTTCACCACCGAGGGACTCACGTAACCTATAGTGCCATCGGGATCGAGAATCATAATAATGTCTAAAGCATTTTCAATTAGCGATCGCCAACGTTCTTCACTTTGACGTAGTGCCTGTTCTACTTGTTTGCGTCCAGTTGTATCACGCTGCACAGCAATCCAATGAGTATACCAACCCTGGCGATCGGCCACAGGTACAATGCTGAATTCATTCCAAAATTCTGTGCCATCCTTGCGATAGTTGATCACCTCAACAGTCACAGGTTGCCAATTTGACAATGCCGAGCGAATTTTGTCCAATTCTGCCCGATCAGTTTTCGGCCCCTGTAAAATGCGGGGAGTTCTGCCTAAAACTTCATCCGGTTGATAGCCTGTAATTCTTGTGAAGGCTTCATTGACATAAAGAATACGAGGGCCAGGTTCATCAATCGAATCTGCTTCAGTAATTAAAATCGCATCATTGGTATTCACTACCACCGATTGCAGCAGCCTGACTTGTTCGGCTTGTTGTTTTTGTTCCGTAATGTCAGCAATTACCGCCACAATCCCACCGATTTGTCCATCGCTATCTAGGAGGGGAGCGGCGGAAAAGATAATATCTATGGGAGTACCGTCTTTTTTCTGTTGGCGAAATTCTAACCGGGAATATGTCGTCCCTTGCAAAACGCTCCTTTGCAGTGTGGGATAGTTTTCTAAACCAATGGGATTAGGGCAATTCAGTACCTCTGCTTCCGTCCAGCCAAACATTTGCTGTGCCGCCGGATTCCATATTTTCACCTTACCCTCTCGATCTAGCATGACAATTGCACGGGGAGAAGCTTTGACCAAGGCTTGTAGCGTGTCGTTGGTGTGACGCAAAGCTAACTCAGTACGCTGTCGTTCAACAATTTCTGCCCGTAAAGCAGTATTAGCACTGGCTAATTCCGCTGTACGTTGTTGTACCCGTCGTTCAAGTTCGGTGTTGAGTTGTTGGAGTTGTGTGTAGAGTTCCGACTGTTGAATAGCGATCGCTACTTGCGTGGCTAGTTGCTGCATCAATTCCACTTCCCAAGTTGCCCACTGACGAGGACTACTGCACTGATGAGCAATCAATAATCCCCAGAGATAGGGAACATGAGCAGTACTATCTTCAACGTTGTCCCGATGTTCTTGGATAATTGGGACTACCAACTTTGCTTGCACTCCAAACCGTTGCACAAAATCTACCAAACAAGCCGGGATATCTACTTGCTGTACGTTGGTAATGGTGAGGGTTTTCCCTAGGGAGTAGGCTTGATGGTACTCTGTAGGAAAAACCTCTTCTGGGAAGGTTTCCCCTAAAACCTGGGGATAAGGTGGTAAAACAGTTTCGTGAATAGCACTACCTGTGCCATTGTTCCACAAACGATAGATGAGGACGCGATCAGCTGCTAGAAAGCGTTGCACTTCCTCTACTGTTGTTGCTAGCACCTGATCTAGATCCAGAGATTGGCGAATTTGTTGGGCAATCTGAGTTACCAAGCGTTCGCGATCGCTTTGTTGTCGCAGCAAAGTCTCTGCCCTACGACGCTGCCAAATTTGTCGTTGCAACAAATAGTAGATGCCTAATAACAACAATAAACTCAGTACGATTCCCATTTTGGTAGCAACGAAACAGACTTGTTAGTGGGGAGTAAGGGTGTAGGGAAAAAAACTAAACTATCAGCTTCTACCTTGTGTCCCTTAGCCCAAGAACAAGTTATTTGCTTCTGCAAACAGCACGAAAAGAATAGCTAGTGTGATGAAAAAACCTATTAAACTAAAGCTGGTCTTCCAATCAGCACGTTGGATGAATGTATAGAGGTTAAAAGGTTCAAATTCGTCAAAAATTCCAGTGGGAATAGGACGGATAGAACGACGAGGTAGAGGCAACTTGTTGCGATAATCTTCCCCATAACGCGCCATGCGCGCAAATGGTAGTTCTCCTTGAGCGTGTTGAGGTAAGATACGGCGGCGTTGATAAGGAACAGTATCATAGCCGAAGTTGCTGAGGTATTCTTCAGTATTGATTAAAGCATCAATTAAGCCTTTTAGTCCTTTGGTTGCCAGTACTGTTGACCAAGCGAGCTTTTCGCGATCGCTATAGACGTTACGACCCAAAAGCCTCTGAACGCAAATCTCTACAAATCGATAGTTATTATTACTGTCGTAAATGAGTCGTCGAAAGGAATCGGACATCACCAATCCCCGAATAAAGTCTCTGGCTGTAATTTGACCAGCACGTAACTGAGACTCTAAAAATCGCTGACGATAGCTATCGAGCATCTGTTGTTCATTAAAAATCTGCCGATAAGCTGCCATGATTAACATATCCATATCTGAGGCAGCTAGCAGATTTTCTGTTGTGTAAATTCTTGGCTGCTCATCACCCGGAATCTCAAATCCCGCGACGCGATGATTTTGCGATAAGGGGGCATACTCTAATAAAGGAATCGGCATAAAATTTCTCCCTAGTCAGCTAAATTTCAATAGGTTTTTTCCTCGGCTTCCCTAACCTGCAAGGAGGTGTAGGAGAAAGGTATCTTTTGCTGTGAGACAGTGCAGTTGTGGGAGAAAGCTCCATGTTGGCATTAACCTGGGAAGATGCAATTGGTCTTACTGAGGAGTGCGTAGCCTGCTTCCCATTAAACTTGTTGATCAAATCTCGTCCGAAAACTGCCGCATTTGAGCCAATATTGTCTTAAATCATGATGAGGAGTGTGCAAACTGGCTTTGGCGCGATACAAAATTACTTGACGATGATAACCTATCCAAACTTTGCCAATCGAGTCTACAGAAATGAGTGTTCCTCCTAATGCCGTAATACACTCAGAAAACCTTTCTAGAGCGGAATAATCTACTGTCTCAAAGATAAAAAAGTTTCTCGAACAAATGACATGGCGAGTGCGAATCCAAGATTGCAACTTTTTTTCCGCGGTGGAGGGCAGTATTTCAACGGGAGTTTTAATCAAATCGCCCTGGTGGGGTGTTGCTAGACTCATATTGGCTTTAAGGAACTTTGGTATAAGTTTTCATCCCAAGTTGCTCTTTTTCCTGCGACGGAGTGGAAGCAAGCAATCTCATTCGTCTGTAATGCGATCGCACAACTCAACTTGGTATCACGTAAACTCAAAAACTAGACCGACTAGTTTAAATCGAGGTGATACTGGCAATTACATCACCCTGTTTGTGAATCTGAGGAATAACTTCATTCCCAACAGCCTCTCAGCCTAGATAATCTCATACGACCAGTAAGGAAACTGATCAGAAAACGGTAAAGAAATCGGAAAGAATTAGCAAAATCAATAAAGTTTAATATTTTGTGATATTTATTTGAGAAATTTTAGGCACATATGGTGTGTAATAAATTCTGCGAAGAATATAGGTGAGTCGGCGACGGGTACGTAGGGGAGGCAGTCTGTTGGGAAGACACTGCGTTGGGCGGCTTTGCCGACTTGCAGCACGTGTCGTCGGCTTCGCCGACTTAAAGAAACTGCCGTGCTTTCCCCCATGTTGGCGTAAGCCTTCCCGGAGGGGTGCGACCGACGTTAGCGACGCAGAAGCGTCACCCGTTGGCGCAGCCTCTCGTAGAGAAGGGTGACAAGGAAGAGGAATGTTTCTTTTGTCAACAAAACTATTTCCAATGCCCAATGCCCCATACCCCAATTCAGTGTAAAAATTCTCGTAAAATTGTCAGGGGTGAGCTATGCCCACTGCCTTTAAAAATTAAGCTGATAAAAGTCTCTGTTGGTTTTTCCTTTCAGGTCTAAAGACGCAGAGTTTCCCAACCTAATCCCGATATTCTATGAGGATTCTCCTAGTTGAAGATGATGTAAGCCTTGCAGAAACCTTAGCAGAAGCTCTGAACGACCAGCTTTATGTGGTTGATGTTGTGCATGATGGAGAAGCTGCCTGGCATCAAGTGAAAGCCCTAAATTATGATTTGCTGTTATTAGATGTGATGTTGCCGGAATTAGATGGAATTAGCCTTTGTCATCGTTTGCGATCGCACGGTTATCATTGGCCTATCCTGATGCTCACGGCCTGCGACACAATCAATGATGAAATTAATGGCTTAGATGTGGGTGCAGATGACTACGTAGTTAAACCAGTTGATTTACAAAAACTATTTGCTCGCATTCGTGCCTTACTGCGTCGTGGGTGTATGACATCACCACCGATTTTAGAATGGGGCGAGTTACGTCTCAATCCCAGCACTTATGAGGTCAGCTATGGGTCAACTCCCATCCATCTGACACCCAAAGAGTACGGTATCTTAGAACTGCTGTTACGGAATGGTCGCCGCGTTCTCAGTCGTCGTGTGATTATTGAACATATCTGGGCGTTAGAATCTCCTCCAGAAGAACATACGGTCAAGGTTCATATTCGGGGTCTCAGGCAAAAACTGAAAGCTGCGGGAGCAGCAGAGGAGCTGATTGAGACGGTTCACAGCATAGGTTATCGCCTCAATCAAAATAAGTAGAGGTCAGAAACCGCGTAAACTAAGACGCAGTTTCTGACCTCTATGAAATTAAACTCTGTAATTCTTCACCTGCTCATTGAGAATAATTTTGCCTTTTCCAAGAGAAGTAAGAATTTAAATCTTTGCTACTCGCCATATAGATAAGAATGATGGTACTGAGAGCGGACATAATTAAACTCCCTAGAATGAGGACAGTGGAGAGCTTTGATCTCAATGCAATAACCATTGTTATTAGGACGACAATCACAAAACTACAGATACCCATCATGAGCCACTTTGCCCATTTTCGCCCCTGTAGAACAAAGTACATGACTACAATTGTTAGTAATATACGTCCAATAGCCCATCTATCCCGTGCAATGAACACTAACGTAGCATCTAGGATACAAAGCACGACAAACATAGTAAGTAATATATTGCGAGCTTTCAAGGCAGATTGATCTATCTGTAGCATGGGTTTTTTGATAATAGTGAAACTTTGATACTTATTGTCTAATAACTACAGGTATCAAGGTGAGTAAATTTGTCATTTAAATATTACTTGCATGCCATTTAATTCCTGTATCGGGAGTTGTTAAATATTGATTTGAGCAAGGAGACTAATACAAAGCAGACACAAAATTCTCGCTATGTTCTTCCTGTGATCACATACGAATTATTTCATGCCTGCCCATCAAATCGGGTGCGAAAACTACCGTATTTCAGCCAATATTGTTTTAGTTTGTGGCAAGGTGTATGTAAACTTGCTTTGGCTTGATAGAGAATCACTTGACGATGATCACCCATCCAAATTTTGTCAATCGGATCAACAGATATAACAGTACCTCCCAAGACTTCCACACATTGGGAAAATCTTTCAACGGCACTGTAATCTACAGTTTCAAAAACGAAAAAATTACCTGAACAAATTAAATGCCTGCTACGAATCCAGCACTGCATTTTTTTCTGCGCTTCTGGGGGCAGCATATTTGTTTTCAGAGATTCCAGATTTGGCAGAGATACATCACAAGATATTTGGGACTTCATGAGCGAAACTCTCCCGCTTTGTAAACCGCAATGGGCCAAATGTAGATCCCCAAACTTGTTGATGTGTATTGACATCCATACCTCTATCGAGGCTTACCCAGGTGCTTTCTGTGATTTCCACATAGCTATCTAGATAAGTTTGACAGCCATTTTTTTCAATTAAGCAGCGGTTGCCTGGTTCGACACTGCCTTGAAAGCGATCGCCTTCTCGTTTAAACACCATTGAGCAGTGATATCGGCGTTCAATACAATCTGGAGTAATGGTTTTGAGAATGTTTAAATCACGGGCTGCTCCCGCGTAAAACATGGCGTTTTTTAAACTGTAGTTTTCTATGTAAATTTGATCGCCTTGATCAACTAAACGATGTACTCCCTGACGATAAGGTCGCCACAAGTCATAGTCATAAACCTGTTCGGAATACATCCCAATTCCAGAGAAGAACTCAAAGGGTAAGGGACGAAAAAAGACGTGGATATGGGCGTAATCTTTAGGATTTTCCGATGCTTGCTGATAATTACTGAAATCTCCCGCCATCCAACGTGCCAGGGTAACTAAATTATTCAATGTAGTCTCGCAGATATGTGATATTGAAGAAGTCACTATGCTTCGCTCCCAACTCAAAATTCAAAATTAATGCTTCGTAAATCAATTTATACGACTTAAATCCTCTCCGTTTTCAGTCATAAATGAGCAGAAATAGACAGTACAAAATACAATTTTGTAGCAAGGTTCCCTAGGTTATTTTGAATTTTGAATAGCTATAGTTTAATTCTGAACACCTTGGCGAATTTCTGAGGAAAATGAGGCGGTGACAACTCCTGTCCCTGCACTAGTTTTGATGAGTGAAACCCGACAACGGACATTGGGATTGACAAACCAGATTTTTTCTTCAGCGGCGGCGCGTTCATAGGCAGTAGTCAGCACAAATGTGCCGTCTGCCGTTAAGTAATAGTCGCCAGCTGCGGCAATTGTTTCCGCATAGCCTTGATCACGCAGGAGTTTACCACGATGAGCATCATCAGGATCAGGAATAGGAACTAAGACGCAACTGCCTTTAACTTCACCATCGTCCCAGTCTGATTGACCTTCCCAACTCATCCGAAATGGAGAAACTGCTGCTTGAGGGTCAATATTATAGCTTTTACATAGGTCAATCACTGCTGGATCATGGACTGAGAGAGCCACAATATCAATCTCAGACTGTACAGCTTCAAAGTGACTGAAAGCTAAATGATGTGCGCTGCGTTGCGATCGCCAACGCCCAATCGAATTTGCAACAAACTCCTGAATATCCATCAACTTTTGAATTTCCGTTTATAGTTATTTGTTTTGGTATGGAATATAAAAATTTTGATTTCTGAAATAGAAAATCCTGGTTTGAATTAAGGTAGAAGAAAAAACTGAAATGAAATTTCAGGTTAATTCTGTACACCTTTTTTGACTTGTTGATTACCACTCATCTATAAAGGTGTAATCACCGGATTGGAAAATTGCGATCGCTCTCGGTAGTGATTCTGGTTGAACTTTAATTGCGTTTGTTGGCTCAGAATGATTCTGTTCCTGTGGTTGGGGTAATGACAAGCTCGATTCAGGATGATGTACGGCAGCTTGAACATCACCGGGAACTATTGTAGATAGTGGCTGCTGTACGCACTCAATCTGGGAAAATGGAGTCTGGGAAATTAATAAGGTGATGTGGGTAATCTTTCCCCCAAGGCGATGAATACCTTGAATTGTTTGAGAAAGACAATTATAAGGAATTGTCTTTGTGTATGCACCTTTCCTCATTATTCCTTGATGACAGCCACCTGTGACTGTAATCTTGACTCGGCAACTACTGTATTCACTAAAATTGCCAGGAGCAATAATTGTGGTTGCCATACAAATCACCTTTAAATTTGATGTTGTAAGCAACTTATCATCAACCTGAATCTATGGACAAGCGAGGCAATCACTAAAAGAATTGCGGCTTGATAACCAGTGAGAGCAATTCAAAATTCAAAATTAAGCAAGTCAGATTCAAATCCTAGTTTTAGAGTTTGTATTTTTGATTGAATTTTGAAAAATTGTCATGTTTAGCAGTAGTTTTGTGAGTGAATTTTTGCCAATAGACCATCTATCTACAAACTTTTAGCGGTTTTACTTTAAGCTATTTCCGTAATGCTCAAAATTTTGCCGCCAGTTTTTTGGATGCTCTGAATTTTTTGTGATAGTTGGTTGTATTCCACGTTAAAGGTCGCCACGCTTTGAGTTACCCGACGACCGAAATTAGCCTTCGAGACAGCAACACGGAAACGTTTCCCTGTATTGCTAACAGCACCACCGCCTAAAGGGGTAATAATTTTGGTTGCTAAGTTACTGCCAATGTCACTAATCAATTTGGCCGATTTGCCTACATCATTAGCAGCAAACCCCCGCATTAAGGCAAAGGTGCGATTGAAGCCAACATTTTTGACCCCAGTTTGGGTACGATTACCACGGGCAGAGGGTGCAATATGATCACCGAAACTCCTGATATATTCATCACTGTCAATGTAGGAGTTGATTTCTGCTGCGTAACCCTGTGTGTTATAAATCTGCACGTGTTCTGCAATTTCTGCCTGATCTTGCGGAGCGCGTCCCAACAAATGCTTAAAATTCAGTTCAATAAAACGGTAAGGAGAGGAGGTTTCAAAAAATAGAGAACGATATAAGTCAGATTGAGCCACAGCGCGGACAAATTCTCTGACGGTAATATCACCATGCCGTAATTGTGACTCTGCACTGGCGAGCCGTTGATTATCGAAGATGTGAGCATTACCCAACACCTGTCGATACACGGCTCGAATGATGATCTGCAGATCATCCTCAGTAGCATTGGCACGTAACTCCAGGGATTCGGCTTCTATCCAAAGTGCCATATTAAGCCTCCTAAATTTAGGATTGTCTTGTGATTTTTTTGAAAAATTGCCAGAGATTGGGGATGAAGAAGTAAAAAGGCAAAAGAAAAAATTTTTCACTTTTCACTTTTTACTTTTGCCTTTTTCATGGACTGGTGTTTTATTAAAAAAGCATTATTTTAGGATGGGCTATGCCCATCCTGTTAAACTTTACGCAATTTCAGTAATGCTGACAATTTTGCCAGAAGTACGATTGATGCGTTGAATTTGGGGGGTCATTTTACTCGCAGGAACGATGTACTCATTTGTACTGATGCGTCTTGGGCTGTCGAATTTAGAACCTTTGACCACGATTTTGAAACGTTTTTCAGTGCCAGAACCGATGACAGTGGCCGAAGAAGCTTTAATTTCGTTCGCACTGTTGGTAGCAACTGCGTAGACCAATTGAGCAGATTTAACTGCACTATCAATCTGAGCAGGGCCGCGATCAAGAGCAAATATACGGTTGTAGCCAACCTGCTTGCTATTTGCTTCGCTGTTTTTGCCGCGATA
Source organism: Trichormus sp. M33_DOE_039 (assembly GCA_015296085.1). Lineage (GTDB taxonomy): Bacteria > Cyanobacteriota > Cyanobacteriia > Cyanobacteriales > Nostocaceae > Trichormus. Next base: position 14,955 of record DVDT01000059.1, on the reverse strand, counting down.
GTAGGGTACTACGTTTTCGCCAAAGGCGGCTTGATATTCGCTGCTATCAATGTAAGAGTCAATTTCAGCATCGTAGCCTTCAGCTACAGTGCGAACAATATGTTCGGAAACTTCTCTTTGATCCTGGGGTGCGCGACCAAGTAAGTGCAGGAAGTTGAGTTCTACAAACCGATAGGGAGCGCAGGACTCGAAGTAGCGGGTACGATAGAACTCAGATTTGGCAACAGCGCGGACAAATTCTCGCACGGTGATGGAGCGATCGCACAATTGTGATTCTGCTGTCACCAACCGCTCACTCTCCATGATGTGAGGATTGCCTAATACTTGTTTATAAACTGCACGGATGATAGTTTGAATTTCTTCTAAACTACCACTAGGCCACAGTTCCAGGATTGTCTGGGATGCCATAGCAATCTATCTCCTCAATTTTTATAAGTTTGCAGCCAATTTATACAGCAGTAATACTGGCAATCACACCCCCCTGTTGGTGAATTCTCTGATACTCTTGAGAGAGCTTATCGTATGGCACGAGAAATACTTGGTTGGAGCGGCGGAACTTGGAGATGTTGTTGAAGGTTTTGGCGCGATAACCTGTAACTTCAATGCGGTAAACTTTACCACCTGCACTAGCATCAACACCGTGGCGACTACGAGAAGCTACTGGTGGTGTGCGGAAGGTCGCTCCATCGCCAGCAGGAGAAATCACTGAGGTTGGTGTGGACTGGATGACTAGGGCGTTGAGTTTGGGACTCTTGCCAGCCAAGTCTCCCTTCAAGCTGCTGCTAGCCGCACCCCGTACCAATTGGAAGGTGTGAGTAAACTGCACCATGCTAGTGCAGGCTTCTGTTTTGTAACCCCGGATGTAGGGAACGATATTTTCCCCAAAGGTAGATTGATACTCGTCGCTGTCGAGATAGGAATCAATCTCAGCTTCAAATCCTTGGGTATCGAGAATGGTGCTATGTCCCCGCATTTCTTCTAAATCCAGTGGCGCACGACCCAACAGGTGGCGGAAGTTGAGTTCGATCGCTCGGTAGCGCGCACAGCTGGTGAAAAAGCGAGAACGATAGAGTTCTGATTTAGCCACTGCTCGGACAAACTCACGAACGCTCAAGTCACCCGCTTTAAACTGGGATTCTGGTACAGCGAGCCGTTCGCTTTCCATGACATAGGCATTACCTAATACTTGCCTATAGACTGCCCGAATGATTGTTTCTGCTTCTTCTAGTGAGTTACCAGACACCCACTCAACGGGAGGGGTTTCATCAAACAGGCTGACTCCCAGACGAGAAGCTGGTCCAAATGGCATTAATTGTATCTCCTGTTAGCGAAAGTTTTTCAGAAAATTGTTTCAAAATGTAAAGCAATTTCAGATTGTTCATCCAGACAAATCAGATCAATGGATTGATTTGCTTGAATCCAAACTGCCGTATTCTGTGAGAATGGCAATTCTGATTCCCAGGATGCTCAAGCTTTTTAGGCGTTTCATACGCTTTGTTATGATCAATTTTCTTATGAGGGAGCAAAGATGAGCGTCAAGATTTGTAAATCTTGATATAGTTGGATGATTTTGCACTTATTTTGCACAAACGATTCTGATCAGTGGGGACTGGGCATGAGGCATGGACTAAAGAGCCGTCATGAACTGCGTACATAAGAAAACATGAAAAAGTCTTTCCCTTACACCCCTATACCCTTACGCCCCTACACCCCTACACCCCTTTTTCAAGTCAGAATATTGCATTTTTACCCCTCTAAACCTCTGCCTCCCCTGCTCACCAAAGCGTCATCCCAATCCCTAGTCCTTAATCCCCAGTCTCTTCCTTGGGCAAACTCCCTTCCAAGGCAGCTGCGACGACGTAATGATTCTCGTCCTGTTGGAGTTTGGCTAGCAGCAGTTTGGCTCTGGGGTCTGATGACAGACTTAGAGCCGTGGCAGAACGCCAGCGATCGCGCCAATCGTTGGCTTGTGCTAATTCACTGAGCAAGTCTAGGGCTTGTTGCTGCAAATTCCCTTTCAGCAAACTACCCAATGCTAAAATACCGGTTTCTTTGACTGTTTGTGTCTCGTCTTGTAATGCTTGGCGAATTACTGCTAGCAGGACATCATCCTGATTCGCTTCCATGAGAATTGAGAGAATGGTCTGCCGAGTCAGCCAATTGCGATCGCGCTCAAACAACTGTTGGAGTAATGGCACAGATTCATCACCAAATTCAAACAGTGAATTGGCGATTTCTGCCAGCACATTATCATCAGACTCTCGCTGGAGCAGGTCTTTGAGAATTTGTAGGGATGTAGCCGTGCGATGATTGCCTAAGCCCATCACCGCCAAGCGGCGACAGAGAAAATCTTGATCAACTGCCAATCTTTGCAAAATAGGTAGGGCTAAATCAGCAGGACATTGAGCCAATTCATCCAAAGCCGCTTTACGTTGGTCAAGCGCACCAAACCTAAGCAACGATTCTAATTCAGTGAGGCGATGAGTATCCATAATTATCCCACTCTGGAATTAATTCAAAATCCAAAATTATTTCACGGAATTCACAAAATTCAATTATTCAAAGCACCAGAGCCAAGATAATCAACATATTTTCACTGCCTCTTCACTCCGTCGCCCCGGCTTGGATTAACAAATCTACCGCTTGAGCAGAACGGAAGGAATTACGAGCTTCACTCAACGCTGTTGCACCCCAGCGATTCTGAGGACGGAAGTCTGCACCATTTGCTAACAACAGTATCATCGTTTCCAAATCGCCTTTTGCAGCTGCCATCATCAGAGGAGTCCAACCACCAAGATTAGCTGTATTCACTGTTGCACCTAGTTCAATCAATGCCTTGACAGTGTACGTATGCCCATTATCTGTTGCTAAGTACAAGGCTGTATCACCAATTTTATTGGTGGCATTCACCTCAGAACCCATCTCGACTAAGCGTTGCACAATATCCGTTTGACCGCGCCGCGCCATTGTCATCAGCACGGTTTCACCGTAGGAATTGCGATCGCTGATACTAGCACCATGATCCAGCAACAATGAAACAATATGTCGGCGATCGCCTTCTGCTGCAAACATTAACGGCGTGTAGCCTGCGGGATTTTTGGCATTCACATCCGCATGATGTGTTAATAATAGTTCCACAATATCGAGATAACCTTCTGTGGCTGCCCACATCAAGGCTGTATTACTAGCTCCCACGGCTGTGACACCACCGGTAGTATTCGCATCTGCGCCTTGAGCTAATAAGCTTTCTACAGCAGTAGTGTCACCTTTGATAATCATGCGGATGAGATTTTCGTTAAGAGAAGCCATTTTAAAAAGTCAAAAATAAATAAAATCGGCAGTCGGAAGTCTATTTCGACTTCATTACCCTAGTGGTCAATTTACCTTGAGTTCAACCTTGAAAATACTATCGGCTGGTTTTTGGGCGATGGTAGCATCCCAGGCGATCGCTTGCAAAAATGCTTCACCAGAGCGAGTCTCTACCACATCTACCCCCCAGTTTCCTGGTTGGAGAGCATCAGGAGAATCGCTGGTGGGAGGAGTAGTTTTGATACCGCCTAAAATTAGAATTTCTGGGAAAGTATCCGTGCTTATTTGCTGCGATGGGCTACGCCCCACCGTAGTCCGCCGTTTTTCTGCTAGAGCTTGAGCGCAGAGATTTCCAACTTGCTGTGGTGAAAATTCGTTGGTAGGGAATAGAATTTCCACAGTCCAGTGAGGATGATTCACTAATCTACATTGCAGGTGTTCATAGGCACTCAATCCCGCTTGAAACACTTCCGCAAATTCTTCTCGACTGAGGGCTGGTACGATTTCACTAGAAACATCAAAGTTATGAGCGAGCAGCATCCGCCCTAATATTTTGTTATTCAAAGTAGTTACATTTGTTGCTCAAAGGTTGCAGGTTTCATTCTATATTTATTTGGCGATCGCTACTGACAAACAGTTTTTAGTGGACAAGGAAACGAAAGCATGATGGCAAGCTTTTGAGTCTGTGGAAGCAAGAGAGTTATTGTTAGTAATACCAATTTGAAAAATTATCGCTACAAATATAGGTTTGATTGAGGGATGAAACCTAACCTATACATATGTCGCATTCTTTTCTGGAATTGGTATCACTCTATAGTGGAGTACCAAGACTCCGTTTTCATAAATCTTATTGTTGGTCAGTTCTAAAGCAGTTTGCTGAATCACTCCAGAAAATAGCGGAATGCCTGAACCCATCAAAAATGGATTTATCTTCAGGATGAGATGATCAACTAAATTGTGAGCGAAAAGCGTTGTAGCTAAATTCCCTCCACCACAGAGCCAAATGCCTTTACCCCCTGCTCTTTTTAGCTCTGTGACTAATTCAACAGCATTTTCTGAAACAAGTTCAACATTCTCATCTGGACTTTTTTGCATAGTGCGTGAAAAGAGATACTGTTTCATATGTGAGTAAGGATTTGTTATCCCATTCTTCAAACCTACCTCATATGTCTTTCGTCCCATGAGAACGACATCAAACCAATGATTCTCAGCGTTGATACTCATTATGTCCCGAAGGTGAGATGGACAAGTCTCAGGAAAAGTGGTAAACAAGTCTGCTAAATATTCACTATCTAGGGAAAAGCCGTCGTGTGAACCGTCGTTGTGAGCAATAAATCCATCTACGCTACAAGCCACATAATATGTCAATTCCCGCATCTTGACCGCCTCTATGTGAAAGCATGGTATGGATACATATTATTTATATACAGGCTTTTACGTTAATTGATCATGCCTAACCTTAACGGTGACTGAAAAGCAATTTCATCAAACACGCTTGACAAGATCACATTCATTCAACGCACAAGCCAATCGTTCAATATCCTGCGATGATATCCCGATGTAGATGGGAAGATAAAGTAACTGCTCAAAAAACTGTTTAGCTTCTACAGGATTCATTTCAGGACGATGCGCTGGCGGCTCGATGACGGATAGACTCGATCCTCCTTGGGTTGCATCAAAACCCTGAGTCCATAAATATTGCATCAACTGTTCTGGACAGTCACATAAAATTGGAAAAACCCAGTGAGTGTGATGGGATGCTTGAATACCCGGTCGCTTTAAAGAAGGTGTCAGTTTGATTAACTGTTCTGCTAGCTTCACACGTTCAACAATTCTATCGGGGTTGAATCGTCTGATGCGGCGTTCCACAAGAGATAAAAGAGCAGAGGACGGTCTTTGGCGAATCTGTTTCAAGAAGTTGTCGCCGGAAAATCCTCGGACGCTTTGACTAATAATGCGATCATGATTCAGCTTGAGTGCCGAACATACACCAATAAAAATACTATAAGTCCTAGGGTAAGACAGCATTATGAGTAGAGAATACTTCAAAATGCGTGCCAAAAAGTGCAGGCGACTTTGAACAGGCCACTGCTCCTGACATAAGCGGGTCGCTGTACAGAGTGAAGCCTCTCGAAACTGTAGAATGCCTCCAGCCAGTGCTGTTGCCGTCTTGATAGGCCCAAAGCTAAACAAAACCACATCGCTCTGAGGATGTCCGCGATACTCATGACCTGCATAAGCTTGGGCGCAATCTTCAATGACGAGGAGGTTATGCGCTTGAGCAAAATGCACAATTGCTTCCATTGGCATACGGCTACCAAACAAGTGAGCTACCAAAATCGCTTTTGTGCGTGAAGTGACTGCTTTAGCCATCGACTCAGGACGCACAGCCAGTTGGGTGCAATCTATATCAACTGGAACGGGAACAAGATTATGAGCCTCAATAATACTCGTCATCCCACGAATGGTGATTGCCGAAACTAAAATTTCAGTTTCTGGCTCGAACTTAAGTGCTTGCAGGAGTGCATCGAAGCCACTACGCACAGACAGACAGGGAAGGATGAACCCATTTTCAGACCATAAACGCTCAAGTCTCTGCTCAACTGTGCTACGGTCATGCGATCGCAGACAATATCCCATTCCTGACAGCATATCTGCCCAAGTAATGTCAAGACGTTTACGGGGAATCATCGGTTCATCACTCCTTTGTACTCAGTTCTGGCTGACACTTTCAATCATTTACCATAGATAGCCTAAAGCATCCAATCACTCTTAGATGATCTGTATGTATTGAAGTTGTCAACTTGTTAGCTTGTAGTGTCAGGGTAATGATAAACCAATAGTTTTTTAGCCGCCTAGCTACGGTTATCGTCCCCGCTTAATTTACAGCGTGGTTAAACAGCAGTTTCCATAGCTGCGCACTAAAAAATTTGCCCCTAGTGTTCTACCAGTGGTTTGTGATCAAAGATGCTTATACAAAGATAGAAGACGTAGCGATACTAACAGCCAGACGCTCTAAACGGACATCTGATTCAAACAACATTTCTTCAGGTTTGTACAGCATTTTTAGCTTGTTTCCATCCGCTTGCAGCGCAGTGGAAAACTTAATCCAACGTTGATCAGGAACGGTAAACAGCCGATCTTTTCCTCTAGATAACCATTGAAGAAACTCATCAATTCCTTTATTGCGGTTAGATGGACGTTGATAAAACGTTTCCAAACGCCGCCAAAGCTTAGGAAAGATAGGTGGTAACGCTGAGAGTATGGGAGGGATGTCTACTTGAAACCCATTCATTGAAAGATCAGCAGACCAAATTTCACGATTTGCAGCTCGTGCTTCTTCCGTTGCAGCCACCATCTCATCCCGCAACTCTTTATAGAGGGTTTCATAAAACATGGGGTAGACATATCCCTCTTGGAGCAATTTGTAGTTGATGCTTTGACGCAGCAAGTCTGTTTGAAGTTCATCCCCTCTTCCGGTATTGTTCCAATTTGGTGGTTCACCAGTAAAGACAAAACAAACAGGACGACCATTGCCGTCAGTATGGTTAGATAAGATATACCCTGGTAACCCAGATTGATTACCCCCAAGTAATTGTAGATTCTGTTGGGTGGCGTTTGAAGAGAATGGTTGAATCGCGGCTTTTTCAAGAGCATCTATGCCTTCGTAGCGAAGCTGAACTTGTCCATTACTCTTGAATTCAATTCGCCCCTCTAACTTATTAAACAATGTATCATCCTCTGCCTGAAATCGAACTGAATCTCCATCGGGGTTCCCACTCGTCGGCTCAAAAGTCCCTCGGATCAGCACAAATGGCATAATCTTGTCCTTAGTGTTGAAAAGTTTAATGGATTAATCAGGGATGCAAGATACAATCAGGAAACATTTAATTTAATGCTACATTGCCTGGAAATATCTTGATTCTATATAAATCCTTGACGAATTTCACATCTTTTGCATGAGAACAACCATAACGCGATGGGCTGCGCCCCACCTGCGGCGATCGCTCAATCATGAACAGAAGCGACGTTAGCGTAGTATCTTGCAGAGAAGGGGAGTGAATTGATTACATCACCCACTTAGAAAGAATAGTTCTTAGGACTTACGCATGAAAACGAAAAATCAAGGGTTTGGAGAAGGGTATAGGGGTATAGGGGTGTAAATATTTAAAACCCTTACACCCCTACACCCTTACCCCCTTACACCCTAGGGCTGATTCTTTGTAGCCAGAGAAAATTTAGGAATCCAATACTTTTGTTCCTTGATTATTTTGTTTCGCTAAGTAGGCTACGCAGAAATTAAGAGTCTGATTTTTCTCTGTAGAACATGAATTAGCCCTACCTTACACCCCGTCTCAACAGACAGCCTGGATGCGTAAGTCCTGGTTCTTTAATTCCACTGATAAAAAAACAAATGCAGACATTAAAAGTATGACTCTCAGCTAGTTATAAAATTCCCATCTGCTTTTAATACTTTTCCAATCTCAATTCCTTCGCCAATTTACGCGTATTAGTGCAGACTTATACAAAATGTTAAATTTTCCAACATTAACTTTATAAGATTTGAAGTTTTGATCGCTTAAGTAAACAATGGAAATGTCCCCCTGTATATAGATGTAGGTGTCTAAACGTTCTTCAAAGCGACAATCTAGCTCAAAAAAATCTAAGCAGCAGCGAAAAGCTTACAAGCGTCTGATTAAAACTTTGTTTCAGAACACCCATGACGCGATGGGCTGCGCCCCGCCTGCGGCGATCGCACTGATTAATGATCAAGGTTGTTTCGTAGAGATGAACAATGCTGCTTGCGATTTGCTAGGCTTACCGCGTAAAAAACTCAAAAAACAAGCCTTATCTAATTTCATCGCTGCGGGACATAACGCTGAAAGTTTTCCACTGGGACAATCATTGATTGGAGAACTATTAGTCTCATCTTCTAGCCATGTCCAGAGAGAGGTGGAATATACTTTAACACCAAATGTTCTGCCCCACTGTCATCTGTTGCTGTTACGAGATATTAGTCAGCGTCGGGAATCCATGCAGGCAGAATTGAGACAGCAGCAACAGCGAGTGGAATTATTTTCAGAAGTCACACTCAATATTCGTCAGTCGCTACAACTTAAGGAAATTCTTCATACCACCGTTACGGAAGTGCAACGGATTCTCCAAGCTGATCGCGTGTTAATTTATCACGTATTACCAGACGGTACAGGTAAAACCATAAGCGAATCGGTTGTAACCGACTATCCCTCCCTGATGGATATGGAATTTCCCCAGGAAGTTTTTCCAGAGGAGTATCGACAACTGTATGCTCAAGGAAGAGTCAGAGCGATCGCTAATGTTCATGATCCTACTGCTGGTTTAGCAGATTGTTTGGTGGAATTTGTCGAGCAGTTCAATATCAAAGCCAAACTGATTGTTCCCATTGTCCAGAGTCTCAACACTTCTCAGAATCATCTGTGGGGATTGTTAATCGCACACCAATGTAACAGCGATCGCCATTGGGTGGATTTTGAGTTGGAACTGATGCAACAATTAGCAGATCAAATCAGTATTGCTCTATCTCAAGCGCAACTATTAGAACGCTTAGAAGAAGTTGTCGCAGCTCGCACCGCCGAATTGCAAGAGGAAATCAATGTGCGGATGCAAGCAGAAGCAGCTTTACGCCAAAGTGAAGAGCAATTGCGCTTAATTACTAATGCCTTACCAGTGTTGATTGCTTATGTAGACGAGCAACAACGTTATCGTTTTAACAATGAAGCCTACTATGATTGGTTGGGACAGACTCCTAGCGAAATTTATGGTTGTCATCTTTGCCAGGTTTGGGGAGAAGATTGTTACCAAAGAATGCAGGCGTATGTGGAAACAGCGTTATCTGGACAAGCTGTCATCTATGAAAATGATATCGTCTTGAAGAATGGAAATTTGCGATCTGTTGATGTGACATATATCCCACATCTAGATGGGCAGAAAACAGTAAAGGGATTTTTTGCCTTGAGTAGCGATATTAGCGATCGCAAAGCCATTGAACGGATGAAAGACGAATTCATTTCTGTGATTAGTCATGAACTGCGAACTCCTCTCACATCGTTACACAGTGCTTTGAAAATATTGGCGACAGGAAGATTGGGCAATCTTTCCAGCGAAGGACAACAAATGCTGTCTATTGCCGATGAAAGCACAGAACGGCTGGTGCGCTTAGTCAATAACGTGCTTGATCTCCAAAGGATTGAGTCCGGTAAAGTCGTCATGGAACGACAAGCTTGCAATGCAGCCAGCTTGATTACTCAAGCCGCAGAAGCAATGCAAGCAATGGCACAGCAGCACGAAGTAACTTTAGTTAAACAACCACAGGAAATCTCAGTATGGGCTGATGCTGACTATATATTGCAAGCTTTAACCAATTTAATTAGTAATGCGATCAAGTTTTCATCACCAGGGGGTACTGTTTGGCTAACCGTTGAACAAGGGCAAACCCCCTCAAAATTCCTTAGAGAAGGGGTGTTTCGGGTGCGAGATGAAGGACAAGGTATTCCTGCAGATCAACTCGAACGGATCTTTGAACGCTTTCAACAAGTGGATTCATCAGATTCCCGCAAAAAAGGTGGTACTGGTTTAGGACTAACTATCTGTCGCAAAATTATCGAACAACACAACGGCAGAATTTGGGCTGAGAGTACGCCAGGGCGTGGCAGTACCTTTGCATTCACATTACCTAATTCAGTACTGAGTGCTGTTAGCGAAGCGGCACAATAGTCAATGCTGAATTTTGAATTTTTTAGACGCAAACCTTTGCTACACAGGCGTAAGCCTAGCCGTGGACTATTTTGAATTTTGAATTGGTAGGGGAGCTATGCCTAAGCGGATTTTAATTATTGATGATGAAGAAACCATTCAAACCGTCGTGCAGTTTGGCATCAAAATGTCGGCGGGTTGGGAAGTTTTCACGGCTAGTTCTGGTTCGGAGGGCATTCAAACTGCCCAAACCGCAAAACCTGATGTAATTTTGTTAGATGTAATGATGCCAGAAATGGATGGAATTGCTACATTTAAGGAACTCCAGTCCCGTGCTGAGACAGAAAAAATTCCCGTCATTCTCTTAACAGCCAAAGCACAAACGGCGGAAAAGCGTCAGTTCAATGATTTGGGAGTCAGTGGTGTCATTACCAAGCCCTTTAACTCTTTGGATCTGCCAGAGCAAATTACTAGAATTCTCCATTGGTAGCCGCATCAATGAAAATCTTGCTTGTGGAAGATGACGATTTATTAATCAAAGTCCTCACTAGGAATTTAGCGACCCATCATTATATTGTAGATACTGTCAAAGATGGGGAAATGGGATGGACTTATGGGTCTACGTTTGAGTATGACCTGATTGTCTTGGATATCATGCTACCCAAGTTGGATGGTATCAGTTTGTGTAAGCGTTTCCGAACACAAGGATACACTCAGCCAATTCTCCTACTGACGGCTCAAGATACTATTACTGCCAAAGTCCAGGGATTAGATGCAGGCGCAGATGATTATGTAGTCAAACCTTTCGACCCTGTAGAACTAATTGCCAGAATTCGGGCATTACTGAGGCGAGGCAGTGCTAATCCTTTTCCCCTGCTGACTTGGGGTGACTTGCTCCTGAATCCCAGCACTTGCGAAGTGACTTACAATGGTTGTCCCCTGAATCTGACAACGATGGAATATGATTTACTAGAAGTTCTACTGCGAGACTGTCAGCACGTTTTCAGCACTGAAGAACTTTTAGATAGATTATGGTCTTCGGAAGAATTTCCATCGGAAGCCACGGTACGTTCCCATATTCGGCGGGTGCGACATAAGTTGGTGGCTGCGGGTGCGCCCCATGATTTTATCGCCACTATGCACGGAAGGGGTTACTACCTGAAAGCACCTAGTACAGAAGAATCAACTGCTCGCATTACCACAACTCCAGAAAATCAGATGCGGGGTGCTGGTGTAGCTAAATCCACAGCAGCTTTGAAAGACTCCCCACAACCGCCGCCAGATTCCCAGCAACAATATCTGGCTTTTCTCAACGATACTTGGAAAACAACGCAACCGAAAAGCCTCGACCAGATGACAGTGCTGTTACAAACTGTCAGAGACTTACAAACCAATCAACTCACGCCGCCACAACAAGCACAGGCGCAACAGGTAGCTCACAAACTAGCGGGGACGTTGGGAGTGTTTGGATTAACCAAGACCATGCACATCGCACGTCAATTAGAGTATTGGTTGGGGGGACGCGAACCTCTGCAACCGAAACACGCGCCGTTGATGAAAACTTTAGTCGCGGCTCTTCAGCAAGACATTGAGCAGACAAAACTGATTCAAATGTCTCAACTTCCCGCAGGACAGTCACCCCTGTTACTAATTGTGAGTGCGGATGCTGAGTTTAATCAATCTATAGTTGGTGTGGCGGCTAGTAGGGGAATTCGCTTGGAGATTGCGCCAGTGTTGGATGCGACTCAAGCTTTGAAGATAACAGAGTCTGCTTTTGATACTTTAGGTCAAAATCCTGATGTAGTTTTGTTGAGGTTTTCCCACACCTTATCACCCTCAGCCGTAACTGATCAATCTGCCTTTGAAGTCAGTAATTTTTGGGAGACATTGCAGACATTTAAACACCGTTATCCTGAGTTGCCAATTATTATTATGGGCGATCGCGGTGATTTGAGCGATCGCTTGCAAGTCATGCGCCGGGGTGGACAGCTGTTTTTAACAGGACAAACTCCTCCAGAACAGGTAATTGATGCCGTAGTCAATTTGTTAAGAACTCCAGAAGTCCCCAACAAGGTGATGATTTTAGATGATGATCAAGAATGGTTACGTACTCTGCCTACCTTGCTCAAACCTTGGGGATTTAAGGTGACAACCCTAGCCGATCCGCAACAATTTTGGAATTTACTGCAAGCTGTCACCCCCGATGCGTTAGTTTTAGATGTGAATATGCCACAGATTAATGGATTTGAACTCTGTCAGATTCTCCGCAGTGACCCTCATTGGCAGAGATTGCCCGTATTATTTCTGAGCGTGTTGACAGATTCCAGCAGTCAGAATCAAGCGTTTACGGTCGGTGCAGATGATTATCTGTGTAAACCCGTGATGGGAGTAGAACTAGCTAACCGCATTCTCAGGCGTTTACAAAGAGTAAAAGCATGGGCAAGTTGATTAGTCAATAGTCCCAATCCCCAGTCCCCAATCCCCAAGAATGCACACATTTTGCACGAACAATAAGGTAAGTATTAATCCTATACTCAAAGAGAAGCGTATGTTGAATTCTATGCAAGCGTCGTTAAGAAGCCGTCAGCATTCCCTAATCCACAGGTTGGCGGATTCCATTGAAGAAATTTGGCAAAAATACCTGGATCTCTCCCCTTACTCGATTCCAGAAGGTTTAGGCTACGTTGAAGGTCACTTGGAAGGTGAAAGGCTAATCATCGAAAATCATTGTTACCAAACTCCACAGTTTCGCAAACTGCATTTAGAATTGGCTCAAGTTGGCAATGGTTTAGACATTCTGCACTGTGTCATGTTCCCTAATCCTGAATATGCACTTCCTATCTTTGGTACAGATTTGGTAGGTGGGCGTGGTGGGGCGATTAGTGCGGCGATCGCTGATTTGTCTCCAATTAGTAGCGATCGCACTCTACCAGAACGCTACTATCCACAGTTGTCGGTTTTGTCAGAATTACCGTTTTCCCAACCACGAGATTTACCAGCTTGGGGTGATATCTTTTCGGAATTTTGTCTATTTGTCCGTCCAGGAAACCCTGAAGAAGAAGATATGTTTCTGAATCGGGTGCGGGATTTTTTAACTATCCATTGTCAAATTGCTAGTACAGAAACACCCCTAACCTCAAATCTCGACATCTCGAAAGTGTTAGCAGGACAACGCCATTACTGTACAAAGCAGCAACAAAATGATAAAACTCGGCGCGTGCTAGAAAAATCTTTTGGTACAGAGTGGGCAGATCGCTACATGACTACTATGCTCTTCGATTATGTAGCTTGAGATTATCCTCAATGAATTTGTGTCATACCAGGATGGCGATCGCCTAGGTTAGAGCGTAGCTCATCACTATCCTGGTAATTTTGTTTGGTGGAATTTAATGCACACAAGATTACAATTGATCGCATACCTTTGCAATAAAAGAAATTGAGAATATTTTATTAACTCAATAAACGTCCCTAAAAACCCTTTTTCTTATTCCTAATAATCTCTAAGTTGTCACGAAACAGAGTGTTAGTAGGTTCGAGACGAACAGCTATTTCTAGTTCTGCGATCGCTTGTTCCAACTTCCCTTGCTCATGTAGCGCAGTCCCCAGGTTATAATGAGCATTTGCCGAATTGGGGTCGAGGCGCAGGGCTGTTTGATAGCTGACAATCGCTGCTTCTAGCTTTCCTTGTTCTTCCAGTGCTAACCCCAAATTATTGTGAGCGGTTGCATTGTTTGGGTCGAGGCGCAGGGTTGTTTGATAGCTGATGATCGCTGCTTCTAGTTTCCCTTGCTCGTACAGTGCAACCCCTAGAGTATAGTGAGTGGTTGCATTGTTTGGGTCAAGACGGAGGGCTGTTTGGTAGCTGGTAATTGCTGCTTCTAACTTTCCTTGCTCGTACAGTGCTAACCCCAAGTAGTTGTGAGCATTTGCCAAATTTGGGTCGAGGCGCAGGGTGGTTTGGTAGCTAGCGATCGCTGCTTCTAGCTTCCCTTGCTCATGTAGCGCAGTCCCCAGGTTATAATGAGCATTTGCCGAATTGGGGTCGAGGCGCAGGGCGGTTTGGTAGCTAGCGATTGCTGCTTCTAGCTTTCCTTGTTCTTCCAGTGCTAACCCCAAATTATTGTGAGCGATTGCCAAGTTTGGGTCAAGGCGCAGGGCGGTTTGGTAGCTAGCGATTGCGTCTTTTAGCTTCCCCTGCTCGTACAGCACTAACCCCAGGCCATTATGAGCCTCTGCCAAGTTTGGGTCGAGACGCAGGGCGGTTTGGCAGCTAGCGATTGCTGCTTCTAGCTTCCCTTGAGCAGACAGTACTAACCCCAAGTAACTGTGAGCCATTGCATAGTTTGGGTCGAGACGCAGGGCGGTTTGGCAGCTAGCGATTGCTGCTTCTAGCTTCCCTTGTTTGTATAACACTAACCCCAGGTTATTATGAGCATTTGCCAAGTTTGGTTCGAGATGCAATGCCGTCTGATAGCTGGCGATCGCAGCTACCAGTCTCCCTTGATAGCCCAGTGCAGTCCCCAAGTTATTGTGAGCGATTGCAAAGTTTGGGTCAAGACGGATGGCTGCTTGGTAGCTAGCGATCGCTTCTTCTAGCCTACCTAGCTGGCGCAACGCCAACCCCAAGCCAGTGTGAGCGAGTACGGAGTTTGGGTCAAGACGGATGGCTGCTTGGTATTTGAGAGCTGCTTCCTCAAACTTTTTCTCTTCGCGTAAACGATCTGCTTCGTTGATCAGGCTTGTAACTTTATCTTGCCGCTTTTCTTGCTCTTTTGCTGTGACTTGCTCCTCAAGCAGAGTTACATCCTCATCCCTGAGTTTTAGCATCTGCTGATAATTCTTTAACCCTTTACGGCTATGTTCGCTAAGTGGATACTCCCATTGCAGGACTTTGATTAATTCTTGCTCGTATCG
>DVDT01000001.1 GCA_015296085.1 Trichormus sp. M33_DOE_039 | reverse complement strand
CGATACGAGCAAGAATTAATCAAAGTCCTGCAATGGGAGTATCCACTTAGCGAACATAGCCGTAAAGGGTTAAAGAATTATCAGCAGATGCTAAAACTCAGGGATGAGGATGTAACTCTGCTTGAGGAGCAAGTCACAGCACAAGAGCAAGAAAAGCGCCAAGATAAAGTTACAAGCCTGATTAACGAAGCAGATCGTTTACGCAAAGAGAAAAAGTTCGAGGAAGCAGTGCTCAAGTACCAAGTAGCTCTGCGTCTTGACCCGAACTCTGTGTATGCTCACAATTGCCTGGGGTTGGTTTTGCGCCAGCTAGGTAGGCTAGAAGAAGCGATCGCCAGCTACCAAACAGCCCTACGCCTCGACTCAAACGATGGAAGTGTTCACTATAATTTGGGGACTGCACTGCACCATCAAGGGAAGCTGGAAGCAGCGATCGCCAGCTATCAAACAGCCCTGCGCCTCGAACCAAACTTAGCACACGCTCACAATAACTTGGGGAGTGCGCTTTCCGATCAAGGGAAGCTGGAAGCAGCAATCGCCAGCTACCAAACAGCCCTGCGTCTCGACCCAAAAATTGCAAGCGCTCACATTGGCTTGGGGAGTGCGCTGGAAGAACAAGGGAAGCTAGAAGCAGCGATCGCCAGCTACCAAACAGCCCTGTGCCTTGACCCAAACAATGCAAAAGCTCACTATATCTTGGGGAGTGTCCTGGAAGAACAAGGGAAGCTAGAAACAGCGATCGCCAGCTATCAAACAGCCCTGCGTCTCGACCCAAACCATGCAAAAGCTCACAACAACTTGGGGAGTGCGCTGTACAGTCAAGGGAAGCTAGAAGCAGCGATCGCCGAATTAGAAATAGCTGTTCATCTCGATCCCAGTAGCACTTTGTTTCGTCATAACTTAGAGATTGTCAGGAATAATAAGAACTTACAGAGTGTGAGTAATAACAAGAAGAATTTTTGGGGGCGTTTATTTGGTGACTAGAATATTCTCACTCTGATTCATCTCAATGGTATGCGATCAACTGTTGCTGATGATGCGATCACTCGGTCTCAAAAACTTACAATTTCACCTGTAAACTCAAAAGTTGCACCTTGGAACGCCATTTTTAAACTCAAAAGAGCGATCGCCTGTTGTTGAGGATGCGATCGCTTGACATCAAAGCCTTATAATTCAAGTTGTGAACTCGGAACTTGCAGCTTGTAACACGAATGGTCGAGTAAAACAGGCTATCCTTCGACTACTGAACACAAATTGTCGAGTAAAAAGTGCGATCGCCGTAGGTTGTGTTGATTTACCTAATTTTGAGCGAACTTGACCCCAAAGTGTATGGTTCAATTTTTTCTAAACTCCCTTGCGCTAATAGCTGTATACCTTTGAACTTGGCAAGAAGTTGCCCGGAAGCAAAGAAAAACAAGGTTAAGTGACGATTAGCTTGAATATTAAGGCTTTAGGTTCAAGCATTAAGGCTTTAGATTCAAACATTTAGTCTTCCAGTCTCAATTTTTTGCCTTTTGCCTTTTACCTTTTGCCTTTCTCTACTCGCCGACATAAATTCCTAAAGAACGCGCACTTTGGATTAAGTAGCCTTGAGGATCAACGTGTAGGGGACTTTGGGCTACGGCTTCGGAGATGGGAACGGGGACAACTTCCCCATATTGCCATGCTAACATTTTACCGAACTGACCTTGAGCTACTAAATCTACGGCTGCTTTGCCGAAAACAGTTGCTGTTAAGCGGTCTAGTGCTGAGGGAATACCACCTCGTTGAATATGTCCTAATACAGAAACTCTAGTATCAATCATATCGTCATTCAATAGGGCAATTCGCTCTGCAACATATTGTCCTATACCGCATTTGGGGGAGGAAGTAGGGATTGGGGATGTAGTGTCTGTGGTGTTACACATATCTTCCATGCACAACTTTGCACCTTCAGCTACTACAACGATCGCAAATTTTCGTTTCCAGCGATCGCGCAATTCGGCTATATGTTGACACAATCCCTTAATTGTGTAGTTGACTTCTGGGATTAAAATTACGTCTGCACCCCCAGCAATACCAGCGTGTAGGGCTAAATGTCCGGCTGTGCGTCCCATAACTTCAACAATCATGACGCGATCGTGGCTAGCGGCGGTAAAAGTGAGACGATTTAGGGCATCCACAATTGTATTCACTGCCGTATCAAAGCCAATAGCGCGTTCCGTCATGGCAACATCATTATCTATAGTTTTGGGGATAGCAACTAAATTCCAATTACCTCGGTTAGCCAGTTGATTGATAATGCTCAAACTGCCGTCGCCCCCAATGGCAATTAAGGCATCCAAAGCCAACGCTTCATAGCTAGCGAGGATCTCATCTACATGAGTTAAGGTATTGCCCTTATTAATTGTGCCTAAAATTGTGCCACCCATATTTAGTAATGGGTCGATACCGCGCAAATCCCAACCGTGCATATTGAGCGCGATCGCTTGCCGCTCCACTAACCCTTGAGTGGCATAGGGAATACCTAAAATTTCCCAATCATATGTCAATGTGGCATGGCTAACAACTGCGCGAATTACACAATTGAGTCCAGGACAGTCACCGCCACTAGTCAAAATACCAATTCGTTTACGCATAGAAATTAAGGAATAAGGGTGTGAGGGTGTAAGGGTGTGAGGGTATAAGGGTGTGAGGGTGTAAGGGTGTAGCGGAGATTTTACCCCAATCCCCAGTCCCTAATCCCCAGTCCCCAGCCCCCTACCCGTGATAATAAGAAGGTTCGTAAATTCTGCCCCATTCTGGTTTATATGTTTGCAATGCTCGCATATATTGGGCGCGTTCAAAGGCACTGGGGTTAGGACAGTTTTTCTGGCTCATACTGCCTTGAAGCTGTTGTACGGATTCATATTCATGCTTTTCCATCCATTGGCGCATTTCTTGTTCCATACATCGCAAATGATTAATGCCATGTCGTAGTAAAACAGAACACAACATAGTGATATTTGCCCCAGCCATGAGCATCTTTAAGACATCATGAGCGTTGTGAATTCCACTGGTTGCGGCTAAGTCAGCATTGATGCGATCGTAAAGAATGGCGATCCAGCGCAGAGGTAAACGCATGGCTTGGGGAGTGCTTAAAAGTACATGTGGTTGTACTTCTAGGGTTTCTAGATTAATGTCTGGTTGGTAGAAGCGGTTAAATAAGACTAAAGCGTCAACCCCAGCATCATCGAAACGCTTGGCAATGTTCGCCATATTAGTAAAATAAGGACTGAGTTTCACTGATACAGGAATTGCGATCGCAGCTTTGACAACCTTGAGCATATTGATATAGCTCTGTTCTATCTGGTCGCTGGTCTGTTCTGGATCAGTATGTACAGAGTAAATATTTAATTCCAACGCGGCTGCACCTGCTTGCTCAATCATTCTGGCGTAGTCAGTCCAACCATCGAGTGAAGAACCGTTGAGGCTGGCAATAATTGGAATTTTCACCTGTTGTTTGGCTTTGTAAATTAACTCTAGATATTCGTCTGGGCCAAGACGAAAATTTTCTGGTTCGGGAAAATAGGTTAAAGACTCAGGAAAACTTTCTGTGCCGTAGGTGAGATGATGATGTAGCTCGTAACTTTCCATGCTTAACTGTTCTTCAAACAGTGAAGGGAGTACGAGTGCAGCTGCACCTGCATCTTCCATCCACAGGATGTTATCAATGTCTCCAGTCAAAGGAGAGGCTGAAGGCACAAGCGGCGATCGCAACCTCATCCCCATGTAATTTGTTGTTAAATCCATTTTGATATTTTTCCTGCTTATGTAATCAGATTGACATCTTGGTCTGGTTAATGAATCTATGGTGTAGGTCTAGAAAATACCTACACGCATACACTGTTAAACCCCTATAACATCTGAATTCGAGCCATTTTTATCATTTAGTTTTGATGGATTATTACCACTATTTACGACTGGTCTAGCTGCTAAATATTGATACATTTGCCATCTTGTATTCACATCATTTTGCGCTTCTTGAAGTAACTGTTTAGCGACTGTAGGGTTAATTTTTGTTAACATCTTGAAGCGGTTTTCTAGATACATTGACTCTTCTATCTGTAGTTTCGGTGTGCGGGAGTCCAGTTGTAGGGGATTTTTACCTTGCTTCACTAAATCAGGGTGATAGCGATACAGTAACCATCTACCAGAATCAACCATTGCCTTTTGGTTCTGCATGGCAGTACTGATGTTGATGCCGTGGGCAATGCAATGGCTATAAGCAATAATTAGTGAAGGGCCATTATAGGCTTCAGCTTCTAAAAACGCTTTGAGGGTATGTTCATCTTTTGCACCCATTGCTACACTCGCCACGTACACATTACCGTAGGTCATAGCAATTAAGCCCAGGTCTTTTTTCGCTGCTGGTTTACCGCCAGCTGCAAATTTAGCAACAGCCCCCTTGGGTGTAGATTTGGACATTTGTCCGCCTGTGTTGGAATATACTTCTGTGTCCAGAACCAGGATATTCACGTTGCGTCCACTGGCTAGAATATGATCTAACCCCCCAAAACCGATATCATAAGCCCAACCATCGCCACCAATTATCCAGACGCTCTTTTTGACCAAGTAATCAGCGAGCGATTTTAGATTTTGAATTTTGGATTTTTCATTGGGGACAAAGTTGGAAATTTGATCTAACTTTTGTCGTAATAGTGTGACTTTTTCGCGTTGTTCCCAAATCTCCGCTTCATCTTTTTGGTGATTATTGAGGATCTCATCTACTAATTCTGTACCAACCTCAGTTGCCAGTTGTTGTAATAATTCAATGGCGAATTCAGTTTGTTTATCAATAGAAATGCGGAAACCTAAACCAAATTCCGCATTATCTTCAAATAAACTATTAGACCAAGCTGGCCCCCGTCCTTCAGCATTATATGTCCAAGGGGTGGTGGGTAAATTGCCGCCATAAATGGAAGAACAGCCTGTGGCATTGGCCACAATCATGCGATCGCCAAACAATTGTGTGGCTAACTTAATATAGGGTGTCTCGCCACAACCCGCACAAGCCCCGGAAAATTCAAATAGCGGTTCTTGCATCTGCTGCTGATTAATATGATTCAGCTTCAAGTTCCGTCTGTCGGGGTTAGGCAGACTCAAGAAGAAATCCCAATTTTCCCTTTCCGCTTCTCGTAATGGCACTTGTGGCTGCATGTTAATCGCTTTTTTGCGTGGTTCAGCTTTATTCTTTGCCGGACAGACATCAACGCAGATGCCGCAACCAGTACAATCTTCGGCCGCTACTTGGATAGTGAATTTTAAACCATGCCAATCATGATCTTTAGCATTAGCACTCTTAAAAGTCGGTGGTGCATTTTCTAATTCTTGTTCTTCGTAAACCTTACTACGAATGACACTATGCGGACAAACCATCACGCATTTACCGCATTGAATGCAGACATTAGTATCCCATACCGGAATTTCCTGGGCAATATTGCGTTTTTCCCATTTTGTTGTGCCTGTGGGGTATGTACCATCAACAGGTAACGCACTCACAGGTAACTCATCCCCTGCACGGGTCATGATTTTACCTAAGACATCGCGGACGAAGGGTGGGGCGGTGTCGAGGATCCGGTAATGGGGACTGGGGATTAGGGACTGGGAATATTCAGCCTGAATTTCTAATTCATATAAATTATCCAAGGTAGTATCTACAGCTTGGATATTCATTTGTACGATTTGTTCGCCTTTTTTGCTGTAAGTTTTGCGGATAGATTTCTTAATTTCTGCGATCGCTTCTTCTCTGGGCAATACACCAGACAACGCAAAGAAACAGACTTGCATGACTGTGTTGATTCTGCCAGCCATCCCTGCTTCATGGGCTACTTTGTGGGCGTTAATAGCGTAAACTTTTAGTTGTTTTTCCTGAATTTGGGCTTTGATAGCATCTGGTAGCTGCGGCCAAACTTCTTCTTGGTCGTAGGGAGCATTTAATAAGAAAGTGCCTCCCGGTACAATGTCTTTGAGGATGGGAAACTTTTCTAGAAATTCCCACTGATGGCAGGCGACAAAGTTAGCTTTGGTGATTAAGTAGGTAGAACGGATCGGTTGCGAACCAAAACGCAAGTGTGAAACAGTGACAGAACCAGATTTTTTTGAGTCGTAAACAAAGTAACCTTGGGCGTAATTATCAGTTTCCTCGCCAATAATCTTAATAGAGTTCTTATTCGCACCTACCGTCCCATCAGCACCCAAACCGTAAAAGATGGCTCTGACTATATTGTCCGGCTCGATGCTGAAATTAGGGTCATAATCTAAGCTGGTGTGGGTGACATCATCATTAATGCCAATGGTGAAATGATTTTTCGGTGTAGCTTGGGCTAAGTTATCAAAAATTCCCTTCACCATTGCTGGTGTAAATTCTTTAGAAGAAAGACCATAACGACCACCAATAACTGTGGGGACTGGGGAATTATTTCTATTTGCCCATGCTTCATGAAGTGCTGTGACTACATCTTGATATAAAGGTTCACCGAACGCGCCTGGTTCTTTGGTGCGGTCTAAAACGGCGATGCTGCGAGTTGTCGGGGGTATGGTGGCGAGGAATCTTTGGTGATCAAAGGGGCGATATAGGCGTACTTTGATCACACCAACTTTTTCTTCTTGTGTGTTGAGATAATCTACGGTTTCATGTACTGTTTCACAGCCAGAACCCATGAGAATGATGACACGTTCGGCTGCGCGATCGCCTTGATATTCAAATAGTTGATACTGTCTTCCACTCAGTTGGGCGAATTCGTCCATGACTTTTTGAGTGATATCTGGACAAGCCAGATAATAGGGATTGACAGTTTCTCTAGCTTGAAAATAAACATCGGGGTTTTGGGCTGTACCACGTAACACTGGTTTATCTGGAGTTAAAGACCGTGAACGATGGGCAATAACTAATTCGTTGGGGATAAATGTTTGTAAGTCGGCTTCTGTTAATAGCTCAACTTTATTCACTTCGTGGGAAGTACGGAAACCGTCAAAAAAGTGGAGAAACGGTATTCGTGATTCTAATGTTGCTTTGGTCGTAATTAGGGCAAAATCATGGGCTTCTTGCACAGAAGCAGCACATAACATCGCAAAACCAGTACCCCGACAAGCCATGACATCGCTGTGGTCGCCGAAAATGGAAAGGGCTTGAGCCGCTAGCGATCGCGCCGCAATATGAAATACTGTAGGTGTCAGTTCCCCAGCAATCTTATACATATTCGGGATCATCAATAATAATCCCTGAGATGCAGTGAATGTAGTTGTCAGTGAGCCAGTTTGCAAAGCCCCATGTACTGCACCGGCTACTCCGCCTTCACTCTGCATCTCTACTACTGCTGGTACACTACCCCAAATATTTGGTTTATTTTCACTAGCCCAAGCATCCGCCCATTCTGCCATTGGCGAGGAAGGCGTAATCGGATAAATAGCGATGACTTCATTCAGTCGATAGACAACTTGAGCCACAGCCTCATTACCATCTATAGTTGCAAAGTTTCTCTTGTTCATCTTGTTGTCCTGATATTTCCTGAAATCGGTCTCAAAAATAGGGAGTAGTGATTTTTATGCTCTGGTTAAGTAATTTTTGATGTAAAAGCTTGATAAATCTTACCTGTACAAGAATAGAGGTTGAGGAAAGATTCACTTTTGAAATTAAAAGGAAAATTTGAGGAACTTGTGAGGAGAACATTCCAGATATAGCTATAGCCAGATCTGACTTTTCACATTATGTGGAAAAGCTAACGTAAAACCTAACCCCCTAACCCCCTTCCCTGCGTTCGCGCAGCGTGTCGAAGACAGGGAAAGGGGAAAAATTAAAGCCTCTCTCCTTGTAGGGGAGCCAGTGCGTTGGGCGGCTTTGCCCACTTGTAGCAACTGGCGTGAGAGGTTTGGAGAGGGGTTTTCCAGCTCCCGTGAAAAGTCAGATAGCCAGATATATTAGCAAATCAAGCCAACATAAAACCCTAATCATAAAAGGCTCTCAAGTCTATCAACTGCTATAACTAGAAAATGCCTGTAGCGTTATCAAATAAGCAATGCTTTTGAAGCTTGGCTGAGTGATGTTTCTATGATTAACTCACTCGTAATATTCCCAATTCATGAGTAAAAATACTAACCTATAGCCCCTAAAAGCCTGACTGGAAAAAATTTTGCCCGTGAGCGATTTCCTCACAAGTTCCTCAAATTATTGCCATAAGTTTAAAAGTGTAGAAACCGCCAGCAGTAATTGGACAGCCTCAAGAGCTTGCTTCATATTCACGATGGTTACAACTATAC
This sequence comes from Trichormus sp. M33_DOE_039, assembly GCA_015296085.1. Taxonomy (GTDB): domain Bacteria; phylum Cyanobacteriota; class Cyanobacteriia; order Cyanobacteriales; family Nostocaceae; genus Trichormus. Next base: position 23,112 of record DVDT01000001.1, on the reverse strand, counting down.
TTCTACAAACATCTATCTAGTTATTGTCAATTCTTAGACAAAGATTCGTTGATTAAGAAGTAATTTTTGTAGCCATAAAGAGAAGTTAGCCATGAGCATCCAAATTCGCTATTGGGTTCATCGAAAAGCGATGCTGGCTTTACTTATCTACTATTGATTATGTAAAAAATCAACATACTTTAGCCTTTGATATTTCTATCTTCAATGTTTAATAAAAATAATCTCAAAATCATAATTAGAGCAATCTCACATTTTTGCAACCAACCACTTTCTGCTAAAGAAACAGTTTTGAATCCTATTATTTTTTGGCAAATTTATCACAGGCAACAAATTTTAGAAAAATGTTGGAATTATGATCTAATTCAATTCTTTGATAAATGTTGGACTCTGAATGTGATGCCGTTATCTGATAACAATAAATCACGAGAAAATGATTCTCACTCCCTTGGAATTTAATCCGAATATAAAAGGAGAAAAGTTTATGTCTACCGCTAAGAGCTTACTGCAAAATGTCAAAAACTTAGGTCAACAAGTAGTTAACTATCTCTCTGGTGCAGTTTCTAGAATCTTTGGTGTGAGAGATGATGATTACCCAGCTACAGGGGTTCAGCCTTTTGAGGGTGATATACCAGAAAAACAAGATTTTTGAACCTATAGTTTAGGAGTCACATCACTACTATCTGAATTCACAAGTGAAAATTACGGATAAACTTGTGACTCTTGAATTTCTTCCCTAAATCACTATTAGCAAGGCGGTGATATGGATATCATCAGAAAAATTAATCATGAATTATCCGTCGCAGGCCAAATTACTCCAGAGCAATTTCCCCAACTTCTTGCTGATGGTTATAAGTCTATACTTAATCTGCGATCGCCTGGTGAAAAAGGCTGGCTAGATGATGAAAAAGATAAACTCGAATTTCTGGGTTTGTATTATCTCAATGTACCAACTAAAGTTGACGAAATTAACCGTCAAACTACACTCCAAGTTTTGCAAATCCTTAACGAGTTACCTAAACCAGCTTTGATTCATTGCGATAACTCCATCCGTTCAGCAGTAGTAGCACTATTATATATTGCTACTAAACAGGGTATTACTTTTGAAAAGGCTATTGAATTAACAAGTAATTTGGGTTTGATATAATTCAAGTTTGATTATTTTGTCTAGAAAAAATTTAATATATTTTTTTATACTAGAAATTTGTTGATCAGGGTCGTACAAATTTACACATCTACTTTGGCATGGTAATAATATTGAAGAGAAAAGTGTGAACCATCAAGTACAAGCTTTATCCTCTAATGCCTTGAGAATTTTGCCTTTTCGATACTTACACCAATAATTACACATTGTTACTATGTCTTGTATTCAAGAATACGCATAAATATAAACTTTTATCTCTATAGAAAGTAGTAGTTATTTGACGCTACTGACGGAAGTTTGCCTTAAACATTTCCGTTATTCTTTAGGTTGGGTTAAGGAGTTGGTTATCAAGCCATATTTTGCAACTTACTACTAATGATAGAAGTATTTTAAAAGAATTGATGATATTATAGATGGCATTTTTTTGAATAAGAATATAGAAGATACTGATAAAATTTTCCAGAGATAATCTATGGACTATACAGTTAAAATGAGCATTTTTGGTGATTTAATAATTATAGTGACTGTTTTGTCTTTAATTCTCGAATTATCTCGCTATCACGATAAATTGAGATTGGCAGTTTACCTCAAGTATAATAATTCTCTGATTGAGGTTAAATAAAGTTCCTTCATCTATTAATTAAGTTGCTTTTACTCCACTGCTGCAAGTAAGTCGTAAGCATTTAAAGTGAATATAGAATTATTTATTCAACGAGCCGAAGCACTACATAAACAGCTAGCAGATTTATACCAAACAGCTAGTGTTTTACCGTGGATTCCACCAGATTTACTACCGCAAGCTTTTAAGGAACTCTATAGCAACTCTAAAATGGTGCAGCTAGCAGCAGAACAACTTTATCAACAAAATGAAGAACTTTTACAAACAAGAAATCTATTAGAAGCAGAACGCCTGCATTATTATGACTTATTTGAATTTGCACCAGATGCCTATTTTGTGACTAATTCCGAAGGCATTATCCAGGAATCAAATCTAGCTACAGCTAAATTACTGAATGTTTCCAAGCAGATATTACTTGGTCAATCGATGATTAACTTCATCAGTATTGAAGAAAAAGAAAGTTTTCGCAGTGAACTAAACCAGCTATTTCAGTCTGATGAAAGCAAAGAGATAGTGTTGCGTTTACAGCCAGCTCATGGTGAATCTTTTGATGCTACTTTGACAGTAGCAACGGTTCGTAATCAATATGGTAAACCTACTTGCTTGCGATGGTTATTACGTCATATTAATCAAAATAACTATCATGACTTAGGAGCGATTAATCACGATGATTTTCTGAGTCAAGGTCGTCCTATATATACATATAGTAAGGGTGAAGATATTCCCTTGAATCCTTTAGTGATTTTCTATATACGCCAAGGTATAGTTAAGTTGAATACCTTTTGTGAAACAGGCGAAGAAATTTTGGTAGGTTTAGCGAAACAACAAATGGTATTTGGCTCTAATATGACATCTTTATCTATTTACCAAGCTACAGCTTTATCAGATGTGGAATTAGTATCTATTCACCTAACTGAATTATCTCTGAATCCGATAATCAGCCATATTATATTGCCAAAAATTAATCAAAGACTAAGACAAACAGAATCTTTTCTAGTTATTTTGAGCAAACGAAAAGTAGAAGATAGATTACATCATTTACTACAATTTTTGAAACAAGAAATTGGTGAACCATCAGCAGAAGGGACTCGTTTAAATATTCGCTTTACTCATGAAGATATTGCTAGTGCTTGCGGTACTACCAGAGTCACAATTACAAGATTGCTTGGCAAATTACAACAACAAGATTTAATTATTTTTGACTCGAAAAAACACATGATATTGAGAAATTAAGTAGCCGTTATGAACTGCGCACATAAGAAAACATGAAAAAGTCTTTCCGTTACACACGGCAGTTTGCTAAAGTCGGGAAACCCGCCCACGCAACTGCCTCCCCTATATCCCTTTTTCAAGTCGTTCTGACTTGAAAAAGACAAACTATGTTAAGTCATGTAAAAATACTATGATTCAGTTTGTAGTAAGGACTTTAGTCCTTTTTTGAGAACTGAATTTCTCACTACAAACCTTGAATTATTTACCCTGTTCTACTTAGAGATGAATTCAAAATTCAAGAATTTTTGGATACTAAGAAAAAATGGGGATAAAGTAGAAAAATTCCTCCATGCCCCATTCTCTATTCTCTAAATAACAATGTAAGGTGAAGTAATTGCCGCTACACGACGAGCGTCAACTAAAGCCTGGTAGACTATTGCTACTACCTCAGCGCGTGTAGCATCGCGGGTAGGATTGAGTAGTTTAATATTGGGGTAATTAACGATAATTTTCTTCTCTATCGCTTTAGCTACTTCGTCTTTAGCGTAATCAGGAATCTTCACCTGATCATCGAAAATTTTAATGGCGTTAGCAACGTTAGTCGATAAACCCAGACCTAGCCCATTGACTAAGGAAACTATCACTTGCACACGCTGAATATTCTGGTTAGGCTTGAAAGTGCTATCGGGATAACCAGACAGGAATAAACCTTGATATGCCTGGATGATAGCTTTGAATGCCCAAAAGTTTTCCGGTACATCTTTAAATCTGACAACAGCGCGATTTGGTGCTGGGTTAAATGCTTTTACTAATAAGGCTGCATATTGTGCGCGTGTCATAGTCGCATCAGGTTTAAATGTGCGGTCTGGAAACCCAGTGACTATTCCCTGTTTCACTAATTCCCGAATAAACGGTGCTGCCCAATGATTTGCAATATCTTTTAAGTCTACAGAAATTGGTGTGGGTGTGGGTGTGGGTGTGGGTATGGGTGTGGGTGTGGGTATGGGTGTGGGTGTAGGCGTTGGTGTGGGTGTTGGTGTAGGTTCTGGTTCAAGTTCTGGTTCTGGTATTGGCGTAGGTATCGGGACAGGTATAGGAGTCGGTATTGGGGTAGGTGTTGGCGTAGGTGTTGGCGTAGGTGTTGGCGTAGGTGTTGGCGTGGGTGTGGGTGTGGGTGTGGGTGTGGGTGTGGGTGTTGGCGTGGGTGTTGGGGTTGGTGTGGGTGTTGGTGTGGGTGTGGGTGTTGGCGTGGGGGTTGGGGTTGGTGTGGGTGTTGGCGTGGGGGTTGGTGTTGGCGTAATGACTTGAATATCTACAAACTCTATATTCCCTGTAACCTTCGTTTTATCTATTTGATTACCAACAGAAACTAACTTATTGGAACTAGCATTTTGTACGTCAAATTTAGCGTTATTGCGTAGGGTATTACCGCCTGGGGTATTGGTATTACCAAGATCAGGTAGGGCATTGACAATAATAGTCAAACCATCATCTGTATTATTTTCAATGAGGTTATTACGTAATATGGGACGGGCGTTACCAGAGACGACTATCCCCGAACGGTTTTCGTAAATTTTGTTATCTACAAGTGTGGGTGATGCAGTGTCACTAACGGCTATGCCAAAACCTGTTTTAAAACAGGTATTACCTTGGATTTTACCTTGGGAATTTTTAGCGATCGCCATTCCATTAGCAGCATTCTCGGTAAACACATTCCCAATAATCACAGGGTTAGCATTACCTGTAGCAAATACACCCTCACGCTTACAATTAATCAAGGTGCAATTAGCAATAGTGGGGGTAGTCGATTCTGACCAGACACCGCTACCACGACTAGCGGGATTAGTAACAGTTACACCTCGTAACTCTGCACTATCTAACATCACAAAAGTCACGTTTTGACCGGCAAAAGTCCGGCTGAGGTAGTTACCACTACCTTCTATAACAATATTGCTACCTTTGTTAGTTTCGTTGCCGATAACTTTGACACTAAAGGGAATTGTCAGTGGAAAGATTTCGCCGCTATCAGTTGTATACTTTCCTTCTGCTAGTTGAATGGTGGTATTGGGTGATGCAACTTTCAGGGCTTGGGTAATAGTTTTGAAGGGGGCTTGTTGGCTACCAGGGTTGGTATTGTTGCCTATAACTGGATTTACGTAAAGATTTTGCACCATATTTATACTTTACAAAAAATACATAGTCATACTAACGCTAACTGTGAAAATAGCTAGCGATCGCTAACATTTGCAACATTGACTACCAAATTGCCACGATATATTCCAGAAAATGTGTAAAGACCTTGTAATGCAAGCCCATTGCAAGGTTCTCACTGATTCGCTAGGCTATTGGTATCTTGTATCTTGTCATTTCTCTGGCCTGCTATGGATTTTGAAAGCAAAGCCACTACTCAAACTGCCACAGTACGTAAACCATTGGCTTTATTGCGCGATACTGAAGCGTTGCTACGCCGCCCTGTGATCGCCACACTTGCACCAATTTTGCCCCCAAAGTTAAGTAATAGCTTACAAGTAGCCTCAACTTTGGCTGATGAATCCTTACAGGAACTCTCAGAAATTGATTTAGAAACAATTAGCGACATCGAACTACAACCAGCTAGAATTCGTGTAGGTTTAAGCTGTGTTGGGTTTGGGGCATTGATGATTTTAGTGTTGTTGCTTTATTGCAATACATTGCACCCAGAAATGAGTCAATTAGAACAGATTCATCAATACTGGTATCAATATATTTGGTTTGTCTGTTTGGGCGTAACTGGAATGTTTCTTTTAGGCCGAGAAGCCATGCGTTCTCAGCAATTAAAAAATCATAAATCTCAAAAACCTTAAATTTCAGTTTTTGAACTGCTGGTAACTACACAATTTCAACATCAATCATCACATATCTGAATCGTTTCATTTCCGTAAAGTAAAAGTTAAATTTTCGTTAAGCTTATCAATTTAACTAAAAAAGAATGCCATATATACTCTCTATAGAGACATGATTTATCGTGGTGTTTCTAAAGCTATGTATTTTAATAAGTAGAACGACTGGAAAAACCAAACCATGTTAAGCCATGTAAAAATACTAGGATTCAGTTCTTAGTAAGGACTTTAGTCTTTTTTTGAGAACTAAAGTTCTCACTACAAACCTTTAATTATTGAACCTGTTCTACTTAATAAAATTAAGATAATTATGATTACTTTCTTGGTTAGCAAAGTTACATGAAGCATGATGCGTTTATTTTTCCTCCAGGGTCAAAGATTCCTTTCCTAAAAAATTTTGACCCAGCATATCATGATGGCTATCATGACAAAGCTGAATCTGTGCAGAAATTACATGAAAATATTCAAAAATTAGCTGCATATCAAGATATTCTCTACGCTCAAAATACTTACGCATTGCTAGTTATCTTTCAAGCAATGGATGCTGCTGGGAAAGATAGCACCATCAAACATGTCATGTCTGGGGTGAATCCCCAGGGTTTTCAAGTGTTTAATTTTAAAGCCCCCAGTGCAGAAGAATTAGACCATGATTATTTATGGCGAACAAGCAAATCATTACCAGAACGGGGGCGTATTGGCATATTTAACCGTTCCTACTATGAAGAAGTATTAATAGTACGCGTCCATCCCGAACTTTTTTACAAACAACAATTGCCCAATTATTTGCACGGAAATCAGGTATGGAAACAACGCTTTGAAGAAATCAATAATTTTGAGAAATACTTAGTCAATAATGGTGTGATAGTTCTCAAATTTTTTCTTAATGTCTCCAAGAAAGAACAGAAAAAACGATTTTTAGAAAGAATATCATTTCCCGAAAAGAATTGGAAGTTCTCTGTCAATGATGTCCGGGAAAGGGCTTTTTGGGATGATTATATGGAAGCTTATGAAGCGGTGTTTCAAAACACTAGCACTGAATATGCTCCTTGGCATATTATCCCGGCCGATCGCAAATGGTTTACCCGTTTAATAGTAGCTGATATTATCTGCAAAAAACTGGAATCACTCAATCTAAAATATCCCACTGTTAGCACAGCACATCAGCAAGAACTTATACAAGCTAAGTCTATTTTAGAACAGGAAGAATAGGCAGAAAAAATTATATCGGCACAAGCTGATATTGGTAGAGGACTCTACCCATTCATAGGTATATTTTGCTCATAACGATTCTATCTGATAACTCTGCTAGTTCAGATAGGAGTTTTGAATTATGAAAATTATCACTAATTAAAACAGTATGGCCATATTAATATTTGATAACAAGAAGATATTATCACAAACTTTTTAGTAGTGAGTCTACCTAAAGGATGAAAACAAACTAAACTAAATAAGGTTTAATCTTTAGAGTCCTCATAATTTCTACCAATTTTTTGATAAGTTTAAATTGGGGTCTAAGCATTTATTGCTTTCACTTTCAAATCCTTGATCAGTAGCGAAGGAAGGAGCTATGGATACTACTGTCAAATACGATATTGAGGTTATCAAGGATGAAGCACGTCAACTCGTCTCTAAAGGACTTGTTAACCGCCAACAGCCAATTTATACACTCTGTAAATATATTACAGAACGTGATTGGCCATACTTTGAGTTAGAGTTAGAAAAAAACGAATTTCTGCTCAGGGATAGAATTATTGACTTATTAAGTCATGAAAAATGGGAAGAAGACTAAAGCAACTATTAAATCTTGATCCCCATTAATTAACATCCTTGATAAATTCACATTTCAAAATTAACAACAAAGGAAAGCCCTCGAAATCTATTCGAGGGTTAAAGTATTTGAGCCAGAATTTGCTTAGAGATATATGAAAGCTGGCAAGGAAAATTAATGACTAATAGCCAACGACTGATTATCAGTTGTAACAGATTCTTGTGGATCAAAAGTGCGAGAAAATTTACTAACCATCAGTTCAACCAAAGAACTAGGATTTTCTCTATAAAATACTGGCATATCTTGCCAGCAGTGGCGACAAAACCAGTGAATTTCAGAACCACGGATATGTGGTAAAAGTAAACCAGAACAACAAGGGCAGCTAATCATAACCGTAAATCCTTTTAGTAAATAGATATTGATCGGAAATAACGTAATTCGGCGGAATAGAGTTTTTTATAAATTAAGTATTTCTATCTAGAGAATACTGAGAAAATCTAAGGTTTGTGTGAGGAAAAATATAATCAGCAATACTTTGTAACTTTTGTACATTAAATTTGAAGCGTTCAATCAAGAGTATGGGTGTATGAGAGACAAGGTGGATAAGGAAGAAGAATTATTCATAACTAATATCCTCACAAGATCCTCAAATTATCTTTCTATAAACAGAGGTGTGGGACTTAAGAGTAGTGGATGTAATGACTCTTAAGTATCTCTTTATCTTGTTAGGAATATCAAACATGGTAAACATACTGCTAAATCCTCCCGTCGCTAATTCATTTTCTAGAGAACAAGCATTAGTGTTACCTTTTAACCAAGTGGGAATTGCAGACATCCCTCTGGTTGGGGGTAAAAATGCCTCTTTGGGGGAAATGATTCAGCAACTGAGACGCAAAGGCGTAAAAGTTCCCACTGGATTTGCTACAACTGCGTATGCTTATAGATATTTTATTTCTGTTGCTGGGTTAGAAAAAAAATTAAGAGAGATTTTTGCAGATTTAGATGTTGAGGATGTCAACAATCTGCGTCAGTGTGGTAAACAAGCGAGATTGTTAATGCTGCAAACTCCATTTCCACAAGACTTGCAGGATGCGATCGCCACAGCATATACTAACCTTTGCCAAGAGTATGGCGCAGATACGGATGTGGCTGTTCGTTCTAGCGCGACCGCCGAAGATTTACCGGATGCTAGTTTTGCAGGTCAGCAAGAAACCTACTTAAACGTCCACGGCTTACAAGCGGTTCTGGAATCTTGCCATAAGTGCTTTGCTTCTATTTTTACTGACCGCGCCATTTCTTACCGCCAAATCAAAGGCTTTGACCACTTCAACATTGCCCTGTCGGTCGGTGTGCAGAAAATGGTACGTTCTGACATGGCTGCTTCTGGTGTGATGTTCTCTATCGACACAGAAACGGGTTTCAAAGATGCAGCTTTAATTACCGCCGCCTATGGTTTGGGTGAAAACGTCGTTCAAGGCGCGGTTAACCCCGACGAATATTTAGTTTTTAAATCGACTCTCAAACAAGGATTCCGTTCCATTATTCAAAAACGCCTCGGTACGAAAGAAATTAAAATGGTTTACGACCTAGGCGGCTCAAAATTAACTAAAAACGTTTCCGTTGCACCTTCAGAACGCAACGTGTTCGCCCTCAACGACGACGAGATTTTACAACTTGCGAACTGGGCTTGCATTATTGAAGAACACTATTCCCAAGTGCGTGGTGTTTATACACCAATGGACATTGAATGGGCGAAAGACGGCTTGACTGATGAATTATTTATTGTGCAAGCACGCCCGGAAACGGTGCAATCCCAAAAGACAAAAAATGTTTTGCGTAGTTATCGACTGCAAGGAAAAGCTGAGGAACAACCAAAACCCTTGGTAATCGGTCGTAGCGTCGGGGAAATGATTGGACAAGGTAAAGCCAGAGTTATTCTCGATGTACATCAAATTGGTCAGTTTCAAGCTGGGGAAGTTTTGGTGACAAACCGCACTGACCCGGACTGGGAACCTATTATGAAACGCGCCAGTGCGATTGTGACTAACTCCGGTGGGAGAACTTGTCACGCAGCGATTATTGCAAGAGAATTGGGCATTTCGGCGATCGTTGGTTGTGGTAACGCCACGACAATTATTAAAACTGGGCAAGAAATTACCGTTAGCTGTGCTGAAGGTGAAACAGGTAAAGTCTATCCTGGGTTGTTACCTTACGAAGTTCAAGAAATCCCCCTAGAAAAATTACCCCGCACCCACACCCAAATTATGATGAATTTGGGTAATCCGGAAGAAGCCTTTGGTTTAACTAACATTCCTAATGATGGTGTGGGATTGGCGCGGATGGAATTTATTATTAACAACCACATCAAAGCCCACCCCCTAGCATTGATTCATTTTGATGAGTTAGACGATGAACTGGCAAAATATAAAATTGCTGAGTTGACCTCCCAATACGAAGACAAAACCCAGTTTTTCGTGGATAAACTCGCCCAAGGTATTGCTACCATCGCCGCCGCTTTTTATCCTAAACCTGTAATTGTGCGTCTCTCGGACTTCAAGAGTAATGAATACGCCAATTTGCTGGGTGGTAGACAATTTGAACCCCAAGAAGAAAACCCGATGATTGGTTGGCGTGGTGCTTCTCGCTATTATGATCCTCGTTACCGTGAAGGTTTCGCCTTAGAATGTCAAGCCATGAAGCGGGTACGGGATGACATGGGTTTAACCAACGTCATTTTAATGATTCCCTTCTGCCGTACCCCCAATGAGGGAAGAAGGGTATTAGCTGAGATGGAAAAACATGGTTTGGTGAGAGGAGAAAACGGCTTGCAAGTCTACGTGATGTGCGAATTACCGAGTAATGTGCAGTTAGCCGACGAATTTGCTCAAGTTTTTGATGGTTTCTCGATTGGTTCTAATGACTTAACACAGTTGACACTGGGATTAGACAGGGATTCTGAGTTAGTCGCCCATTTATTTGATGAACGGGACGAAGCTGTGAAGCGAATGATTGCAAAAGCGATCGCTACTGTCAAAGAATACGGACGCAAAATTGGTATTTGTGGTCAAGCACCCAGCGATTACCCAGAATTTGCCCGCTTTTTAGTAGAACTAGGGATTGATTCTATCAGTCTCAATCCTGATTCTGTCCTCAAAACTATGTTAGAAATTGCCGCCGCAGAAGACAATTCATCAATTACGAATTATGAATTGTGAATTAACCGTTGTGTGTTAAGTTCTCTCAAACCTAACCCCCAGCCCCTTCCCTACTAGGGAAGGGGAGTAAGAATCAAAGCCTAGAACCCCACTTGCTACAAGTCAGCAAAGCCGTCTTGCAGGGAAGCCAGTGCGTTGGGCGGCTTTGCCGATTTGAAGCAACTGGCGTGAGAGGTTAGGGTTGACAGGTGTAGGTTTTAAATAGAGTAGTGAATGATGACTATCAAACCAACGACAGAATCATATTTTCATCCACCCCTACACCACTATACCCTTACACCCTAAAACAGTGTCTTAGAGGCAAAGTGTAAAAAACCTACACCTGTGAGAGAGTTTGGGGAGGGGTTTTAAAAATAAGTCTTAAATCGTGTGAATAACTAATGATCAAGGACTGGGAACTATGTTTAACAAAATTTTAGTCGCATTGAATAATAATGACATGGGGCAGCAGGTTTTTGAACACGCTTTAACCTTAGCCACAGTGAACAATGCTGAATTGTTGTTGTTACACGTCATTTCACCTTTTGATGATGATTATCTCAATGCTTCTGCAATGGAAACACAAAGCACCTATGGCACTTCTCAAACTCATGGTGTGGAATATTATCTGGGTAGATGGGAAAATTTAAAGCAAGCAGGCATTGAGTTTTTAACTCTACTAAATAATCAAGCGATCGCTAAAGGTATAACATCTGATTTTACTCAAGAGTTAGGCGAACCTAGCCGGATCATCTGCGAAGTCGCTAGAAGTTGTAATGCTGATTTAATTGTTTTAGGTCGTCGCGGACTAAATGGATTCAGTGAATTCTTTTTGGGTAGCGTCAGCAATTATGTATTACATCATGCTCCCTGTTCTGTGTTGACAGTCCAAGGAAAAATATCGGTGAATACTGATAATCTTGCCACTACATCAGCAGCATGAGACTTCAGTTATCAAAAGATCAGCAATTTTTGAGTTTGAAATGAAAACATTTTAGTTCTAAGCGAGAACGTTCTCGTTCTCAACGAAAATATTCCAGTTTTAAGTGAGAGTGTTTTAGTTCTAAACGAGAACGTTTTAGTTTTAAACGAGAATGTTTTAGTTCTAAACAAGAATGTTTTAGTTCTAAACGAGAATATTCCAGTCTTAAACGAGAATGTTTTAGTTCTAAAAGAGAATGTTTTAGTTTTTATGGTAAACGATGAGCTTTTAAATCCCAATCTCTACAAATTAGACGACAAGTACTCCTGGCTTTTCACGTTATGAGGAAAAGTTAATGCACAACCTAACCCCCTAACCCCCTTCCCTACTAGGGAAGGGGGAAATTGAAAGCTTTCTAGGGGAGAGGTTTAGAGAGGGGTTTTCCAGATCCCGTGAAAAGTCAACAAGCAACCAGATAAATCCAGAGATATTGCATTGCAGCATCTCTACATAGTTGTAAATGCCATTAACTCATTGAAATTAGGTATTACGGTATGTCCTCTAGTCACTTACAGCAGCCATATTTAGCAGCAGAGTTATCAAATCCTCTGACTTTGCTAGCTACTTTACGCCAACTGCGTAAATCAGTCTATGCAGAAGGACAAGAAATTTTTCAAGAGTGGCGATCGCGTATTCATCGACCAACTTTTATTGATAGTAGTCTCAACCTAGCTTATTACTTAGCTTTGCGGCGACATGATTTAAGACCCTTACAAGCAGCCTTAATGCCTTGGGGTTTGTCTTCTTTGGGAAGAATTGAAGCGAGAGTGATGCCCAATTTAGATGCTGTGATTGCAACTTTAGCAGCGGTTTGTCATGAAACACCAGATAGTCATCCGTCTTTAGAAGCGTTTTTTGATGGCGATCGCCTGTTAAAGCAACACACTGAAGAATTATTTGGCAAAACCTTGAACCATCGCCGGGTCAGAATCATGGTGACATTGCCAACAGAAGCCGCCAGTAATTATGAGTTAGTGCGGGATCTGATTTATCAAGGCACAAACTGTATGCGGATTAACTGCGCCCATGATACCCCGAAAGAATGGTTAAAGATGATTACTAATGTGCGCCTAGCACAAGCCGAAATGGGTCGTCCTTGTAGAATTCTAATGGATTTAAGTGGCCCTAAAATTCGCATTGAATGTGCGATCGCACCCCAAGCAAAACAACGCATTTATCGCGGCGAGTTATTATTATTAACCCGTGATTTACCAACTACCATTGGTTCGACTTGCTTCCAGGCAAACTGTACCCTACCAGAAATATTAGATTGCTTAGAAGTCGGTACTACAGTTTGGATTGATGACGGTCACATTGGTGCAATTGTCGAAGCGATCGCGCCGGAGGGTGTATGGTTGCGAATTACTCATACTCGCCCCAAAGGAGAAAAGGTACGTCCCGATAAAGGTATTAATTTTCCATATACAAACCTGAATCTTAGTCCATTAACTCATAAAGATAGACAAGATTTAGACTTTATTGCTGCTAACGTCGATAATATTGATATTATCGGCTATTCTTTTGTCCAGAAGCCAGAAGATATTGAATTATTGCAACGAGAATTAGAGGCAAGAATACCGAATCATGAGGAAATTCCCGCGATCGTTGCCAAAATCGAAACTCCTCTAGCTGTTGCCAATCTTCCAGAGTTAATCGTACAGGCAGCAGGAAAACAACCCTTCGGCATTATGATTGCTAGAGGAGACTTAGCCGTCGAAATTGGCTACCAACGCCTAGCAGAAATTCAAGAGGAAATTCTCTGGCTGTGTGAAGCTGCCCATGTTCCAGTAATTTGGGCGACTCAAGTCTTAGAAAACCTCGTGAAAAACGGTATGCCATCACGCGCAGAAATGACCGATGCCGCAATGGCAGAAAGGGCAGAGTGTGTAATGTTAAATAAGGGTGCGTATGTCGTTGAAGCCGTGGGGATTTTAGACGACGTATTAACCAGAATGCAAGCCCATCAACTCAAGAAAACCCCGCAATTACGCGCCTTACATTCTTGGTAAACATTCGGTGTAGGGAATGGCATAAAAAGGGCAAAAGTAAAAACTTAAAATGAAAATATTTTTTTCTTTTAGCTTTTGCCCTTTGCCTTCCTGCCTACCGTCTCCTATCTTTATTGATAGACTAAGGAAAAATGAGGAAGCGTTGATGGCACGAACAACCGGGGTTAAAAATGAAATAGAAGCGGCTGCACAAACATCGGCTGAGGTTTCAGAGAGTGATGACAAAGTAACAACCGAAGATGCACCTGAAACAATAGAAGATGCACAGGATATCGATGAAATCTTGAACTCCCTGAAAAGCTTGCTGAGTGCTTTAGAAAAACTACAAAAAGTTCGGCAAGACGTAGGCGACATCAAGCCTTTAATTGGGCGGATGCTGGATGGAGAAATAATTGCTGGTGAAGAACTAGAACAACTCAAGTCAGGTGTTAACAGTCTGTCTCGTCTAGTTCGTGCTTACAGCGACCATCAAGCAGCATTAACGAAAGCGCAAGCCGCAAGAAACTTGTTAGATCAAGTTTTGAAAGTGTGAAGAATAGGGGTGTAGGGGTGTAGGGGTGTAGGGGTGTGGGGGTGTAGGGGAGGAAAGAAGAAATAATAACTATTGACTCCTCACCACAAACTGTGTCACCATTGCCATTCCACGCCAGCCTAAAAATTTACCGATGGGTTCAGCTCGTTGAATGGCTATGCGGGTGAAACTGCCGCCTACTTTTTCGTACCATTTATATAAAGTTTGCTCCCCTTCTAGGGTGACAACATTAGCAACTAAAAGTCCACCAGGGCGTAAAGCTGGCCAACAAATATCAAATAAACCTTCCGCTGTGACTCCGCCACCAATAAAAATCGCGTCTGGTCTGGGTAAATCTTCTAAGGCCGATGGAGCTTTCCCGGCGATAATTTGTAGATGGGGAGTCCCCAAAGCAGCGGCATTATCAGCAATGTATTGCAGTCTAGTGGAATTTTGTTCAATGGCGATCGCCTGACATCGGGGATGAGTCCGCATCCATTCTATAGATATCGAACCACAACCTGCGCCTACATCCCAAAGTAATTGTCCGGGCGTGGGTCCAAGGGTGGAGAGAGTCATAGCCCTGACTTCTCGTTTAGTTAATTGTCCATCATGGTGATAAGCATCATCAGGTAATCCTGGTAGCCGAGATAAAGGCGTAATCCCTGCATCAGCAATACAATCAACTGCGATCGTATTTAAATCTGCAATTTCACTTTCCTCCCAATTCACGGCTGTTCCTGTAATCATCCGTTCATGAACACCACCCATCCTTTCTAATACAGTCATTTGACTCTGACTAAAACCTCGCTGCGTCAGAATTTCCGCCACAATCCTCGGTGTATCTTTCCCTGCACTCAAAATTAACAACCGCGCCCCCGGATAGATATAAGATTGCAGTACAGCCAGAGGACGACCGCATAAACTCAAAGTTTCCACCTCAGTTAAAGACCATCCCAATCTGGCACAAGCGAGACTAAAAGCTGACGGTGCAGGAATAATCGTCATTTCCGCTATGGGAATATGTCGCGTGAGATTAGCCCCCACCCCATAACACATGGGATCACCGCTAGCTAACACACATACCGACCTACCCCGGTGTTGAATAACGGCATTGATAGAACTACTAATAGGCGAAGACCAAGAGATTTTTTCCCGTTGGTCATCAGTCGGTAACATTGCCAAATGGCGATCGCCTCCCACAATGATCTCAGCTTGAGCCACCAAAGAACGAGCGATCGCACTTAATCCCCCTAAACCATCTTCACCAATACCCACAACAGCCAACCATTTCCCACTCATAACCAACTCTCAGCGTAACTTTGCACCTCTTGGTGTTAAACATTCTCCAGGATATCGTGGTAAACTAGTCGGACTTGGGGTTGGGAAACTCTGGTGAGATTCCGGGACTGTGCCGCAGCTGTAATGAAAAGGCAAAAGTAGAAAGGTAAAAGGCAAAAGAAAGAAAATTGACTTTTAACTTTTTGATTTTTGAGTTTTTGAGTCAGAATGCCAACTTCCAGAGTCTACTGTCTACTCCCTGCGTCGCACGGGGAAGGAGTTTGAGTCTTGATACCTGGATCGACCCCTTGTCCTGGTTTATTTTACGCCACACCTGCCCAAGACGGAATTCTGTCTAGGATCAGAATACCAGGTGGAATCATTAACAGTAAACAATGTCAGGCGATCGCAGATATCGCAGACAAATATGGCGGTGGCTACGTGGATGTGACCAACCGCGCCAACCTCCAAATCCGAGAAATTCAGCAAGGGATAGATGCAGAAGTTCTGCAACAACTCCAGCAACTAGGAATCGGTTCTCGCAATATAGGCGTAGACCAAATCCGCAATATTATGACCAGTCCCACCGCGGGTATTGATCCCCAAGAACTAATTGACACTCGTCCTTTCGTTCAAAGCTGGGACAAATACATTACAGAAAATTCCGCCCTATCTGCACTATCCCCAAAATTCAGCGTCTGTTTTGATGGTGGTGGATTAGTTTCACTGTGCGATCGCCCCAACGATATTACATTAGCAGCCGTCAACATAGACACCAAAACCTACTTTCGTCTCTATCTCAGCGCAGGCACAAAAGGCAACCCCCCTACCGACACCGGAATCATCTTGCTCCCAGACCAATCCCTAAAAGTCCTAGCCACCTTAACCAATCTCTATATCTCTCTTTGCGTCTCTGCGCCTCTGCGTGAGAAAACCCATTCCCACACACAACGCAAACCCAGACTGAGACAAATCATCAACCATATAGGCTTAGATAATTATCTCCGAGAAGTCGAACAAAAATTACCATTTCCATTGCAGAGAACAGACCTAACCCCCCTTCCCCCTTCCCTACCAGGGAAGGGGGAGAAAGCCATAAATTTCTCCCCTCTCCTACAAGGAGAGGGGTCGGGGGAGAGGTCAAAACCCCAATATCACCACCTCGGAATCCATCCCCAACGCCAACCAGGGCTATATTACATTGGTCTAGTCTTGCCCCTAGGTCGCCTAACCACTCAGCAACTACGAGGTTTAGCCGACTTATCGGCAAAATACGGCAATAGCACACTCCGGCTAACTCCTTGGCAGAATGTGCTATTAACAGACATTCCCCAACATCAGCTTACTGATGTTCAAAAAGAAATTACTGATTTAAAATTAGATTCCTCGCCAACTAACATTAAAAGTGCTTTGGTAGCTTGTTCTGGTAATCAAGGGTGTGCATCAGCAGCGACAGATACTAAAACTCATGCGCTGGCTATAGCAGAGTATCTAGAATCTTGTATCACTCTAGAACATCCGGTCAATATCCACCTGAGTGGCTGTGATAAATCCTGCGCCCAGCATAGCAAAAGTGATATTGCTTTACTGGGTATCAGTGAGGAAAGCTATCAAGTTTATGTGGGAGACGGTGACAGCAACCAAAAATTCGGTCATGAACTCTTTCATGATGTGCGTTTTACTGACCTACCTGCTCTCATGGAGCAAATTTTAAATGTGTATAAAAAGCAACGCCTAAATTCATCTGAATCCTTTGGGGAATTTACCAACCGTTATCAACCCCCACAACTAAAACAGTTATTTTTCCGCCCCAACTCCATGTCTGAATACATCCGCGATGCCAATGAAATCTACCGTAATTCTTTCGCCATCATTCGCTCGGAAGCTAATCTAGATCTACTTCCACCAGATGTCGCTAAAGTTGCAGTCCGCCTCATCCACGCCTGTGGAATGACGGACATTGTCACGGACATAGGATATTCAACAACAGCGGTACAGTCAGCCAGGACAGCACTAGCAGCCGGCGCACCGATTTTGTGTGATTGTCGGATGGTAGCCGATGGAGTCACAAGGAAACGCTTATCGGCTAATAATCAAGTAATCTGCACCCTCAACGAACCGGAAGTCCCAGAACTAGCGAAAAAATTGGGTACTACTAGGTCGGCGGCGGCTTTGGAACTCTGGAAACCGTACCTAGCAGGGGCAGTAGTTGCTATTGGTAACGCACCCACAGCACTATTTAGATTACTGGAAATGTTAGATACAGGATGTCCCAAACCTGCGGTGATTTTGGGTTTCCCCGTGGGGTTTGTGGGTGCAGCCGAATCAAAAGCAGCATTAGCAGCAGATAGTCGCAACGTACCATTTTTAACTTTACATGGTCGGCGCGGAGGAAGTGCGATCGCTGCTGCTGCCGTTAATGCCCTGGCAACGGAGGAAGAATAATCATGACAGCTAAAGGTCGTCTCTATGGAGTTGGCGTTGGGCCAGGAGATCCAGAACTATTAACCCTAAAGGCATTGCGTTTATTACGTGCTGCCCCTGTCATAGCCTACCAGTCAGCCACAGATAAGGAAAGTATTGCTAGGGGAATTGTTTCCCAGTATCTCACAGGCGAACAAATCGAAGTCGCCTATCATCTTCCCCGCGCCTTAGAACCAGAACAAGCCAAGGACATCTACGACCAAGAAATTGCTCCCATCGCTGCACACCTAGCAGCCGGAAGGGATGTAGTAGTCCTGTGTGAAGGAGACCCGTTTTTCTACGGTTCATTTATGTATGTATTCACACGCCTATCTGAACAATACCAAACGGAAGTCGTCCCCGGAGTATCCTCATTAATGGCTTGTCCCGTGTCTTTAGGTGTACCGTTCACCTACTACAACGATATTCTCACTGTTTTACCTGCACCCCTCCCAGCTGAAGAATTAACTACACAATTACTGACAACCGATGCAGCGGCAATTATGAAACTCGGTCGCCACTTTACCAAAGTGCGAGATATCCTGCATAAATTAGGACTAGCATCACGGGCGTTATATATTGAACGGGCAACAATGACACAACAAAGGATTGTCCCCTTAGATGAAGTTGATCCGGCTGAAGTACCTTATTTTGCGATGATTGTTATACCTACTAAGAATCGCCTGTAGAGATTTAATCAACATCAGCTTGATTGCTTGGAAATAGTAGACTTGTCCGAAATATTAACTTAGGAAAGGAAAAATGGTAAAACGTTGAATTGAGTGTCTACCATTTTTCAAACTTAGTTATGGTTTTTGATTATATCCAAAAGTATCCGCTAAGAACAAAACAAATTTTAGGGATTAGTTACGAACAATTACAATCACTACTAAATTGTGCGAGCCAACGTCACCAGGAAATTAAAATTCGGCAAGAAAGCCGAAAAATAAGAATTAATGCGGCTGGTGGAGGTCGCAAAGAATTGTTATCAATCCAAGAACAAGTTTGTTTATGCTTATTTTATTTAAGACAGATGCCGACATTTCAAGTATTAGGAATGTTGTTTGGGGTTTCCAAAACGGAAGCCAACGATACTTTTCATTATTGGATACCAATACTGCGAGATGTTTTACCAGCTAGTTTATTAGAACAAGTCTCAAATAATGAAAGCGAATTACTCTTTGTTCAGGAGGTATTAACCAATTTTCGGCTATTAGTTGATAGCTTAGAACAGCCAATATATAGGGATTCTGACCAAAAAGAACAACAAAAATATTTTTCTGGCAAGAAGAGGCAACATACATTAAAAAGTTTAATGATTGGTATACCGGAAGGTAAGGATATTGTGGAGGTAGAAGTCGGCGTTCCTGGGCCAACAGCAGATATAAAATTGTTCCGTAAATCTCAGACAAAGTTTGATAAGTCTCAAGCATTTTCAGGTGACAAGGCTTTTCAAGATGGCGAAAACATTACTACCCCTCACAAAAGAAAGCCAAAACAAGAGTTAACTCAACAGCAAAAAGATGAAAACAAGGCTTTGTCTAGTAATCGAATATTCATTGAACATTTGATTCGATTGCTTAAAATATTCCGTATAGCCTCACAAAGATTTCGCTTGAAACTTGAGACGTATGAGCAGATTGTTTTAACAGTCTGTGGGTTAGTTAGGCTGAGAATTGGTAGCTTAATTCTGCCAACTTAGCTATTAAAAATAGTCAAGAAATTCTAAAAAAAAGGAATTAATGTTTATGCCTCTAAACTAACAGTAAACAACTAAAAGGCTGATCGCTACGTTTTTACGCAAATATCAAAGTTTTGCCTCAAAGCTTTGAACAGTCTGGCTTTGGAGTTTTCGGATAAGTCTAGTGGATTAATTCCTAACTTAAAGTTGAGTCATTGGGTTTCCTCAACCCTAATTGCTCTTTCCGCCTCCCTTTTTTCAATGCTTTTGACTTCTGCCAATCTTGCAGATGCAGGAAGATCGCCTTTTTCCTCATCATAGAGACTAAACCAGGGGAAACCATACTGCATATAAGTCTGGGCTGTAATGGGTGATGGAGGAGGTTCAAAACCAGTAATTTCTCGGTACTTTTCACTATTTACGATATAGACAAAAATATAGCCATAATTTTCAATATCCCAAGTTTCTAGACCATATTCATCAGGATAAATCTTCTGTTGCATCTTACCTCCAGCTCCAAGCCCCATTTCATATTCGAGTGAGCCTGTCATTGATACCATTTCAAGTAATATGTCTGACTCAGGTGGCGGGTTGTCAGGAAATTTATCTACTTTGGGTTCATAGACTAAAATCTGGATACCACCAAATTCATCTACCCCTGTTAATTGAGCTGCGATCGTATCTCCTAAACCCAGAGGTACAGCAACAAATTGACGAATGAAACCTTCGCCTACATTAATACCATCTAGCCAAGGTTGGTCAGGACAAACAATATAATTTTGTGGGTTATCATGCAATTGTTCATCCCATCTTTCACCAGAGATGGCATTGATATTGCCAACTCCAATTTTAACTGCATTAGGTTTCCAGGTTGCCGCACTAAAAGCAACCCATAATGCCTCTTTCTGATACATAGGTATGAAGAAGCTATTTTCCTTCTTCCAATTATCTGGGATGTGATCTAGATAGTTAGCAACACGGTGAACTGGAAACTCTCCCAATCCTGGTGGAAGTGGATAAATTTCACCATCATCAGGAATTCTTAATGTCCTTTGAAACTCAACAGAAAATCTATTCCCAATACGGATTCTATTTTTTTCAATATTAATATCTAACATCAGTAATCACCTCCCAAACTAGATCAATCAATAAAATAGGAATGATATCAAAACACTACTTGTAGGAAGATACCTTATTTCTCTTCCTACAAGTAGAACATTAAGCATAAATGTGCATAAACCTTATATGCAAGTTTTTATAAACTAAATATCCTGATAAATAACCTGATCAAGAACTTCTCTAATAATTGATGCAGGGACTGCATAGTTCATAGTGAGATCTTGGTCAGAGCTATCATATTTTCCTGCAAAGTGCAGCCCTACAGATCTCCCTGTTTCTATATCGAGTACAACAGAACCAGAATTGCCCCCAAGCGTAGTACAGTCATGAGCAATTCTACTGTCTTTTTTAGTCTCGTCAATTTGAATTTGGCCAGGCTGCAATCTTTTCACTCCAAAGATACCTTGAAATATGTTGTAGAAAATATTGAAATTCTCACGAATTCTCATCCCATCTTGATTTGATAGTGGGCCTGGATAACCAATTACAACGACATCGCGGCCTTTTTCAACCGGAGTGTCTGACAAAGAGATAGGATCAGGA
Source organism: Trichormus sp. M33_DOE_039 (assembly GCA_015296085.1). GTDB lineage: Bacteria > Cyanobacteriota > Cyanobacteriia > Cyanobacteriales > Nostocaceae > Trichormus. The sequence goes on along the minus strand of DVDT01000001.1, from coordinate 1,710 downwards.
AGCGGAATACCAGAAACTCCTTTCTTAGAAACTCGTAAGAATGCAATATCTGGATCAACACTATCCATTGGCGATTTTTTTACATCTTGAACATAAAGAATACTTTCTATTTTGAACAAAGCTTCATCTTCGTTACTATACTCGGCTTTAAAGTTAATATAGACTTCTTTGCCAGGTTGAAAAGATACTGCTGTATCTTTTTCTCCATTAGCAAAACACATTGCAACATGGCGGTTAGTTACTATAATATCATCAGCAATAAGCCACCCTGTACCAAGATAATCTAAATTTCCCTGATTAGGAAAGATGCCAATTCTGCCAGATGCCTTAATAGCAGGTGTGATAAATTCTTGTGCTTTCTTCAGCTTCTCTTTTACAGTTGGCAGTAAATATTGACTGGCGATCGGATCATCTGCATTGAAGGTGTCATTTTTAATATATATTACAGGTCTTGTGAAGATTTTAACGATAACTTCTAGTTGTTTTACTATCTTGTGAGTATTTTTTTCCGTAATTTTACCTTCATTTCTTTCCATTACCGTAGTCTTTTCAGGTTCATTTTTCTCAATTTGAACCATTTCGCTCTCAGGACTGTTTGTCAAACCAAGAGGTGAAGCAAATAATAATTCTTCAGAAGATATAGGTTCATCACCCAACAATAAATCAAATGTCGGAAATAGTTCAGGATGCGGTATCTCACTTAAATTAAAAGTAGATATTTGTTCTTGCAACTCATGTCTAATATCTTTATCTTCAATAATATTTATAAGATCAGGTGATGCTGCAATCTTGCCATCAAGTATGTCTTGAAATAGTTGTACCAGTTGTGAAGTCATTTTATTTTTCCTTGTAGTCAATAAGTATCATGTATACTAGAATGGCTTGAGTGACCATATATTTTATCTACTCAGGATTATTGCCATAACACAATAATTCCTATCATCTCTTTGCCATTCCAGCTATTTGCTGTCAACCGATTTTATTCGGGAATATTTTCATTTTTCAAGCTTAGTAATATTGTTAAATATTTATACTTTGCGGAATTTTTGAAGGTAGTAAATATCTGTAAGAAACCAGCCTTTGACTATCTTCTTTGAGAATTATCTGCTCAATTTCTGTTAGCTTGAGCTTGAATTTTTCCAAAGCTTTGTTCACTTGTGTATTCTTAAAAAATGAGCCAGAGTAATCGCCTAGTTTTGTATAGTAGACTGAGCCAAGCAAATAAAGAACTTGTTTTTGCTGTCCAGCTCGCTCTAATTGCGGTAGTAAGCCCATAAAATCTTGAGCCTGTTGTGGTTTCGTAGGTGCTGGCGAATAGCACGCTAGAGGAAATGCTGGTGCATAGGTCATCAAGCCGCTTTGCGGAAAGTTAACAGCAGCGTGTTGAACACTTGCCGTAAAGATAATTGTAGAGATGGCTTGGACTAGATAATCTAGAGTTTGAATGCGACCATTATGTGCTTCACCAATATGGCATTTGCCATATGAAAACAACTCATTTGCCCAGCTTTGTAATTGTGGATCTGTTTCTACAGATTTATCACTACTGTAGAACAATCCTAAGTATTCATAACCCTGTTGTGTCACTATCGCGGTAGTATAAGGATGTACAAAGCCCAAAACGAAGACACAGAGCATGGTAGAGCCTCGTCCACCCAAAAAAACCGTCAAATTTGTGGATGAATATTGTCTTTGGTATAAAAAACTGTT
>DVDT01000099.1 GCA_015296085.1 Trichormus sp. M33_DOE_039 | reverse complement strand
GTCGTAACTAGAGCCATTGTAGGCTTGATAAACACCGTTAAATCCCCCTGCGCCAATGCTGGATACCGAGCTAGAGATGCCAGCAATGGAACCAGTGTAGGTGTTACTGGAGTAATCGACAATTAACAGGTCATTCCCTGCACCACCATCTACAGTATCGCTTCCTAATCCTGCGTTAATTGTGTCGTCGCCAGAGGTTCCGGTTATTGTGTTATTTCCGTTAGTACCAGTGAAATTCTGCTGTTCAACTGCGATCGCCTGCCCATCAATAGTAATAACTGCTGAATCATCCTCCGCCTTTAACTGTGCCAAAGCTTCATTACCAAGACTTTCCCCGTGTACTAATGCCGAGAAAATTGCCCCTTCATCCCCAGCACTATCATCATCATTCAAAATACTATCAACTCGATGCCCAATTTCCTCTAACAACAGCCCAACTAAATTTTCTGGATTCCCGTGATTCGCTTGCAAAAATTCCCAAGATAGATAAATCCGGTTAGTAAATACCCCATAAGCTCCATTCGCACCATTAATATCTGCTGCATTGCGAATCGCTATTTGAGGAATAATACTAAAATCCCCTGCTAACCACGTTGTTCGTAAAAAGTCAACCGCAGCCCCTTCCCCAAAAGCTACTGCCATCTTTTGAGCAAAATCTGAGTCATCAGCAAAAGCTCGCAATCGTTCTTGCACCAGCACCAAAGCTTGTTCTAAAGTCCCTAACGTAGTTGTGTCTACGCTCAAGGGAGACTCTACAACTAGATTGCCACTGAGGATGTAAGTATTATTCATCTTCTGTTTAGTCTTTATAAGTGGGATGCAGGATAAGCAGAATTAAAGCAATTGGAAATAGAGTAATTCAGCAACAAGCACGCCAGCTTGAATAGCAACCTCAAGCAGTAAGAGCCTGTAATACTAACGAAGTCTTAAGTTAAAAAATATGAGGACATTTAAATGGTTAATAAATGCTCATTAACAACACAGATAAGTTTATAAATAACTGAATCAGCAAAATTCAGCCACTGAATTTGCATGAAGTGTCAGATATTTGAGTCATTAATCTAAAATAAAAGTTAAGTTAGATAGCAGGGAACATTAAGGAATAGTTAAGCTGTCAATGCAAATTTTATTTAATTAGAAAGTAGATAAAACTCTATTAATCCCAATATATTTACTATTATCAGAGGCTATCTAAAGTAGAAAATTAAAGGAATTCAATAGTCTTTATCAAGCAATTGTTAATAAAGTTTCTGTTTTACCTAAGTATCACTGATATCCTAAACTTATCATTAAAATATAATCAATCTCTTAAACCATAGACATTTTCTATATATCTCATGAAATAAAAATAAAATTCTAATGTTATTAATCCGCCAGCATAGATTTGAATCTGTAAAGGGATATAAATCAGCTTGGCGTTTGAGTTATTGCCACTAGAACGCTCACCAATCCCAATCAAAAGATTCAAAGCGTTTGGGATTTTGAGCAGTGTAGCGGACTGTATGTTGAATATTGGTATGCCCCAGGTAAGCTTGAATATCTCTGGTAGGTCGTCCTTGGTCAGCCAAAAAATAACCGCAACTGTGGCGCATCATGTGGGGATGTACCTTAATCGGCAACTGTGCAGCATCCGCAGCACGACTAACAATCTTCTGAATCCCAGTCACCGTCAACGACTGACCACGCTCATTCACAAACACATAATAACTATCGTGGTTTTTATAACGCTCCCTAACAGTCTTGAGTGCCGCAACTTCATCAGGTTGTAAAGGATGATTGCCACTCAAACTGCCCTTGAGACGGTTAATATAGATGATGCGCTTCTCAAACATAATGGCATCCCATTTCAGAGCGCAAGCTTCGCCAGCCCTCAAGCCGTGGCGGAACATCAACAGTAACAGACAGTAATCCCTCTGTCCGTGTCTACCCCTGTTAGCAGCAGCCTCAACTAGTACCTTCACCTCCTCTATGGTTAGATACTCCCGACTGCGATATTCTGCATTTTTTCTTCTTTCCAGCATCTGCGAGAGATGACACTACTGTCCGTAAAACGTCTATTATATAGACAGTGTAGCGCGGTCTGATCCCTATTCTTTCGTCAATAGACAAAAGCCTTCAGATTTATTGCGAATTATTGTCAGTCTTTCAACACACCGATTTTTTTAATTTAGTCGGCGACAATTTTCACTTTGTCCGCGAACCGACACCGGATCTACCATAAACAAGGTAAACTGTCTTTACCAGGGTATATATATGGTATGGACGTGGCGAATGTGGAACGCGAATCAATTAACTTCAAACTACCCAAAACCCTGACTGATGCACTCCCACCATTCGAGCGATCGCCTACTTCGTAACATAATCAAGCAGTTTTCCTACATAACACTTAAAATTAAGTATAATTAGTTACTTATATTGCCATAAATACTCAATACTTTTCGGTTAAGAATTAAGCAGTGTTGATAATGGAAAAATTGAGTGGCTGGCGTTGAGTAGCAGTGCCGCGATGAACAGGCTTTTTAGATGGAAATTTGGAACGAGTTTTTTTGACTAAGCGAGGATTGCTTCTGCGCTGCCGAGGCGGAATCTTCTCATCCAAAATCTCCATGATCAACCATGACAAAAAAAAGGGAGTTGTTCCTAGAAGAATGGTTGTTTGAGAAGAAGTTGTATTGATAACTTCTAACTGTCCGGTAATTGATTGAGTTATTTTATGTTTTTTAAAAAGAATTAATATGAATAAAACATATAATACTAAATTTTCTATAAATTATGTTTTTAAACTCAATTTACCTCAAAGTCATACTGTGAATACAATAAGCCTTCTCTGACTTTCATATCTCTTTTGTTAGTTCTTTGTTATTCAACTTTATTTCTCATTATTTTTAGTTGTTTTTCTTCATCTTTATTGTTAAATAATGTTGCTTTTCACGCACTCACTGTTCTCGACGTCACTGCTTTTTATAGCTAAAACTATTGCTATATCTAATTTTTGGTCTTTCACTTTTTTGTTAAGACGAATTGCGGCTATGGAATGGCTTTTCCCTACTTCAATCTAGACTATTCTTTACTCTTAATCTTTTTATTACTTGAAATTTTGGCTCTTGCGTTGGTTTTATGGTAGAGCCTTAAAATCGCAGTTTTATAGAAAAGCTTAAAAACTTGAAACCCAGTCACGGCAATAAATATAGTCTATCTTTAAATTTTATTTATTATTCCGTTCCATAAAATGAACTGAAGAACCGAAATTTTTAATATTTCCTTTATGAAAAAGAAAGCGGCAGATACTGCTAAAATCTTTTCTACGCCAGCTGATCTGAACTTCGGTGGGGACGCAGAGTTTTATTTAATGAGGGAAAATTAAAATGACAGTCAATCTACAAGGAGTAGTACAGCAACCAGGGCAAGGTTCATCATACTGGGTACTGGGAGACTTATACACTATTAAAGTAGTGGGCGAAGATACTGGCAAAGCCTATGCTTTAGTTGAGATTACCGTTCAACCGCAGAGTGGTTCACCACCCCATATTCATAGTCACGAAGACGAAGCTTTTTATATTCAAGAGGGAGAATTAGAATTTCAGCTTGATGAGCAGATAGTTATAGCAACTCCTGGGACTTTTCTTCATTCTCCCAAAGGTCAACTCCACAGGTTTACAAATGTCAGCACACAACCAACAAAATTATTGTGTTGGGTAACACCAGCAGGATTCGAGCAATTTTTAATGGAAGTAGGTGTGCCAGTAGAAGACATAACACAGTCACCGACAGCTAGCCCCGCAGATATCGAAAAAGTAATCGCAGCAGCCCCAAAATATGGGATGGAGATTATTCCTCCACCAAGTGAAACACCCGCAGGCTAGAAGCTTTGCTATTACTGAAGTTTTCATGTGTAGATGATAGCTCACAACAGAAACTTGAAAAGTTGGAACAGAAGATTGAAGCGATCTCCACCAGGTTAGCACAACTAGAAGGAGCAATTTCTTTACTGAACCAACGTTCTTCAACTGGTTCTAGACGGCAATCTTATAACTCAATAAAGTTCAGATAAGCCCAAAACCCTCTTCTAGAGACGCGATATATCGCGTCTGATAATACCCATTATCTACACAAATAATCCTTAACTGAACCGTATTGTCTTATAACTACCATCCACCACAGCAACAACTGCAAGCTTACACAGGAGAAAATTTAGCTAAAAGATTAGGTGTCGATTTGGTTACTTTGGAGCGAGAGCAGAGTACCCAGACTCCCAAAGACTTTGAAAGGTGGTGTAGGTCAAGAGATCCAGGTTCGCTGGCGTGGCGCAGAAGTGAAAATGGACTCTACCACCCCATAAAATAATTGATATCGTTTTTGCTATCAAGCATCAAATTATTACCTCCAATTCAGAAGCGCAAATAGCGATCACCCTGGTTCGATTCTCGTATATTCTCGCAGACTATCATGAATGTACAACCACGTTCCGTCTTTACGCCAGTTATGGCTTACGCCACGCTGCGCTATCGGAAATATGTGTACACTGTTTGCCAAGGAGGAAAATCCCCAGGTAGCGATCTCCATCTCACTCCTTCTAGCAGGACATAGAAGATCGCTATATGCCATCCAAATCTACCAGAAAGGCTATTTATGTTCATGACATTGATTTCTGCATTTTTCCTTGGGTTAGTTGCGGGACTGCGAGCGTTGACAGCCCCTGCTGCTTTATTTCTGGCACGTGGCGGCATTATCGGGATCGTTCTGGCTGTACTGGCAGTGGCTGAGTTGATTGGCGACATGCTGCCGCAAATTCCCTCTCGCACCAGTCCCCCTGCGTTGATTGCTCGGATTCTCAGTGGTGGCATTGTGGGATGGCTAGTCACCGGAGCAAACAGCAGTTTTGCACCTGTTGGAGCACTCTTTGGTGTTGTAGGTGCAGTGGTCGGTGCGTATGGGGGTCGGGCGGTGCGGATAGCCGCCATTGAACGGATTGGTGCAGTTCCTGCTGCCCTTGCTGAGGATGTTGTCGCGATCGCTCTGGCTGCCTTTATCGTTACCCGTTGATATCACGAAGTTTGTAAGCTCTAAGTTAAATTGAAGAATGAACACAACTGATTAATATCAAGTCCGGCTAATTAGTTATAATTCCCGAATCTATGCAGAAAGCCCGAAAACCCCTCCCCTCTGCACCTCTGCCCCTCGGTCACTGAGCGACTTGCCTTGAGCTTGTCCTGAGCGTAGTCGAAGGGCGAAGGCGAAAGGAGCCGAAGTGCTGCCCCTCTGCGGTCTTAATGATAAGTCTTTAACCGAACACAATATAAAAGGTAGATAAGCTACCTGAGCGAGCAATCAGGTCATCAAAAGAAAACTGCTGAAATCAGTTATGTATCAACTAATCAAGTAGCAATTGATCGATCAGTTACCGATCGCGGATACAGTTATCTTGACAGTCCAAACCAGATACAGATTGGGAAACTCTCACAATTTACTTAGAAGCCACATGAGCACAATCACGACTAAGGATGGTACGCAAATCTATTACAAGGACTGGGGCACAGGACAGCCCATTGTCTTCAGCCACGGCTGGCCACTGAGCGCGGATGCTTGGGAATCGCAGATGTTTTTTCTCGCCTCACACGGCTACCGCTGCATCGCGCACGATCGCCGCGGTCATGGCCGGTCGAGCCAACCGTGGCACGGCAATGACATGGATACCTACGCCGACGATCTGGCGGAGCTTTTCGAGGCGCTGGATATTCAGGATGCGGTAACGATCGGACACTCTACTGGCGGTGGTGAAGTAGCACGCTTCATCGGACGGCATGGCACCAAGCGTGTTTCCAAAGCTGTGCTGATGGGTGCGGTGCCGCCGCTCATGCTCAAGACGGAAGCGAATCCGGGTGGACTACCCATTGAGGTCTTTGACGGCTTTCGTGCGGCATTTTTGGCTGACCGCTCGCAATTCTTCCTGGATGTAGCCAGTGGCCCGTTCTTTGGCTTCAATCGACCCGATGCTAAAGTCTCCCAAGGGCTAATCTATTCATGGTGGATGCAGGGGATGATGGCTGGCCATAAGAACGCCTATGACTGTATTAAAGCGTTTTCAGAAACAGATTTCACCGAGGATTTGAAGAAGTTCGATGTGCCGACGTTGATTATTCATGGTGATGACGATCAGATCGTGCCAATTGGTGCTTCTGCTCTTTTGTCTGCGAAGCTCGTCAAGAATTCGACTTTGAAAATCTATCCTGGGGGATCGCATAGTCTGGGCGATACGAGCAAGGAACAACTCAACGCCGACCTGCTGGAATTTATCAAATCCTGATGCGGATGCACGGATGTGAGACATCACTGTTAAAAATCTGAATGGGTGCATTCTTGCAGGTTTGCACCTGTTTCGGATAGATATTTGAAACCCAACAACCACAAGAATCACAGGCATGACAAAACTAGATGGAAAAATCGCAGTCGTTACAGGTGCATCTAAAGGCATCGGTGCCGCGATCGCCAAACATCTGGCAGCCGAAGGTGCAAGCGTTGTCGTCAACTACGCATCCAGCCAAGAAGGAGCCAATCGTGTGGTTGACGAGATTGTTAGCACGGGCGGCCAAGCGATCGCAGTCCAGGCAAATGTAGCCAAAAAGGCAGAGATCGAACATCTGTTTGCACAGACGCAGCAAGCATTCGGCAAGCTTGATATTTTGGTCAACAATGCGGGAATTTATGAATTTTCCCCACTTGAAGACATCACGGAAGAACACTTCCACAAGCAATTCGATCTGAATGTGCTGGGATTAATCCTCACTTCACAACAAGCCGTCAAGCACTTCGGCTCGGCGGGCGGTAGCATTATCAATATCAGTTCCATCGTTAGCACCCTCGCGCCCGCGAATGCCTCAATCTATAGTGCTACCAAAGCGGCTGTTGATGCCGTCACGAAGTCGCTAGCCAAAGAGTTGGGTTCACGTAACATCCGTGTTAACTCCATCAATCCTGGTATGGTGGACACGGAGGGGGCACACACAGCAGGAATTACCGAGAGCGAAGGTCGCCAGCAGACTGAAGCGCAAACACCATTAGGTCGCATTGGACAGCCACAGGACATCGCCCCTGCCGTTGTCTTCCTTGCTTCCTCCGATTCGGGCTGGATCACTGGCGAAACGCTGTACATCACGGGTGGGCTTCGCTAGCTTTAGATGTCATAACTCAATCCAAACCCTACCTCAATGGCAGAGAATTTTTGACTTTGAGTGTGAGAGTTTTATGAAAGCAAACTATCCCCAAGGAGTTTAGCACTGATGGAAACAGCAGATGTCATCGTCATCGGCAGTGGTCAAGGAGGCATTCCACTGGCGGCTGATTTTGCCAATGAGGGACGTAAGGTTGTTTTGTTTGAGCGAGATGCTTTAGGCGGCAGTTGCATCAACTATGGCTGCACTCCGTCTAAAGCATTCTTAGCAGCGGCTCATACAGCAGGTCGGGCACGCCAGGGCAAGAAGTTAGGCATCCACACGGAGGTAGAAGTGGATTTTCCCGCTGTCATGGAACGAGTTCGGGAAATCCGCAGCAGCTTTAATCAAGGGATTCGCCAGCGATTGGAGACTGCCGGTGTCAAAGTCATTTGTGCCGAAGCTTCTTTTGTGGGTGAACGGACGGTCAAAGGTGGGGATGTTACTCTTCAGGCTCCTCTGGTAATCATTAACACGGGCACATCATCGCTGATTCCTGACATTCCTGGACTTGCAGGAACTCCCTACCTGACCAACCGTAACTTCTTTGACTTGAACACCTTACCAGCCCGTTTATTGGTGATTGGAGGCGGCTATATTGGCTTGGAATTAGGGCAAGGACTAGCGCGTTTGGGCAGTCAAACCCACTTAATTGTCCGCGGCGATCGCGTCCTCGGACAGGAAGAGCCTGATGTCAGCGAGGTCTTAGCAGAAGCATTAAAGCAGGATGGGATTCATCTCCACTTTGGAGTCAATGTGAATCATGTCACCCACGAGAATAATGTGTTTAGCTTAACCCTGAGCAGTGGCGAACAACTCCAGGGAGAAGCGTTGCTGGTTGTGATTGGACGGAAACCCAATACAGGTGCATTAAATGCAGCGAACAGTGGAATTGAGCTAGATGATAAGGGGTTTGTCAAAATTGATGACCAGTTCCATACCACCTGTTTTGGAGTTTATGCAATCGGGGATGCTGCCAAACAACCTGCCTTTACCCATGTGTCGTGGGAGGACTATCGCCGCTTAAAAGCAATTTTGTGTGGAGAAAACCGGACACGGAGCGATCGCGTCCTTGGGTATGCGGTCTACACAGAACCCCAGGTTGGGCGAGTGGGTATGACCTTAGAACAGGCTCAAAAACAAGGCATCAACGCATGTGCTGTGACGTTACCCATGAGCCAAATTGCGCGTGCGATCGAGTGGGGGCATGACCTCGGATTTTATCGTATGGTAATCGACAGCGACACAGACAAAATCCTGGGAGCAACCCTAGTGGGGTACGAAACTGCTGAACTGGTGCATGTATTTTTATCCCTGATAGAAGCAGGAGCAACCTGGCAGTTATTAGAGCGATCAGTTCACATCCATCCCACCTATGGGGAAGCTTTACCCAGTCTGGCACGGTTGCTGCTTGGAGATAACATGCCAGGGTGTCCGAATATGTGAGGAGGTTTTATTGATGCACAACGTCAGTTGGCATTGATAAGTAGGTGGATGCCTAAGCCAGAAAGTCACCTCCCTGACTCGGCTACAAAACCGTGCATGAAACGTTAATTTCACACGGCTCCTCAGTGATTTGGTGCTTGTCACGCACACCTCTAAATTCAGAGTTAAAAAGGATTAAGGTTGAGATAATCCTCATCTATTTCTGAACCTGTAACAGCAAATTTTTCTGCTGCCGTTTTAGTATCATGGCAATGTCCATGAAGTAATTGAAGGTTGTCATAACTATCCTTACCGCCTTGAGAGCGGGGGATTTTATGGTCGATTTCCATCAAATCTTCATGGTGAAAAAACAGTCCACAGTGAGTACACTTTCCTTTCTGCATCTTCAGGAGTGTTGCCACCCTGATTGGAGCTTCGGGATGTTTACCCATTCTGGAACTCCAGTACACCCAGTCACCATCAAACGGACTACGGCTTCCTTGCACCTGTATGTGTCTCACAATACGAGTTTCACGATGCTTGAGTAAGCGAATTTTCTGGTTATGGGGTTTAAATACCCAATTATCAGACCCTACAGTTTGCCAATACTTTTGACAACTCCATCGGGAAGATTTATTAGGGTGACGATGTTCTGCCCATGCTTTTAGTTGGGGTAAAAGTAGCCAAGGCGAATTTTGCCGCCATGTGTCGTCTGAAAATCATAACCAGACTATGTTTCCGAAAAAAAATTGACTTTTACCTAGAAATTAGGATTTGACATACCAGATCCACTACTTTTATTCGTACCATTTGAACCCTTCTAATTTTTAGAGCCTGAAACCCTTGTGGCTACGTGACAAAAGTCTGTGCCAAATAACTTAGACTTTTATTGGTACAGTCAAAACCAGCTTTTTCTCCGTTTTTTGATGAAAAGAGCTATTTTATTTCTGGAACTCCTTCATAGCAAGCCTTTCAAGCTTTGCATGGCGGCAAAATGTGTCTTGGCTACTTTTACCCCAAATTGTGATTTTTCCATTGTTTTTGAACTCCATAATATTATTTGGCGACTGTTTTGATGGCTTCATGAGTTGACCGATTCCGGCATAGCTCCTTTCACCTGCAACCACTCACCATCTCTTTAGCGTTGAGTCAAAGGTCTTTGCATATAGTCAAGATACAGGCTGGATTGATTATGTACAAAATCACCATTGGTGATGTTCTCACTCATGAGACTTCACCAAACGTAGGTAGGACGCTTCATGCTTTTCACATGGAGTCCCCGGCTTACCCTCTCTTTCAGCCCAATAAACTAAGACCTCAGCACCATCTGCGGAAATTTCTTTTACTTCACCCCGCCAGGAATACTTCATCTCGTATGGGTCAGCAGCAGCTACCGTGTCTCCCACCGAAAATGCAGGTTTTTGAACTTCAGTACAGCTATCGTGATTCGCGTTACTTGTTTCTGTACCCGTATTTTCGATGACAGTGATGACGGACTGATGACCATTTGATGTTGGGGTGTCATCACCCTCTAATTCTTGTTCAGACTGGGGTTCAGTTTTTTGATGACAGATGATGACACTTGTTTCTATAAAATCTATTTTGGCAGGTTCTTTTAGATGGACATCTAAAGAGTTTTCAATTTCAGATTTTGAGAAAAATTTGTCATCAATGTCATCACTTGTTTGTAATTTAGATTCAGTAAGGGTTTGAGTATGATGACAGGGTGTCATCCCTTTGTCATCAGAGTCATCGTTTTTACTGAAATTGGGATAGTAAGTTTTTGATACCTGTTTTATCAAACCACTACTGAGAAGTGTTTTGCAGTCTTGCTCAACCTCAGATGTGGGAACTTTTCGTAATGATCTAATCCCGCAACGAATATCCCGAAGTGTTACCCCCAGAGGGTGTTTTTCGATGTAAGCTTTGATTTTGAGGAGATTACCAGCGATCGCTTGTTGGTCACTGTTGAGGGCATACAGTAATCTGGCTTGTGCCAAGTAAAAATCAACGCACTCACACGCCGCTTTCATTGTGCGTTCATTGATGAATTGCACAGGTGTAGATTCTCCAGCCAGCACAGCGTTGACTAAGTGTAACCACAAAGCGAAGCGACCCAAGTAAGTTTGGAGTTTTGGGTAAGTAGCAGCCAAGCCGGGGTGTTCTTCCACTGCTAACCATTTCATCAGTTGATGCTGGTATCTTTGATAAATCCGTTTAGCATCGTCATTGAAAAAGTAATCACGTTCTGGCAACTGACCCAGGAGACGATAGAGAAAAGACAATTCACTGTTGAACAGTTTGCCAATGCCATCATCTTCTTTAAATAAATCCATGAAGGCTAGAGGATTTTCTTTGAGGCAGTAGAGCCAACGGGCAAACTCACCAGCATGATCTGCAAAGTCACCCTCAGACTGAAACTGTTTTAAAATCTCAGGTTGGGTGTTACCAGTGCGGCTAATGGCAGATTTTTTTAAGTAAACACATTTTTCATTGTCTATAACGTCTTTATAAAGCGCATCACCATTAAATTCACTCAGGTCGAGTTGTGCATCGTCACCTTTACCAGCCCGATATTTATTACGACCGGTGCTAAACCCCATCCATTCATCACGATGGTAGAGTAAACCTCTGGGGTTTTCGCCGTGAATTTTCATTCGTGCTTCAGTTGAACAACCTTGGACAATGAACCTTTGACGCGGTGTCGGTTCTTCTGGCAGTTCGTCACCCCTACCACAACGTTTTAATTCTCGCTTATAGTTATCGAGTGCAACTTTCCATCTTTCATACTCTTGTGCCTCTAGTTCATTGAGTGGATCTATGATTTGCTTTTGGGCGGGACTTTTTAAAGTGCCAGTTTTAGAAACAACGCAAGTCCAAAAAATGGATGTAGCTGTATAGTTGGTGTGGGGATTGATGACCAGTCGGGATGATGTGCCAATTCTTGACCCCGCCACAGGAAAAAGCGTCGTTAATAAAGCCTCTGGTGACACGGGCATATTTTCCGCAATGGACTCAATCAAATACGCCAGTTTACCACCGTCACCCCATAGCAGTTGAGAGGGTGATAATTTCGCCCTTTGCGCCTCCAAAAGCGTTGGCAATTGGCGAGTAGCGGTTTCACGTTCTAGATTCTCCTCATCTTCCCGTTCCCGTGATTTATATAGTCGTAATATGTCATTGGTTCTGCGGCCTGCTTTGGCAGCCAAATCAAATAAGCTGGCTTCCAGTTGGGATCTGCCGATGTTGGCATTAATCAGTAAATCAATTTCTTTGAGCAGTTCATCGCCAGAGAGGTATTGTTTTGTAACTGTTGGGTGAGGGATGACGTTGTTAGGCTTGGTAATCTCTGGTTGTTGTGGTTTTACAGTCTGGTTACGTTGCCAAGCCTTGATGCAATTTAACAGGGCATCATCGGTTAGGCTTGCAGACGGATTACTTTTTTCGGCTGACTTCCAAATGCGATCTGCATCTTTTGCTGATAGGGGTGGGGAACATCTAGCGCAATAATCATCAAACAGTTGCCTAGCGTCACCCTCGAATCTATAGCCGAGATGGTTGAGTCTTGCAGCTGTGCCAATTAAGTTTCGGGCAAGTTTAGCCCCGTTATCATCCCGACTGCCTTCTCCTACACCGCGATCTATTAAATCTCTGTCGTCTTTGGTCAAACACTGGTACAGGGGTACATCGCCTGTGATTGCTACATCGTTTGTGAATGGCGTTGTTGTTGTGGCTTGGGTGGATTCATTTAAGAAATATTCAATGATCCAAGTTGGGCATTGTGCCACCTCGCAATCTTGAGGAGAATTGATCCATTTATATGAGCCTGTTTCGGGATGAACTGACGGAGGTAAAACGCTTTGGCATCCATTCCAGCGAAATTCCAGCAGTTGGTCTTTACCATCTTCACCCTTTACGCCAGTGTTAATCTTTTTAGTTTCGATGACTGACCAATATTCTTCAGGAACTTGCACAAGATACTGGCATCTGCCGGGTTTACCCGATGTGAAACTAACTGTTTTAGGCAATCCACCCAGTTGATTTAACTTTTCATGGGCGGCATTTCCATCTGCGTCGATCGCCAAAATTCCACTTGACCATTTACCAGTCCGCAGCCCATAACCTTGGGGATAGCACTTGCGCCGTTCTCCCTTCTTACCTATGATGATGTCGCCATCTTCAATAGCCACTATTATTTGTCGGCGGCTCATGGGAGTGGCATAGTTCCAATCGACACGATAGGGATTTTTATTGCCTAAAACTGGTGTTAATGACCAGTTCATGGGGATTAGTTTCAATCCTTCGATGAGCCGAGCAGTGATTTCCCTGGAGGTATTGTTAAATTGTGCAACCATTAGCGGATACCTCCCTGAAAACTATCTAATTTTTGAGCATTGTTTAACAGACTGTTGAGATTGACTTGTGCCATTTTTTCTTCTCCGATGGTGATTTTGTGTCATCGGAGCTACCCACTGTTGGGGCAAAGTAGCGGAGCTTTAATCAAGTGTTACCAACGGCTACAAACAAGAGCAGTTAAATTTACTAGAAAACAGTTGTTCTCGAAAAAGGTTGAATTTTTGAGCTTGAAACTGTCATAGTTATTTTTTTGTGGTAAAGCCACCTGATTTAAGTTGCACCATTTACACCATTACGACGCAGACATTGTTAGACTGATATTGCAAAAAAAAGTGGTTGTTAACCGAATCGCTAACATACTAAATCGCTAATATTATGTCTGGCGTGTGGGTAGCAACCGATTTCTTAATCTAATTACTATCCAAAGCTGACCAAGGATTGGAGAACGGAGATTGTAGATTGAAGATTGAGTAAGAACAAGACGAAAGCTTTTAAGCATTGGTAAATCTACAATCTTTAATCTCCAGCCCTGTCTTTCAAGCGGGGGTCAATCTACAATCTGCCCTCAGCAATCTGCAATCGCTTGAAAAGATGACAGGTTTAATGAATGGGGTCGCTTTTGGGTAATGAATACAGCAGAAATCAGCCCTAGACGTTAGCTCAAGGGCATAAGATGCAAATCTTATGTAATTAAATGAATGTTCCACGACGTTTTCCTCATGTATGAGGCATCTAGTCGTCAGATTTGTCCCAAAATCTTTTTTGGCTCAATTTTTCTTGCCAATGCTCTGTTTTTAGTTCAGAGTCGGGATAAATTGTGTCGCTAGATGCCTTTTTTTACTTTTTGTCTCAAAAAAGGCATAAAAAGTCCCGCCCTGTGTGCTAATATTGCCAACAGGGATAATTGAGTGAGTCACTGTTTGTTTTGAACAATTTGGTTTAACGACCGGCCAGTCTTATTAACTCCAAATGTTCTACAACGACTCACACCTATTTTGATTATCTGAATACACTGCTTTGGTTGTTTATACCTCCCCGTAAAGACTAATTGCAGTTTTACGTGCAGACTTACTCTCGCTAGGGTAGCATGAAAAGCTGCTTGACCGTATAAAAACAGTTTGATCTATTAAATTTTGTAGATTTAAAAAGCGATCGTTCCCCATGTGGGAGCGATCGCTTTTTAATGCAACACTCCTAAAATCGTCTCTGCTTATATTGCAACTCCAGGATATCTCTCCACAGCGTCGAACTGGTGAGGGAAAGATGTCAAATCTTCTATTCATCGGGTTTTATTTCAACTCCTCTTTCTTTTAAAGCTTCCCCACACAGCACTACTACCATTTGCGAGACTGTTCTAGTCTCTGTTTCAGCTAGCTTGGCGATCGCATCGTAAACCGCAGGGGGAAATGTCACATTAGATCGTTTACCTCTATATTTTGGGGACATATGAACTCAGAATAGGCACTAATTAGTATGAGTCTAACTAATACTTTTGTCCAGTCCTATAAGTTATATAGTACCTATTTAGTATTTAGTAGTGCCTATTTTGTCCAATATAGTGCTAATATAGCATCAGATAGACAAAAAAAGTCTATACCTGCACCTTGAAAATCAAATAACAAGCAAAGGAGATTGCAAGTGGTCAACGTTTTGTGTTGCGATATCGGCAATTACAGCAGTATTACTGCTCTCAAAGGTGAAAAACCTCGCGTCATGCGTTCAGTATTCCAAGATGTAACCTATACATCAGCACGCGACTTTGATACGGAAGAATCCCCCTCTGTCAAGCTAGACAACAAAGTTTTAGTCCTGGGGAATCGTGCCGCCAAGCAGAAAAACCCACAAACCGCAGCAGAACGCGGAAAACAACTACCAGAATTTGTCAAACCATTTACCCTAGCAGGCTTGCGCTCCAACTTTGATGGCACAGTGCGGTTTTTAGTCCCAGAACGTTCTCACTGGGAAGAAGACACAATTCGTCAAACTTTGATTGCAGACCATCAAGTTGTAGTCAATGGCAGAAACTACCGTCACCGAATCAAAAATGTAGAGTTTTATTTAGAAACAGATGTAGCCGTAGTCAATGCCTATAAAAACGGCAAGCTGGATATGGATGGCGATACACTCGCTATTGATATCGGCGGTGGCACAACTAACTATGTTGTGATGACCCCCGACGGTGAAATCCTCACCCGTCGTTCCATCCCCAAAGTCGGTGGTGTCTCACTAGCTAACGACATCATCAACTCTGACCTCATGCAAAGTTACGCCAAGCGCGATAACGTTGCTTTCAAAGTCGCAAAAATGATGGACGCGATCGCCGATGCTTCTTACCTCTATGGGCGCAAATATGACTTTGGTTCAATCTTTCCCAGTTTGTTAGAAAACTGGTTTAACGGACTGATAGACAGCATTACTACAGCCGCCAACGATTACCTAGCAGATACCACTAACATCATGCTCATTGGAGGATGTGCCAACCTAGTACGTCAAAAATTGAGTGGCAAACCAGGGTTTTATATTCCAGTTGACCCTCATCTATCAAATATTCAAGCATTGTTGGCTATGTAAAATGCAAGTGCGTTTAGCGGCTCAAGTCGCTGCCAAAGTCGAAGGAATCCGCCAAAAACTCAATTATTCCAAATTGAGTGATGCCGTAAATCTATTGTTAGATGCAATCAAGCATCAATGGGACTTAAAACTGGTCGATTTGTCACAAATTGAGACAAACGAAACTAGAGTGAGACTAGAAGAAAGACATCTGCAATGGTTGTCACAATATGGTGATGAGCGAGGAATAAATATAGCTGCCGTCACAAATCTTTTAATTAGTGAATATCTGTCTGGAAAATTGTCAAATACAGAATTAGACAGACAGCAGACAGAAACTAGACAGATAGCAGACAGAGAATCGGACAAGCCTAATACACAACTGTCTAGTCAAAAGGCTATAGACAGCCAGCAGACAGGCACAGGAAAGCCGAAGGGACAAGCATTATTGAGGAATTTAAAACTATGAAATCAAAGCGGGTAGTGCTAGATGAAAAGCACGTACCAAAGGCAGAAGAAATAATCTGTCAGACAGGGATTAACAACCTCTCACAGTTGTTCACCATCCTGTTAGTTAATTACGGCGATACCCTTGTAAAGTCTTTGAGAGGCAGAGATGAATAACTTAAGTAGAGTTCATGACAGCACTTGGTTGTCAACAAAAAAGGTCTATCAAATTGACCGGACAATCTATCAATATCTCTACAAAACAGGCACAATTCAAGCACCACAATTTATATTTCGCCCACTAGCAGGACAACGAAAAAAAGCAGATTTGAAACTGAATCACAAAGCTTTAACTACTCGTTGTTATGAAGTAGAGGGTGTGACTACAAAGAGTTCTGTACTTTCTCAAGAATCACTGCAATTATCATTATTTTGATGAGGATCATGATGAATACTCAATCACTGGCAGAATTGATTGCACAAGGACAAGAAATACTATCAGCAATTCGTCAACATCCAGAGTACAAAGCACTCTTATATCAACCAGATTTATCAATTGCTGATGCTGTTCAGGCACTCAATGAACTGCGGTTTGAAGTTTTACCAATTTCTCAATCAGTAAAGATATTTAGTCTAGAAGGATTTAGTCAATGAAAAAACTGATTGATTCACTGGATAGTGCATTACACACTGGCACAATTGCACTTCTGATTTCGGGAGGTTTATTTGTGAGTGCAGCGTTGATAAGTCACGGATTGAGCTTAATCGCCTCTGATTCTGCCCAAAATCCCCAGAACACCCATAACAGTGATGTGAATTGGGAAAAGTCCAGAGAATTTAGCATTGGAGGAATATTTGTTTGTGGTGGAGGTTTCCTAGCTTGTGCAATCTCCAGAGCCATTGTTTCAAGTAATGAGGAATAAGGGATGAGCGATCGCATGGACTGCGAATCTTGGCGATCGCCCACCAGTGCATCGAATACACACACTACAAAAATTTTACCAAGATGAAGAACGAGAATTTATTTACCGCCGCATTGGATGCACTAACTAACAATGGATGCCCGTCAGATTTGGCACAAGAGGCAGCTTATATTGTGGCTAATGATGATCCATACCAACCAGACTTAGGCAGAACACTAGAGCAACAACAGATAATCCAAGAAACACTGCCATACCTGCAATCTGGAATCTATGACCAATTTGAAACGATTGACGAAACACCTAATCCTTTAACTCACGGTCAGTTTTTAGGGAATTTTGGGGGAGAACTGCCAGACGAAACGATTTGGAGACTTGGGGAAGGCGATTCGACAGCACTAAACGATATCACTGATGACGCAACTAGAGACAAAGCTTGCAACATCTTCACAAGATTGGAAGAACTAGGAGCATGGGAGTAATGAACCGGACAGTAAAACTCAAACTGGATGCACCTATCACCTATGCTGCCTTACATTCCCTTTCGGGCATCAGCCAAGAAACCATATTTCAAGCCCTTGACGGTAACGAGACAGCCGCCGCACAGGTGGCAGACTTCCGTATCAAACAAACCCAACGCGCCCAAAACGCCAAAGCCGTATTCGGTAATCTCAGCCAAGGGTTAAAAGCAACCGAGACAGTCATGGCAGAAGAAACCCAGTTTCTCACCGCCGCAGGTACAACTATCAACAAAATGGCTGATGGTTGGTCACAAGTCAGAGTTAGTGATGCGCGTTTGGGTTATGGACTACAGCAAAAAGTGATTGCATCTGACAACCAACTAGCCCAAGAACAGTTTCGACATGGGCGGACACTTAACTTATTGGGTGAATCTCATCGAGCAACGCTCAGAACCATTGAGATTGATGCAACCAAGGCACAAACTCAACTTTGGCAACAGGTAAAGGACAAACAACAAGGACTTTCACCCACAGACCGAGCCAAAGAAACTTTAAAAGATATTCACAGACAGGGTTCTAACGCGATGCGCGGTGTGAAGGGTTTCTTCAGACGGTTGATTGACTAACAGGTAAATCCCCAGGTTTCTTACCTGGGGTGAATCTTCTAAAAGATGTCCCCATGCTAACTAACAATCAGAAAACACCTATCTATTTTGATGCGGAGATTGTAGACTTTGGTATACAGCCTGTAGACGGTGAACAGTACGACTCGGAGCAGGTACAGCAAGCAATATCTGAAACTGATAGCAGTATCACCATCATTCAAGGCATTGCCCAAGGTGCATTCCTAGCAGGCTTGCAAATCACATCAACCCAATATCTCTACCTTGCTGGTAGCGTTGGACTATTCCCCGCCGTCATTGCTGGTTTACCCGTTGGCGCATCCTTGGCTGCTACCCTCTGCTACTTAAGATTTCACAACAGCATCATTCCCCAAATCAGCGACCGCCAGAAATTTGGCATTGGTGTAATTCGCTCTGCAACGCTAGCCGCTAGTTCATGGAAGTTGACAGGCGATGCTCAAGACATGGACACAATAGCCCGTAACAGTTTTTTTACCGTGACTGAACAGGTAAAAGTCTATGAGGGCATCGAGAAACCTAAAGAAACTAATTACGGTTTAATTCTTGGGTTAGCCGCAGTTGTTTCTATTTTCCTATCTTTCTACTGGCGTAAGAAATGAAAGACGTAAAACCATCAGAACTTAACCAGCGTCGTTATAGTTTGCCACTGCGTCTAAATCTCCTGATGATGGCATCGGTACTAGGTGTTGTGAACTGCAATCATAAACGCCCAAAACTGCAATCAAGGCAAATTTGAAACCAGATTAATCTGCAACTAGAGGTAGTCTCAAAACCACAATAAATGCGGCCCAAACCACAATAAATGCAACGAAACTGCAATCAAG
>DVDT01000033.1 GCA_015296085.1 Trichormus sp. M33_DOE_039 | reverse complement strand
TCTCTATTGCTTTTAGCAAATCATCGCTTTGTATCATTGGAGACAACAGGGAAAAATCTTTGAGATGCACTACAGTTTACTTTCAGTCTTGATTACAACCCTTAATTTACACAACTTTGCGCCTTAACTGAACCGTATTGGTTTATAGGGTTTCTCAAGTAACGCATGATTCAGAAGTTGCAATTGTATCTGTATTTTTAGAAAGATTTACAGGACTTGCAGCTTTATCTGCTTTGGCCTTAATGGGTCTAACTCCTGCTTTTAGATTAATAGGAAGCTGGGATATTATTTTGCTATTTCTTACCTGTGTAGGTGCTTTAGTGGGAGCAGTTTTACTCATATCAAGCCCAAAACTATTAATGTTAGCTGAACCTTGGTTAGAAAAGTTTCGCCTTGGTAAGATAGCTGCTCGCTTTGCTAAAATTCAAATTCTGTTGCGAAAATTCGCCCAGCATCGTAGATATCTGGTTATATCAATGGGATTATCGATGTTACTCCAATTGGCTATAGTTTATTATCACTATCTTGTGGCGCAACAGTTAGAAATACCTATTTCTTATTTACAGCTTTTAGTATTTATTCCCATCATCGTAGTAGTTACTTTGCTGCCCATATCTTTAGGAGGGCTGGGTCTCAAAGAGGGTTTATGGGTTTACCTGTTCAATCGTATTGGCTTAACTACAGAACAGGCTCTGCTATTATCCCTCACAATTACAGCCTTAAGCTGGTTGTTGAGCTTACCAGGAGCTTTTATCTTGCTTTTGGATTCAACAGGATTTCAATTAGCAAGGCAAGGAAAAATGGAGTAAATGAAACGGTGAAAAGGCAATATTTAGCAGGTTGCTTAGTTGTGTTATTGCTGTCCATGACTAAAACTAGCATGGTTTTTGCTCAAGAAAATAGCAATTATCCTAATAGACAGGTTGAAGTAAAATTAAACACAAAGCAAAGTGACAAATCTTGGTTGCAATTATCCCAAAAAACAGATTTTGAGCATGAATCCACCGATTTAATTGCCAATATTCTCTATCGACGTTTGTCAAGCTGGCATAAATCCATGATGCCTAATGGTGCTAACGGTATAAATGTGCGTTGGTTACATAATCAAGCAAGACATTGGTACATTGAGGAACAGCGTTCTGGGGAAGACTTAATTATTGGCGGGTTGATCAAGAATGATCCACAAGCTATTACAGCGGGGTTTAAGATGTTTGACTGGGGATTTGCCCATCAAGTTGATGATGGGAGTTTCTTTATGACAGGCGATCGCTTTCATAGTACATCTTTCTTTGTACAAGCTGTTGCTCGTACTCTTTTAGTCATACAACAATCTCCGGATTCGGAAAAGTATGCTCACCAAGTAGCCAAATATAAACCTTTGCTGCATCGTGCCGCCCGATGGATGATTTCGCCAAATGTCTGGAAAAAAGGCATCAGACACAACAAACCTTACACGCATCGTCGATACTTGGTGGCAGCAGCTTTAGGATTGACAGGTAAAGTGACTGCTGATGAAGAACTGATGAAATATGCTCGGAAGTCTATTGAAGATGGTTTATCTCTGCAACGTCTAGATGGGGTTAACCCGGAAAAAGGTGGTCATGATAGTAGTTATCAGATGGTAGGGGTAGTTTATGCTTCCCGATGGGTGACGTACTTTCCCAATGATTCAATAACGCCCAAAGTTGTAGCAATGATTGATAAATCCTTGGTATGGCAGCAGACAAGAATGTTGCCTTCTGGGGAAATTAGCACTGAGGGCAATACCCGTACTGGGGGACAGGAAAAGGGGCGTTCTGACAAAGTAAAAGGTATAGATAGAAAGTCTGCATTACGTAGTTTTGCTTACTGGGCATCCGTTACTGGTAATCGAATGTGGGAAGAAAACGCCCGTCAAATAGCAAAGTTTTACTATAAAATTCCCTAAATTTATACTAAAGGCGAAAGGATTCATCTGTGTCACAAGATTCTGCTCAAAAAATAGACAGACTTTTTTCTCTTGATCTTTTAAAGGCAATAAGTATCATTGCTGTTGTTTCTTATCACAGTATTTTTGTTCCTGAGTCTGCTTATCCATCAGCTTCTTACTGGATGGATATACTATTCGCACCTTTAAGATTTTGTGTACCAGTATTGTTCACTATTTCTTTTTTCCTACTAACACGTAGCTTAGAAAAAAGCTCTACTGTATCTTTCTCCAGCCTATTTAAAAAACGCTTCATTCGTCTGCTCATCCCCACATTATTTTGGGGTAGTTTAGCAATATTCTTGAGATTCTTAGGTAAAGGAAATCAAACTGAATCTCTGATTATACTGGTTTTACAAGGTAAAATATTTCCGGGTTATTATTACCTTCTGGTGATGTTACAATTTCTGCCAATATTTATTATTTTTAATCGTTATTTAGGCAAAAACAAAATTTTTTTTATAATATTACTATTGCAACTTATTGCTATAAGCTTGATATATGTATCTAACTTAGGAGTGTTGGGCACAGATATAATTATATTTTTGCGGAGTGCCGCTCGTCCTTTTTTTGTTTACTGGTTTGTATATATGGTATTAGGGTCTTACTTTTATAAAAACTGGTTAAAAATTATAACATTATCTAAACATATATCTTTAATATTGAAAATAGTTTTGCTGTTGTCTACTAGCCTAATTATGATCGCAGAATATAATTATTTACTAACAATTACTGATGGCAAGATTATTCCTTTCGAGTATGCAATGTTCTCTTGTATATTGAGTGCAATAGTTATATTTGTATGCTTTAGTTCTGTTGAAGAAAGTCAAATACCTTTACCGATCAGAATAACTATAAAACTCCTATCTCAGTATAGTCTAGGAATTTTTTGTACTAATGGCATTCTCAGTTTGATTTGTTTACAACTAGGCACTCAGTTTTTTGGAGGATTAAATTTTAATCTCTCTGAAATCTTAGTAATCAAATTAATTAGCTGCAATTTACTTTTGATGGTTTCTCTAGGAATCTCCATACTGTGCGATCGCATAGGCATTGGAGCTTGTGTTCGTTAAGATATAGTCAGAAATAGACAGTCTTATTCAAACAAAAACTATTTTCGCTGTTCTGTGGTAACACTTTTGTGCTTCTGTTTGCAATCATGACAAACAGGAAACTTAAAATTACGTGAGTCTCCATTGGAGACTTACGTTAAAATTGCACCAAAGCATTCTATTATCTCTTTTACTTTTTAACCGCCACCAACCTTTTTATTTCCCAGTCCAGTCTATTTTTTACTAAACCGAAATCGCATCACCAAACCACAACTTATCCCTGTAAATACGCCCAGAATAGTTAATGGTTCGGGAACTGCTTGTAATTTAGCAGTACGAACTATCAATTGCGATTCTCCAGCAGCATCATCTATATCGACAATACCAATACCAACGATGTAATTACCAGCAGCTAAAAAGGAATAATTAAATAGAGGATCTCCATCGAGAGAAAAAATTTGATTATTAATTGTTACAAAAGCTTTGTCAACACTATCACTTCCGGGTTGAAGATTCCAGTTAAAACTGAAAGTATCACCAACTTGTACATTGGTCAGCAAGGTCTTGATTGCAGAACCTTGGGTAGCACCAAACAAAGACTCTGGAGCAAGGCTATTGAGACTACCAGCATCAATACCCAAGAAATCTTCTAGAGAGCCATTACCACCACTAGTAAAAACTGTATCAATAGTACCCGAACTAGCCTGAGCTTGATCTGATGTTATTAGTTGAACATCACCAATTTTATCCCAAGTAGTCAAATCAAGAGTGATAGCATAGCTAGGACTAGCCAGCATCCAATTACCAAGACTCAATAAACTAGCTATACCTGCGGTAAAAATTGAATTTTTGTAAGAAAGAAACATAGATTATTTTAGTGCTTGAAAAGTTTTTGAATTCACAAAACGAAGACTATTCCATCTAGTTTGATCTGGAATTTGAGTTTCACTATTCGCGTGATCAATCATGAAAATGTTGGATCATACGAATAATGAGTTTGGTATTGAGAACACTAACATAGAGTCTTGTTTTCGTTAGTCACTCAGTGGGCTAAACTATTAGCCCATTTCTCATGTAAACACAATCAATCAGATTTTGGTAGAGTAACCAAACCAAAATGATTAAATGCGTTTACTAACAGTATTGCTAGTAGTATCACTACCGCCGTCATCATCAGTAACGGTGATAGTCACAATGTAGTTATCCACATCGTCATAAATGAAATTATCGGGATTATTCATAGCCTCCAAACCAACATTATCAATGACTAAGAATGAACTGAAAATTGCCGAACCCAATTTACCATCACGGTCAATTTGGATAATGGTGCTGTTAGTAGTGGGGCCTTGTACTAGCCGCACGTAACCATCAGCAATAGCATCTGTACCCTGATAACCGCCAGTTACCAAGCTATCAAGTAATTGGCTCAAGTTGATTTTGTCACTACCCACTGTAAAGTCAGAAATGCGATGACCCACTTCTCGAATGTTTGTATAAATGAACTCATCATTACCAGCACCACCAGTGATGGTTTTAGCACTAAGACCACCGAAAATTCGGTCATTACCGCTAGTACCAATTAGAGGGTTACGGCTACCATCCCCACTAATAACTTTGTATTCATAGGTAGCTGTGAATGTGCCTGTAGCCCCATCAACTAACGCGTTGGAGGTTGTACCGTTACCCCAATCGATCGCCACAATGTGGGTATCTGATAGTCCTAAATCATTGAATTCACCTGTAATAGTCACCAAGTTGCTGCGATTGACTTTTGTCTCAGTGCGTTGGAATGAAGTAATTACTGGGGCAACATTAGTCACAGTCACAATCGTGCTAGCAGTAGCACTGTCACCATCATCGTCAGTTACGGTAGCCGTAATAGTGTAGTCATCAACAGCTGTGCCAGTGGGGTTATCATCTACGTAGCGACGGGATGCTGTGAATGTCCGGGTGCTGGCATCAACTGTAGCAGCAGAAGTGAAACCATCACCCCAATCAATCACTACAGTGTGGGTATCTCCAATTCCTGCATCTGTAATTCTGCCAGAGACTACGACTAATCCACTTTCTGGTACAGTTGGGTTAGCCAATACCAGACCTGCGATCGCTGGTGCAGCATTATTGATCCTCGCTACAGTCGTGGCGGTATTACTAGCACCATCTTTGTCAGTCGCTATGGCAGTAATGACGTAATCTTGATTATCTCCATACTGATGGGACAGATCAAAATCAGTAGTACCGGCCGCCAAATTAAATGTCTCGGATGAGCCATCACCCCAATCCACCATGAGAACGAAACTATCTTGAATACCAAGGTCAACAATCCTGCCAGTCAAGCGGCTAATACCACCTTCAACGGCGGTTGTCGCTGACAAGTTTTGCAGTTGTGGTGCAGCATTGCTCACTGTCACCGTCTTGGTTGCTGTATAACTTCCATCCTCATCAATGGCCGTGACTAAAATCACCCGTGTACCGTTGTCAGTAAATCGGTGTGTTAGAGATTGGCTGGCCCCAGCAAAAGTTTCGACTGTGCCATCATTCCAATCGACAATCCATTGACTAACTGTGTCATTACCAGGGTCAATAGCACTTAAATTCAGGGTGTATGATGCTCCCTCTACTGCCGTATCTGCACCACTGACTATTAATGTCGGTGAGACTTCCAATACTGTGACTTCAGTAAACAATTCCGTTGCATCGCCATCCTGATCCTGAATTACACCCCGGATAGTGCGAATCCCGTTTTCACTGAGGAATTGGTCAGGAACTACCACAGAACTAGAACGACTGTTGATGATCTCAAACTGACCATCATTGTTGAAGTCGTAGCTGTAGGAGAAACCAGCTGTTGTATCACTGAGGGATGGATCAAATTGGTCGATGAAGGAGACTGTGGTAGTGCTACCTTCATTGACTGCACCACTATTAACTAAGCTGGCTGTGGGGGCTGTGTTAATCACCCGGAGAGTGACAAGGTTCGATGTGACTTGCTGGTCTGTGCCGTAGTTGACTAACACGCGGACATTGTAAGTGCCGTTATTTTGGATGGGATTGGCTGCTAATTGCTGTAGTTGTGTCCATGACAGAGTGGGATTTTGACCTGTCGCATCTGTAAAGATCCCATCACCATTAATATCCCAGAGATAAGTTGTGGGTGTACCGATCGCGATCGCATTCAGTGTGAGTGCCTCACCTTCAACAATGGTATAGGGGCCGCCAGCATTAACTTGATTGGCTGAAACTGTGATGCTGATCGTCTTCGGCGCGGCAAAGGTGGCATTGGGTGCGGAGTCTTCATCCACTGCACCAACTACAATTTGCGTTTTCCCAGGATTGGTGTAGATATGGGTGGCTGATGTGGTGTTACTACCAAAGATTTCGACGGGTGTGCCATCGCCCCAATCAATGCGCCATTCAAACACGCGGTCGTTACCAGGGTCGGTGGCAGAGAAGTTAATTGTGTATGGTGAGCCAACTGCTACTTCATTAACACCATTCACTTGGATGCTTGGTGGTGTGTTGTTGATTGTCAGGTTAGTAAACGCGTCACTAGAGAAACCATCAGTGTTAGTGGCTCGGACACCGATTTGGTATGTACCGTTATCTGCTAATCCTAAATCTACTAGTTGCGCCCAACTGAGTGTCAAAGTTGCGCCACTAATCTCTCCAAAACTGCCGTCACCATTAATATCCCAGATGACTGGCCCTGAGAGTGTGTTTCCTTGTCCTAGTGGGGTGACGTTGGCTCGGAGGGTAACAGACTGACCTTCGTTGATTTGGTAAGGCTGACCGCTAAAGGTGATGATGGGTGCAGCAATAACAATGACATTCCCCTCAAAAGTATCGTACTGGAGTACACCCCTACCATTGACGTTGACATTGCCAGCACCTGGGGTTGGTGGGGCTGGTGTGTAGTTGGGGGTATTGGGGGTGGGGTTTTGGGGATCAAAGATCAGCCTGTCACCTTGGGTTTGGGGTAAGTTATTGGGGTCGTCTCCGTGGGCGATGGTAGTAGCGGAGGTGGGCAGATTCGCTCCAGAAACGCGTACTGTGTCACGTCCATCACCACCAAAGACTTCGGTGCGGCTAGAAGTTCCTACCCGTTCGATGTTGATCGAATCGTCGCCACTCTCACCCCGGACAATCAGGTTAGAGCTAGGAGTGTCGGCACGGAGTTGTGCTGTGTCATTGCCTATGCCTAAGTTAACTACCGTGGCAGAGCTTAAAGCTTGTAAGATGACGCTATCATCTCCGTCTCCAGTATTGATTGTGGTTGTTACTACTTCTGGAGATGGGGCTTGGCGTAAGGTGATAATGTCTTCACCACTGGCTGTACTTACCCCTAAGGCTTCGATGTTATCGAATGTAGTGAGGATGGTTGTTGGTTCTGGCAGCAGTGTATTAGTATCAAAGACTGCCAGTCCTCCACTGCTGCCTGTAATTCCTAAGCTACTGACGAAGGTTTTAGTACCACTGGCGTTGGTGGCTATGGTTGTAGGTGTCTGTAATCCGGCTGCACTACCGACGTTATTCCGCAACAGTTGCACGAATTGTAATTTACCGTTACTTGTGTCCTGCTCGAACACTGCCACTGCATTGCTGTCAGTACCACTGACCATGACGTACCTGCCATCTGGTGTTACAGTCACATCACTCGCACCGAGGAGACCACGTACACCATTGATCCCATTTTGGAATGTCTGCACAAGGGTGAGGGTTTGAGCGGTGGTGTCGCGTTGGAAGACTGACAAAGTGTTGCCGTCTTGACCTGTAACATAGACAAAGCGATCGTCTGAACTGATGGCTAGACCTTTAGCCCCATCTAATCCATTGGCAGCTCCCGATATGTTTTGGATGACGCTAAGATTGCTGGCGTTGACAATTAATAAGCTGTCACTGTTGCGACTAACGGCATATAGTACTGAACCATTGTTGCTAACTGCTATATTGCTGAAGTTACTAACACCACCTAGACTTAATGATGTCTGAGCAGTTGTCAAACCTCCAGTAGTGGTGTTGCGGTTAAATGCCAGGATACCGTTTGTTCCCGCCGCATAAACGCGGTTGCCATCGTTACTGATTGCCACTGATTCCAAACTTCGCCCGCTAGTTGCTATTGCTTGAACTAGGCTGAGATTGCCGTTAGTGGAATTTCTCTGGAAGACTGACAAGATTCTGTCACCTGGACTGGTTACGTAAACATGATTACCGTCACGACTGATGGTCAGGTCGGTAGCACCCGCTAATCCATTAACCCCTTCTAATCCGTCTTTGAATAACTGACGCTGAGTCAGGTCATTCGCATTCACAGCTACTAAGGCGTTTTGTGTGGGGTTGACTCCGTACACCTGTTGACCATCTGGGCTGACTGTGATTGATTGTAGTCCTGTGAGGTTTGGTATCACCGTCAAATCTGGGCGTGCAGCTCGGATGTAGGCTATTTGTCCATCAATGAGGGTGGTATTGGAAATTGATGTAGTTGAACCACTAATTGCTGCATTGACCTTGACTCCGTCTCCGGGTATTAGGGTTGCCCAAACTGCACCCGGATTCAGTGCTGTCAAAACCTGTGCTTGCCCTGACCCACCAAATGTAGTGTCGGTGCGGAAACCAGCTGTGAGCAAACTTTGAGTAAAGTTTGAGGTCAAGGTTGTGGGCAAGATACCGAGTGTGGGATTTGTCAAGACAGAATCTGTCAGGTTAACGAACAACAACATATCGAAGTCGGCATTTTGTGTCCCGTTGATGTCGAAGGTACCGTAATTCTGATTAAAGCCTGATGGCCCTAAATCTAATCGATACACCGCTACTAAGGCATCAGGATTGGCTGAGGTGTTGATACCTAAGTTTCTGCCATCAATTCCTGCTAATAAACCGTAGGTGTTTGCACCTCCAGTTAAACCAGCAATGAAAGGTGTAATTTGTTTATCAGTAGTGAAGAAATCGGAGATGAAGGGATTGTCTGCACGCTGACCTGTAAAGAAGGATGTGGTCGTTGCTGTTCTTGTTCCTGGTAGACTACCTGTATAGGTATTGCTACCAATGATCAGCCGTCCATTACCCGCAATTTGAGAACCCGTACCACCAGTGGTGTTGATAGCTGCACCACTGGTATTTAGGGTTGTAGCGTAGAACTTAACAGTACCACCGGCACCGCCGCCTCCTTCACCACCATTACCGCCACGGCCACCAACACCACCACGGCCACCATTGCCGCCACGGCCCCCATTACCGCCGCCACCGCCACTTAGGGAACCGCCGCCCCTACCACCATTCTGCCCACTGTAACCACTTTGGCCTGCCTCTCCAGACTGACCTGGTTGCCCATTCTGTCCATCTGTGCCGTCCCCACCTCTAGCCTCAAAGTTATTACTACTAGAAGTAATCCGACCTAAAGCCAGAATTTCAAAGGCACCACCGCCGCCGCCGCCTAAGCCGCCATTGCCACCATCACCACCATCACCACCATAGCCACCATCACCGCCGCGTCCACCGCCGCCGCCACCAGCACCACCGGAACCGAATATTGTATTACCACCATCATTGCCACCGCCGCCACCGCCGCCACCGCCGCCACCGCCACCGCCGCCGCCAGTGCCACCATATCCAGAAGCACCGCCGCCACCGCTACCGCCGCCGCCGCCGCCAGAGATGCTTAAACCACTACCAGTATTGCTACCATTGCCAGCATTGCCACCGTTGCCGCCATTTTGAGCTAACAGAAACAGACCATCTAGACCGTTGGTACCATTGTCACCATCGAAACCTCTATCTCCAGTATCGCCACCTTCTCCACCTCTGCCAGGCCATTGACCGGAGGGTTGGAAATTATTATAGTCACCACCAGCACCACCAGTACCTCCACTACCAGGGCTACCAATTTGCCCCTGTCCACCACGAGTACCAGCAACGCCACCGTTGATACCAGTACCTCCAACATTGCCAAAACCACCAAAGGATGCGCTACCAGTACCACCATTAGAACCCGCTACACCTAAATTACCAGTGCTACCTCGCCCCTCGTTAGTGTGGCCGCCGCCGCCGCCACCACCACCGCTACCTGTGCCTGGATAGGTAGTACCATTAGCACCGTTTGTCCTATTCTTATTTCCTGCACCACCACCACCGCCTGTTGTAAAACCACTGGTGTTCCAACCAGGCAGACCACGTGTGAATAATCCATCTCCTCCTTGACCTCCTGCACCGGCACCATTACCACCACCAACTCCACCAATGGTGCCATTAGCTGAGAAGTTGAAGGTGACACCAGCACCAACGTTGACATCATTACCAGCCAGTAAGGAGAGTCCACGGCTACCAAAACCTGAGACGATGCTATTACCAATAACGGAGGTATTGTCAGCAAAGTTGATGTTACCTCCGAAGCGGAATTGAGCAATATTACTATTAACTACAGATGTCAGCAATCTCATGCCATCAATGGAGTCATTGTTACGGATAACTCGCTCATAGGTACCATTCTCGTCTGAGTCAACATAGATTAGTAGATTATCTGTATCGAACAGAATATCGCCACTCAGATTTAAGGTGGGTATGGATGTGGTGGTAGTGGTTGGGGTAATATTGGCGAACTGTTCTCTAGCAACGATGTTGTCTATTAAGGTTGTACCCGGTTGCCAGGATAGAGACTTCAAGACCCCAAAACTGGTGGGGAAATTGAAGGTCTGAAAACCAGCATTACCTTCTACTGAAACTACCTGTGTGACTGTTGCCCCATTCATAGTTGTACCAGTGAAGGTGACAGACTGGGTTGTGGGTGCTGCCAGAGATAAAGAGTAAAGTGCGAAACTGCCACCTGTGGCCGATGTCAAAGTGAATCTATCGTTAGTGGTTTCCGCCTTGGCTGCTGGACTGATGGTATCGTCACGCTGAATTGGCACAGGAATTGTAATCGGGCCAAAAGGAAATGTAAATGTGCGGGTACTCGCAAGTTGGAAGCCTTCTTCTGTATAGCTAGTAACAGCACCTTGCAATTTGTCGAAATCAATTACAGCGTCATAGTTGCGGAAGGTTTCAAAATCAGCTGGTTGGAGGACATTTAAGCCAGATTTTAACTCGACGCGATCGCCATCAATTAATCCTTCAATATTATTAGCCGTTTCACTCACAACATTTAAGGTGTCAGCCTGAGTTCCACCGATAATTCGGGTCAGTTCTGCACCCTCGGTATTAATGACGGAAATCGGTGATGTACTAGAAGTTAGTTTAGCTTCCAGGATTTCCCCATTTCTCAGTGTCCAATCTACTGATTGACTGGTGTTACTGCTATTATCTACAACCAGAGTCTCAACATCTAACTTGAGACTCGTAAACTGGTTGTCTGTGGGTACACCATCGATAATCACGGTGACTGTATCGACACCAAGTTCACCGAAGATGTTGGTTTCAGGACTACCAATACTGCGGACAGTAATGGCATCATCGCCGTCACCACCTTTGACTGTAACTATTGTGTTGGTTAAGGTGGTGTCAATGGTGAGGTCATCGTTACCTGTGCCAAGTTTCATTTCTACTTGCTCAATGGCACTGAAGCTGACATCACCAAGTGTTAAGTTTTCAATGACACCTGTGTTAGCTTGTGTATCATCCCTGAGCAGTCCGCCAATCGCTGCCGCAGTTTGGCTAGAGCGATCTATAATCAGCCTGTCAACACCGCTTCCTTCACCATTAATTGCAAGTGCAGTATTGGCATTGAGGACTGTTACTTGATCATCGCCATCACCAAGCTTAAGATTTACCGCCGCAGTAGTATTGACAACTGTTACTTGGTCACTGCCTCCACCTGTATTTAAGGTGAGTGGTGTTGTGGTATCCAGGAGGGTGAATTGGTCATTACTTTCACTTTGGGTAATAGTCAGAGCAGCAATTTCTTCAAAGTCAATGCGGCCGGGTACATCTGATCCGGTTAGGACTCCACGGTTGAGGGTTAAATCGCTGGCAATGTTGGAGTTGACTACTAAAGTATCTGCTCCTAATCCCCCTTGCACCAGTAGCCGTGCGGCAATTCGTGGTAGTTCATTTCCTACTGTAATACTGTCATCCCCTGCACCAGTGTTGATGGTTGTCTCAGTATCAATAGCATTAACGGTGAATTCATCATCACTATTGCCTAAGTTGATCTGTACGCCCTCCAAGCCACTGTAGACAATACCCCGTTCTAAATTGCTGGCTGTTTGGTCGGTTGACCCCATGCCCAAACCTGTGATGCGTTTGCTGTCTATGATACCTGCGTTGGTAGTGGTGTCGCCTGTATCGTTGATGTTGAGGGTATCAGTACCAGTCCCACCGCGAATCTCTAGCAATCCATTAATCTCGTTAACTTGGTTGTTGGTATTGCCGACGTTAATAATGTTGTTGCCTGCACCTATATTAACCAATGTTGCCGTGTTGTCTTGGGTACTTTGAATATTGACTGTATTGGCATTTTTACCCAAGGATATCTGCATAGCTTCAATATCTGCATATTGAATGCCTAGACTCATACCGAAACCTGTAACACGGTTGTTGGTGATGATGCCTGTGTTGATTTTGGTGTCGGCAGAGTCATCTAATTCTATGCGGTCAGTACCTGTACCACCGCGAATAATTACCTGTCCCCGAATATTATCAAGGAGTCCATCAGTGTTGGTTTGTGGTGTGGCTTGACTACCGATGTAAATCCTATCGTCGCCGCCACCTGTTTCGATTGTGGTGGTGACTCCGGTGTTGACGTTGCGGAGAGTGATGACATCACCATCTACTTCACCTGTAATCTGGACGGAACTCGCTGCAATTTCTCCATTTAATTCGATGACTGTACCTTCTAAATCGGCACTACCCCAATCACCAGTAATGTTGACTGATGACTGGGCTGTGACTTTACTGCTGGCTGCGAATGTCACGTTGTCACCTGCTTGCAGGTTGACTGAACCGCGACTGGCTAAAATCTTGCCACTGTTACCCAAGACTAAATCTTGTCCTTGGCTGGCTAGGTCTGGTAGTGTCAGGTGGACATTGCCTGCAATGGAGGTGACATCATTAATACTTAAACCACCCTCAATGTCGCTAATCATGATGTTTTGCTGTGCCAAAGCTGTGAGTCCAGCCGTGGTAGCAGTCGCATTCACTTCTAAGATATTGGCATCACTACCAATACTACCGTTGAGGGCGTTAAGTTTGATTTGTTGGGCGGTGATGTCTGCGGTGGCTGTGTCGTTACCATCTAAGATTGAGCCTTGGGCTTGCAGGTCAACATTACCGTTGCTGGAGGTGACTTGGTTGATGGTTAAGTCGTCGGCAAATTCGTTGATGAAGATGTTGTTGCGGGCGATCGCACTCAGCGTACTAGACTGAGTTTGAATGCGGTTACTGGCTGTGCCGATGCTGCCGTTATCAGCCTGCAAAGTTAAAGCAGTTGTTTCTATCTTGGCGGCTGAGTCGGAGGCGAAGAGATTACCACCGTTGTTGAGGATTTGTGTAGTGCCGAAGGGATTGTCAATAAATCCATTGAGGCGGATATCTGCGTTGCCGATATTGGTGATGGTGATGGCTGTATTGCCTGGGTTGGTTGTGGTGGTGTAGTTAAAGCCAGTCTTATTCCTGACGTTGACGGTAATATTAGTATCTAACTGCCCTGATGTGTTGAGGACATCAATATCATTGATTTTCAGGTTCTTGGCAGAACGATTGATAATGTCTACACGCTCGAATCCAGTGATAAACTCGACTGTGGCGTTACCTTTAATCACAGCTACGTCTGTGATAGTTACTGGTGCAGTGCTGTCATAAACCGATTCCTGCATCGAGAAGGTGATTGTTCCCGCTAGAGTATTGGTGTTGGTAATATCATCAACAACAATTTCTGTAGGTGTTTGCTGGACGCTGACATTGACTTGCCGCACTAAATTACCGTTAGCATCAATTTCCAGGGTAGGACTAGGCGCACCCAACATGATGATCTTGGAGTTGAAGTCAATTGTCCGGTTGAGGGATAAGGTGCGGTTTCCTGTGGCTTCCCCTGTTTCGATGACAGCACCGTTCTGTTCTGGGGTAGCAGCAGAACTGATTGTCAATGGGGTGTTGGCTTCTACTAACAAACTTCTGGTAGCGATTTCCGAGCCAGTACCAGTATTAACGTTTGTGGTTGTGGTTTGGCTGGTAGTGGCGGTGGAATTGGTGTCTGCCCCTAGACCTTCCGTTGTCGCACTGGTTTTGGAATTGGTCTTGAGTTCGTCGTGTCTCGCACTAATTTTGACTTGATCTGTGCCTTTAATCTTGGCTTGCGCGGCGATATCAACTTGGGCTTTGGAAGTTGTAGTTAGGGTAGAAGTCGCATTGGAAGTAGCACCGATGACGTAGGAAATAGCCGTAGCTGTGGGAGTGAGATCAATTTTGGTGACAACAGCTTCCAAGGTGACAACTTTCGCACTCAAGTTCACGGCATTGCCAATATTCGTCTTAGTCTCGTCAATCAGTGTAGTGGTGATTTCTGTGCGAGTATCAGCACCTAATCCCCCGGCTTCGGCTTTAGCTTCAGGAGAATTAGCAGTGGTACTCATTTTCGCCGTCACTTCCAGATTGTTCCCTGCGGCGATCGCACTTCTGTTGCCAACTGATGCCGTAGTCTTATCATTGATATTGATGGTTGAATTGGATCTGTAGATGGGAACTCCACCACCACCAGTATTTTTCGAGTCAGCGTCAGCTGTGTTGGTGGAATCTGCAATTAACTGGAAGTTACCCCCAGCGTTAATTACTACATCTTCACCCACTGAGGCTGTAATCACAGGGGTAATGCTGACTTCTGATAGGGAGACACCAACTGCTATACCAGCAACCGTAAAGCCATCAGTATTAACTGTGGCTTTAGTAGTAGAAACGGCATTAACTTTGACATCACCCGTAGAATAGATGCTGGCAGCATTGCCAATAAGAGCATTGACTTTGGCATTGAGGGTGGCTTTAGCATCGTTACCCGTACCAGAACCAATACCCGCAGCTACGGCTTGCGTTTTCGCCATCGATTGATTATCTAAAGGTCTAATCTTAGAATCTGCTGTGACCGTTAAGCTACCAATCTTCGGCCCATCTGCTTGTCCCATTTGGACATTGAAGCCGGAAGTGCCATCACCGATGTAAGCACTGGTTTCACCACCAATATTAACTCTAGCGATCGCTGCCCCAGCTGCTAATCCCCCAATATCTAGTCCAAAGTTCTCCGCCGATACCTTCCGGTCACTGGTGGCTGTAATCTTGACTTCATCAGCTTGGAGGATTTCAGCCCCGGTATCAACGTAAGCTTTCTGTTCACTGTTATCAGTGAGAATTACTACCTGCGCCCCCAAGGACACTGCACCAACTCGACCTCCCACAGCGAACCCTTTCAGGGATTCGGTGAATTTAGCTGATACCAGGACGTTATCACCTGTTTGTGTCCCTGCTGCCACCCTAGCATTACCACCAAGAGCCGCATCAGTCACACTCTTGATGTTGGCAACTACCACAGAACCACCCAGTCCCACTAATCCAGCTGCCCCACTACCAGCTGTGTTATTCAGGATGAGTTCTTCATGGGCGCGGACATTGACATCATCACCAGCAGTCACAACACCATCAATCCAAGCAACTGTGCCTAACCTTGCACCTGTAGGACTACCGCTACCAGATAAAGCTACACTCGTTGTTGTCAGGTTGAGGGTGAGTTGGTGAGTCCCGGTGACATTGGCTGCTGAGGTGAGGTTAATAGCTAACCCTTGCTGGGCATCGGCTTCAGTCGCCGCTAGCTGAATTTGATTGTTGGCTTTGAGAATCACGTAGTAGACACCACCATCTACTAGGTTGCCGATACTGCCAGCAGAGTTGGCATCTTTGCGATAAACAACGGCATCACCAGTGGCAAAACCAGGGGCAGACTGGAAGGTAATGGTATCGGTGGTGTAGTCTACTGCTTGGCTGACATCAAAATTGCGTTGAATTGTACTGCCGAAGGCACTAGAAACATTAGCAGCTTCCGTGAGGGTTTCGGTGAGTTTTTGCAGGGCATCACTACTCAATCCGCCTTGGGAATCCAAAGCTGTGCCGAAAGACCAAACTGAAATCGCCCCTGTTAAAGCTCCCAGACCCACAGAACCGCTAATAGTGAGGCTGTTAATATTCTTGTAAGACAGGGCATTGACATCAACACTTTGGCTGGCAGTGACTACTGCCCCTGTACCAATAAAGGCATTAGTATTATTGTTGACGTTACCTACATCAACGCTGCCACTGATGCCGACTTTACCGCCCGCAAAGCCTAAAGCTTTAGCCTCAAAGGTCGCCTTGTTAACTGCCGAGACATTCACTGATTGAGCAGTATTAACAGTGGCACTCGCACCAATGTAAGCAACGGTGTTAGAAGCGATATCTTCCACGGTGACTGCACCCGCCAAGCCGAGGAACTTACCAGCCCCAGCCGCTACGATAATGCTGATGATTTTCTCTTGGGAAGATGCCTGGACATCCAAACCTTTGAAGCCGGTCTGAGTGGTAAATCCGCCGTTACTGATGCCGCCATTGTACACACCGTTACTGAGGGCAGCATTGTTACCCTGAGCATCAATTTGGGAGAAATGACCAACAAAAGCCTGAGTATCTTTCTTGATGACTGATACGCCAACAGAACCACCAATACCTGCCACTCCAATACCCACACCCAGTCCACCTGTACCTGTGGTCATGGTGGTGGTATCATCGGCTGCTACTAAGATATTGCCTCCAGCTGTGGCTTTAGCACCCTGCTGGTCTTGAGCGTTGTTATCACCGATGTAAGCATAGGTGGTGTTATTCAAGGAGATGACTGACACTGCACCACCTACAGCCACTGTACCAGCACCAGCCGCACCAGCTACTACATTGAGAATATCTTCTGAGGCGATCGCTTTCACATAAATATCCCGGTCGGCGGTGAGTTCAGCCTGATCACCCACATAAGCTAGTGTATTGTTATTCACTACTAATACATCAGCACCAGGAACTACCGCCACAGCCCCCGCACCTGCTACTGCTACCACTATCCCCAGGTGGTGGAAGTCATTACCAGC
Source organism: Trichormus sp. M33_DOE_039 (assembly GCA_015296085.1). Taxonomy (GTDB): domain Bacteria; phylum Cyanobacteriota; class Cyanobacteriia; order Cyanobacteriales; family Nostocaceae; genus Trichormus. The sequence continues at coordinate 48,743 of DVDT01000033.1, read as the reverse complement.
CGCCACCAAGATTGAGGGTTCTTGGTTAGGAACATTGAAGACGTTGCTCGCGGTGACTTTCGCTCCATCACCAATGTATGCTGAGGTGTTATTGGTCAGGACATTGACGGAACCACCGATGTTTACTGCTACTGAACCCGAACCACCGCCGCTTACGGTGACTCCCAGCAGTTTATCGCTGTTAATAGCTGTGACTGCTACACCCCGATATCCTTCCTGTTTCTGGGCTGTAGCGGTGCGAGAGGGTATAGCCGTGAGGGTGTGGGCTGTGCCGGTGGCGGTGGTGGGGTCTATATCAATGGCAATTCCCGCCGCCGCATTGGCTTGGCTACTAGCTAGTTTAATGCGATTTGTCGCGTCTTTAATGACGTAATATGTATCGCCCTTGACTAAGGAACCAATACTGTTACCACCACCGTTGTCATAGATGACCGCTTGTCCTGTTTGCAGGTCGGTATTAAGAGTAATGGTGTTGTTGTTGTTATTGACCGCCGTGGCAGGATTGAAAGTAACAGAGGCGATCGCCGGTAATAATGGATCATCAGCATTGAGAATCCCCAGGTTACTGTTGGTATCGAAGTTACCTGTATTGACGGTGATACCACTACCAAAGCCTTTGGCTGTTACTTCTGCCTGAGAACCAATGAAGGATTCTGTGGTTTTGGTAATCACGGGTACACTCACGGCAGCACCAATGGCGGCTGTGCCACCACCAGTAATACTGCCTGCTATGGTAGTGATGTCTGTATGGTCTTCTGCTGCTACCAACACACTACCATCAGCATTGATGGTGGCTTTTCCTGATGGCGTTACTTGGTCTTTGGGGTCATCACCGATAAAGGCTCTAGTAGTGTTATTAATCACATGGATACCAGCAGCCCCAGCGATACCAGCTGTCGCCCCGCCACCACCAGCAATGGAGACAGAGATAATTGTCTCTTCTGAGAGTGCCTGGACTTTCACATCGCCGGCAGCTTGCACCTGAGCATTGCCGATGTAGGCTTGGGTATCTTTAGTAATATTATCTACGCCAATACCAGCACCAATACCTGTCGTACCGCCACCACCGATACCACCGGCAGTGTCGATTAATCTGGTGTAGTCTACGGCTTTGACGTTGACACTTTGACCAGGGTTGGCTGTGACACCAGTTTCAATATTAATCTTGGCTCCATGACCAATGCTGGCGGTGGTGACTTCCTTCAACACCGTCACAGGGGCTGAACCTGCCACACCTACACCCTTACTACCTTGTCCAGCTACAGCCAAACTCAAGATATCTTCCGCCGAGGTAGCTGTGACTGACACACCCCGCACAACTTCTGTTTGTGCTTGTCCCGCTAGTGCCAGATTACTATCTTTTTTGCCTGTGAAAATTGCAAAGGTGGCTCGATTCCCTCGACCAATCACCGTGACATTTTCACCAATTTTCGCTGTGGTCTGGTTGTCGGTGACGATGGTGGAGTTGGACACCCCAAAGGAGGAAGTACCACCGCCACCAAAAGCCCCCGTACCCGTACCAATCTTCACATCATCATAGGCTTCGACAATTACGTTGCCATCAGCCACAATGCGATCGCCTGCATCACCTGTAATATAGGCTTCTGTGGTATTTTTAATGACGTTAACTACAATAGAACCACTGATGGACACACCAAGGGAAGGACTACCACCCAAGGCGGCGGCGTAAATGTCGCTGGTAGATAAGGCCTGTACTCTCACATCACCTGTAGCACTGGTGACGCTGGAATTATCTATGTATGCCTTGGTAGTGTTGATAATATCGTTATTGGCGATCGCTGCACCAACGGTTGTTCCTGCTGATAAGGCGATACCACCGGAACCGGAGTTAATTTGCGTTTCATCTTTCGCCACAACACTCACGGTTTTTGATGCTGTGACTGTTGAGCCGGAAATGTGGGCATCAATCGTATTTTTCACCACGTTGACGCTGACAGAACCACCCAAGGAGAAGCCACCGGCGGCTGCACCACCAAGGGAAACAGTGGTGATATCGGCTTTTGATAAAGCGAGGACATCGACATTGCCCCCGGTGGTGGTGACTGTAGAGTTCTCTATAGTGGCGGTAATTTCGTTGATGATGTCACTACTACCTAAAGCAGCCCCAGCCGAAGTTTGTCCCAGACTTAGACCCCCAGCCCCAGAACCAACGGTGGCGTTGTCAACGGCATGAACAATGATATCTCCGGCTGCCGTTACCTGGGAGTCTTTAATCTTGGCCGCGAAGGTATTCTTAATAATGTTAATGGGAACAGAGCCAGCGATCGCTGTCCAGTTGGCTACCCCTACCCCAATGCTGACTGAGACTACCTGGGATGTCACTTCCGAGGGAATTTCTGGTACGGCTACAGTTGTTGTTCCCAAATTAATGGATGTGGGTGGCGCATCGCTGGGAATCTCAAAGCCTGATTTCACCTCAATTTGCCCTAAGACGGAGGTGACAATGGAGTTGTCAATTTTGGCGGTGGTGGTGTTGAGGAGGTTATTAGTAGATACCGAGCCGCCAATGGCTGAGGAATTGGTAGACACACCCACAGCCCCGGAAATCACAATCATTCTGGAGGAGTCGGCGGCGGCTACCCGAATTGATTGCTGGGCATTGACGTTGGATTTATCTTTCGTGCCGTCATCATTGAGGTCGGTATCACCTGTAATCGATGCCTCAATGTTGTTTTTAATCAGGTTAATGGTGACAGAACCCGCACCAGCAAAACCTTGTCCCCCGCTACCCGCTAAAGCTACAGCAATGAGTAATGATGAGGAATCGGCTGTAACTTCTAGAGTTGATGCTGTGGAATGGACTGTGGAACTATCAATATTGGCTTTGACGGTGTTAGTAATTACTTGGGAACTGAGGGCTGCACCGATCGCTACACCTTGTCCACCAACAGCTAGGGAACCGGAGACACTACCAACGGTAGAATCATCCTTGGCTTTAACCGCGATCGCTCCCTTAGCATAAACATTAGAGCCACCTTGAATATATGCCTCTGTGGTATTAGTAATCACATTTACCGAGACATTGCCAGCAATAGTAGTGTCTTTTGAACCTGCTGCGCCAACTGTACCACTACCAATCACTGCCCGGTTATCAGCTTTCACTAATACCGAACCATTATAGGCTTGAGTAGCTGTGCCGATGTCTGCGTTGTCGAGGTAGGCAAGGACGGTGCTGTGAATGCCGTTGTAGCCTACAGCCGCCCCTAGTCCCACACCTTGCCCAGCCGCGCCTACAGCCCCACCAATACCAAAGATCCAAGAGTTATCCTCAGCTGTCACTGATAAGCTTGTACCGGTGGGATTAGTGAAGGTTGTATTTGTGATGTAAGCTTCCGCATGATCTACAATCACATTCACCCCAATCATCCCAGCCAATCCAGAACCTTGGGATGATACGCCCACTGAGCCAGTAATGGCGACAATCTTGGCATTACCAGGGCCAGGGTTATCAATGCTAGAAGTAACCTCGAATTTGCCACCTTGCTGAGTAATAGTTGAGTCTTCCACATAGGCTTTCGTGGTGTTGTCAATGACGTTGACAGCAATAGCTGCCCCCACACCAGTCTTGCCACCAAAACCTACTGCCCCCGCTACACTCACAATCAGGGTTTCATCACGGGCATTGACTTTCGCATCGCCAATCAGCATGGCGGTGAGTCCGCCTAAGTAGGCTGTGGTGGTATTGGTGATGACGTTGACTGAAACCGAGCCAGCGACGCTATTAGCTAGAACACCGGGAGCAACACTTGCACCAGCAGTCAAAGAGGCGATCGCACCAGTCCGGGTGGCTTCTACTGTGAGGTTCTCTGTCTCAATCACAGCATCGTTAATGTATGCTTTCGTCTCCCCAATCAGGGTATTTTGGGTAAACGAACCTGCGATCGCTACATCACCTCCACCCACAGATTTAGCAGATGCCACTGCTCCCGCAAATGCACCTAAACCTGTGTCATTGTCGGCAGTGACGGTGATTTTCTTCGCCCGGATGTTCTTGCCCCCGTTAGTTTTCGCCTCTTCATTAATGACGGCGTAGGCGAAATCCTTCACTACTTCGTTTAACGCTGCATCGGCGGAAATTCCCAGACCATAAGTTCCCTGATTGGCAGCGTCTCCCGATGGGGCAGCTTGATTGGCTTGTTGAACTGCGTTATTAGCTTTATTGTTGCTTGGGGCTGGTGGAGAAGCAGCACCAGGTGCAACTATGGCCGCCGCAAATGAGGCGGAAATCAATGCCCCAGTGTTGAATGCCTTGACTTGTAATTCCCCACCTATATCAATAGTAGAAACTCGCTGAGTTTCTGTTGGTAAAGCACCAATCACTGCATAGGTTTCCCGGTTGAGGACGTTCACTGTCCCCGTAAATCCAAAGCCAGCATGCTCTCCTTTCATGGTAGAACCGGCCAAGTTCACCATGACTGTGGTATCTGTGGCATCAACGTAAATATCTGTCCCAGCTACCGCCGCACTTGTGATGATACTTCCGCCTTCAATCTGGGCTACAGTTTCGCTGAATATGGTATCCACATTGATCATGCCAGCAAAACCAAAGGTCTTGGCGGCACTACCAGATTGACCTAAAGCAATGTTGAGGATGGCAGTATTAGCTGTAACTTTTAACCCACCAGTCTTAGCTGTCTGATCAAAAGCTTTGGCGAAGTATATCTGAACGTCATCTTCGATTTTCGCCTTGGTGGTGTTATCAACCACTAAAACGTGGACAGCACCACCAATCCCTGTACCGCCAGATTGAGTTCCCGATGGGTTATATAAATAGCTGAGACTGCTTTTGCGTCTACCCTTGAGAAAACCTTCTGGGCTGAGATCAATATCAAAGTTACCTGTGTGGTGAACTAACTCATATTTTGTATCGGCTGTGACTGCTACCGCCTGATCTGCACCCCGGAAGCCGATATCTTGATTAATCTTCGCGCCAGATTCAATCATCGCTTCGGTGATATTGGTATAGCCTAAACCGGCTAACGACAAACCCACGGCAAAATCGGTAGTAGAGGCGTTAGTTGATGAGCTTTTATTGGTTGTCCGCACCCATGAGTTGAACAATAAACCCGTCAGTCCGAGTTTGCCATCCAGGAATGAGGCAAACCTACCCACCGGATCTGAGCCAAAGAAATTTTTCGCATCTGTTGCCGCCGTATTAGGATCGCGGATGGGGAATACCCAAGGATAGCTGATATTAGAAGTAACGCTGAGTGTCTTCTTGGCGTTAATAACTGCACCTGGGCCTGTAGTGTCTTGGCTGGAGATGTTATTTTTACCCCGCACTAGTGCCTGGGCTTTGTTTTGATAAGCACCAATGACTAAACCAACGCTGATTGATGTGTCTGGGGTGGCGTTGTCTGCGCGGGAGATGGTAGCTTCAACGTTTTGTTGGGTTTTGTGTGTCAGTGTGGCGTTAACAGCAACGTCACCATAGGAATTGAGGATGGCATTCGGGCCAACTTCTGCCAGTACCTCGTTAAAGGTGAAGTGAAAGACTGCTGAACCAGCAACTTCAAACTGAGGTGTGGTAGAACCTTGGGGTAAGTTGTTTTTGATGTTGTCGCTAGCAGGGTTTTTATTGGGATTGGAATCTTTGGTGGTAATATCCTTGCCAAAAAATACCGATGGTCTGAGGTTGGCAAGATTGCTGAGAATGCCACCACCAGCCCCTAGTAGCTCACCTTTGGTCAGAAAGTCTTTGATTTTTGGTTCGCTACCAATACCACTCTTGGTTTTGCCATTGTTCTCAGGATCTAGGGTGGCGGAAATGGTGATACCTTTAGCACCTGGATCAAAACTATGTGTTGTCCCAATCAGAATTTGATCATTCAGTTCAAAGTCAATCACTAGAGATTGACGTGTGTCTCTATAAGGACGCTGATCTTCTCGTGGTTTTTCTAACCATAGGGTAGTCTCGTTGCTAGCACTGGTGATTGCTATAGCAGGGCCATTCTCGGCTGCGGCTAACTGAATTTGGTTCGGGTTTGTACCGGCGATGATGTAGTAGGTTTCGCCAATTGTCAATTCAGGAATAATGGACTCTCCACCTGTACCCCGATAAATCACCCGCTCATTCTGGTTGTAAGGCCAGCTGCTAGCTTTGGTGATGGTGTGATTTTGGGAATCGATGGTGACGGCTAGGGGTTCTTTGGTGAAGAAGATGGCTGTGGGGGTGGTGATCCCATCCAAATCAATAGCCGCACCTGTTTGGGCGTTGGCGTAGCTATCGGCTAGTTGAATCTTAGCGGCGTTTTGAGTATCAGGAATGACGTAATATACCTGCCCCTCGGTGAGTCCGTTAATCGTACCGCCGACTGCACCCCGATAGACGACGCGATCGCCTCTTTGGAAGGTCTGAGGAGTATCAAAGACGAGTTTGTCGCTGGCCTCTTCAACGGTGATGCTGCCTGTGACAAATGTTGTGCGAGCTAGGAATAAATCTGTGTTGGTAACACCACCAATATCAATGGCTCTGCCAAAGATAGCATCTTCTCTGGTGGCGGCTAATTGTAGTCTATTGGCGTTGTTGGCATCAGGCAGGATATAGTAAATTCTCCCGATCTCTAAGTTATTGATACTACCGCTACTCACGCCGTTATACACAACAGCATCGCCTAGTTCAAATCCGTGGGCGAAGCTGAATGTCAAGGTATCATTGGCAGCATCGAGGGTGACGGCTGTACCGCCTGTAGGTGGCTCTACCCCAGAACTAGCAGTACCAGAACCCGCCCAGAACCAATCTGCACCTAAGACGGTGGCAGTAGCATCGGCTACGGCTATAGCCCCCGCTAATTTGGCTGCGGCTTCATCCTGCCCATTGTTGATGGCTTGTTCGTAAGCATCATCGTAGACAGTTTGATATTCTGGGGCAATTGTGCCTTGTAGGGCTTGCTGTTTAATACTGTCATAGGAATCGTTATATGCTGTCTGCCCTGCTATTTGGGCTGTGTTGGCATCTGCTGAAGATTGAGTGAGGCGGATAGTTAAATTATCGTAGGGATTCACCAAGGCGTAATAGGTTTGATTTTCTACCAAGCCGATAAGAGTTAATCCTAATGCCCCTTGATAGGTTAATGCCTCACCGTTGGCTAATGCAGGCGCACTATCGAAGATGATGTTGTTACCCGCCGCTTCTACACCATTGGGTGTGATTGACTGGCTATTGGCGCGGATAAATTGGAAGTCCAAATTCAAATCTACATCCTGCCCACCTTGAGTTTTCAAAGATAGGCGGTTGGGATTGTTGCCATCTACTACTGTTAAATAGCTTTCTCCGTCAACTAAACCTCCGATGCGTTTACCAGGGACACCTGCGAAAGTTACCAGCTGATTGTTGTAAGCTTGGACATCAAAATCAAATTCAATATAGTTGTCAGTTTCGTCAACTTTGGTAATCGGTAAGTTGAGATTAGTATTACTCAGGGTTGGTAAATCTGTAGTTAAGCTAGTCCAGTCAACCAGGGGATCAAGTTCTAAATCAATGTCTACAGGTGCGGTGGCGGTGGCATCTTGGAGGTTACGCGCTAACTTAATTTCGGTGTCAGAAACTTTAATGACGTAGTAAGTTTGAGCGATCGCATTATTTAACCCGACAATTGGCTTGTCGCTGACTGGGTTGAAGCGCACTATATCCCCAGTGTTTAATCCGTGAGCCACACCAAAGTTAATGCTGTCGTTAGCAGTATCTACGTTAGTAATCTGGCGTTTGAGTTTGCCTGTCTCTATTGTGGGATAGTCACCAAACCGAATGTAGAGATTGTTTTGCGCGTCTGTCTTACTACTGGCAATCCGAATCTTATACTCATCAACCTTAATCACTGAGTAAGAGGTGTTGTCCTCTAGTCCAGGGATAGGACTACCTACACCACTGGAGTAAACTACAGAGTCTCTAGTCTCTAAATTATGTGTAATCGCCTGGCCGTTTGCGTCTACAAAGGAAATCGTATCATCAGCAAAGTTAAGGCGTGTGAAGGGGTTAAATGTCAGTTTTACAGGAACTTGACTGGCAGGATCACTAGCAGTTTCAGCCGTAATTTTTCCATCTACTGTAGCTTTGACATCACTTTCTGAGACTCCTACTGAAACTGTGATTCCAGCTTTACCATCGTAATAAGAAGCAGTCTCGACGTTGCTTTTGTCTTTGTATTTAGCTTCAGCTTTGATGGTGACACTCTTCCCGGCAATAATTTCCGTATCTTTGGTAGTGATGGCGTGGGTGAAGCTGCGTGTTACATCTACAGCCCCGGCAAATTGGACGTTATTGGGGTTGGTGGGGCCAACGCCGAAGTTTTGCGTCACACGAGCAGTACCAGCCGCAGTATTGTTAGTTTTGGCGGTGACATTGACATTGCCGCCGTTCATGGTGCTGGTATCAATGAGTGTAGAGCCTTCGATTTTGGTCTTGGCGGTCGTCTGTCCAAAGTTAAAGGAAAAGGCAATTCCCACACCCGTAGAAGCATAGTAAATCGCTTCACCAGTAGCATCTGCATTAGCTTCGGTTGTGATATCAACATCACCAGATGCGATGATTTTGCTAGCTCCTTTGACGGTGACGTTAGCATCAGCTACCTTCACCATTACGGAAAGGGGCAGGCTGAGGAAGTCATCTAATGGCCCTACAATTGACTGAATCAATCCAGAGAAAAATACCCCATTGCCATTGAGTTCCTTGTTCAACTGGCTGATGAGGTTCACATCACCAGCTTTAGCACTGAGGGTGATATTGTTTCCTTTGATAGTTGCCTCTTCTACGGTGACACCTGCGTTCTGCACCATCACACCAATATCATTGGCAACGAGATAGTTAAACACCAAATTGGTGATGTCTGCTGTTAAACTAACGTCACCAGAGGTAAATGTGCCAGTGGAGTGCGCCAACAGTTTTGCACCACTCTTGACTTCAATTCCACGAGTCCCACCGCCAAAAATGAAGCTGGGTTCACCTGTGGCATTGAAGGTAATTTTTCCAGAGTTACCAATTGATGCTGCTGTTTCTGGATCACCACCACTGGTAATTTGCCTGGTAGAAATAATCACATCTTCTGAGACTTCAATGGTGTCGGCTGTCACCTCTAGTTTTTTACCATTGAGATTGAGGTTGCCTTTAAATACAACTGTTTCTGGGCCTAAACCACCATTAATAATTAAATCGGCATTGAAATTATCCAGTGCTTCTATATGTACATATTCGTCACTACCGACAGAATTTAATTCTGTATTGATTGTCAATGAGCTTGAGGGATCATTAAAGGTGACACTTTCAAAGGTACTATTCTCACTCTCAATGGTAATTTTTCCTGGTGCTGATCTATAGACCCGCACCTCATCAGCAACACCTGTAGCTGTAAAGACGCGATCGGGAGTATTAGTATTATCTGTAATCGGCTCCATGCCGATATAGGTAATGATGTTACCGTCACGGTTAATTGTGCCGGAGTCTCGATTGGTAGAGTTGTAAACTACACTACTAAAACTACCGCCATCTAGCACTACGCTGTCGAAACCACCATCACCACCTGCAACTGTGCCACTAATCCCACCATTGGCACTAAAGATAAATGTATCTTCGTTGTTAGTTCCACCTGTAAGGTTTTCAACGTTGCTAAAACTAACAACGTCAAAGTTACCTGCGTTTTGCCCTGTAATGTACCACGTTGTATTTGCGCTTGGGCCAAATAATGTATCTTGCCCATCTCCACTATCAAAACTCAGTGTACCACCCTGTTGTTTGAGGGCATCAACTAAGGAATTATCCAGGTATAGCTTGTCATTACCTCCCTTCAAATTGACCTCGATATTCACCCCAGGAAAAGAACCTAAAACGTCTGTTTGTGGGGTAACTGGATTAATATCGTTGAAAAAATTAATTCCATCAATGCTGTAAGCTAATTCATTATTTTGATTTAACTTCAGGTAAAGCTCATCCCAGCCATCACTACCCATAAATGTCATCTTATTATGCAGTAGCGGATCAACAGATACTGATGGCGAAGAATTGAGAGGATCTATCCCAAAGCTTGGTAAATAACTAAGATCAATAATGAAGCCTTCCATGAATTTTATTCCTTAGCTTTATCTTTAATTTTTGATGAGCAATTTTTCCTAAAGCTCAACCACATCGTTTAATTAATTGATGGCGAATTATCATAATTAGCAAATAGAGACTCACTGGTAATTAGTGATTTATCAATTACCCATGAGCTATCAAAACCCTAAATGATACGTCAAAAATTTAAGTAGGGTGGGCAAAGCCAACCCTACAGTTTACTTCCCGACTCAAATAGGAGTTATATCTCTATCAATTAATCGGGTCTGGGTATTTCTGACTATTATTTAGGACTGAGATACCAATAACTCAGGTGAATCGTTCTCTAGTGCAGGAGCTTCTTGCACAAGAATTTCAGATTGCAAAAATTTGGTATTGATGATATCTTGATATGTCTCTAAAGCTGGTTGCCATTTATCTATTAACTGATGCAAAGATTGTAGCTGCTCCTCTTTGTTATTACCTGCAATGCTATAGCTAAAGTTGCCTGCAAATAAAACTATGGGAACAGTTTCTTTTTCAGTTATATAGAGTTTGCCTTCATTGATACTTAAGTTAAGTTGTCCTTGCTCTAGGGTAAAACCTAATTGCAGTGATACTTGGACAGGGGCATTCCCGACTTCTTGCCAAGGTGATGGTGCTAGCAAAGATTGCAGATATTTTTGGATTTCGCCTTCTGTATCTGCTTGAGTTTCCGTGATGTAACCTCTCAAATCTATGCCCAATGCTTGATACTCTAAGTTGGGTAAGGCTTGAATGTATCTGTGAGCAATTGCTGGTATTTGGATTTCTGAGATATCTTTAGATCCAATTACTTCTAAGAAACTCAAAATACCTTGTTGAGCAGTGATACTGACACCGTTACGGAAGATCACTTGAGAACCTTGACTACTGACAATAGGTTCTTTGGCAAGTTCCCAATCTAAAGGAACGATATTACCATATTTGAGAAAGTCATAAGTAAGAATACTGCAATTGTAGTTATTAACTGCGATCGCAATCCCTAAATTTTGGAGTATCAAAGATTTTTTCATTTACCACCTCAAATCAACCCGGTCAAAAAACTGTTTCAACTGAGGAAAAATATTCCTTTAGTTTTGCTACACAAAGAATACTTAAATATATGTGTGTTCATTATCTAAGCTATTAAACTTACTGCCTAAAACTCTGTAAGTTTTAGACTTAAGAATTGCCAATAGTTTAATAGTGATAAATCGTTTATATTCAGCATTTCATTTTCTGATGTGTAGATTATCACAAATATTCGTATCTAGAAAACCATTCAATTGTTAAACATTTATATACTTTTTAGAGAGTATAAGCTTACTTATATCAAATGTATTAATTAAATAAAAATTAACCAAACCTTAAACAATATATGGTTGCTGAGGTGTTTGATAAATAACCTTTGGAAAATTAAAACTTTCCAGAGGCTTTTAAATCATTTGAGTTGTTTAATTATGAAACCAATTACTACAAAATTAACCAATATTCCTGCTGTTTTTAGAGAGATTTTATAATCCTTTTTAAGTGTTTTTTCTGCTGAGAAAATACCGTTGGGTGAGACTGATATAATATTAATTACGATAGGAATCATATTTGATTTATGAAAAAGGCTAATAGATTAAGATAACTGCAAGCAAAGATCAAACTATTTTCAATGGTTTCAACCGCCAATTCAGCCCGCATTTATGCAACGTCGATTTACATTTGCGTAATCTTCAAACGCTACAGTCAGTAGACTAACAAAATTTTGCAGATTGACGAAAGAATAAGGTTTAGGGTTCATTTGTTGACAATAGGTAATCACAGGTGATACCAATTCTCTATGAAGTTGTACCAAATAAATGATGTAGAGACGTTGCATGCAACGTCTCTACAGTGCAGAATAAAGTGCATCTTAATTAAGAAACGGTATGAGAGCGATCACTATTAAGTAGCTGTTGAAACCAGGTAGAAGGCAGCAACCATTGCAGGGAAGCAATCTACACAAAAGCGTTGCCGTCGGGCTACTAAGTAAAATTAAGATTTGATAAGATTCCTATAAAAATTTTCGATTTAATAACTGTGGTAGTTGGGAAATATTTGGAATTTATTCAAGTTCTAATTTTTTAGATATGTGAAACTGTTACTCTTCCTGGGAACAATATCTTCAAAAGCAATTCAAAGCATCATCCAAAAATTATGTTTGAAATTGCGAAAATCTGTTTTTCAGGAGTAAGCGCGTCAATATGACAGCGAGGTTTGATTTGTCAGGCTATTACATTACAGAACAACTCTACACTGGTACAACAATGCTGGTAAATAGAGGTGTTCGCAACTTCGATCAACACCTCGTTGCCAGGAAGATTTTGCGTCATGAGTTTCCTAGCTACCATGCCGATGTCTACACCCAGGATTTATTAAGACTGTTGCAACTTTACCAGCAACAATATCCTCAACCCCATGCAGATATCCCACAGCAAATAGAAAATATTGACCTGGAATACCTTACCGAAGATTTGCTAAAACTTCTGGGATCGATGAAGTTTGGCGCAGAACGCATCCGAGAGATTGTGGCATCGTTGCGTAACCTCTCTCGTATGGACGAGGCTGAAATGAAAGAAGTCAATATACACGATGGCATTAACAGCACGTTGATGATTCTGCAACAATACCGCGGAAAATTGAGATGTGATTCAGGTTTGGGGCAGGGACACACTACATTTACCGTCACTATCCCCACTCGAAAACTTGAACTATATTCACGTTTAACTTTTCATAGCAAGAACTGAAGTCCTGATTTTCTAAGCATTAAGGTGGTGGCTATAAACCATTTATTAAGTAGGAGATTCAACCGTAATATGGCAACGACACCTAATTTTCCCGACTATTGCATCACTGAAGAACTCTATGCTGGGACAAGAACACTTGTTTATCGGGGAGTTCGCAATTCAGATCGACACCCTGCAATCGTGAAGATTTTACGTAATGAGTTTCCCAACTTCAGCGAACTGGTACAGTTCCGTAATCAGTACACCATTGCTAAAAATCTAGGCATTCCCGGCATCATCCAACCCTACAGCCTTGAACCTTATCGTAATGGTTATGCACTGGTGATGGAAGACTTTGGTGGTATGTCTCTGCGCCACTTCACCAAAGGACGTTCGCTCACTTTAGAAGAGTTCTTTGCTATTGCTCTGCAACTAACAGATATATTGCACCATCTACACCAACAGCGGATTATCCACAAGGACATCAAGCCGGCGAACATTCTCATTCACCCTGATACTCAACAAATTAAGCTGATTGACTTCTCCATTGCTTCACTCTTACCCAGAGAAACCCAGGAGATTCAAAATCCCAACGTTTTAGAGGGAACATTAGCTTACCTTTCACCAGAGCAAACTGGTCGCATGAACCGAGGGATTGATTATCGCAGTGATTTTTACTCGTTGGGAGTAACGTTTTTTGAACTGCTGACAGGACAACTGCCGTTTGAGTCTCACGATCCAATGGAGGTGGTACACTCTCACCTGGCCAAACAACCGCCTGCTATAGCTGATTTGAATCCTAAATTGCCCTTAATGTTGGGGGAAATCATCCGCAAGCTGATGGCCAAGAATGCCGAAGACCGCTATCAAAGTGCGATCGGACTTAAGTATGACTTAATGAAATGTCAGCAAATTCCTAGCCAGGACACCAGGTTTGAATTAGGACAGCGTGATGTGAGCGATCGCTTCCTGGTTTCAGAAAAACTTTATGGGCGAGAATCGGAGGTGCAGTCTTTACTAGAGGCATTTGGACGGGTTGCTAATGGTGCATCCGAATTAATGCTAGTAGCAGGTTTCTCTGGTATTGGCAAAACCGCAGTCGTCAATGAAGTGCATAAGCCCATCCTGCGGTCAAAGGGTTATTTTATCAAAGGTAAGTACGACCAGTTCAACCGCAACATTCCTCTGTCTGCTTTTGTACAAGCCTTTCGTGACCTGATGGGACAGTTGCTGAGTGAAAACCATGCCCAACTGGAGCAATGGCAAAGTCAGATTTTAGCGGCACTGGGAGAGAATGGGCAAGTCCTGATCGAAGTGATTCCTGAATTAGAGCAGATTATTGGCAAACAGCCTGCGATCGCTGAAATATCGGGTAGTGCAGCACAGAATCGTTTCAATCTGCTGTTCCAAAAGTTTATTCAGGTGTTCACGACCAGAGAACATCCGTTGGTCATGTTTCTCGATGATTTGCAATGGGCAGATTCGGCATCACTCAATTTGCTGAAACTATTGATGGCTCAGAGCAATTGCGGTTATCTATTCATTATTGGTGCATACCGCGATAACGAGGTGTTTGCCGCTCATCCACTGATGTTAACGCTAGATGAAATTGCACAGACATCCTCCCGTGTCAACACTCTGACCCTAGCAACCTTGAGTCAAGCAGATATCAACCATCTCATTGCCGACTCGCTGTGTTGTGCCGCCAAACAAGCATTGCCGTTGACAGAGTTGGTTTATCAAAAAGCCAAAGGCAATCCCTTTTTTACAACTCAGTTTCTGAAAGCACTACATGAAGATGGGCTGATTACCTTTGATTGGGAGGTAGGTTTTTGGCAGTGTGATGTCGGGCAAGTGCGATCGCTCGCTCTCACCGATGATGTGGTGGAATTTATGGTTCAACAGCTTCAGAAATTGCCATCCCAAACTCAAGATATTTTGCAACTGGCAGCCTGTATTGGCAATCAGTTTGATTTAGGGACGTTGGCGATCGTTTCTGAACAATCCCAAATTGAGGCAGCTGCAAGTTTATGGACAGCTTTGCAGGAAGGTTTGATTTTACCCCAAAGTGAAGTTTATAAGTTTTATGTTGGGGAAGAATATCGAGCTGTTGAAGAAAGGCAGAAAGAACAATTAGTGGGGGAATCAGACCCAAATGGGCGAAGCAAAGAGGCAATTTTAAAACTTAATTCTTCCCTTCGGGCAAGGCAGAAGGGTGTTGACCGAGAAAATTCTGAGATTGTTACATATAGATTTTTACATGATCGGGTACAACAAGCGGCATACTCTCTCATTCCCGCCGATCAAAAACAATCCGTTCACCTGAAGATTGGCCAGTTACTCCTGAGTAAGACCCCCGAAAGTAACCGCGAAGAGCGCATTTTTGAAATTGTCAGTCAACTCAATGTTGCGGCTGAATCAATCACTCAATCGGCAGAACGTCAAACATTGGCTGAATTTAACCTGATAGCAAGTCGCAAGGCCAAAGCGGCGACCGCCTACACTGCCGCCTGCAAATATGCCCAGGTTGGCATTAAATTACTTGTCCAAAACAGTTGGCAGCATCAGTATGAGTTGACCTTAGCACTTCATCAAGTCGCTATAGAAGCCGCCTATCTGAGCGGTGATTTAGAGCAGATGACAGCTTTTGCTAGCATTGTCCTCAATCATGCTCAAACTCCATTAGATCGAATCAGTGTTTATGAGGTGCAAATTGAGGCATTCACCGCCCAGGGTCGATTTACCCAAGCGATCGCGGCAGCACTGGCCATCTTAAAGCAATTGGGAGTGGAACTGCCCACAGCACCAAACCAAGACGACGTGGCGGAAGCTTTCCGTACCGTCTCAGATGCAATTGGAGAGCGGATACCTAGCGAGTTACTCCACCTCAGCGCAGCCGAGGATGCGAACATCCTGGCGGCGGCTCGAATTTTAACCTCAGTAGCACCCTGCGCTTATTTGTCTGAGCCACTGCTGTATTTACTGGTGATTTTAAAAAAGGTTTATCTGTCTGTCGTCTATGGCAATGAGTCAACCTCGACCTTTAGCTATGTCTCCTATGGAATATTGATGTGTGGTGTTTTCGGAAACGTCGAATTAGGTTATGAATACGGTCAGCTAGCCCTTGACTTACTTTCACATTATCAAAATTCTAAATTGAAAGGGAAAACTTTATTACTGGTGTATGTATACACAAGGCATGGGAAAATGCCCTTGCGTGAAACATTACAACCCTTGCAGATGGCTTATTGTAGTTGTTTAGATGTAGGTGATTTGGCTTTCGCGGGCTACTCTGCATACAACTATATTTTTTACTCTTATTTTGCTGGACGGAATTTAACGCAACTAGAATCGGAAGCTACTGGCTATTGTGAAGCACTCAAGCAACTCAAGCAAAATCTCACTTTGACTTATGCCCAGTTGATACGACAAATTCTGCTCAATTTAATGGGGGATGCAGATCATGTACTAGTGTTGAGCGGTGCAGCCTACAATGAACAGCATCAACTGCCATTATTTGAAGCAGGGGGCGATCGCACCGGATTAGCATTGCTGTGGATTAATAAATTGATTGTGTCCTATCTGTTTTCAGAGTTTGAGCAAGCTGTAGAACAGGCTGGGCAAGCAAAACAGTATTTGGATGCTATCCTTGCTTTCCTATATGTACCTATTTTTCACTTCTATGAGTCCTTAGCTCAGTTAGCATGGTTTGGGCAACTTTCAATCCCAGAACAGCAGCAAATAGAGGCAAACATCACTGCCAATCAAGAAAAACTTAAGTACTGGGCAACTCATGCCCCGATGAATTTCTTGCACAAGTTTCATCTAGTTGAGGCGGAACGAGAGCGAGTGCAAGGCAACAAAGCCGCAGCTATAGATTTGTACGATCGCGCCATATCTGGAGCGAAGGAAAACGATTACATCCAAGAAGAAGCACTCGCCAATGAACTGGCAGCTAAATTTTACCTCGACTGGGGCAAAGAGCAAATTGCTCAAGAATACATGACCCAAGCTTACTACGGCTATGCTCATTGGGGTGCTAAAGCCAAAGTCGCTGACCTGGAAAAACGCTATCCCTTACTACTTGCTCCCATATTACAGCAAACTCGTTCTCCCCTTTCCACTAACGAAACTATCTTCGCCTTGGGGAGTGTCACATCTAGCTGTTCCACCACTTCTAGTAGCAATGTCTCCGTAGCTTTAGATTTAGCTACCATTCTCAAAGCTTCTCAAACTATTTCCGGCGAAATTAAACTCGAAAAACTGCTTTCATCGTTACTATCTATCGTTATCGAAAATGCGGGTGCTGATAAATGCGTACTCATGCTGTTACGGGACAATTCCCTGCTAATTAGAGGGTCAATTACCGTGGGGACGGAGCTAGTTGTGTTGCAATCCCTTCCCGTCGAGGAGAGTCAAGATATTCCCTTAAAGCTAATTTACAAAGTTCAGCACAGCAGGCATACTGCTGTGCTAATTAATGCCAGTGCCGATCCGACCTTAGCTAATGACCCCTACATCATGCGTCAGCAGCCTAAGAGTATCTTGTGTAGCCCGATTTTGCATCAAGGGAAGTTGATGGGCATTTTATATCTAGAAAATAATTTAGCGATAGGCGCGTTTACGAGCGATCGCGTTGAACTGCTGAATTTGCTATGCACTCAAGCTGCGATTTCCCTAGAAAATGCCCAACTTTATGAGCGAGAGCAAGAAAAATCTAATTCATTACGGGCATCACTGGCACAATTACAACAAATAGAAGCATCTCTCGCCAAAGAAAGAGAATTTTTAAATGCCATCATTCACAATATTACAGATGGGATTGTTGTTTGTGATGCTAGTGGCAAGTTGACTTTGTTTAATCAGGCAACTCGTGAGTTTCATGGCTTACCAGTAGAATCATTGCCGCCAGAAAAATGGTCAGAACACTTTGATCTTTATCAAGTGGATGGTCAAACACCCCTACCCATCACGGAAATTCCTTTGTTTCGCGCCTTGCAAGGGGAAATAGTCGAAAATGCAGAAATGGTAATTGCTCCCAAGCATGGTTCTAAGAGGACTTTAATAGCTAGCGGACAAGCAATCCTCGATTCTGGGGGTAACAAAGTTGGTGCGGTAGTTGTGATGCGGGATGTTAGCGGTGTCTACGACGAGCTGCGCTTACGCAAAGAAACTGAACTTGCCTTGCAGCAGAAATCACTTGATTTGCAACAAGCATTGAATGATTTACAAAATGCTCAATTACAAATTGTTCAAAGTGAAAAAATGTCTGCGTTGGGTAACTTAGTTGCTGGTGTTGCTCACGAAATGAATAATCCTTTAGGCTTTATTGCTGCCACGATTAAACAGGCTAAACCTACTATTGCCGATATTATTGAACATTTAAAACTCTATCAAACAACCTTGCCCAATACGAGTGATGAAATTAAAAATCATGCTGAAGAAATAGACTTAGATTATATCTTAGAAGACTTGCCTAAGATGATTGATTCTGTGACTATGGCGTGCGACAGAATTAAAAACATCAGCACCAGCCTCCGCACTTTTTCTCGTGCCGATAAAGACTATAAAGTACCATTTAACATTCACCAAGGTATTGATAGCACGATTTTAATTTTAAAACATCGTCTCAAAGCCAATGAACAACGTCCTGCTATTGAGGTGATTACCAACTACGGGAATTTACCTCAAATTGAATGCTTTCCTGGCCAATTAAATCAGGTATTTATGAATTTGCTGGCGAATGCTATTGACGCATTAGAAGAAGCAAACTACAGACTGAGCCTTCAGGAAATCAAAGCTAATCCTAACCGAATTTTTATTACAACTTCAGTCGAAAATAATCTAGTAAAAATTACTATTGCTGATAATGGTAAGGGGATGAGTCCAGAAATTAAACAAAAAATATTTGACCATTTATTTACTACTAAAGCTGTGGGTAAAGGCACAGGTTTAGGCTTGGCGATCGCTCGACAAATTATTGAAGAAACTCACGGTGGAAAATTATATTGCAACTCGGTTTTGGGTGAAGGTACAGAATTTATTATTGAAATTGGAGTATAGCTTCACAAAATTTGCACTTAGCCATATTGAAAAATAGATATAGCCTGCTTCCGCAGGCTAGTTTCTTGTAGCCGCGATTTCTATTCGTCGGGCTGTTGGCGATTTTATCTCAGGAAGCCTTAGCTTCTAAAGACTTGAGTAACTCAGTATTCACACCAGATTCACGAGTGAGAGCAATTTTGCCAGTGCGGGCAATTTCCCGAATGCCAAACTTTTGTAGCACTTGTACAATCGCCACCATTTTACCAGGGTCGCCTACAACCTCTAAAGTCAGAGAATCTTCCGCCACATCTACTACACGCGCCCGGAAAATCTGAGCTAGTTCGATGACTTCAGAACGGTTGCTGCTAGTAGCACTCACCTTCAAAAGCATCAATTCTCTTTCGACACAAGGAGTTTCTGTAATATCCTGTACCTTGAGGACATTGACCAACTTGTATAGTTGCTTGGTGAGTTGTTCAATTACGCGATCGTCACCAGGTACAACCATCGTAATCCGGGAAACGCCCCCCTGCTCACCCGAACCAACCGCCAGGCTTTCGATATTAAAGCCACGACGCGCAAATAAACTGGCAATGCGGGACAGAACCCCCGCCTCATCTTCTACCAAAACTGAAAGGGTATGTTTCATCTTTGCCAAAACAGGCTCAGGCAGCATTAATACCAATTCTTTAAAATCAAACAACAGATGTAAAGATGGAAACCCAGACTACATCTGACTTTCTTAATTTTGAATTTTGAATTGGTATGATAGCCGCCTTACACGTACTGTTTACTAGGTGAATAAATTATAAGTCTTGTATTTTATTTTAAACTCAATCCCTGCACCCCTTCTACTCTTCACTAGACAAAAGTTAAGACTACATCATACTGACAGCAGATGTTTTGCTGACTGCATATCTTTTTGCAGGCAGATGTAGACAGTTCACAAAACTTTTATATTGAGGGTGTAATTCTACGTAGTTTCAGGAGAACAATACTTATGGGTTGGTTGCAAAGAATTTTCGGGATGGAAAAACCTCAAAACGCTCAAGTAAATCCCACCCCCCAAGTACAGCAAGCTGCTACCTCCACCGCTACCCAATCAATTCCACCAGAGCGTTTAGGATTAAACGGAGAATATGACCAAAGCGGTTTAGCCAAGCGGGTAGCATTGGCATTTGACCAAGATGCACAACTAAAAAATGTAGATTCCCTATGGGTAGCTCAGACTGCTGGTACTATAGTTTTGAAAGGGAAAGTTCCTAGCCAAGAAATCCTCAACAAAATGATGTCTGTCGCTCGAAATGTACACGGCACGACATCCGTAGATACTACACAAGTTACTATTGGCTAGTTAATTAAGGTTACGGGTGTCGAAGTAACCATTACCAATCAAGACAGTAATAGAGCGACTAGAGGTACTTTCTTTTTTACTTAGGTTAGTTACCAAAGAATAAATATTTTGTAGGGTGCGTCAGCTTAAATTAATTTTCGTGATGAAATAACTTGCTTAAGCTGACGCACCCTACTTGCTACGTGGCAATGTCTTAGTATCTTCTTGTGGAAGAGATTGATCAATCCAATCTAAAATAACTTTGTTGATCTGCTCTGGACATTCATCATGGGGACAATGACCCACATCTTCTAGAGTTAGCAGTTGCAGTTTTTGATTATACTGAGTGAATTGATTAGCCAGTATAGGCGGGACAAAGCGGTCTTTTTGTCCCCAAATTAACAGCATGGGAGCAGTGATATTGGGTAGTAGTGCTTTGACACTGGGACTAAAATTAATAGCGATCGCAGCTTTAAACAAAGCACTAAAAGCACGAGCTGAACCCCTATCTTGGGGAGGGCCAGCCAAAATGTCTATCAATTCATCAGTAATGGCTTCGGGATTAGCATAAGCCAGACTAGCCCAGCGACGTAAGACACTAGGCCGTCGCACAAAGTAAAATACAGGCTTTAAAAAAATTGGCGAAGCTACTATATTTTTGATTGTTTTGACCAAAGGTCTGAGAATGGGGGGGATCGCTTCTTGTTCTAATGATGGATCAGGTAAACTCATCATCACAATCCCTTTTACCATCTCTGGATGTGCGGCGGCGGCGGCTAGAGACACTAGAGAACCGTTAGAATTCCCTACCAATACAACTGGTTGACGAATAAAAGCTTGCCAAAACTCATATACTTGCTCTACCCACAGTTCTATGCTGTAGTTAGCTGGGGCTTTTTCCGAACCGCCAAAACCTAGCATATCCAGTGCATAGACTGTATGAAATTGGCCTAAAACTTCTAAATTATGTCGCCAATGACCAATAGAAGCCCCAAACCCATGTAATAGAATGAGAGGCGTTGTGTTCTGGGAAGTTTGGTTAGAGCGAATATAGGTATAACGAATTTGCCAACCACGCCATACCCAGTCTCTTTGATTCCCTACTCTTTGTTGCCAGTTTAGTGCGATCATCCCAATATGATTGATGAATTCAATTCTATTGTAAAGATAGGGGTGTAGGGGTGTAGGGGTGTAAGGGTATAGGGGAAGAAATAATGACTAATAACTATCATTAAACGAATTGAAAAATAATTGTTACAATAGTTAATGATTCTCTAGGTTATGTGATTTAAGTTAACTATTGCAGAGAAATTCTCTCAGAATGAGTAGAATAGCAAATACAGAGAACACAAATTACTCTGTGGACTAACTAACCTAAAACTATAGACTCTTGATGAAGTCCTCAGTTATTTTAGTGTTGTGCCTATGAGCCACACAAATCAAAATCAAGTTAATCCAGTCCAAGCCACATTCTTAACTAAGGAACCCCACTAATTATAATGCCTGTGATTGAGAAAAAAAGAACTCGCGATCTGCCCCAAATTAACGAAAGAATTCGCTTCCCAAAAATTCGAGTCATTGACACTGACGGCTCCCAGCTAGGAATTCTGACTCCCCAGGAAGCTCTGCAACTAGCAGAAGAAAAGGAGCTGGATCTAGTGCTGCTCAGTGACAAGGCTGACCCGCCAGTATGTCGGATCATGGACTACGGGAAATACAAGTTTGAGCAGGAAAAGAAAGCGCGGGAAGCCCGGAAAAAACAGCACACGGCCGATGTCAAAGAAGTAAAGATGCGTTACAAGATTGAGGAACACGACTACAATGTGCGTGTGAAGCAAGCGGAACGCTTCTTGAAAGATGGCGATAAAGTCAAGGCGACTGTGATGTTCCGAGGTCGAGAAATCCAACACAGTGATTTAGCAGAAACCTTACTGAAACGAATGGCTACGGATTTAGAACCATTCGGTGAAGTACAGCAAGCACCGAAAAAAGAAGGGCGCAACATGATGATGCTGATTTCGCCCAAAAAATAATCACAAAGTGATGAATGCTGAGTTTGTTCAAGTAATTCACTACTGAAAATATTAAACCTGATAGTCCTGAGAGCTGAGTGGGAAACATAATACTCAGTTGTTCAGGACTTTTGCCATTTTTAATGGAATTGAAAACTAATTCGTTGGCTGCAAATCAGCATTTGCCAGCACAACTATTAAAATGGGTGAATCTACGACCAGAAGAAGGCGAACGGACTGGAATGATGTTTGCCTTTTATACAACTGTATCTATAGGGTTACGATGGGCAGAAGATAGTACAGTCGCGCTGTTTTTGGATGAATACGGGGTTGGGCCATTACCTTGGATGTATATAGCTAGTGCTTTTATGGGGATCGCACTAGTTTTTTTGTATTCTTGGTTGCAAAAGATTTTCCCATTGCGTTGGGTAGTGGTAGCGATCGCACCTTGTATGGTAGTACCGCTAATTTTACTAGTATTACTGCACAAAGGATTACATGTTTCTTACTTAGCCGTGATCGTGGTGTTTCTGCTGCGGCTATGGGTGGATTCTATCTATGTAGTCAATGATCTAAATACTTCTATTGTTGCCAATCAACTATTTAATATTCGAGAAATTAAACGTACTTATCCCATAGTCAGTAGCGGGTTACTAGTTGCAGATGTCATCAGTGGCTTTAGTTTACCTTGGTTGCTGCAATTTGCTAGGCTAAATCGGGTGATTATCATCGCCTGTGGAGTCATCATCTTAGGCTCGGCGATTCTGGCTTATTTAACCTATCAGTATCGCGGTGCTTTCCCCGATGCACCACAGCGCATACTTCCACAAGAACAAGCTTCTCGGCACCGCCGCCTAGAAGCACCTCTCAGGCGTTATACATTACAGTTATTTGCTTTTGTTGGTCTTTTGCAAGTCATAGGGTTATTAATCGATTTCCAATATCTGCAAGAACTGAAATTAAACTTGGGCGATAAAGAATTAGCAGGATTTTTAGGTTTATTTGGTGGAATTGTCGGGCTTTGTGAATTAACGACGCAGTGGTTTTTTTCTAGTCGCCTCATTGAACGTTTTGGGGTGTTTTTTAGTGCAGGTTTGTTACCTATAGCTGTAGGCTTTATCGTCCCAGGAGTAATTTTTGTCCTCAATTTAATACCTGGAATTCAATCCTTAGCTTTTTTCTGGGGACTAGTCGGGCTAAAATTTACGGATGAACTGCTACGTTACACCTTCGTAGTCAGTAGTGGCCCGGTGTTATATCAACCCATACCGGAACGGATTCGTAGCCGGATGCAGGCTTTATCAGGAGGAACAGCTGAAGCGATCGCTACAGGTTCAGCTGGATTAGTGATATTTTTAACTTTGGTGATTGGGGGAAATTTTGTTACCGCCCCCGTACAAAAATGGATATTTATTGCGGAGACGGCCATTGTCGCAGTAGGATGCTTGCGCGTAGTTTGGGTATTGCGATCGCGCTATGTAGATTTGTTAGTGTTGAGTGCAGAACGTGGCGAATTAAGTGCTTCTAAGGTGGGATTGCGCGCTTTTAAACAAGCAGTTGTCAAAGCTTTAGAAGAAAAAGGTAACGCCGCCGATAAACATTCTTGTATTGACTTACTAGCCCAAATTGATCCCCAAGGGGCAGCTGAAATTTTAGCCGGATTATTATTTAAACTAGCTCCAGATTTACAGCATCATAGTTTAGAAGTGATGCTAGCTGTCGGTGCGAAGTCTGAATATGCGTCAGAGGTGAAGTGGTTGTTAGAACGACCCCCTGGAGTCGTGAATCCAGAAGTTTTTGCTTTGGCGTTACGTTATGTCTGGCTAGCAGAAACCCATCCCAATCTCAGTCTCCTCGAAGAATATCTACAACCACGCAACCATTCACTTGTGCGTGGGACTGCGGCGGCTTTGCTATTAAGACAGGGAACACCTATACAAAAGGCCGCAGCTACTAAAACCCTACGCCGGATGCTCACTCACAAGCGAGAAATAGAACGGATAAATGCGGTTAAGGCTTTAAGAGAAGCAGTTTATTTACAAGCATTGCGGATTCACGTTCCCAATTTATTACAGGATGAATCGCTACGAGTGCGCTGCGCTGTCTTGGAAATGATTGCGGCGACTCGCATGGAAGAATATTACTCAGCCCTGTTGAAAGCACTCTACTATAAATCCACCCGTGACACGGCGATGCGCGCCTTAGTCAAAATGGAAAATGAAGCATTGGAGATGCTGTTGCAGTTAGCGACCAATGTTTATAAACCAGAAGTCTTACGGATGTACGCTTGGCGGACAATAGCGCACATCTCCACCCTAGAAGCACTAGAAACTTTATGGTTACACTTAGAATCCTCTTGGGGGATGACTAGGTATCATATTCTGCGGAGTTTATTAAAAATCCAAAAACAATCAGAAATCACCAATTTAGTAGATCGATTCCAGCACAGTCGAGTGGAAAGTTTAATTGACCAGGAATTGAAATTTTTAGGTGAAATCTATGCTGCATATATAGACTTAAAACCACAACAAAATTTCGAGAATTATCAAACACAAGAGAGAGTGGAGATTATTTACGAATTGTTAAAACGAGCTTTGCAAGAAATGGAATGGGATGTGAGGGAGAGATTGTTGTTGTTATTACGGCTATTATATTCCCCCGAAAAAATGCAGGCGGCGGCTTTTAATTTACGGTCAGAATCAGGGGCTAATTTAGCACGGGGGCTAGAGATATTAGAGCATACAGTCAATTTACCCACCAAATCATTGCTGTTGAATATTTTAGATAAGCGATCGCCCCAAGAAAAACTCTCCTATCTAGTAGAAGCCGGATTGATAGAATACGAACAGTTTTCAGCCAGTGACAGAATCCGCCGGATGCTGACTTTAGGGAATTTTTTCTCAGATTGGTGCTTGGCTTGTTGCTTTCATTTTGCTCAAGTCAACCGCATTCGCCTAACTATCAATGAAATTTTGTTAGCTTTGCGTCATCCTACAGGCTTTGTGCGAGAAGCTGCGATCGCTTATTTAGGCGTGGTATCTCAGCGCGTGCTTTTAGACCTACTACCGAAATTACAACAAGATTCACATCCACTTGTAGCCACGCAAGTTCAAGAATTAATCCAAAAATATCCCACTAC
Organism: Trichormus sp. M33_DOE_039; assembly: GCA_015296085.1. Taxonomy (GTDB): domain Bacteria; phylum Cyanobacteriota; class Cyanobacteriia; order Cyanobacteriales; family Nostocaceae; genus Trichormus. The sequence goes on along the minus strand of DVDT01000033.1, from coordinate 23,395 downwards.
AAGTTATGTTGGCTCAATATATCCAGTCTCCGACCCTGTCTAAAAAATAGTTACAATCACCATGAGTCATTAAATTAATTATGCAGATATTCCATGTATATCCTAATTGGTGGAGCTGGTTTAGTTGGATTGAGTTTAGCCCAAAAGTTAATAGAATTAGGCCATACAGTGGCAATCATTGACATTGATCCTACCGCTTGTCGCTACGCTCGTGAACAAGTAGGAGCGATGGCTTTTGAAGGCAGTGCAGTAAGTACAGAAGTATTATTAGAAGCGGGAATTCGTAAAGCTGATTCCCTCGCAGCTGTTCTCAGAAGTGATGCTTTGAACTTAGCGATGGTAACTCTGGCGAAACACTACGGTGTTTCTCATATTTTGACCCGGATGCGTCACCCTGATTTTGCTGAACCACTGCGTTTAGCTGGAGCTAATCATATTATTAGTACCGTGGAGTTAGCAGTTTCTACAATGGTGAACGCCATTGAGTACCCACAGGTAGAATCCATGATGCACTTTGAGCAAGGGCAAATTGAAGTCCTGAAACTTGCTATCTCCAATAGTTGTTATGTTGTGGGTCGTAGCGTTGCTGAAATTGCTCAAAATCCTCGATTCCCCAGTGGTTCTCTCATTATTGGCTATCAACCCCACCCACACATGGATCTGATTATTCCCAACGGGAGTACGATACTAGAGCCTGATTCTACTATCCTGATTGTCACTAAACCGGGATTCATACATCAAGTGATTGACTTTATTCAAGAATGCCAAAAATAAGTTAATCATCTTCTAGTCGTAATAATTGTTGATCGATAGTTTGTATTCGCTCCTTGACAATTTCTTCTGAGAGAATTCGCTTACGTATGGCTTCATTGAGTGCGCCTTTTTCTGCTAGCAATAAACGACGACGAATCGTATCAAGTTTACTAAATCCACCTTTTTGGCTTTCCAAATCTTGAGGACGGCGATTATAAAACTCTCGTAGAGCTTTTTCTGCCGCAGCTATTCGGACTTGATAAGCTGAACGCATTTCCTCGTAAATAGCTTTGGGTAGAACCCCTGATTTCAAAAGGCTATCTAATTCATCTTGTGCTGATTTACTCGTAATTAATTGGGCTTGCCACTCTTCTAACTGTTGCTGCTCCTGTGAGAAGCTAGACAATTCTAGGCGTTTTACTAGCCAAGGTAAGCTCAAACCCTGCCCCACCAATGACACAAACACACTACCAAAGACTAAAATGATGAGAAATTCTCTACCTGGTAGTGTAGTTGGTAAACTCAACGCTAGAGCCATCGAGAGCGAACCCTTGATATTACCTAAAAAGAGTAAATGTTGCCAGCGCAGTGGAATTGGCCGATCAAACCAGCGAACCGTTGCCAGTAGCGGATAAACTGTTAGTAGTCGCCCTGCTTGATAAGCTAAAACTGCCAGTAGAACAGCGGGTAAAGTCTTCCAAAGATCCACCAAGTTAATTTCTAGACCAATCAATAGAAAAATAAAGGTGTTAACTGTAAAACTGGCATATTCCCAGAAACTCAACAAGGTAATCCGACTGGACGCAGAAGTATGACGCGCAATGCCAATATTACCAAAAATTAACCCAGCGACAACAACAGCTACAGCACCCGATACACCGATAAATTGCCCCACTTGAAAAGTCCCTAATGCTACTGCAACTGTCAGTAATAGACTACTCAGAGGATCATCTAAACGGGAAAATACAGGTATGCTCAAGTAACCTAAGACTAATCCGACAATACAACCACCTAGAGAGATAAATAACAGCTGTTGGATTCCCTCTAGTAATGTCAGTGAACCTGTTGAATATACTTGTAAAATCAGGTTGAATGACACTAGTGCCGCAGCATCGTTAAATAAAGTTTCTCCTTCCACGATAGTAGAAAGCCGGGAAGGTACTGGTATTTCCTTAAATACGGCAATCATGGAAACTGTATCAGTATTTGCCAGAATCACCCCTACAAGTAAAGCTGGTATCCAACCTAACCCCAACCCTAATTTTAGGATAACGGCAATAATCGCACTGGAAAGCACAGCCCCAGGAACAGCTAGAAGGGCAATTGGCTTAAATGTGCTGCGTAGGCGGCTAACATCGGTATTTATGCCAGCTTCAAAGATGAGAATTGGCAAGAAAAGATTCAAAACCAAGGAAGGTTCTAAACCAATGGGACGAGACAATAACTCAGTGATTGGTAAACCTGCCAATACCAAACCTGTGACATAAGGAACTCGCAACCGCCGGGATAGCAAAGCTACACAAGTGGCAATCAGCAGGAGAATAATTGAAATTTTGACTAATTCGGTAACATTCACGTCTTTTGGGCAAGTCAACAACAGGTGGCTAAAAGAATCTCATGCTCAGGGCAGTTTGAGAAGATTTTATACTGAACTATTTTGAAGTATGAGAGTAAAAGCTTGCCCTATGTTTTTACAGGATACACTATGTCCTGATTAGAGTTTTAGAATTGTCACTATCACCTTCATTATGGTAATTGAATCAACAACCGCAGAAGAAGCGATCGCTTCTAATCTCAAACAGTTTCTCTTAGTTCTCTCGGTATCTTTAGGTGTGGCGACTCTACCACAGATATTTAGTTGGTTTCGTCAGATACCCTACACTTTATTACTAGTCATAGTTGGTTTGGTTTTGGTGGTGGTTGATGTCCGCTTAGTCATTCTTTCTCCAGCTTTAATTCTATTTATTTTTTTACCACCCCTATTATTTGAAGCTGCATGGAATCATTCTCTATGAATTTGTAGTAAATAAATGGTGTAGAGACGTTGCATGCAACGTCTCTACAGTGCTTAATAAGACAGACAGTACAGTCTGTAATTAAAGGACAGAAAATTTTGTAATAAATTCAACTATTTAAGTAACCAAATTTATCTTAAAAGTGTAAGAGTATTTTCATTTTGTTTGAAGTAAGGAATGTACCGCTTTGCAGCAGCAGTACATTCCTTAGTAGAAAGCTTTAATCTGCCAAAGGGGCAAAAGGACAACGACTAGTAGATAAATTTACGCCTGTTGATTTTTTTCTCCACGGCCAATGTTGTTTGATAATATTCCATAACTTTTGCCATAGAGAAGATTTAGTTTTTGTTTGCTGCTGTGTTTGATTATTGTTGGGTAATTTTCCACCAGAAGTAAGTTTCCCTAGAAACTTGGTATTGTCATAGTAGTGTTCTAAAGAGAGAATTTTGAGGTCATCTCTAAGATGAACTACACTAGTACCAATAATTTCAATAGTTTCACCTGTAGGTGCATAATCTTTATAAGCACCGTTAAAATTACCCCAGTGTCGCCATTTAAAAACAATACTTGGCGGTGCGGAATAAACTTCTATAACTTCCCATAAGAAACCTTCAGGGAATGCTGTATGAAAGAGATTAGTTGAAGTTTCAAAGTTTTCTTCACTGGCTTTGTAATGTTTGTTATTACCAATTAAGAGTTTATAAGTACCTGAGTTAATCAAATCTGTGATGGTGTATCCATTACCACCATTGGTACTCATCCGAAACTTGTCTTGCACAACAGTTAGCCATTGAGCGGGATTAGTCTTAAAATTTGCCTCAATATCAAAAGCTCTTACCAAATTTTGGACTAATCTTTCTAGGGAATTTTCGGGATGATTTTGTATGCTTTCTGCGGCAAGTTTTTCGTTAGAACGGGTATAGTCTGGCTTCTGACCATAACGCCATTCTACATCATTACTATATTGCAATACTGTGTCTCTATCTTGTACCCAGAGATGAAGTTTACTGATGTCGATGGAGTCCATAAATACCTACGCGCAAATGAACTAGAAAGTAACTGTAAACTAAGATGAATGGCAGAATTTTGCAGCGATCGCCCTCTTATTTAGCAGCAGCTTATACAGTTTTTTTTGGTGATGTTAATCAATGACCGATAGCACCAAAGCTTGACAATCGTTCATATTAGCATCTTCTATCATTATGCCAATCATGAATATATGATGTTCGTAAACTGAAGATTTTTGTGTTTTAATAATTGCAAAATAATAAATAAGTAAAACTAAGTATGTAAAATCTAAAAAAATCCTATTCTTTGAGGACATTGTCATAGCAATATCATATTTTTATTTAAAACTGAAAACATAACAGTAAAACAACTATCTAATGAATTATTTCTTACCTGAAATGAATATATTGACTCGCAAAATTTGGTTCATCAGGGTAGTGATGGGCTACGTTCCACTGTTGGCGATCGCACTTTTATCACTTGGTTGTGAGGCGATTGAGAAAAATTTATCCCCTCTGCCGTCAATACCCATCCCCAACCAGTCACCACAACCATTAATTTCACCTGAGTCTGTGACAACTGCCCAAATGGAGGCGGAAATTCGTCGAGGTATTAACCAAGTCCGACAAAAAAATGGTCTGCAAGCACTCAAAGATAATCAAAAATTAGCGCAAGTCGCCCGTAAATATAGCCGTCAGATGGCTGAACAAAACTTTTTTAGCCATACTGGTGCTGACGGTAGCACACCACAAGAAAGAGTCCTCAGGGATGGGATTATTTACTCAGCAGTTGGAGAGAACTTATTCACTAGCGAGAATGTACCTCGGCCAGTACCAGCAGCTATTGAAGGTTGGATGAAAAGCCCAGGACATCGAGAAAATATTCTCCGTCCAGTATTTACGGAAACAGGTGTAGGAGTTTGGCGAGAAGGTAATACTTACTACGTTACCCAGTTATTCTTGCGCCCATTTCCGTAACTTTAGGTAGTAGTCAAAACCGCTTTTTGACGCATAGCACGTTTGCGATCGCTTTTCCGCGTACCTCCAGCCATTTGATACTCATGACTATTGCCACCAAACTTATAAGCAACACCACGTAAAATACTCTCAGAATAGTCGGCTAAATCTTCCTCATATTCAACTATCTGAGTTAATAAAACATCAATATTAGAAAGAGTGGTATTGTACGCCTCCAGAGATTTTCTGAGGCGTTCAATTTTCTTTGTATAATCTTGAACTGTTAATCCTTCTCCTACATCTAGAGTTGGACTAATAGATTTAATGCTTGCTAGACGTATCTCAGCTTTATCTAGCATACGTGAATTGCGTTTTTTTCTTGCCATATTTAATACTCTAATTTCCAATTAACCCTAACTCTATAGTGGACAATTGTTTAAAGCGTTGTCATACGTAAAATTGTTGATTTTTATGAAAAAATCTAACGATTAGGTAATTTACGGCAGTTATTATTCATCTAAGTTTTCACGTTATGTGGAAAAGTTAACGTGAAACCTAACCCCCTTCCCTAGTAGGTAAGCTGAGATGTACACACAAGTCTTATAACCTTGTCCCACATCGTTTTGATCCCCCCTAGCCCCCCTTAAAAAAGGGGGAACAAGAAACAAAATCAAAGTCCCCCTTTTTAAGGGGGATTTAGGGGGATCAATCCACATTTTCCACCTAGCAAACCAGATGTGTGTACACCGTAGTACCAGGGAACCGCAACTGTAGAGACGTTGTATACAACGTCTCTACAGTTGCGGTTCGGAGGTTTGGAGAGAGGTTATCCCGATCCCGTAAAAAGTTAGATGATTAATAACTTGCACATCGCATGAAGTTCTTAACGTGAAAGCGGAAGTTGCTACAGAGTGCGCGAAACACGGAAATGTGAAGACAAAAGTTACTTCCGGGAAAGCAGAAGTTACTTCCGGGAAGACAGAAGTTACTTTCGGGAAGACAGAAGTTACTTCCGGGAAAGCAGAAGTTATACCATATCTAGCATAGAATTTGATTTTGCGATGCCTGCGGCGGGCGTAGCCATCGCACAACTCTATGAAGGTGTGGTATTTGCAGCAGCAGAAGAATAGTATTAATCATGGCGCAGATGTGGCTGTGATGCGATCGCATATTGGGAAAATTACTCTGCTGAATATTGCACAACTCTATGAAGGTGTAGTATTTGCACCAGCACAAGAATAGTATTAATCATGGCGCAGATTTGGCTGTGATGCGATCGCCTTCTATATTCTGACTTTTCACGGTGGAAAAGTTAGGGTGAAACCTAACCCCCTAACCCCCTTCCCTCGTAGGGAAGGGGGAAAAATTAAAGCCTCTCTCCTTGTAGGGGAGAGGTTTGGAGAGGGGTTTTCCAGATCCAGTGAAAAGTCGCCTTCTATATTTCCCCAAAGCACAAAGCCTCAAACCCTTTTCCCCCTGCCTCCTGCCCCCTACTTGCTGTCTCCTACTTGCTGCCAATACCGTCGCACAAATGCCTGTCACTCTCGCTGACATTAGGATTATTTTGTAAATAACCGCGTACAAAATCGCAATTGTCCTGTATTAAAGAATCTAATTCCAACTTAGATTCTAATTCTGGAAGATTCCAGAGTTTGATTGTATTGTCAGCACTACCAGAAGCTAATATCTTGCCGTCGGGGCTAAAACTCACGCTATAGACAGAGTTACTATGCCCCTGGAGGTTGCGGATTTGGTTGCCTGTCTCTAGATTCCAGAGTTTGATTGTCTTGTCAGCACTACCAGAAGCCAATGTCTCGCCGTCGGGGCTAAAACTCACGCTATAGACATAGTTACTATGCCCCTGGAGGGTGCGGATTTGGTTGCCTGTCTTTAGATTCCAGAGTTTGATTGTATTGTCATAACTGCCAGAAGCTAATGTCTTGCCGTCGGGGCTAAAACTCACGCTAATGACACCTTGACTATGCCCGTGAAGGGTGCGGATTTGGTTGCCTGTCTCTAGATTCCAGAGTTTGATTGTATTGTCAGCACTGCCAGAAGCTAATGTCTTGCCGTCGGGGCTAAAACTCACGCTTAAGACAGAGTTACTATGCCCGTTAAGGGTACGGATTTGGTTGCCTGTCTCTGGATTCCAGAGTTTGATTGTGTCGTCATAACTGCCAGAAGCTAATGTCTTGCCGTCGGGGCTAAAACTCACACTATAGACAGAGTTACTATGCCCGTTAAGGGTGCGGATTTCCTTACCTGTCTCTAGATTCCAGAGTTTGATTGTGTTGTCTTCACTACCAGAAGCCAATGTCTTGCCGTCGGGGCTAAAACTCACGCTTAAGACAAAGTTACTATGCCCCTTGAGGGTGCGGATTTCCTTACCTGTCTCTAGATTCCAGAGTTTGATTGTATTATCTTCACTGCCAGAAGCCAATGTCTTGCTGTCGGGGCTAAAACTCACGCTCCAGACACCTTCTCTATGCCCTTCCAAGCGGTTGCGCCCTCTTCCTTGAAAACGAACTGTCTGTAAGGCATTCAATACCTCTGGGTTAGTTTTGTGTTGGCTTTGCAGGATTTTTCCCGCCTTGATTGCTTGGATAAAAGCCTCCAATTCTTTACTTTCATTGAATAGAGACAAGGAATATCGACCAAGAGATTCAGCTTGATTGAGTTCCGATTGGTTTTTCTGATTCCATGCTGTCAAGCCCAAACCACTGCTAATTACCACCGCCACCAACGAACCCGCCGCAATGCCCCAGGCGGTTCTAATTTCGCGCTTCCTGCGGGCTGCTTCAACTTGTTTCAGGCGATTATTTTCTTGAATACTCTCCTCAATAAATTCTTTCTCATCAATCAAGTCTCCAGGGCGTTCCTTGAGTTTTTCTTCTGCTTCCGCCAAAGCAGCACCCCGCAACAATGAACCCGAATCTCGCTGCGTTGCTTCCCATTGTCCCTTGGCTGAACGCAGTCGCTCTTGCCAAGCCCTAAAAACGCGGTCTTTATTCATCCATTCCCGCAGTTCTCCCCAATTGCGAATCAAAGCTTCATGGACTACTTCTACCGTTTCTTGACTGGTAGCATTGCGACTTGTCACCACCAACCGAGCATCAGCTAATTGTTTGACCAAATCCCAGCTTTGCTCCCCCAATTCCGCCTTCATCGCCACCCGTCGAGTATCTTCTGTTCCCTCACCCGGACGCACCAATTGAATAAAAATCCGCCGGACTTGTTCTTTCTCCTCCTCTGTCAAGTTGCCATATTTCTCATCCGCATGACGAGCTAACGCACCTTCTACTTGTCCAATTTCTTCATAGATATTGTGAGTTAATTGTTTACCTGTGCGCTTGTTCCACAACTCTGTTAAAGCGAACTCTAGCAGAGGTAAATTTCCCGGTTGGTTTTCCACATCCTCTAAAATGCGTTCTACCAGTCCGCTTGCAAATGTTACACCTAATTTTTGGGCAGGTTTTTCAATGACTTGTGTTAATTCCTCCCGATTCATCGGCCCCAGTTTTAAGTCAGCATTTTGCAAAACATCCGCAAAAGGACGATAGGAGAGAGCATTGCCCAAAAAATCTGCTCGCATTGTCGTTACCCACACTGTAGCGGATGCAGATAGAGACGTGGAAGTTTCTAAACTAGCTAATAAACAGTCAAGAAATTTATGGCGAGTTTCCTGATTGTTACAGAGAGTGTAAATTTCTTCAAATTGGTCAGCAATTAATAGCACCCGTTCATTAGGGTTATTTTGCCGAATTTTAGCAAAAACGTCCGAGATCAGCATAGAGCCATCTTGCAAGTAACCAGCTAACTTGCGGGCTTGGGCAATTTGGTCAGTTGCATCTAAGTTAGGCGTATAAAGCGGCACTAAAGCTACAGCCAGCGCATGAAAAGGATCAGCACCAGGACGAAAGTGAGTAAACTGCCAATGTCCTGCTGTTTGCAACTTCGGGACTAACCCCGCCAACACCACCGAAGATTTCCCGCTTCCCGATGCACCCAGCACGGGAATAAAATTCTGGGTTTTAGTTGCACTATAAAGTTCTTCGATAAATATTTCCCGCCCAAAGAATATATCTGCATCATTGGGGCCAAAATGAAACAACCCGCGATAAGGACAAGGCAGATTTTCATCAGCAACATCAACAGATGTAGGTTTGCTCTCTTCTTTATAGTAGAAATAGTTGTAGATAATGTTGTTGTTACCTACCTGCGCGCCTTTAACTTCTCCTTGAAACTCTGTATAGCTCATGTGAGATACCCTAGCGGCTGTTAGTTAAATGTATTTGTTTGTGAGTTGTGATCTCCAACCTGCGCGCCCTTGACTTCTCCTTGAAACACCGCATTGAATTTACCTGCTGCTGACTCTTCCGGTTTTTCTTTTTTCAGTAATTCTTGCGCTAAGTTAATAATTTCTGTATCTTGATCAATTCGTAAACTCATTAACTCTTCTTTCAGCAAAGCCTTCACTGCTTCTGAATCCAGCTTTTTCTCATGCTTGTCTACGATATTGCTATCATCTTCCTTACCCTGAGCAGCAAACCTCTGTTTAATCAAAGTCTTCAAACCCTGATAGGCATCTTTAACGGCTGTGCCTGCGGTTTCTTGAGTAGCTGCGATCGCACCAGCACCTAAAGCAGTAATAATCAGAGAAATAGGCTCCATAATTAACCCTTAATAATTTATAGCTGTGAAAATACTTAGCTTTTACGCTTATACTATCAGCGATTCTACGAGTTATTATGCAATTAGCTGCTTGTTAACTTTGCTAAAACCCTCTACCATGAATCCACCATGCAGAGATACTTTGTACAGACATTTTTCTCATGGTAGTTTCAATACATCTCACCCACGTTAAACTACGAATATCAGCCCAGTTTGGCAGGAAAGCATTGTGAAAGCTAAATGGATTATCACAGCAGTCTCAGCAGCGTTGTTTTTTGGTGGTAGCCTGTTTACCTCACTGCGCGATCCTTGGTTTCAAAACTTACAACGTCCTGACTGGTTGACTTTTGAATTCATCATTCCGTTTGTTTGGACTTTGATTTGGGCTTGTCTGACTATCTCAGCAATTATTGTGTGGGAGAAAAAAACTAGACAAGGTTCTCGACCTTGGTTTTTGATGGCTGTTTATGCAGCAGTTGCCATTCTCACTTCCACCTACAGTCCTGTTGTGGTGGAACTGCGAAGCCTCACAGGCGGAATCATTCTCGGTGGATTGGCGACGCTGTTAGTATATATTTTGGCTTTTGTTGTCAGGCCAATTTCTCAAAAGGCTGCTTGGCTATTTCTTCCCTATGCACTTTGGGGGCCGTTCGGGACTTATTTGACTTGGTTATTACTACAACTCAATCCTGGCGTAGCTGGATAAAAAAAGCGCAGTATACTGCGCCTTGCGATTCAATTAAACTAACGTTTGTTTGACAGGTTTTTTTGACCTCTCCCCCGACCCCTCTCCGACACGGAGAGGGGAGTAAGAAGCCTAAGTTCGTTTTGCTCCTCCCTTTCCTCGCAGGAGCTACGGTGTACACACATCTTTGTTGCTCAGTGCAAAATGTGGTTTGATCCCCCTAAATCCACGCCACTTGCTTTAAGCCGGGAAACCCGTCCAACGCAGTGGCTCCCCTTAAAAAGGGGGACTTTGAATCTATTCCCCCCTTTTTTAAGGGGGGTTAGGGGGGATCAAAACGTTGTCGGGCTAGGTTATTAAACTTGTGTGTACACTGTAGCCTCACAGGAGAGGGAGGTTGGGAGGGAGAGGTTCGTTGAATTCAGGTTAAACTAGGGCTTTTGACTTGACGCTGGTTAATGTTTGGCGATAGCAAGCAAACTCCATTGAGAATGTTGCCATACCAGCCGTGAGCGATCGCAAGTCGGTAGAATAACCAAACATCTGCACTAGGGGAACTTCCGCCTGAATCACGGAGTAAGTTTGCATAGTTTCTGAACCCAACAGCACACCCCGACGGGAAGATAAATCACCCTGGACTCTTCCCAAAAACTCGTTTGGTGTTTCCACTTCTACCAGCATGATTGGTTCGAGGATATATGGTTGGGCTTTAGTCAACGCATCTTCTAAAGCTTGATGGGCTGCGGCTCTAAAAGCTAATTCTGAGGAATCAACTTTGTGATAAGAACCTCCATCTAGCACGACTTTTACCCCTGTGACTGGATAGCCTTCTAATTGTCCTGATTGTATGGCTTCACGGAAACCTTTCTCACAAGCTGGGATGAATTCTTTGGGAATCGCCCCGCCAACTACCTGATTTTCAAACACAAAGGGTTCTGTGGTGGGTTCAATCCAGCCTTTGACATGGGCGAATTGACCAGAACCACCGGATTGTTTTTTCAGTCGATAGTCAAAGTGCGCTTTTTGGCTGATGGTTTCCCGATAAGCTACCGCAGGCTGACCGACATAAACTTCGGTGTTGTATTCCCGTTGCAGGCGTTCTACATAAATTTCCAGATGTAGTTCTCCCATCCCAGAAATTAAGGTTGTGCCTAATTCGGGGTCAATACTCAAGCGAAAAGTGGGGTCTTCTTTCTGGAAGCGGTGCAAGGCTTTGGCGAGGCGATCGCTATCTTCCTGTTTTTTGGGTGTAATTGACAGTGTAATCACTGGTTCGGGTACATACATTCCTTCTAGAGAAACAAATGGTTCTCCTGTACAGAAGGTATCACCAGAAGCACAATCGATACCTAAAAGGGCGATAATATCTCCAGCTACAGCCTCTTTGATTTCTTCGCGTTTATTGGCGTGCATCCTTACCAAACGACCGATTTGCAGCCGTTGTTTGGTGCGGGAATTGTAGACGGTATCACCCGTTTTCAATGTCCCGGAGTAGATGCGGGTGTAGGTCAATTGTCCAAAGGACTCAACGGTGAGTTTAAACGCCAAAGCTACCAAAGGATCGTCAGAGTTAGGATAGATACTTACTTCCTCAGCAGTTTTCACTACTTCCCTATCAATAGGCGATGGAAGATAAAGAGCGATCGCATCTAATAAGTTCTGTACACCCTTGTTTTTAAAGGCTGAACCCAATAGCACAGGAGTAATTTGCAAACTGAGAGTGGCTTGGCGAATTGTTTCCCAAATCATTTCTTTGGGAACTTCTTGACCCGCCAATAATTTCTCTGTCATCGCTTCCGAAAATAGCGATAACGCATCTAGCATTTTCTCCCGTGCTTGTTGTGCTTCCGTGAGTAAATCGTCAGGAATGGGTTTTTGCAGCCAAGTTTCGCCATTTTCCCCCTCAAAATAATGGGCGTTCATTTCTACTAGGTCAATCACACCTTGGAATTGGTCTTCACTACCGATGGGGTATTGCAGCAACACAGCATTTAATTGCAATCTGTCGTGCATCGCCTGTACTACACGGAAGGGATTCGCTCCCACCCGATCCATTTTGTTGATGAACGCCAACCGGGGAATCCGATAACGCTTCATCTGACGGTCTACAGTGATTGATTGGGACTGTACACCAGCCACCGCACAGAACAACATCACAGCCCCATCCAATACCCGCAAAGCACGCTCAACTTCTATCGTAAAATCTACGTGTCCTGGTGTATCAATCAGGTTGATTTGTGTATCGTGCCATTGGCAGGTTGTAGCCGCAGAGGTAATAGTTATCCCGTGTAACTTTTCCTCTGGCATAAAGTCCATTGTTGCACCTTTGCCACCTCCCCGAACTTCTTCAATTGCATGGATTCTGCCCGTATAGAAGAGAATTCGCTCTGAGAGTGTAGTTTTACCAGAGTCGATGTGAGCAGATATACCAATATTGCGGATGCGTGTTCGGGGAATCATAACGACTTCCTTTTTTTAAGCGACAAATACTTACTGTTGATGCAGTAACATATTTTGTATTATATATGTAATACAAAGGAAAGACAAGACTCAGAACATAGAACGCTATTGATCTTCACTCTAGCTAACATTTTGAGTGTGTATGATTCGTTTTTTTGACGATTTATGAATATTGTTTCAAAGCAGCGATCGCATCCATAGGTTCTAAGCGATGGCGATAATCTACATCAACGTGAGCGAGAATTACTCTTCCATCTGGAGCAATCACGAAAGTTGCAGGCACAGGTAACTGCCAATCTTCTGTACCATTGTTCTCAGGGAGGGGATGCCCTAATTCGGTGTAAAGATGCTGCAAATAATCTGGTAATTCAAACGCAATGCCATACATCTGTGCGACTTGAGAACCCACATCACTCAGAACATCAAACTCCAGATTATTTTTCTCGACTGTTGTGAGAGAGGTATCAGGTGTTTGAGGAGAAATGGCAATCAGTGAAGCACCTAATTCACGAATTTGCGGCAAAACCTGTTGATAAGCTCGCAATTCTAGGTTGCAATAGGGACACCAACCACCGCGATAAAAGGAGAGAATCACTGCACCTTGAGAAAGGCGATCGCTTAATTTCACGGTTTCACCAACGGCATTAGCTAACGCAAAATCAGGTGCTAGACTTCCAGTTTGGATTGGTTGTCTGCTTTGAAATGCTTCAATTAGCGCGTCGTTTGCCTGTTGCATGATAGCTGCTTTCTGTGCGGGAAACTTTTCTAGAAATTCAGCCCGAAAAGTATCGAGTGCAGTTTTCAGGTTCATGTTTGGATTCTCCTGTGTTAAAAATTCACTGTTTTCCTCCCCCACACCCTTACACCCCTAAACCCCTAAACTCACGAAGGCAGCATACCTGCAAATTGCTTTTCAACTGCTTTAGGGTCTTGTCGAAAACCTGCAAATACTTGCTCAGAAACTGGGTCAGGCTGCACATCTTCAATTCCCTGCTCTACTGCTTGCAATGTGGCTTGAGCAATCTGAATGGGAGGTACTTTATCGAGAGGGACATTTTCCGCCATCGCTGTATCGACAGGGCCAGGAAATACGCCTACAACTAGTGTTCCTTGTTTCACTAATTCCGCTCGTACTCCCTGGGTTAAAGAATACAACGCCGCTTTTGATGCACTATATGAACCAAAAACTGGCACATTCACCATCGATGCAATTGAGAGCAGATTGACGATCGCTCCACCGCCATTTTGTTTGAGGATGGGAGCAAAAACACGAATTATATTTAGTGAACCAAAGTAGTTAGTTTCCATTTCCCAACGAGCAGTTTCCAAACTGGCGGGAGCAAAAAAGCCACCTGTACCGGAAACTCCAGCGTTATTAATCAGCAGATTCACATCTTGAATAGTTTGAGCGATCGCGGTAATTTGCTCAGGATTTGTCACATCCAATGCTAGAGGTACAATCCTATCGGGAGCAAGTGCCACTACATCTTTCAAAGTATCTACATTACGTGCAGTTGCGTAGATTCGGGTAGCACCTGCCTGCACCAAGGCTTCAACAAAAGCCTCACCAATTCCGCGATTTGCACCCGTCACCAAAGCAACAGAACCATTGATATTCATAAAACCCTCTCGGCGTTTGATGTGCCATTTATTGCTGACATCTTTATGATGATTGATGCTCAAATATTTGAGAATACGGCAAAAAAGAATATAATTTATTCCAAATAAGAATAAACTTATCTATGGATCGCATTGCTTGTATGAAAAGCTTTGTCAGGACGGTAGAGACTGGCAGTTTTTCTGCGGTTGCCCGTGAACTAGACACCACTCAACCCACTATCAGTAAGCAGATTGCAGCACTAGAGGAATATTTAGATGTTCAGTTACTCGTTCGCTCTACGCGCACCTTGAGTTTGACAGATGAAGGTATCCGTTTTTACGAACAGTGCCAACGAGTGTTAGAGGCAGTTACAGAAGCAGAATCTAGTGTGGGACAACGGCAAAAGCCTGCGGGGGTATTGCGGGTGAGTTGTCCTGTGGCTTTTGGTCAACTGCAAATAATACCCAGATTGAGAGGATTTCTGGAACGCTACCCAGATATCAAAATTGATTTAATGATGGCAGATCAGTTTGTAGACCTAATAGAAGAAGGGGTAGATTTAGCAATTCGTATCGGTAACCTGCAGGATACTTCACTGATTACCCAAAGCATTGGGACTACAAGGCGAATTACAATTGGACATCAATCTTACTTTGAGCGAGCAGGTGAACCCCAAACACCAGAAGAATTGGTAAAGCACAATTGTATTGTTTATACCCGCTTGGCTACAGGTAATGAATGGCACTTTCAAGGAACCCGGGGAGTGATCAAAGTCGCGGTAAATGGTAACTTGCAGGCAAATAACTCTACAGCTATTCGAGCAGCCGTATTTGCGGGGTTAGGGATTGCGGTTTCTCCGATTTGGTTATTTGGTGATGCGTTAGAAAATGGCAATCTAAAGATGATCCTCAAAGACTATCAACCTGTTCCACTACCTATTCAAGCTGTCTATCGTCGTAGTCGATTTATAGCAGCTAAAGTGCGTTGTTTGATTGATTTCCTGTCTAATGAATTTAAGTTAGATCCCTGGGTATCAGATTACGGGCAATAATTCATAATTAGTGAAAATAAAAATCAAAAATGACTGGACAAATGCGGCATTTAGCCCAAATTCTTAATTAGAAATTTCCCCACCTGCAATTATTATATGGTATCCTGCTGGGGCGATCGCTAATCTTAAAGCTATGCCAAATAAATACTTTTATCATCTTGGCTTTGGGCTAGATGATTTAGGTTCCACATCTCCTGTGATGACGCTATTATCCGGCGATCCTGATCGGGCGCGGTTGATTGCTCATACTTATTTACAGGATGTGCGGTTGCTGTCTGAGAATCGGGGACTCAATAGTTATCTAGGATATTTACCCAACGGTCGCCCGATTATATCTGCTACCAGTGGGATGGGCGCACCTTCCTTAAGTATTGTGGTCAATGAATTGGTGCAAGTAGGGATTAAACAAATTATTCGGATTGGGACTTGTGGCGCAATTCAACCTCATATCCCCATCGGGAGTATTGTGATTAGTAGTGCGGCGTTATGTCGTCAAGGTGCAGCCAATGATATTGCACCTGTGGAATATCCAGCTGCAGCTGACCCGTTTTTAACTGTGGCTTTGGCACAGGCTGCACAAGCATTACAGGTTGAATACTATATGGGAGTTACGGCTTCAGTCGATACCTTTTATGAAGGACAAGAACGCACCGATTCCGCTAATCCGAATTTAATGCGATCGCTCCAGGGTATCACAGCAGAATATCGACGGTTAAATATCCTCAACTACGAGATGGAATGCGGCACATTATTTAAAATGGCGGGAGTCTATAGTTTTGCGGCGGCGGCTGTTTGTGGAGTCGTAGCACAACGCACCATGACAGAAGAGGTGAATTTATCCCAGAAGGATATGGCTGTGAAACATGCGATCGCTACTGCAATCTATGCCGCAACAAACTGTGCTTAAAGTATCAAAATATCTGGATTAAGCAAAATTTTATATTCAGTATTTTTATTTAGTCTTCACTTAAACTTTAATTTATTGATAAGTAAATATATGTACTCTATTAAATAGAACTAATATAATTAAGTTTATTAATTTAGGAAAAACTTACTAGATAAAACCGAAAAATCAATATGAAAAGCTCTAAGCAAAAAATTATTGAAATCATTAATTTATCTTTAATCTCAGCTTTTTCGACACTGATGTTTGTAGGATTATCCCATCGAGCAACGGCGGAAGACCCTGGCGAATGTTTTATGATTAATCCCTCAGGGAGAACAATTAAATTAGAAAAACTTTGTGGCGTTGACAATGAAAAAAGGATATCTCCGCAGCCAGAAAAAAAAGTATTTCGTGTTCCCATTAAACGCCGTTTGGGTAGAACTCCTGTAATTGATGTCACCTTTAATCACAAAAAAACCTTTGAGATGATTGTTGATACAGGTGCAAACAATACCCTAATTACAATGGGAATTGCTAATGCTCTGCAACTGGAACAAACAGGAGTGATGACAGCACAAATTGCCGATGGGACTCAAATTGAACTGCCTATCAGTACAGTAAAATCGATGACCGCAGGTGGCGCGGGCGTTCAAAATGTAGAAGTAGCGATCGCACCCAAAGCCCCTATCGGATTACTCGGTAATGATTTTTTTAGTAATTACGACATCAAAATTTTAGAGAAAACCGTAGAATTCCATCCCCGTTAAAAGTGCAACCTGAGTTCACTGGAATTGATTAATTATCTTTAAAAATAGATAAATATGGACTGTAAGCAAAAGTTCGGTTACGTTTATATCCACTGATTTCTTTCACAAGTCCTATGGTGCATAATTCTTTAACAAGGGTGTTAGCATTAGTATATGAGAGTTGAGTAATTCCTTGAGCAAATTCTATATTGAAAATTGGCTGAAAATAAAGTGCCTCAAGTAAAGCTATAGCGTTTCCTGCCTTACGGTTGCCCATCTCTTCCATTACTATTTTGCGATGTTCTTCCTTTAGATTAACTATTTGACGAGCAACAGTAGACGCTTCTTGAGCAACTTCGTATACACCTTTCAGGAAAAACTTAATCCAGCTTTCCCAATCCCCATTATCCCTTATAGATTGCAGATGATCGTAATATTGCAAGCGATATTTTTTGAAGTAATAAGATATATACAATAATGGACGTTTTAATATATTTTTTTCACACAATAAGAAAGTAATTAACAATCGTCCCGTTCTTCCATTGCCGTCTTCAAAAGGGTGAATTGTTTCAAACTGAGCATGAGCTAATCCAATTTTAATTAAAGCTGGCATTGGAGTCGGGTCATGCAAAAACTGCTCAAAATTAGTTAAAGCTTCTTGCATCTCATGCGGTGGAGGTGGAACATAAGTAGCTTCCTTTAAAGAACATCTTCCAGCACCAATCCAATTTTGACTACGACGAAATTCTCCTGGGCCTTTTTCAGAACCTCGTCCTTCTCTCAATAATTCTTTATGAATTTCACGGATTAATCGCAATGATAAAGGGAATTCCTTTAATCTTTTGAGTCCGTGATTAATTGCTGCAATATAGTTAACGACTTCGGTGACATCTTGTGGGTTGTCTGGTTCTATGGCGCGAGATTCAAATTCAAGAACATCTATCAAAGAAGCTTGCGTCCCTTCTATTTGACTTGATAAAACTGCTTCCTTACGAACATACATAAAAACGAATAAGTCAGGATTAGGTAGAGCATCTGTTGATCCATCTAAACGACCCAATGCTCTATCCGCTTGTGATAAGAGTTCTAACATTTCATCATCAATACATAGTTTAGGCGCAGGTGGCAAAGGATTAGGTATAAAAGCTTTGTACCCAGTAAGTTGCTCTACGTATCTACCTGCTCTATGGGTATCAACCATATTATCGATTCCATTCACAAGGGACAATTTAAAATCTATATTATCAAATATTCCTATTATCAATAATAAGGAATATATTTTGTCTATATGTGATATAATACTTTGTCTTATTATTTCGCTATGTTGCCAACTGCTACCACTGTCCCCAGTAGTTGAAGTTTTAGCACCTTGAGCATTCACAAAAAACCTGTATTGCCTTGTTATACGGGATGATAGAGGATTTGATATAAGAAGTGAATTTAAAAATGACTAGAGTGAAAATAGTACAGGACTCTAGCTCAGATAGGTGTAAGACATGGTGCGTTTAAAGTTGTGGCAGTGGGTTGCCTTGGCAGTGCCGATCGCCTCCATTATCATTTTCTTACTGGTATCCGCAGGGATGCAAATCCATACTTGGCGGATCAATTGGATTTGGGGTGTATTCACACTGGTATTTGTAGGTTGGCGTTGGTTGTTGGTGAGGTGGACACAACCTGCAATCAAACAAGTGGAAGCGGCGATCGCTCAAGTTAGAGAAGAATTAAAAACTCAGGTTGCAGATACCACCAAAGTAGTCAGTCGTGATACCACACAGCAAGCAGAAGCAGCACTACAAGAAATTCTCAACGCTGCTCAAAGCGATCGCCCGATTTGGGAAGATTGGCAAACTTTTTGGCAACGCTGCCAAGATTTAGTGGTTGCTGTTGCCCATATCTACAATCCAGAGGTGCAATATCCTTTATTAAATATCTACGTCCCCCAAGTTTATGGACTAATTCGGGGAACGGTGGATGATTTAGATCAATGGATGCAAAAATTATCACCTGCACTCAATCAAGTCACTGTGGGGCAAGCCTACCAAGCCTATGAAGTTTACCGCAAATTAGAACCATCAGCACGGAAGGTTTGGCGGGCATGGGGTTGGGCGCAGTGGTTGTTAAATCCCGTGGCTGCTGTGGCTAACCGTGCTACCAAAGGTTACTCTAATCAAGCAAATCAGCAATTATTGGTGAATTTGGGGCAATTATTACGAGAAGCCGCCTTGAGAAATTTGTGCAGACAGGCGATCGCACTTTACAGTGGTGAAACTATTGCCATAGAAACACCTGCAGTTTCGACACCGAAAACCAAAACTCAAACTCTGCAAAACATCCTCGCCGAAGCAGAACCAGTTGAAAAAGTCGAGCAGAAACCCGTCAGTATTTTACTTATAGGTAGAACAGGCGCAGGGAAAAGCAGCTTGATTAATACGATGTTTCAGGGGGATATTGCAGAAGTAGATGTTTTACCTAGCACCGACCAAATTCAAGACTATCATTGGCAAACCCAAGACGGTGAAACCTTGCATCTGTGGGATACACCTGGTTACGAACAAGTCAAGCGGGAAGATTTACGGCAATTAGTGTTAGACTACGCCACCAATGCGGATTTGTTGCTGTTACTTACTCCTGCCCTTGATCCTGCCTTGCAAATGGATGTAGATTTTCTCCAAGCCATCAAAGCCACTGTTGCAGATATACCAGCGATCGCTGTCGTCACGCAAGTAGATCGGCTGCGTCCGATTAGAGAATGGCAACCGCCCTATGATTGGCAAGAAGGCGATAAACCAAAAGAAATTGCTATTCGTGAAGCTACAGCCTATCGTGCTGAGTTATTGGGGGAATTTTGTAATTTAGTCTTACCTGTGGTTAATAGTGATATCTCCACTGGGAGAATTGCCTGGGGCATAGATACTTTATCTTTAGGATTAATGGAGGCGATCGCACCAGCCAAGCAACTTAGACTTGCTAGATTTTTACGTAACCGCGAAGCCCGTACCGTGGCGGCTGCCAAAATTATCGACCATTACACCTTTCAAATGGCAACTACGCAAGGATTAACAGCACTTCTGAAAAGTCCTGTACTTCAGTTTATTGCCACATTATCAACTGGTTCTCCGACTTTGGCATATATCCTAGCAGAACAAATCCCAGTCGAACAGTTACCGATTGTCATTGGTAAACTCCAGATGGCTTATGATTTGTTCTCGCTGTTGCGAACAGAAGATTCCCACCCCGCAAAATTTGATCTATTATCCCTGTGGCCACTACTGTTAGAAAACCCTACCACACCGGAACGTAACGCCTGGGCATTTGGTCACGCTTTAGTAGAATACTGGACACAGAATTTAACTATAGAACAACTCCGCCAACGCTTTGACTACTACATACAGCAAGCTTAAGGCTTTCTCTGTTATCTATTCCCTTTCATTTTGAATTTTCAGAGGGGGTTGACTCTCCAGTTAGATGGATAGATCAGAATTGAATAGTAACCCATAATGTGAATGATAACTATGCAGCTTCTAAATTGGAAAAACAGTTTTTTGGCTTTTAGTTTGGCACTACTAACAGCTTGTTCGACTAATTCTCAGACTCAAAATCAAAATTCCCCGACTGTTGCTAATGCCAGCGATCAACAGCACATGGATCATAGTGGCATGAATCACAATATGGTCATGGATTTAGGCCCAGCTGATGCTAACTATGATTTGCGATTCATCGATGCGATGATTCCTCACCATCAAGGGGCATTGAACATGGCGAATGTTGCACAGCAAAAATCTACCCGCCCTGAGATCAAAAAATTAGCAGATGAGATCATCACAGCCCAGACACAAGAAATTAATCAGATGAAACAGTGGCGCACAGCTTGGTATCCCACAGCAGGCGATCAGCCAATGGCTTATGATGCCAAAATGGGTCACATGATGCCGATGTCATCTGAACAAATGCAAGCCATGATGATGGATGTCAACTTAGGTGCGGCTGATGCAGAATTCGATTTGCGTTTTATTAATGCGATGATTCCCCATCATGAAGCAGCTGTGGTCATGGCAAAAGATGCTTTGCAAAAGTCTCAGCGTCCTGAAATCAAAAATTTAGCGCAAGCAATTATCAAGGGACAAAATTCGGAAGTTAATCAAATGAAACAGTGGCGCAAAACTTGGTATAAATAACAATTTTAGATTTTGGATTAATGTGATGTCAGCCAGATTAGTAGTCTCGCTCCTTCACAATAGGCAACTCAATGCTAAATTCAGTTCCCAAATCTGGAGCAGACATCATATTAATTCGACCATTATGACTCTCGATGATTTGGTAACTAATCGATAATCCTAATCCTGTCCCTTTACCGATTGGCTTTGTGGTAAAAAAAGGATTAAATATTTGATGATGAATTTGGGTGGGGATTCCTCTACCGTTGTCCTTGATGCGAATTGCGATGTAGCGATCGCTGATTTTTTCTGTGCGAATCCAAATCCGACTAGGGTGATTTTGTGTTGGTTTTGGCGAGGAACTAGGGTCGGTTGGAGGCGATCGCAATTGTTCAGTTTCTTCTAAAGCATCGATCGCATTATTCAAAAGACTCATAAACACCTGATTGAGTTGTCCTGGGGAACAATAAATCAAAGGCAATTCGCTATATTCCCTAATCACTTCAATACTAGAATTATGAGTAATAAGCTGGAGGCGGCTTTGTAACATCATCAGTGTAGCCTCTAAACCCTCATGAATATCAACTAGCTTGAATTTTGCTTCGTCTAATCGAGAGAAGTTTCGCAACGATTGTACGATTTCTGCAACACGCTTAGAACCTGTCTGCATCGACTGGAGTAATTTTTTGATATCCTGTTGTAGAAACTCCAGTTCTAAGGCTTCAATTTCCTGTTCAATGACTTGGCTGGGATGAGGATATTCTTGCTGATAGAGGTGAATTAGTTTGAGTAAATCATCATAATATTGACCAGCATAGGTCAAATTCCCATGAATAAAGCTAATCGGATTATTAATTTCATGGGCAATTCCTGCAACTAACTGCCCTAACCCAGACATCTTTTCTGTTTGGACGGATTCAATGGCATTTTGCAGTTTGACCAAAGTTTGTTTTAAGGTTTCGTTTGCTTGTACAAGTTCTGTCTCAATGCGTTGACGTTGTCTAATTTCCTGACTCAGCGCATGAATTTTTTGGTTAAGTACAACGAATTGATTGCTCGTTCGCTTTTCCAAGCGCAGCAAATTGATCGCTGGGCTTTGAGGCGATCGCGGTTGGATTACAGATCCTTGACTACGACAAGCAATTCCCTCTCCCTGGTCTTGGTGGATAGTGAAAGCACCCAAAATCATTTGACGACTTTGGGCACAAACTTGAAGATAGTTGCTGACTTTCTCTGGAGAGTCAGTGACTAACTCACTTAGATTCTGACCAATCATTGCTTTCATGGTCTTACTAAACAGTCTGGCAGCAGCTTGATTGACTGCCAAAATTTCACCTGCACTAGTCACAAGTAACATAGGTTCTGGTAAAACCTGGGCAAAGATGAAAAATTGATCAGGTTTCATGATCTTGACGTATCAAAGCAGGTTCTTTACCGTGGCGTGGAAAATTAACGGCGGAAAAGTGAAAAAACTAAGCTCTGCTTTCAAGAGTCCAATTCAGCTGAGGCCGTTAACAGAAAGAGAGTTATGGTCTGCAAATGTCACGCTTAATGCTGTTCTAAGCTTTGAAATATTCTTGTCCTGCAAACTCTTCCAATGCTTCGTTAGGTTGGAGATGAATAACGATTGTGCATTCTTTTGCCCCTCTAGCAATTGTGTCTTGTAACTCGACTCTAGCGTAGCCGAGATTGTCGGCTGCGATCGCGCCAAAGATATTAGAGGTCATGACACACATAGCTTCGCGTCCTTCTACTTGTTCTGCAAAAGGGCATTTGCGATTTCCTAAAACAATCTTTTCATCAGTTTCTTCAATTACATAAAAGTCTCCTTGAATCCGGCGTTTCCAATCTACAAGGACGGCACTTACCTGTTCACGAGAAAGATTAGATAGTTGTAAAGCGTTATGGTACAGATGGTTGACGTGTTGACCCGTTCTATATCCAACCACATTTAAAAACCCTGCGGCCTCTTCAACGCCAACGACATCTTGTAATGTTCCAGCTAATTCCCGAATAATAGTACGCAGAAACTGATCACGCTCGATGGGTAAATCTAGCGATTGTATTTGGTTGTCGAGGGAATATATTTGAGTCATAGCAGTGTTAATTCCTGGATATCTACATAGGAAAGTTATCAATAGCATTTAGTTAAAGGAAAATCATTGACAACACCAAAATATCTTCCTTAAGTACTATTGACACCCAACTAATAGTAGTCTTCCCGCACTAGCGATAAAACTAACATCCACTGAGGATAATCTACGACTAAGTGTTGTGAACTGCAATCATAAACGCCCAAAACTGCAATCAAGGCAAATTTGAAACCAGATTAATCTGCAACTAGAGGTAGTCTCAAAACCACAATAAATGCGGCCCAAACCACAATAAATGCAACGAAACTGCAATCAAG
>DVDT01000010.1 GCA_015296085.1 Trichormus sp. M33_DOE_039 | reverse complement strand
CATTGCGCTTCAAATGCTTGACAAAAATCATCTACATGGCAAAACAAAGCATCTAAACTAAACATAGGACAGGTTGCTGGATTTAACGCTATTTTCAGCTTACTACCTGTCCCTTTCCTTATCCCGAACTCAGGTTATTTACTCTTTACAACAAAGGCAACAAAATTTCAAATTCTGTGCCTTTACCTAGTTGTGAACGGAAGTTGAGATGTCCGCCATGTCTAGCAGTAACAATTCTATAACTTACCGCTAAACTTGTTTCTTTATCGGCTCGCTTTTCTATAGATAAATTTTCTAGCATTTGTTTTTGTAATTCATCAGGAATTCCTGGGCCGTTATCAGCAATAGAAATTTCCACCCAGCGCGAATCAGGTGTATTGGGTGTACTTGCTGTTTGGGAAATAACTTTAGTGGTAATGGTAATTTTTGCTTGTTTAATATTTTGTTGGCTATCTGGCTGCAATTGTTGTCTTACCGCTTCATCTAGCAAACTATCTACAGCTTGACTTAATATATTCATTAATACTTGATTCAACTGACCCATATAGCAAGGCACAGGTGGTAATTTTCCATAATTTTTAACAATGGAAATTTCCCCTTTTAAACGGCTCTTAATTAAAATAACAATGCTATCTATACAGGCGTGTAAATCTACTGGTTTAGGATAAACTGCATCGATATGACAGAAATTCTGTAAGCTAGTAACAAGTTTTTTTAATCTTTCTGCTCCACTCCGTGCGCTAGTTAATGCTTTGGATAAATCTTGCTCTAAATAATCAAACTCTATTTCTTCCTTGAGAGAATTTATGGATTCGCAAACTTGCGGTAAATTATGTTCGTAAGCGGCTATTAATTTTAGTAAATCTTGGCTGTAGTTGGAGATATGAGTTAAATTGCCCCAGATAAAACCCACAGGATCTAAAATTTCGTGGGCTACTCCATCTACTAACCTACCGAGACTAGCCATTTTATCGTTTTGAATCATTTGGGCTTGAGAGCGTTCGTAGCGCACCTGAGTTTCAATACCGCGAATTTGCCAAGCGGCGATATTTAGTTCATGGATATCTAAGAGTTTGTAAGTATTTTCTGCTGTCTGTACCACTATCGGTTCTGCCAAAAATTCTGGCGATCGCTTCAATGTATGGTACATTGCCGTTAGAATTGGTGTTGTCTCAGGTAGCTGTAAAATTGCTGTCCGCGCGTAGCTGTAGATAACTTCTAAATGTGCTTTCTCAAATAAATTTTCACCGTAGGGGCGAATTAAAAACTCCACGAATCGCCGCCGGGAAATCATCCCACAGAATTTTCCCTGTTCTAATAAAATTACACCTGGAAGTGTAGGATATTTGTCAAAGTATTTCGCTACTTCTGCACCAGTACAGCTAACTGACACTTCAAAAGTGTACATTGGTAGCTCTTGCAGCCTTGATTCTAAACTCAGATCGCGATCGCTGCCAACAGATAAAATTGGGGGCGATATTTGGTAACAAAACTCTTGTGACACGGTAAACTCTCATCTTGACCAAAATTGGCCAATAATCAGCTAATATTTTATTCCCTATATTTGCTGCTGACACTTATACAAGGAAGCAAAAGAGAAGACCCTGATTGATCGGCTGTTTAGCTATTTTAACTATTTGCTTGATTTCCGCCGATCCGTACTACTCTCTAACCTCAATATTTAATGCAGAATAATAGCCGTATAAATACTTAGAGGCAATCACTCAGAATTATTTTCCAAATTGGTCTTGCGGATCGAAAGTTTTTATAGTAGAAATTCAACCAGCCCTAAAATTTAATTTTCGGAAGTATAGCCAAACCTGTGAATATTAGTAAAATAGAGCGATCCCCAAATATTCAAAAAATATAAATTCGGGGAAAATTGCCCAGAAAGCAACAGAATCGAGAGTTTATGTACATATAAGTATCACCTGTCAGCTATGCAATGGCATACTAATACACCACAATCTCAGCCAAGCCATGATTTAAGAAGAATCACAAATCTACAAAGTAGAGATTCCTTCTTTAACTTGTTCATCTTTTAGTTTTGCTGGATGTTATTAGTTCAATGTCTAATATCCGAACTAGGAACTATTGCGGATACGAAACAATCATCAACTTAGTCATCACCAGTAAATCCACTTCCATCAAAACCTATATATAACTATTAATAGCCATGAGCATTACCATATAAATTCCTAACGCATATCAAACTACAGTATTGAATATGTTGTACCGTATTTAAATGTGTTTGAACTCTATTCAGATAGAATTACTAGGCATAACGTCCAAACTTCAAACCGCTTTTGACTGCGACACCCATGAATCAATTGAACAATGGTTTCACTATATTTTTGAGTCTGCTAGTCGAGGCGATGCCTTTTTTGCTTCTAGGGGTGTTATTCTCTAGCTTGCTGCTATTTTTTGTTGATGAGCGCAAACTAGTAGAGAAAATGCCCCAAAACCCACTGCTAGGTGCTTTAGTTGGCAGTATGGTTGGCTTTTTGTTTCCAGTGTGTGAGTGCGGCAATGTGCCTGTCGCCAGGCGATTGCTGATGCAAGGAGTACCTACACCTGTAGCAGTTGGTTTTTTACTAGCAGCACCAACAATCAATCCGATTGTCATTTGGGCAACATGGACAGCATTTCGTGATCAGCCGGAAATCGTCGTTTTACGAGTGGTATTTTCGTTATTAATTGCCACGATTATTGGCTGGGTGTTTAGTTCTCAAACAGATTTGCAACCCATAGTACAACCAGCGATCGCCCGTTATTTAAAATTTAATCCTCCCCCTAAACCAGAACAAAAGCGGCGCGGCAAATCTCAGTCAGGCAAAATAGCAGGCAACACACCTAGTATCTTACGTTCTGGGACTTACATTTTAGGGGGTAGAGCAGGTATGACCACAAGGTTAGATGCTAACCAAATCCCAGCCAGTGAACCCAACCCCAACGCAGGCAAAAGCCGAGCAGATAAACTGCGTTTAGTGCTAGATAACAGCATTCAAGAGTTGCGGGAATTGGGCGGCGTAATGGTTTTAGGTAGTGCGATCGCCGCAGCAATTCAAGTGTTAGCCCCCCGCGATTTGATTCTCAGTTTGGGAGCAGGCCCTATTACCTCCATTTTGGTCATGCTAGTGTTAGCGGCCGTCGTCTCAATTTGTTCGACAGTCGATTCCTTTTTCGCCTTATCTTTCTCCTCAGCTTTCAGCAGTGGTTCTTTATTAGCATTTTTGGTGTTTGGCCCCATGATTGACATCAAAAGCGTAGGCTTAATGTTATCCATCTTTAAACCCAAAACTATCTTTTACCTCTTTGCTTTAGCAGGACAACTCACATTTTTATTCACCCTATTCATCAACCTGCACGTTATTTAAATAGAGATGTGAGAGTGTAGGGGAGCAGAGGAAGCAGAGAAAATTTTACCCCCATGCCCAATCACCAATAACTATTGACTATCGACTATTGACCAATGACTAAATCTCAACCCCCAAATAAATTACTTCCCTGGCTGGATGTCTTGGCAATTACAGCTTGGGGTGTGTTGATGCTGAGATATTGGCGAACTGGCAAGCTAAACTTATTGATTCACCCTAATTACTTTCCATTGGTGATAGTAGCTGGCATTTTCTTAATAATTGTTGGCTTGCTCAAAGCGCAAGAACTTTGGCGACGGCGGCGGCGTGATGTTATTACATCCAACGTTCAGCACGTCAATTTTTTTGCTCCTGGTTGGGGTAGTAGCTTGTTATTAATTGCCGCAATCTCAGGTTTTATCTTCACACCACAAGTATTTGCTAGCGATAAAGCACTGCAACGCAATGTCACTGATTTATTGTCAACATCTCGTCTTCAAACCAGAGACTTTGAGCCTCCCAGTCAAACAGAAAAGCGATCGCTTTTAGACTGGGTACGCACACTCAGTGTCTATCCTGAACCAGACAAATATACAGGTCAAAAAGTTAAAGTCAAAGGATTTGTCATCCACCCACCAGAAATGGGTAGCGAATATATATTTTTAGCCAGATTTGTACTAACTTGTTGTGCCGCTGATGCTTATCCTATAGGTTTACCCGTTAAACTCTCAAAAGGACAAGACAGATACACGCCTGACACCTGGCTAGAAATAGAAGGAAAAATGGTTACAGAAACTATAAATGGTCAACGCCAACTCACCGTAGCAGCAGATTCATTAAAAAAGATTCCCCAACCAGAAAATCCCTATGGCGATTAAATTAGGGAATGGGGGCTAGAAATTTTAGATTTTAGATTGAAACCCAATCCAAAATTGTAAATCCAAAATCCAAAATTAAATTGCCTAATGCCCAATGACTAACAAATCTTTTCTCCAACCATTAGATCGGGTAGCAATTGCCTTAATGCTGTTGCTGAGTTTGCTCATTGGACTACTCATCTTGCAAGGGGATGTCGTAGCAGCGCGTGTACGGGATTTCTCCTGGCAAAATCAACAAATTGGGGCAGAAGATATCTCTTTTACTCTCACTTTCAGCCGTCCAATGAATACCAAAAGTGTTGAGGATAATTTGCAGATTAATCCACCCCTAGCCGGTAAAATTAGTTGGGCAGGTCGAAGGATGGTCTATACGCTGTTAACACCTGCGCCCTATGGCACTAACTATAAAGTGCAGTTACAAGGGGCTAAAGATAAATTTGCTGATACAGAAGATAAAAACCGAGTAATACAACCCTTTACGGGCCAGTTTACCACCCGCGATCGCGTCATCCTCTACATAGGAGCTGACCAAGAAGAAAAAGGACGCTTGGTTCTCTACAACTTAACTGAAGAACAAAAAACAGTTCTCACCCCCAAAGAGTTGGTAGTGATGGACTTTAAAGCATTTCCAGATGGAGAAAAAATTCTGTTCTCAGCTCGCGCTAGTAACAATCAAGACTTACTATCAGCCAAAATATATACTGTTACCACCGGAATTTCTGCGAAATCTGGCACCCCAGCCGCAGCAGGCCTGATTGAGCTAATGTTAGATAATCAAGACTATCAAAACCTCAAATTTGACTTGTCGCAAAATGGGCAAACGATAGTTGTACAACGAGGTAACAAAAATAACCCCAGCGATTTTGGACTGTGGTTTATGCCAGCTGATAACAAACTCGGTGAACAACCCCAACGTTTGCAAAGTCAACCAGGGGGAGATTTTCTGATCCATCCCAACAGCACAACCGTAGCTATTGCCCAGGGGCAGGGAACAGCTATTTTGCCACTAAAAAAAGATGCCAACCAACCCATAAATTTTCTACCACAGTATGGTCTAGTACAGGCATTTTCTCAAGATGGCTCTCAGGCCGCAATGCTAAAATTTAATACTGACTTTACAAAAGAGTTATTTTTAGTCAGCCAAGATACTGAGAAAACCCTATTAAAAACTACAGGCTCTATACTAAATTGTCAGTTTGATCCCGCTTCACCCACCCTCTATTGCCTGTTGACACAACTTGTTTCTCAAGCACAATACATAGAACAACCCTACTTAGTGGCAATTGATCTGAAAACTAAACAGCAGAAGCCGTTGTTAGTGTTACCAGTAGAACAAAGAAACGTTCAAATGAGTTTATCCCCCGATGGTTTGGCTTTGCTGTTTGACCAAGTAGTTCCCCAGGCAAACACTACTACATCTTCGTCCAGCAATTTGAAAACCGATGATGGGGAGGCGATCGCTACTAGTAGCCTTTGGTTAATGCCCCTACTACCAATTTCCGATCAAGCAATTAGCAGTATTAAGCCAGAAAAGCTTCCCCTGGTTGGATTTCATCCCCGTTGGCTGCCATAAAGCAAATTCATGTTTCATGCAATCAGACTTTTGGCGTTTGGAGGGTGCAAGAGTGCGAGGAAGAAATAATTGATATTTGTTCTTTCCCCCACACACACCAGTTTGCATCCTGCGACGAGCAAGCTACAAGTCGGGAAACTCCTAATATCAGACTTGCCGTCGCGCCTGCGTCACTATCGTTATGCAACTTGCTTCCTTATATCCTCATACCCATATTTTTAAATTTTTGACTTTTTTGTTGACTTGCTTAAAGATGTTTTTGATAAATTATATACAGATATAGTGTTTCTCCATCGTGTGAACGTTTACTAGGGAGCTGCTACCACATAACTGTTAATAAAGCCAAGTCCGTTTGAACCAAAACATTTAAGTATCTGTACAGCAACTCATATATCTGTAGCATTTAAACTCAAAATCCCCCCAATATCTCAGGTTGACGGGGAGTCAGTTCGTAATGTTATAACGACATCAGTTATAGATGCAAAATGGGGAACACTGATCAATATTAACTACTTAAGCTTAGAGGAAACTATGACTTGGCTGTGAAAGTTACCTCTAAGTAGTTGATCAGCAACGCTGAACATTCATAAGTGGGTGGTTCAAGAGTGATGAATGAAGCCGACACCTCAAATAACAGGACTGTGATGGAATCTCCTAATTCTTCTGCTAATTCTCTACAACCAGAACAAACAATCTGTCCTTTTTACTCAGTTGTGCCTGCTGAAAACACAGCCGTTTCTAGATTGCCACTCCTCAAACCCGCAACAGATGAACAGCACCACCCCACAACAGCCGATTTCCCCCAAGATAGTGCCAACCAACAAGATTGGGTCGTAGAGCCAGATAGTGACCAGCAAACACAGATTGCAAATGAATTTCAAAAGCTACTGGCATTAAATGAAGAACTGCGTGCTGCCAATAATGACTTATACCAGCAAGTAGAGCATCTGAAGGATGAATTAGCTGAATCGGAAAAAGCATTGCAGTGGCAAAAAAGACGCTCTAGCGTGACTGAATCAATGCTCAATCAGCAAACACAAGAACTTTCTGCGGCTCAAGAACAAATCCAATCATTATTCCAACAGCTAGAAACTACAGCCCAAACTTCACAGCGTCAAGAAATCTTAATCGAAAGTTACAAAGCACAATTACAAATTAGTCAGCAGCGCATTGCCCAGTTAGAGAGAGAATGCACCTTATTACAAACAAACTATAGCGAACAATCCCAGCAGGTATTGCAATCAGAAAATGCTTGTCGGGAATTGCGTACAAGGTTGATGCGACAACAGCGTCAGACATTGCAATTTAAAGCAGCACTGGAAAAATGTTTAGAAACATCTATTCCCAGTTATGACTCTCCCGATACAGCTACCGATAAACCCCAAATTCCAATCCCCCATAAATCCCGGTTTGCGAAAAAAGCGCGCTCTTTGTTCCCCAATGCACAGCCCATAAAACCTTGGTCAGCAGAACCAGAATCAACCACAGAAAATGCCGATCAAGTCAAGAGTGAACCTTCATTACCACCACCATTTAGTAGTAATTACGCTGTTCCTAATCCTTCTCCGATTTGGAATTGGCCAGCTAAAGAAGAGACACATCCAGCCTCGCAGCCAGCAACATCAATGGAGGCTATAGAAGACGAGCCTGTAATTCAATCCGAAGAAGCGACATCTGTAACTCCATCATCAGAACTAGATGAGCAAATAGACAGTCTCATCCAAATGTTCTTTGCGTCTCAGTCTGGAACTACAAGTGCAACGTCAGCAGTTTCAGATCCTCATCCAGATAGTCAACCTGAAGATAATCCAGTGTGGGAAACTTGGGCTACAAGTGTTGAGGATGATGATACAGCACCCGAAACCTCACCAGAGCAACCAGCTATAAAATTTACGGAAATCATACCACCCACAACTAATTCTGCCACATTGTCCTTTAACTTATCTCCCGCAGAGACAACTGCCACAGCACCAGAGTATTTTGATGAAGCAGCGACTTCAGTACAAGAAGTAGAATTACCATCAGGCGATTTACCACCGGAATTATTGAGCGATTTGACTGATGAGGATACTCAATCACCTTCTCCAGTAGTTTATCCCCAGCGTCCACCCAAGGGACGTAAATCATTAGCATCGGTGGAACTGCCAAATTTTAAGCCGAATAGTCAATAGACTTCCAACAAAAGTTATATATGCTAAGTGAGAAAAATAACTGATATTTAGGTAGCATTTATGCTCTAAGAACAGGTAAAGAGTCTGAAGCCAGGAGACTTGAAACACTTGCGTCGTATAATATCCGATATTTGTTAGCAGATGCTGGAGGTCTGGAAATCACTACGAGGAGCGCGGAGATATAATTGGCTGCCGAGAGAAATTACAACTGATGTTTAACGTTGCGATTTGCTCTAATTATGACCAGTTGACACCACTAGGCAGCCAAAAACACCATAACCTATGGAAAGCGTATGAACAAAAGCTTTCCTCTCTAGCCTCTAGTTTTTCTTTTTAAGCATCTTTAACTATAGTGACAGTTTAAAAAAACACAATTAAGATATAAGCGGTCATATTTCTAGCTATAGTGGTTTCCTGTTGAGTTTAATACAAGCCTAAACTCTAGCCCTGTCAAGGTGACTTTTTTGCCTGAGCTAAGAGCTTGGCAGTTGAGACGTGTGGATGACGAGGATCATACACAGGAGGAGCTTTTTTCTTCTTGGGAGGACGAGGGAGTTTGAGAAAAGAACTTAAACGCACTTG
>DVDT01000069.1 GCA_015296085.1 Trichormus sp. M33_DOE_039 | reverse complement strand
TTAACAATTTTTCCTATTCCTCAATTATTTCAGGGTTTTTCTAAACTCCAGTCTATTGTTTATAGCCTCACATCTCCAATTTTTATATTCCTGACTCACACTGAATTCTATTTTTCTTCTGCCTAAAGTGACAAAACAGGGATAAGCAGCATTTTCTAATACCTGGGGAATTAAGCGTTGCAATGCTTGTTCTGGCGCAAACTCTAATAATTCTGACTGCTGGGTAAAGCTAGACAGATGGGGAAGCATTAATCTTTGCACTCTGTTAGAGCAAAATACCTCTTGCGGAAGTAGTCATGTGTTAATTAGTCATGCTAGTTCTGTAATTTCCGGCTTTGATATCGAAATAGTTTAAGTGAAAATCCGCAAGTTCAGATTGCCCGATGTGCAAATAAAGATTTTTTTACTCAACACCAAATACACAATCCTATGTCTACAATCAATCATTCCTGGAATCAATCAGTTCGTACAGTTGCTGTTGACAACCGACACCAAGGCATCGTGTTTATTGATGGGGCGGTAGAAAATTACTCTAGTTTAATGGCGGGGGTATTACCAGGATTTGAGGTGATCATCCTAGATCCTACACAGGACGGAGTACAGCAAATTACCCAAATATTGTCACAGCGTCAAGAGATTGCCAGTGTTCACATCGTCTCACATGGCAGTTGTGCCAGCGTGCAGTTAGGAAGTTCTTATCTCAGTTGGCAGACTCTCTCTTTCTACGCCAATCAACTGCAAACTTGGAAGTATGCACTACAAGATACAGCGAAAATCTTGTTGTATGGTTGCAATGTCGCCGCTGGTGCAGTTGGACAAGCATTTGTACAGAGATTGAGTGAGTTAACCTCTGTTGTAGTCGCCGCCTCGGATGATTTGACTGGGAATGAGGCTTTGGGTGGTGACTGGGAGTTGGAAGTGCAGACTCTTAGCGGTGCTGTGACGTTGGCATTCAGTCAAATCAGCATGGAAGCTTATGAGGAAGTATTAAATTCTCAACCATACTTAGTGACGGATATCTATCCTGGCGGTTGGTCTTCCTTTCCAGAAAACCTGACCGAAATCAATGGCACACTCTACTTTACGGCATCTACCCCCACCTACGGAAAAGAGTTATATCGAGTAGACAAAACCACAGGGAATGCTATACGCGTTACTGATCTCAATTCTGGTGCTGGAGATTCCGATCCTTACTACCTGACTGAAATCAATGACACACTCTACTTTGTGGGATATGACCCCACCTACGGCAAAGAGTTATATCGGCTAGACAAAACCACAGGGAATGCTATACGCGTTACTGATCTCAATTCTGGTGCTGGAGATTCCGATCCTTACGACCTGACCGAAATCAATGGCACACTTTACTTTTTGGGATATGACCCCACCTACGGCAAAGAGTTATATCGAGTAGACAAAACCACAGGGAATGCTGTACGCGTTACTGATCTCAATATTATTGCTAGTGATGAGACATATACCCCTACTACTCTAACCAAAATCAATGGCACACTCTACTTTACGGCATCTACTCCCACCTACGGCAATGAGTTATATCGACTAGACAACACCACAGGCGAGGCTCTACGCGTCATTGATATTGCTCCTGGTGCTGCATATTCCTATCCCTACTATCTGACGAACATCAATGGCACACTCTACTTTACGGCATCTACTCCCACCTACGGCAATGAGTTATATCGACTAGACAACACCACAGGCGAGGCCGTACGCGTCACCGATATCTATCCTGGTTTGTGGAATTCCTATCCCCAAAAGCTGACGAACATCAATGGCACACTCTACTTTAGTGCATTTACCCCCACCTACGGCAATGAGTTATATCGACTAGACAACACCACAGGCGAGGCTGTACTCGTCACTGATATCTATCCTGGTTCTGGGGCTTCCGAGCCCGAATCTCTGACAAACATCAATGGCACACTCTACTTTACGGCATATAACCCGACCTTCGGGAGAGAGTTATATCGAGTAGAAAATATCACGGGCGAGGCTGTACGCGTCGCTGATATCTATCGTGGTTCTTTGGGTTCCTTTCCCCAAAAGCTGACAAACATTGATGGCACACTCTACTTTACGGCAAATAACCCGACCTTCGGGAGAGAGTTATATCACATAGACAAAACCACAGGTAATGCCCTACTCGTCAATGACATCAATCCTGGTTCTGGGGATTTCTATGTCGGTTCTGGGGATTCCCATGTCGATGAAATGACCAAAATCAACGGCACACTCTACTTTAGGGCATATGACCCCACCTACGGTTATGAATTGCGGGCTTTAGCACTTGAGTCGGCTAGTTACAATGAAATTGAAATTACAGGCACATCAGCATCAGAAACCCTCAACGGCACAGCCAGCAACGATATCATTTACGCCTTAGATGGTAATGACAAGGTGTATGGAGGCTTAAGAAATGACATCATATATGGTGGTGCAGACCACGATATCCTAGATGGTGGTGTTGGTGCAGACAGATTGGAGGGTGACACTGGTAATGATATTTACTTTGTAGACAATCTTGGAGACCTCATCATTGAAGAAGCAAATGCAGGTACAGACTTAGTGCAAGCCGCCATTAGTTGGCAGTTGGATAATCACTTGGAAAACTTGGTACTGACTGGAACCAGCACCATTAACGGTACAGGTAACACTCTCAAAAACGTACTCATCGGTAATTCGGCAGCTAACGTTTTATCAGGTGAGGATGGGAATGACTGGTTATTTGGTTTAGCTGGGAACGACATCCTTAATGGTGGTAATGGTAATGACACTCTTGATGGTGGCACGGGTGACGATACACTCATCGGTGGTAGAGGGCGTGATTCCTTAACAGGTGATGCTGGTAAAGACAGTTTTCAATTAATCCGTCCTATTTTAGATACTTTTGATGCAATCACTGATTTCAATGTGAGCAACGACAAAATTCTCATCTCCAAAGCGGAATTTGCTTTAAGTCAAGGTCTTGGTGTGCTGGATGCCAGTGTATTCCGTCTGGGGACAAGTGCGGTAGCAGCAGGCGATCGCTTTATCTATGACCAAGCCACAGGTAATCTGTTCTTTGATACTGATGGCAATGGTGGTAACACACAAGTTCAGATTGCGCGACTTGCAAATCAAGCTGCCTTAACCAGTACCCAAATTACCGTGATTGCATAGCTTGATGGCTAGGTAACTCTGAAAACAAACTGAATTTTTCAGGGACGACTAACTAAGGGACTTCCAACTAAAAAAATATACAATCGCTTTGGTAAGCAGGGGAGGCAGGGGGAGCAGGGGAAGCAGGGGAAGAAGAATACAATGATCATCTTTGCTCTGACCCATTGAATAGTTTATTTTCTGGAAGTCCCTAAAACATATACGTCACAACAAATCATTGTTAAGTTTGGCTGTCAATGTGTCGGTTTTTTAGCGAATTACGACATAGAAGGAGAGGGAGCAGCACGATCACTTGTCCTCGTTGGTGACAAATAGGTGTGATGGTTGAATATCCACCATAGGCGATCGCGCTTGTTGATTGTTGATTTGTTGTTGGGCTTGAGAAAAATTCAGTTCTCGCCTTTCACAGCAGTTCTACCAAATAAATGGAATCAAACGAGAGCTAGATTGTTGATAATCTGCATACTCTGGATACTTGGCGGACATTGCCTGTTCTTTTTGGGATATACGCCAGAGATATAAGATAAAAATATATCCCGGCACTAAGTAAGCCCACAGGGAGCCAGCGACAACACTAAAACTGAAGTACCGCAGCAAATCTGCAAAATAATTGATATTGCGAGAAAAACGCCAAATGTTGTCACGTACTAGCCCAGCTTGAAACTGTTTGGCAGTGAGCTTTTGGACATCGGCAGTAGCATTGATCAAACTACCAAAAATGTAGAGGAAAAGCGCAATAGCAGCTGTTGCCATTGATAAAGGAACAGGATTGATAAATGCTAAGTATCCAGGTAAAACGTAAAAAAATCCTACAATTAATAATATAAAAATGAGAGTTCCTACCCCCATTGGCTCATTAAATATTTTTTGTCGCTCTGGAAATAACCACTGTTCCATCAACCACCACAGACAGTAGCTGATATGCAGACACATATAGATAACCTGCCGCCAGTCTTGAATACCAAAAACGACAGCGAAACCAACTAAACAAATAATTGTAGTGACCTTGGCCAAATTAATTCCTTTTAATACGGTCACTCCAGGTTTAGAAGCATTGACTGTGTTCTGCATAAATAAGTTATTGAAATAAAAACTGTTAATACTTTTTTCAGTTCACGCATGATAATTAGATATCACGTATTAAAGCATTTTTCCTCAATTTATAAGAAATTCAATGCTAGCGATCGCCATCAGGTCATAGGTGCGACCTCTCAATACGGCTATGCAGCACTGCCTCTCCAGAACCTTGATATACCAAAGGCTGTGACAACTCTTGGTAAGAAATGAACCACTAGAGTTTCTTAATGTTGTAGGCTTGTACAGCAGTCATTCCCAGATTACCGCACACACTCAACACCTATCTGACCGTTTAAAAAATTGTTGGGATGTTTGCTTTAAGTTTTTCAGAAAATAATTATATATCAAAGATTGAGTAAGAAATTGAGCCACTGAGCCACCTAAATTTCCACCAAAGAGTGAACACTTAAAATTTCATGATTTCGCAGTGGTTTAATATCAGATATAGGAACAATGACAACAGCTATTGATTCACCAGTTGCATTGAATACTTCTAAAACATATCTTTGTTCACCATTGCTAGGATGAGGAACAAAATCAATTAAAGTTGCTGCATCACCTTTTTTTAATTGATATTCGTCTAAGTCACGATTTAAAGCGACACGCTGATATAGTTGAAAGTTAATTTGCAGACTCCTTGTTAGGTTTGAGCTAGCCGCAATTCGATTGCTAAAAGAACAGCAGCCAGACAAGTATCTTCATCAGTTCCCAGACAATCGTATTTCTACCAGGATGTTGCCTTTTGATGCGGAGTCAGACCCAGATTTGGCATTGCAGGTAGAAATAGCAGAGAACGAAAAACGTAGGGACTATACGCCAAACGAAGTGAAAGCGATCGCTGACCGTCTACGTACTGCTGGATTTATTCACGTAAAGGGAAGACCCAAGAAAGGACAAAAGCCAAAAGCCTTTAATGCCTGCCCTAGCAGTCGTAGTAGGTAAAAACCTGCGTACAGTACAAAGATATCTTGAATCTAACCAAAATACTGACCAAGAGAAAAGTACGACAGATGTCGTACTTTTAAAGCAAGCATCAACTAAGCTCAAGCAGTGGCAACAAATTGAGCCGAAAACACCCCAAGAGAAAGCTTTAGCCAAACATCTGCCAAAACTCATGAGCTTGATTGAGGATATCTTGGGTAATGAGAAATAAAAAGATGTATCTGGTTTTCAACCAAGATACTGACCAAGAAAAAAGTACGACACCTGTCGTACTTTTAAAATATTTCTTTCGGTTTGCAGAAGGCGATTGTCTATTAAACAAATCCACCAGGGAGGTACTGCCCCTCCTATGACTGTGTTATCAGCACAGCGCCTCACTTTTCGGCTTCAGGTGGAAGGCGGAAGATGGAGGAATCGAACCCCTGGGTGTTACCCCACCCCGGTTTTCAAGACCGGTTGCCGACCATTTAGCGGCATCTTCCTTAAGGGGTGTCAGACGGGACTTGAACCCGTTATGACTGGTTCCACAAACCAGCGCCGCGACCGCTTTGGCTTCAGACACCAAAAGTGGAATCAAGGGGATTTGAACCCCTAACCTCCCGCTTGCAAGGCGGACGCTCTAGCCAGTTGAGCTATGACCCCAGACAGTAGGAGTGAAGGGACTTGAACCCCTACAAATCGATTTAGAAGATCGATGCCCATCCATTAGGCGACACTCCCATAAATTGGTAGCCCTGACAGGATTTGAACCCGCTACATCCTCTTTGTAAGAGAGGCACTCTACCAATTGAGTTACAGGGCTAAAAGAGCGATTGCCTTCGGCACGCTACGCGAACGACGAGACTCGAACTCGTACCGTGAGTTTGGAAGACTCTGATGCTGCCGTTACACCACGATCGCATAATTCAAGCTGGTGACAGGAGTTGAACCCGCAACCCATCGCTTACAAGGCGATTGCTCTGCCTTTGAGCCACACCAGCATTTGGTAGCGGAGCCGGGATTTGAACCCGGTACGTGAAGGCTTATGAGACCTCAGAGCGCACCATAGCTCAATCTCCGCGAGTACCCCTGACAGGATTTGAACCTGTATAAAACCCGTTTTAAGCAGGTCATGTCTGCCAATTGCATCACAGGGGTAAAATTTGGTGGGTCGCCCAGGGGTTGAACCTGAATAAGTCCGCTTAAAAGGCGGCTGCATATCCGCTCTGCCAACGACCCAAATTGGTACTCCTGACAGGAATCGTAGCTTGCTTCCGCGAAGCGGTACCTGTAACAATTCCGTCCCTCAAACGGAAGCGTTTACCAATTTCGCCACGGGAGCATCAGTACCCCTGACAGGAGTTGAACCTGCAACAAACCCGGTCTAAGCGGGCTACGTCTGCCAATTGCGTCACAGGGGCAAATGGTCGGGATGGCAGGATTTGAACCTGCAACCTTCAGCTCCCAAAGCTGCCGCGCTACCAGTACTCCCGGTGGGAGTCGAACCCACACACAGACTGTTTTTGAGACAGCCACCTCTTCCAGTTGGGCTACAGGAGCATGAATGGCTGGGAAGGAAGGAATCGAACCTTCAAACTTCGCATTCAAAGTGCGACGGCTTTGCCTGTTTGCCTACTTCCCAATAAATGGCTGCCCCAGTAGGAATCGAACCTACAGCCTCGCGGTTAACAGCCGCTTGCTCTGCCAATTGAGCTATAGGGCAATGTGCCAGTCCCCCAGATCCGGCTTGAACGGATGACCTTCTGTTTTTCAAACAGACGCTACTACCAACTGAGCTACCAGGGGATAAGGCGAGAACGGAAGGACTTGAACCAACACTAATCAGTTTCGTAGACTGATGTGTTACCCAGTTACACCACGTCCTCATAAGGCGGAGAGAGAGGGAGTTGAACCCACAGTGAGATGATGGATCTCACGACTGTTTAGCAAACAGCTTGCCCTGCCAATAGCAATCTCTCCATAATGGGCCGGGTAGGATTTGAACCTACGAAGCACAGAGGTATCCGTTTTACAGACGGCTTCCTTCAACCGGACTTGGACACCGACCCAAATCAATGTCCACTTGATAGAAATACATCTACAAGGGATGGAGTGAAGGGGAATCGTAGCTTGCTTCCCGTTCGCGGAGCGTTCCCGAAGGGTAGGGTACCCCTATCCAGCAAGCGTCCGTTTGTTGGTTTTGTTGCTGTCGATCACCATTCGTCACCCCATGAGGCAGTGCAGACGGGACTTGAACCCGCTAATTACACGCTTGAAAGACGTGCCGCTCGGCCACTTCGCTTCTGCACCATGTATGCCGTGTAAGTGGAAAAAGCTGTTGATTCACACACAGGAATTGAACCTGCATAGACTGTTTTAGAGACAGTTTCCTTACCATTAGGCGAGTATGTAAGCTTTTTCGATTAGGAAACGGCAACGCACAGACAAGGATTTGAACCCTGACTAAAGGTTTTGGAGACCCTAGTGCTGCCATTACACCATCTGTGCATTTGGTAGCAGCGACGGGAGTTGAACCCGTATATCCTCGGTTATGAGCCGAGTACCTTGCCGTTAGGTGACGCTGCAACGCTTGGAGTCCAGGGCGAGAATTGTTCGCGTAAGCGTTCCCGTTCGCGGAGCGTCCCGAAGGGAAGGGTACTCGCACAGTCGGTTTTGCAGACCAATACCCTACCATTAGGCGACCTGGACACATTTGGAAGCCTCGACGGGAGTTGCACCCGCTTCCCTTTAACTGAGAATCAAAGCGACTTGTCTATTTGTACACAAGGCTACCGTGGGATGATGGGATTTGTAGCTTGCTTCTGCGGAGCAGTACCCACGTTCTTTCGCTCGACAGGCGACTGCTTTAAACCGGACTAAGCTACACCCCCACGTTGGGTGGCAATTATTTAGTTTTCATGGTTCTGATAGTGTTTGCTCTGTGCCTTTTTGGGAGGCTTGATTGCTTCACTACATTTATACTACATAAATACTACAAAAGTGTCAAGGGTGTACTACAAACTTTTTTTTAGAGGTGAGAGGGCAGGATTATTTAATAGCTGTATTGCCCTCTGTGACTGGGATGGAAGTCAATTACTCACCTTCAGGGTAGCGTTGTGAGTTCCAGAACTGTTCGGCAAATGCTACTGCTGGGTGAATTGGGGCTTTGGGCTTGTTTTTGAGTACCATTCCAGCTTCATGGGGTAGGCGTAGACGCGGAGCGGCTTGTCGTCAGACATCGCTTTTGGTTGAATTGCACTTCTCACACGCTGTTACAACGTTGTCCCAGGTATGCTGTCCACATGAGTGAGTGGGGTATTACATGATCGAGTGTTAGACGCTTAGTGCTACCACAGTATTGGCAGGTGTGATTGTCTCGTCTCAAAACCTCACGATGGTTGACAGGTGGTACTTTCCAATGCCGTTCGGGATTACCAAAGGTCAAACGAATGTGTTCTGGTACTTGTAGTACGACGCTGGGGGAACGTACTTCCCATTGTTTTGTAGTACCGAAACTCAAAGATTCTGCTTGACCTGTAACTAACAGCACCATTGCGCGTTTAATGTTGATGCGTGCTAGTGGTAAGTAGTTCTTGGAGAACACTACAACATAATTTTGAGTATGTGTGGCTGCTGAAAAGGTGGTTGAGCTTCCATTTTGATTCACTCCTAAAAAAAATAACCCCCGCCTTTGGTGAAACAAAGTGGGGGTTAGGTAGTTGATACTTTTTGCCCTGTATCAGTGCTATGAGACATTTGCACCTCCCGCTTTAGATAAGTTGTCTGGATTGAGCCAACAGGCTAACGCTCCAAAAATGCCAACACTTATAGATTTCTCACCAATGAACAGATACATTTGCTCAAACGCAAATAGTGCAGCAGCTCTGCCTAAACCCTTGTTGGGTCGGCAATGCACCGCGCTACTCATGGTTGAAGAGATTCTGCTGATCATTGAATGTTTGTAGTATTTGTAATTTAAGTGTATTTTAATAATACATTTGTAGTATTTATTTGTCTACTACTAATTTTAGAAGTGTAAAAGGGCAACGAATTTTCCGAAATAGTAAAGCTTGGGATGTAGTAAATATCAGAGTGCTAAATTATGAATAACTTCTATAAATAACTAGGGGAATATGCCCCACTAAAGCCCAGTACAAACGACTGGGTTTTTTAGTAAGGTGAGTCGCTCTTAGTGCAATGGCACAAACCGATTGCCTACGGCAAGCGAAACGCCATCGTCTCCAACGAGGCGGAGCATCGTTGCCACAATGCAG
Organism: Trichormus sp. M33_DOE_039; assembly: GCA_015296085.1. GTDB lineage: Bacteria > Cyanobacteriota > Cyanobacteriia > Cyanobacteriales > Nostocaceae > Trichormus. The sequence continues at coordinate 83,979 of DVDT01000069.1, read as the reverse complement.
AGATAAGAGCATTCTTTCAAAAACCCAAAAGTAAGAAACTTCAGGATTTATTTCTTACTTTGATTGCTACAAGGGAGCAATGACAATACTTTTGAGAGCCACTGTTGTTTACCTTTGTTGCGTAGAACAGAGAGCCTAATATCTTCACTACAATCTATTGATAGCCTTTATAAAGTCGCCATTTCTTCACAGATTTTCTTACTTGGGTATTGAACCAATATCATCCACTCCAAGCTAAAGATGCTCTAGCCCCGGCTATATGTTCTTCCTTTCCAGTTAGCAAGGCGAATAAGGCGTATTCCACGGGATGAGCATTCCAGCGTTCTATGATGTGTTCCTTCATATAAGACCATATGAGCCCACCAGCAGTTTGATAATGCTCAAGCACATCCTGGAGAACTTGCTCACCGAAGGTGGCATAGAAACAGACGAAATCCTTGGCAGGATCACTTACTGCGGCTTCTGTCCAATCGATGAGTCCCATCAATTTTCCGTCTTTGTCCACAAGCGTATGACCAGGGTGAAAGTCTCCGTGAACCAAAGCCGAATGCTGAGGCCACAAGGCATCATTGGCAATCCAGTCCTGCCAACGTGTCCAGCGTGTATCAGAAACACCAAGTAGTTCTCTGGTCTTCGCCATATTCTCTGCCATAGATTGCCGCACTTGATCAACTGTTTTTACTCGGATACTGAATTGTTTCACTACATCAATCCGTGTTCTGTGGAGTTGCGCCAGTGTTTTCGCCACAGAACAAATGTATACAGCAGGCGGGGACTTCGGATCAATGTACCATACATAATCGCCGATATCTGGATCTATGGTTCCGGCAGGAATTCCCTTTAATAGCGGATAGGCAACCAGTTCATCCGAAACAATTTTCCAGATGGGAACGCTCACATCGACTTGGCTTTTAACCAGTTCTAGAACTTCTCTTTCATAATACATACGCTCAAGAACATCAAGTCTTCTGGGAAATCGCAATACCCATTTGGTATTATCCTCTTTGGCAGTAGCAAACGTAGTGATGAAGTCCATTCCGGATTTGTTAATATTTAAGTTGTCTGCGTCCAAAATAAAGCCGTTTTTGTCAGCGATGCTGAGTATTGTCCTGATTTGGTAGTCTTCACTCACAGATTTAGTCATTTTAAATTCGCTCCTTCATGAGCATTGGCTAACATCTATAATCAGGCGTTCACCTCAAATTAGCCCAACGTAACATCAATAATATATAGCCGCACTACACCAAGGGGCTAGAACGTGGCGGACTTGGCTATGCGCACCGTTTCATCGGGAATGGGAGGAATTTCTTCAGGGTGTAAGCACATATACTGCCTCCACAGTTATTCCTTCTAGTTTATTGATTATTGAGGCAGCTAACTTAATTTTTTTCTCTTCCGTGTACTATACGGTAAGGTGGGTTAATTCTTCCTGTGTAATACACAGTGTAATACACGGTAAAATCGGCGTTTTTTGTTAAGTAATGTTTCGCCAATGGTATCAGGGCCTTGGACAAACTCCATGACTGCGATCGCAGATATCGAAAGAGTCAAAGCTTTAACTAATCCCCCGTTTATGTTTGATACCCAAGGAGTGATTATTGGCGGTAGTATTCAGCTAATTTGTTTATTAACAATAATTGCTATTTCCATCATCAAACCTTGGGGAAGGAGAGTTAATAGTCCATAGTCATTAGTCATTAGTCATTAGTCATTCACTACTGCTTTCCCAATGCCCATTTTAGTGTCAAAATGCCCCTCACCGTCGGCGATGAGGGGTGTAAATTGCGTGGAAACGTAGTGCCTCCTCACAAGAAACTTGATGATTTCTTAGGTGCTACTTGATTCATCTTCGGGCAATATTTGATTAATGCTAATCACCCAAGGCATACCTTGATTTACTGGAGAACTAATACTAATTTTTGCATGGTTTGCAAACAGTTTTAATTTGCTAGCTAAGTAAGGAACATTCATCATCACATTCTGATAACTTTCGATATCATGGCACACCATAATTAACATCAGAATGCCACTATTAACTTTAAAATACCAGTGACAACTTGACAGCAAAATACGTACTTTCTGCCTACAAGTTAAATAAAATTTTGTTTTCGTTACCTCTTCTAATTGACTGAGTAATATTTCACTAATGAGTGTAGTTCTATGTGTGGGCAAATCGTCGGGAGATAGATATGGTTGCTTCATAGATTTTCGCCCTAATTGTCAAGGATTAATAGACTGATGTAACCTCAACAATCTCAATTATCTTGTCAGTTACATCGGGTAGAAACATAACCTCTAGTAATGTCCGTTCACTCCCTTACAACTGTTTATATAGTTGAGTTGGACTGGCCTCTCATTTTCCTTAGATTTCTTTAGTAATTAGTCTACAAAAGTAAATATTAGTTAGTTTTTCGTGATATCTATTTCATTTACATGAGCAATAATCCAAGCAATCTAAATCTCAAAGCCATAACCTGATTGCCTTTGGTCGATATGCTTATCAATGACCTTAATCTTATGATTAACAAAAGGCAACAATAATTCTTCTTCGCGTCGAGTGACATAAACACTCAAAGTTTCTTGACCTCTTTTTAATTTAGAAGGCATACCTCGTATATTGTGGCCGAGTCTGACTGTAGAGATGCGCAAAACTCTGGTGAGAGTAACTTCAGTAGCAGGATGTTCTTTATAAAAGGATTTATCAGTAAAAATCTTTAAAGAAAGTGTATTTTGTTTCATAATGATAGGCTGGACAGTGGGGTTGAGTGATTGAAAAAAAGTCTCTTACCCCATCTGACTGGCAACCTACAGCATTATTCAGGGAGATAATTAGAATCAAATTGATATAAAAAGCCCAGTTTTTCAATTTAATAACAGTACTGATTCACACCAAACTAATTTTTGAATCTACGGCAGTTAACAAATATAGAGTAATCGACAGTGGGTAACTGTGATTAATACTTATGCCGAAAATTCAGATATTAAGTAAGAAATACTCAAAGCAAACATTGCCAAAATCACTGGGATAATTGTACTAGCCTCTAGTTTTCTAGTCTGAAAAATTTCTATCAAAGACATTGGGACAATCACAGGCCAGAAGATAGTGGTGATTAAAAACATCACAAAGGATAAAAATTTATCTTCAGGGGAAGAGTGAGGTTGACGAAAAGCGAAACGCAACCAGTTAGTGAAAAAATAACAACTCATCAATACATAGCTAATTACTAAGGCTAATTGAATTTGTTTCATTGCTATGACTCCTGAAGCTTTGTATGTTGATTACAATAACTGCTATGGGTTTATTAGACAATGTATTTAATAGAAAACTACAGGGGATTTAAAAGCACTATTTATATTTAATGGTAGACAATTAGATTGATACAAATATTCTGTCTCCCAGTCAGATAAATCCTAAGCGAATTCCGAAAATAGCTGAAACTGTAATTTTACTTAAATAAATATAAAAATGAGGATTAAATAAATACAATAACTACTAGCGATAAATCGGCAATAATTAAAAGTTTGTAATCAGGAATTTAGTACTGTAGTAATTACTAAATTCCTGATTACAAACTCAATTCCATTGATTGTACATTTATTTGGCAGACGTAGTACTTATACCAAACGTATCAAAAATTGGTAGGGACGCAATACCTTGCGCCCCTACCAGATATATCTCTTGTATTCTTTCTTCAAGTTGGTATCAGACCAATTTTAAATCGGGATACTCTGCGAATAAGTCATCAGATGAGAGGGTATCACCTTCAGCTTGAGGAGTCCACAATACTTCTAAAGCTAAGAGTTTATCTGCTGGAATGCTGCCAATTTGTCGCAATGCTTGACGTAAATCATCAGCATTGTTAACGGCTGGGAGTTCAAACTTGCCTAGTGTTGCTGTCAACAAGGTGACAATAATGTATTCTCCAGGTCCTTCACTAATTAAACGGGTGGGGTTATCAAGTTCACCGGATGAGGGTAAAGCATCTTGAGCTAAGGCTGCTTTTAGCTGGTTGTTGACGTTGGAGAGAGTTTCTGCACTAAATTTACTGCGTTCTGCTAATGCTAGGCGGTTAAATTGACTTTCCGCAGAATTTAACTTGGCTTGTTGTGTACCAGCCGCAGCATATACACAGTATTCAGGATGGCGCAGCAAAGCTAGGGTAGTTTCTTGTAGAATTTCTGCTCGTCCTTCTGGGGAATTGGTATCAGCAGTTTCAGCAATGCGGTTAAGTTCGGGTTGCAAGTCTCGTGCTTGTGCTAGTAAACCAACTTGCAAGCGGTTAACGCTAATGGAGGGGTTGCTCTCATAACCAACTTCTTCACCTTCGCCATTGGAGACACGGCGGAATGATTGAACTAAGAAGTTAGCGATCGCTAAGAAAATTAAGATAGTGAATAAACCACCAAATCCTCCACCGATGCCCCAAAACGGAATCAAGAAGGGAAAGCCAAAACCACCACCAGGATAGGGTGCGTAGTAACCTCCACCACCAGGAGGTGCGTAAGTGCGAGGATTATAAGTACGACTAGAAGGCACTCTAAACGAGCCACCACCAATTCTGCCACCACTACGGGCAGCTAATGCACCATCAGCATGACTTAAGGCTAAAACCAATACTAAACCCAGGGTCAAGACGGTTTTTAAGAGTGGTTTGATAGCTTGTTGTATTTTTTTAGACATAATTCAGATTTGCTTGAAAAACGGCTGTTGTTTAATTCTTTTTCTCTATTGAGAGTATTTATCTTGAGATTTGATACCAACCCGTAATCAGCAGCAAGCATTCGATTGGTAGTACAGCTACATATCCAATCTAACGCGTCGTATCTTAGGGAAGCAGCAAACCGTAGAGGGATTTCTGTAGTGGATAACCGTACCTCAGAATTTATTCCCTTTGCAGGAACTTTGTAATTAATTAATGATTACTAGGGTTGTTCAGATCCATTAGTCATTAATTATCCTGGCATTTAGATTACAACCTAAAAAATTCTGCTTTTAATCTACTCATCATCAATATTGTTCATTAATCATCCTAAAATTTTTTTTTTATGAATGATTATGTAAATAATATGACATTTACGATGTTGAGAAGATAATTAATGATAAAACATCGTACTGTTAGCATAAACTACATAAACATTACAATAAATAAATGTGATTTTTGGATTTTTAATTTTAATAATTGTCTACAGTAAGCATTCAAATATATAAATATAAAAACCACAATCATGGTTAATAAACACTTTATACACTTTATATAAATAGCCATGAAAATTATATATTTCATCTTTTAAAATAGAGTTGTAACTACTTGAATGCACTCGATGACAAGGACGAGTCATGATGCTTTTCACCGCTCAGTACAATAGAGTGCTAAATAGGTATATCGATATCATCGCCACATCTAGTCATGTGAAGTATTGTAAATTTTTTTAAAAAAATTGTGTAAATACCTAGCGTTTCGGGCTGAGTTGTTGGCTAAAAGAAAAAAAGAGGAGAAAATTTAGATACTAGCGTCGGTGAATTCATCAGTACAGTAATCCATGAAAATAGACGCTTATGTAATTACTTAATGGAGGTAGTACAAGAAAATAAAACTTAAAAAGAAAGAATGCTAGAGATGATCAACTTTTCGGCTATTTCCGATAGTGACTTTACTTACGCCGCGCTGTAGTACTACGGATAAATACAGTGATTAGTGTGAATAACTACAACTAATTTGCAGTCAATTAATCGAAATCAACATGGAACAAGTCTCGCAACTAGCAACAAAAACTAGAGAGAAAACTGCATCGCCGGATATTTTAGTCATATCGCGTCTGTTTTTGCCGAAGGAAGCAGTGATTGGAGAATATCTCTACAATCGTTGTCTGCAAGATCCAGAGGAGGTAATTGTTTTGACAGCTAGTTGTGCGGGTGATCAAGTATTCGACCAAGCACAACAGTTTCCTGTGTATCGTTGGCCTAATCCTAGATACTGGTTAGGTGGTTTTCTGGGTAGATTGTTACAGCCTGGGTTTAATTTAGTCTGGTCATTTGTATTAGCGATCAAACTCTATTTCCGCTACCGCTACAGCTATATTGAATGGGGTCATAGCTATGACTTTCCGGCTTTGTTGCTGTTGAGCTATATTTTACCTGTGCGTTTTTTCATTTACTTGCACGGTAAAGATTTAATGTGTGCGGTACGTAATCCTTTGTGGCGATCGCTATTTCAACTAACCCTCAAACGATCCGCCGGGATTGTATGTAATAGTTCCGCCACGCAAGATTACCTCAGAAATACCTTCCGCTTGCAAACACCGACCCATGTAATTCATCCCGTAGTCAGACCAGAAAAGTTTGGCTTAGACAATAACTCCAGAAATTTAGATGAATTACGTTCACAGGTGCGTCAAACTTACAACATTCCTCCAACATCTGTAGTTATTCTCTCAGTAGGACGCTTAGTCAAACACAAAAGCTTTGATCGCGTCATTGAAAACCTACCACTACTTTTAACCATTGGTGTGGATGTTCACTATGTAATTTGTGGTCAAGGGCCTTGTGAATCGGAACTGAAATCTCTAGCGCAACGATTGCGGGTAGACCAGCGAGTACACTTTGCTGGATATATACCATCGCAAGAACTAGCTGGCTATTATGCAGCCTGTGATATCTTCGCTATGCTGACATTATCCAAGAAAGCAACTAGTGTATTAGAAGGTTTTGGAATTGTATATTTAGAAGCCAGTTATTTTGGTAAACCTGTAATTGCCTCTCGTTATCCTGCTTTAATTGACGTTGTACATCACGAACAAAACGGCTTGTTAGTTAATCCTAGATCGGGTTATGAAGTGTTTCAAGCGTTCAAGCAATTGTGTCAAGACCAACAATTTCGCGAGAAACTGGGCCGTCAGGGTAAAGAATTAGCCAAACATAGAACTTTGCATCGTTCATTGTATGTGGGGAATAGGGAATAGGGAATGGGGAAGAATAATTATCCCCCACCTACAATTGTGACAACTTCTAAGCGATCGCCTGATTTTACTGTAGTTTCTTCCCAGAATTGACGGTGTAAAATTTCCCCGTTATACTCCACCGCCACTAAGCGCGGATTAAAGCCTAATTGCTGAAGTAATTCAGGTAAATAAGTTTGGGAAACACAATTATGAGTTTCCCCATTCACTTGTAAAGTAATTTGACCAGACATAAACAATTCAAAATTCCAATAACTTGGGTGACAGGCAACAGTGAAAAAAAGAAAGTGAATTTTTCTTTTTGATTTTGCTAGTGTGTCTTCATACTGCTTGGATATTCTTAATTAACTAATAACTATATATTCAGTAATTAAACAGAACTAATTACGAACACTGTAACCTGTAACCAGTTCTCTATCTATTGTGGTTTAACACGATTGAGTTGGGAGAGTAAATATTGAGTGACTAGAGTAGGTTGTTCAGCCTGCATGAGCGATCGCACTACCGCCACCCTTTCTGCACCACTATCAATCACATCATTAATATTATTGGGATCAATCCCGCCAATGGCAAACCAAGGGACAGTGCTGTTTTGAGCAGCATAGCGAACATATTCTAAACCCGCAGCAGGTTTACCTATTTTGGTAGGAGTTTCATAGACTGGCCCCACTCCGATATAGTCTGCACCTTCAGCAATTGCTTGTTGCATTTCTTCTGCATTGGTAGTAGAACGACCAATTAAGCGTTGAGGGCCGAGTAATTGACGGGCGATCGCAATGGGCATATCTTGCTGTCCCAAATGTACACCATCTGCATCAACAGCCAAAGCTAAGTCCACTCGATCATTCATCATAAATAGCGCACCATAGCGATGACATAATTCTCGCAGCTTGATAGCTTGTTCTAAACGCACTGTGTCATCTGTGTCTTTATCACGGTACTGTACTAAAGTCAATCCACCTTTAAGGGCAGCTTCCACAGTTTCGAGCAAATTATCTGAGGGAGAGGTCACCAGATATAAATGCGATCGCCATAGCAGTTGATGACGTTCGTAACCCATCAAATTAGTTTCTAGGGTGTAGACCTGATAACGCATCTGTTTAAAAGCTTTGCCCATACTGGGGTGATAAAGCTTGCCGTATTCTTCTACTACCCGCAAAGCTTCTTGGACACGGCAAAAATTCGCCTGTAACAAAGACTTGATCCCCGAACGTTGTTCTTCCTGGGGATGACTTAAATCAGTACCGATATCGCCTGCTGTATCTCGCGCCCCCCTTAACTCAACAGTGTGCCAACTTGCTACCTCTTGACGTAGGTGCTTAAACTCCTCTGACATGGGGGCATTATTCAACCCAAACCGACACCATTCTTCAATAATTCGCAAACCCTCACGCGCACGGTCTAAATTAGCGTCTAAGATGCGGTAGACAACTTGCTGCATATGCTTTTGTTGACCTTGGGCTGTAACCATTACAACAACCCCATTAGTAACGCCTTCATCGTAATAGCCAGCCTCTTTCATAGTTGCAATGTACCTCGTCTATATTTGGGCATTGGGGAGGCAGTGCGTTGGGAAGACACTGCGTTGGGGAGACACTGCGTTGGGCGGGCAATGCCCGACTTGTAGCAAGTGTCGTCGGGTTTCCCGACTTGTAGCAAGTGTCGTCATTGGGCATTAACTATTGATAATTCTCTTCCCCATTCCCCTTTCCCCATTTCCTATTCCCTATTCCCTGTATTAATTACTTTGTATTGAAAATAGCCAATTGGTCAATATAGCGGATAACATAATCGACATACTGAAATATTGGAAAGTTTGAAAACTTATTATTACTTCTAAGGAGTGGTGTGAAGGTGATTTCCCTCATTTTGTCGCCCAGATATCCTAGATTAAGCAGCTTGCCATCTCAACTATCTTTAATGGTGCTAGCAAAATGCCCAATTTTTGGGTTTTCTTTACTATGTACTTTGGGGGTAGTAAGCATAACGTTACTCGGCACAAACCTTGATAGCGTTGCAGCTCAAGTACCACCTGTATCAAATCAAATGCCCCTGGGTGAAACAACAATTTCTCAGGTTAATATCCTCTTTGTCAACCCCAGTGTCGGAGATGACACGGCGGGCAATGGCAGTGAAAACGCTCCCTGGCGGACAATTACCCAAGCATTACGAGTTGCTACCGCAAATACAGTAATTAAGCTCGCTCCTGGTACTTACAGCACAGAAACAGGAGAGGTGTTCCCTCTGATGCTCAAGCCTGGTGTTGCTATTCAAGGAGATGTTGCCAATCAGGGACAGGGGATCATCATTCAAGGCGGTGGACAATTCCTCAGTCGCAGTTTTGGTGGTCAAAATGTCACCATTGTTGGTGCTAACCAAGCCGAGTTAACAGGGGTGACTGTGACTAACTCTAATCCCCGTGGTTACGGTTTGTGGATTGAGTCTAGTAATCCAGTGATTACAGCTAATACATTTACAGGTAATACCCAAGATGGTGTGGCTGTGGCTGGTAAGGGTACACCCACAATTAGCAAGAATTATTTTGACCGGAATGGGGCGAACGGGATCACGATCAGTGGTACTTCCCAAGCCCAAGTCAGAGAAAATATTTTTGTGCAGACCGGTTTTGGGATTAATGTAACGCAAAGTGCTGCACCGATGTTGGTAGCCAACCGACTGCAAGATAATCGGGCGGGGATCATTGTCCAAGCAAAGGCTACTCCCATTTTACGTCAGAATTTGATTACAAATAGTAAAGAAGATGGTTTAGTGGCGATCGCCCAAGCCATGCCAGATTTAGGTAACGCTACGGAATCAGGCGGAAATGAATTCCGTGATAACAAACGCTACGATATCAATGCTAGTGCAGCTAAACAGGTGATTGTTGCAGTTGGTAATACCATCGATACTCAACGCATCGCTGGTCAGGTAACTTTTAATGCCCAAGCTGCTATTCCAGCCAATAGCCAGCAAGCAACTGCTAACAATGAAATTACTTTTGCAGCTCCTGGTGTAACTGACGAGCCGACAGCAGCAAATCGAAATCAAAACCAATTATCACCGCTAGCTGCAGCTAACACACCGCTGACTTTACCCAGATACAATCAACCGATATCTGCACCTATTCCCAGAAGAACCACCAATAGCACACGTAAAGCACCTGTAGCCCCAAAAAAAGCAAGTTCTTTACCACCTGTACCTGTTCAATCCGCGCAATTGAACTATGTGCAGATTGATCGCAACACCATTGAATTCGTTGCGCCCCAAACAGAGACAACAGCAGCAACTGTTACGACTCAAACCCCATCATGGCCAGCTAACCTCTCACCATCTCAACCAGAAGTTAGTCCTGTTTCGGGAGCTGATATTTTAGGAGTTGCCAGTGTGGGAAATAATAACCCATTGCCCGTTCCTAACGGTAATGTCCCTCTGGGGAATACTCGGAACATGCGAAAAATATCGGCACCGCCAACTTATACAACTAGTTATGCTGGCAATAATCCATCAGGAGTCCGTTACCGGGTGGTAGTGGAGACGTTAACCGAAAGTGAGCAAGAATTAGTCAAATTCCTTGCACCTGGAGCTTTTCCCACCATTTGGCAAAGCCGCCGAGTTATGCAAGTGGGTGTATTTAGCGATCGCAATAACGCCGATGAAATGCAAAAAGTCCTCAGTAGCAATGGCTTACGCACTATAGTTGAGCCATTGAATTAATAAGCAAAAAAGGCGATTGCTCCTCGTTTCTGGTGGCGATCGCCTTTTTTCATGTTCAAATTCCAGAGCAAACTAATTGAAACGCTAGAGATTTAAATTAATTATGTGTAAATTACTGAATTAATTAATTTAAAAATATGACATAGTTCATGCAATTATATGATTTGCTATTATCAAAACAGTAAATATACAGAAGATAAATTAATTCCATTATTGATATTTTACGCAAAATTTCATATTACCTTTTCCCGACATTTATTCAATAAACAGTAAATTGGTATCGTCCTAATTTGATGATACTAAGGGTATGCAGAACATATTCAAAACTAAGTTTGTACTCCTCCCTCTCACCTTGGGAACAGTTGCCATGACCGGTTTTATCCAACCAGCTATGGCTGGTAATTTGGGAATTGCACAAAATTATAATGTCTTCGTATTTGGAGATATGAATCAAAGCTCAGATTCCGAAGGACGTGTAGCTGTGGGAGGCAATGCAACACTGACTAACTTTGGAATTGCAGACCGTCTCACTAATTCTAATGGTACAGATACTCGACTTGTAGTTGGTGGTGATTTAACCTACAATAACGGTCAAATTTTCGGTGGTAATGCTGTTGTTGGTGGTACTGTTAAAACTCCAGTTTATTTCAATTGTTCTCCTAACTGTGATGTGAGTTCAGGTAAGCCGATTGATTTTGATGCTGCACGCCAAGAATTAAATAATCTCTCCGAATATTTGGGCGGATTAACTTCTACAACTACTACAGAATATAAATGGGGTGGAATTCACCTTCAGGGAAATTATAGTGATTTGAATGTCTTTACAATTGATGGTTCTAAATTCTCTAACAGCAGCTACTTAAACTTGAATGGAGTTGGTAGTAATTCTAGTGTGGTGTTGAATATATTAGGAAACAGCGTTGATATCAAGTATTTTGGCTTGAATATGAACGGTGTAAATAAACAAAATGTTTTGTTTAACTTTGTCGATGCAACTCAAGTAACAACTACTGGTTTCTCTTTCCAAGGTAGTGTATTGGCTACTAAAGCTAACGTTAATTTTTCTAATGGTAATGTCGAAGGAACTTTAGTTGCTGCTTCATTATCCGGGAGTGGCGAATTTCATAATTCACAATTCACCGGTAATTTGCCTAACTTCCCACAGCCAACACCTCCTGTAGAAGATTCTGGTGCAACTACAGTCCCAGAACCAGGTATGGTTTTCGGGCTATTTTTCTTAGGAACTTTAGCGAGATTTGCCCGCCGTTCTGGAAAATCAGTAAGCTAATACAATCCAGTAGGCTTTTAAGATAGATTCATTACTTTGTTTATAGTTTAGTGATGAATCAATATGAGGAAAATTGTGATTGGTGTAATGGGGCCTGGGGAACAGGCCACAAGTCACGATTTAGAAAACGCCTATGAATTAGGTCAACTTATTGCTCAATCAGGATGGATTTTGTTAACTGGAGGCAGAAATGTTGGCGTAATGGATGCGGCTAATCAGGGTGCAAAATCTGCCAATGGCTTAACTTTAGGTATTCTTCCCCATCATCAACAAAATGGTGTTTCAGAAGCAGTAGATATTGCAATTTTTACAGACATGGGCAATGCTCGCAATAATATTAACGTTCTCTCTAGTGATGTGGTGATTGCCTGTGGCATGGGTGCGGGAACTGCTTCTGAAATTGCCTTAGCGGTGAAAGCCAATAAACCAGTAGTTTTATTGAATGATGACTCAGATAGCGAAACTTTCTTTCAGAAATTATCACCGGAAAATATTTATATTGTCGGCAACGTGAAGGATGCGATCGCCACTGTCAATTCCATTATCTGCCCTTCTGGTGCGTCGGCTACGCCAACGGGCAAGACAGAAGGCATTGCAGATGAAGCAAGTTTCCCCGCCAAATCATAGCCCTACATCCCTTTTTAAATCAGAAAGTAAGAAAAATTTTGATTTGTTGGTAGTGATTAGTTGGAAATTTCTCTGACAGACTGCAAAATTTCAGGTTAAATTTACTCAGGTATGCACTCTGCTAGAGTTGTCGGGTATTATTCGTGACTAATCAAGACCAAAAACCCTCTCGTTCTTTCGCTGGGATTGCTGGCATTGTTGCCGCAGCCACTTTAATTAGTAAAGTATTTGGTTTAATCAGACAGCAAGCGATCGCAGCTGCTTTTGGTGTGGGTGCGGCTGCTACTGCTTATAGTTACGCCTATGTCATCCCTGGATTTTTATTGGTACTACTTGGGGGTGTGAATGGGCCGTTACATAGTGCAATTATTAGTGTTTTAGCCAAGCGCAACAAAGAAGAAGCAGCCCCCCTAGTGGAAACGGTGACTACTTTGGTGGGGGGTGTGCTGTTGCTGGTGACAGTAGTACAGATTTTTTTCGCCGATGAATTGGTTGATCTTGTAGGATATGGCTTGGATGCCAAAACTAGAGCGATCGCCATTCAACAACTGCAAATTATGGCCCCAATGGCTTTATTTTCAGGATTAATTGGCATTGGCTTTGGGACTCTCAATGCAGCTAATCAATATTGGCTACTTTCTATTAGCCCTTTATTATCCAGCGTCACCGTGATTATTGGCATTGGTGTGATGGCTTTGCAACTGGGCAAAGAGATCATCAAGCCGGAATATGCTCTCATTGGTGGGATGGTATTAGCTTGGGGAACATTAGCAGGGGCAATTCTACAATGGGTGGTGCAGTTAGTTGTGCAGTGGCGTTTGGGCTTAGGTTCGTTACGCCTGCGGTTTGATTTTCAATCCCCTGGAGTTCAGGAAGTAGTGAAAATTATGACTCCAGCTACAATTTCCTCTGGAATGATGCCGATTAACTTTGCTACTGTACTGTACTTTGCTAGCCCTATCCCTGGTGCAGCGGCGGGGTTTAATTATGCTAATCTGCTGGTGCAAACTCCCCTAGGGATTATTTCTAATATTATTTTGTTGCCATTACTACCCATATTTGCCAAACTAGCCGACCCAGAAAATTGGCATGACCTCAAATTACGCATCCGTCAGGGACTTTTGCTCAGTGCTGTCACCATGCTACCTCTAGGTGCGCTGATGGTGGCGTTATCTGTACCTATTGTTCAGATTATCTATGAGCGTGGAGCTTTTAAACAGGATGCTACAGAGCTAGTCTCATCTCTGTTAATTATGTATGGGATTGGGATGTTTGTTTATTTGGGGCGTGATGTTTTAGTGCGGGTATTTTATGCGTTGGGGGATGGACAGACACCTTTCCGCATCAGCACTTTTAATATTTTTCTCAACGCCTTTCTCGATTGGATTTTCGTTAAACCTTTTGGCGCGCCTGGGTTGGTGCTAGCAACAGTAGGAGTCAATTTTAGCTCCATGCTGATGCTGTTGTGGATACTACACCGCCGCCTGAATGGTTTACCGTTACGTGAGTGGAGTGTACCAATTTTAGGATTGACAGCTGGTAGTGTAGTAGCAGGAGTGGCTAGTTTTGCCACATTGGTAGGGACGCAAAAATTATTAGGGACACAGGGTTTAATTATTCAGCTGTTGCAGTTGTGCGTATCTGGTTTCGTGGGGATTTTGGTATTTGCTGCGCTTACTGCACTCATGAAAATACCAGAAGTGAATAGTTTTGCAGTGCGTATGCGTCAGCGATTTTTGAAAAGGTAATACCGTTTCTTGATAAAGATGGACTTTATTCTGCACTGTAGAGACGTTGCATGCAACGTCTCTACATCATTTATTGGGTGTAACTTCATAGAGAATTGGTATAAGTAGCTCAGCAAGGCAGGAGGCAGTCCCAATGAAACAAGCTTCACAATAAAAGAGGAAAGGTGTCTTTCCCCTACACCCTTACACTCCTACACCCCTTTCAAGTTACTTAAAATAACCTACCACTGAATATAGAGCTAGTATTTGATTTATGAATAAATATGATGATAACTATCAATAAGCCCCATATTAATTAATAGTACTTTTATTTTTTATTAAGAATAATACACAGATTTTACTTTTAAAAACTAATAAAACCAATATATATTTCTTGCAAAGTTTTGGTGAAGTACGAAGCCGGTTATTGTAAATTAAGTATGACTCTGACATGATTAAGCTTACGTATACTGGTATCTACTTCTACAATTTCAGCAAATATCATGCTACTTGCATGGCTGATATTGATCGGGGAATTGATGGTGAGTTGATATCAGTGTTGCAAATAACTTAACAAGCGATAGGAATCTTATGAACAAGTTTCAATCTTTATTCCTTGGGGCAACTATGGCTGCAACTACAATGACAGCAGTTGCCTTTACCCCTTCTGCTGCAATGGCAGTTACTTTATTACAAGGTACTATTGGCATTGATGCTGATGGTGTAGATTTAGGCGACCTTAATTCTCAACCTGGTACTGTTGTTCTAGATTGGCTCAGTGATGCTGATGGAAAAGAAGGTACAGTAAAAAATACTCTCACAGGTGTGACAGGAAATTTTCTATCGTTTGCACCTACATTGAAGGGTACACGGGTCGATATAAAAGATTTGACTCTAACAAATACCGGAGTTGCCGGTAGTTTATCAAACTCAATCATTTACGATTTTGAAAGGGTTAACAAGTTCATTGAATTCACAGGTAATTTCACATTTGACAGCACAGTCGGCACTTTAAGTTTTAATTTATACGAAGGTCAGATTATGAGACGCTTGCTAGATGATAGTGTTGTCACCATGACTTTTCTCGATCCAGGCCTGCAAGGGGAATTTGTGTTTACAGATGCTCTTGGTAACACGAGAACATTAGGTAGTGGTAATATTACTGCTAGCGAAATTTTTGATAATGGTCAGAGTAGTAGTGAAGCTGGGATTACTTTGAGAGCATTAGCTGAAGAACCTGGCGAACCAGTTCCCGAACCCCTAACAATGGGTGGTCTAGCAATAGGTGCGGGCTTCGGTGCATTTCTCAAAAAACGCTATTCCAAAAAAGAAAAGCAACTTCAAAAAGCTTAAACTCAAACACTTGAGTTAACTTAACATCAAATAACAACTATCAATTCTATTTTGTGTTCCAGTGGTGATGGCACTAAACGCAAAACTCAAACCCAAGTTTAGCAATTAATAGTGATTAGACTTTCCTAATTGAAAAACTAGGAATCAAAAAGGCTAGAGTTCAGTTTTCTTAATTTGTTTTTATAAAAAATCTGAGTTGTTTTAGAGGATGTTTGAAAAGTTCTAATGGTGTATCAAATATTTTTAGATCCCCCTAAATCTCCCTTAAAAAAGGGGACTTTGATTTTTTTCTTGTTCCCCCTTTTTTTAAGGGGGGCTAGGTGGGAGCAATTAAGTCTCTAAAATCACAGCCAACCATTTTTCAAACAACCAATTAATGAGGCTTCACAATTCCAACTTGGTTGATTAAATAAAAGAGCCACAAAAATTATAATTAATACGCTTTAAACACACATCTATAGTAATCATATTTGATTTGTCAGCATTTAAAAGCTAAGATACCCGACTTCTTCAATAAGTCGGGTATTTCTTTGTTCACAATTGTCTATTTATCTGACTTTTCACGGGATCTGGAAAACCCCTCTCCATAGCTTGCTTCCCGCAGGGTACCTCTCCCCTGCAAGGAGAGAGGCTTTAATTTTTCCTCCTTCCTTCGTAGGGAAGGGGGTTAGGGGGTTAAGTTTCACGTTAGCTTTTCCACATAACGTGAAAAGTCAGGTCTATTTATCTGTGCGATCGCTCATAGTCTAAATCATATCGATTGCGGAGTGAGTTCGTTCGACGAATTTAAAAAACCCCTCTCCATAGCTTGCTTTCCGCAGGGTACCTCTCCCCTGCAAGGAGAGAGGCTTAAAAACCTTCATTTTTCGTTGATATTTCAAGATATTTAAGCCCCTCTCCGTGTCGGAGAGGGGTTGGGGAGAGGTCATCGAACTCATGTTATTGCGGAGTGCGATCGCCGACAACTTAACTCAGATTCATCGATTGCGGAGTGCGATCGCCTACAGGCTCAGAGGATGTTTGAAAATTTTCTAATGGTGTATCAACTACTTTTAGATCCCCCTAAATCCCACTTAAAAAGGGAGACTTTGATTTTTTTCTTGTTCCCCCCTTTTTTTTAGGGACTAGGGGGGATCTGATAATTTCGATCATATTTATATTTCTCTGAGGTAATACCATCTACTACCCGATGATTTTACTCTCCCCGTAGTAATAAAAGCAGATAAATCGATAATAGTTGTTAATGAATTGGCAGCGTGTAACAATTACGTTGATTTTTCCCGAATTATCTCCTAGTTACCCACCCTACAAGAGATTTTAATGATGAGACTTGGGTAAATCCTACAAGCATTGCAATTATATGAGTCAGAATCAGCACTTATTTCTCAGTACGCAACTCAATACAGAGTTGAATACATTGGCTCAATGCTGAGTATTCTTGCTAGAGTGCGTTGACTCAATATATTGTACAATTTTACGTATAAATACGCACATATTATAAATGTAGTCGATTATTATACTTTATTAATTACAGATTTTTATCGTTAAATGAAGCTTTTCCACTTTATACTGTGTAATTAATTTGCTTCACAAAATTTTTGTGAAGATGTGAGTAGAAATATAAAGACAACAACAACTGCAATTTTACAGTGAGGAGTGCGTTATGAAAAGCTTCAGAAACGTAGCCAATAATTTATATAAACACCGCTCTCCTTGGGAAAAAAGCGATTTTCAAGATTTATCGGCTAATTTACCGGAAAATGAAGGATTAGTGGATCATTCAGGATTGAGATTAACCACTAAGACAGGCAAAGCTCTACAAATAGAGACATCAGCGATGGTTCATCATTCTTCTATGAGTGATGAAGGGGCAGTATTTGCTGAGTCTCTGCTAACAAAGAGTTTCACAGCAGCAGTATTAAGGTCTGTGCAGCCGACTGTCAGCCAAGCTCCAGACGCTGTGATAGTTGCAACAAATTCACACACCATAGGTTGTGCTTGCTCAGTCTGTGCGTTACCTCCAGTAGAACCAGAGCGAATCCAAAATGAACAGCAAACCCTAATTGCATCTGCAACTGCATCTACAACTGCATCCACAATTTTAGATTTATCTAAAACATTTTTTCTTAACAGCTTGGACGGAGCTAGACACACAATTTATCTAGATTTCGACGGGCATACCACCTCTGGCACTAGATGGAATACAAGCTACAAGGGTGGGGCTGACATTGTTACCCCTGCTTTCGACTTTGACGGCAACACAGCTTCTTTTAGCTCGGCTGAACTGGAAAGAATCCAGTACATTTGGCAGCGAGTGGCTGAGGATTTTAGCCCGTTTAATGTTAATGTCACAACTCAAGCTCCAACGGATATTAATGATCTGATCAAGAGTAATAGTAGCGATACTCGCTGGGGTGTACGAGTTGTTATTGGTGGTAGCAGTTCTAGTTGGTTTGGTTCTTCTGCTGGAGGAATCGCCTTCGTTGGTTCTTTCAACTGGAATACTGATACTCCCACCTACGTTTTTAGTGACAGCCTGGGTGATAGCGAAAAATATACAGCTGAAGCTATCACTCATGAAGTAGGTCATACTCTGGGGCTATCCCATGATGGAAGAACTAGCCCGTCCGAGGGATACTACAGGGGACATGGTAGTGGGGAGACTGGCTGGGCAACGATTATGGGTACAGCATACTACCAAAACCTAACCCAGTGGAGCAAAGGCGAATATGCTTCTGCTAACAATACTCAAGATGATTTGCAAATTATTACAACCAATAATGGTTTCAGTTACCGAGCCGATAATGCTGGTAATACAATTGCCACAGCAAAACCATTAACTATACTTTCTAGTACAACTCTGATTGGTAGTGGCATCATCGAGCGTAATACAGATATTGATTACTATAGTTTTGCCACAGTTGCTAATACCATTAGCATAACAATCAATCCCTTCACTCGCGGACCCAACCTAGACATTTGGGCAGGGCTATATAACTCTGGTGGAACATTAATTGCATCTTCTAATCCCGCCGATTTACTATCTGCAAGTATCACAACAAGTGTCGGTGCGGGAACTTATTACTTAGCTATTGATGGCGTAGGGAAAGGAGATCCTCTTTCGACTGGCTACACAGATTATGGCAGTTTGGGGCAATACTCTATTGAAGTCATAGGTAATGAACTCCTCTATGGTGGTTCTGGTAATGATACCCTCGACGGCCTTGGTGGTAATTATACCCTGATTGGCTATTCAGGTGATGATACTTACATTGTCGATAGCACCACCAACACGATTATCGAAAATGCGGGAGAAGGCATAGATACCATTGAATCCAGTGTCACCTTCAGCCTTGCTACCCTGCCAAACATTGAAAACCTCACCCTAATAGGAACAGCTGCAATTAACGGCACGGGGAATGCAGCTAACAACGTCATCACTGGCAACATTGCTAACAACAGCCTTGATGGTGGTGCTGGTAATGATACCTTGATTGGTGGTTTAGGTAACGATACTTACATTGTTAATAGTACAACCGACACAATTATCGAAAATGCCGGAGAAGGCACAGATACAATTTCTAGCAGTGTCACCTTTAGCCTTGCAGCTCTCCCCAACATCGAAAAACTCACTCTGACAGGAACAGGCGCGATTAATGGCACTGGAAATGCAGCAAATAACACTATCACTGGTAACAGTGGTAACAACCGCCTTGATGGTGGAGCGGGTAACGATACCCTTAATGGTGGTGCTGGTATTGATACCTTGATTGGTGGCTTAGGTAATGATACTTACATTGTCGATACCACTACTGATACAATTATCGAAAATGCCGGAGAAGGCACAGATACAGTTTCTAGCAGCGTCACATTCAGCCTAGCTGCCCTGTCAAACATCGAAAAACTCACTTTGACAGGAACAGGTGCGATTAACGGCACTGGAAATGCGGTAAATAACACTATCACTGGCAACAGTGGTAACAACCGCCTTGATGGTGGTGCGGGTAACGATACCCTCAATGGTGGTGCTGGGATTGATACCTTGATTGGTGGCTTAGGTAACGATACTTACATTGTCGATACCACCACTGATACAATTATCGAAAATGCCGGAGAAGGCATAGATATAATTTCTAGCAGTATCACCTTCAGCCTTGCTACTCTGCCAAACATTGAAAATCTCACCCTGACAGGAGCAGCCGCAATTAACGGCACTGGGAATACAGCTAATAACACTATCACTGGCAACAGTGGTAACAACATCCTTAATGGTGATGCTGGTAACGATACCCTCAATGGTAGTGCTGGTAACGACACTCTCAATGGTGATGCTGGTAATGATATATTAACTGGAGGAACTGGAAAAGACACTCTTACCGGAGGACTAGGAATAGACCGTTTTGACTACCGCAAGTTAGCTGATTCCCTTCTCAGTAACTTTGATGTGATTACTGACTTCAATGCTAATGCTAGTAATGATTTATTCCTGCTTTCCACTGCACGCTCCGGATTCTCTAATGTGGGAACTGTTGCAACTCTTGATACAACAGGCATTGTAGCTCGATTAACAACCGCTAATTTTGCTGCTCAATTCGCTGCTCAATTCACCTTTGGTAACCGTACTTTTGTTGCGATTAATGATGCTACAGCAGGGTTTAGTGCAACTACTGATGCTATCATCGAGGTGACAGGATTAACAGGCACTTTGGGAATCAATAATTTTACAACTACGTTAGTGTAGATTGTTCTTATCTTGCAAATATTTCATAGAGAAATATTTCATAGAGAATTGGGAACGCTCTTTTTTAAATGCTGTGCGCGCATTTTTCAGGCTTTTTGACAAATACTCAGCACTTTCTTGAACGTCTAGATTGAAAGGGCATGCCATTGCTTTCTCATGAGTCTTGCTCTTTCATGTTCTTTATTCTACATTTTTATGCACGCTCATTTGAATTTGGTATTAGGAAACTCTCACACAAAACCTACAGTTTGTTTAGATTCCCCTAAATCCCCCTTAAACCAGTTATCAGTTATCAGTCCTAACGGTGTATAGTGTGGTGTTTCAGCGCACTAACGTCTGACACCAATTGGTGTGGTGTTTCGCAAACGTGATTTTACTGTTCACTCTTCACTGTTAAGGTTAGGGGGGATCAGAAGTGTCTAAATTCCCAGCCAAACACTTTTAAAATGATCTCTAAATCCCTCTGAAAGATATCTTTTAAACCTGTGCTGGAATCAGGCTGGCGGTTTGAGTTCCGCTATCCCAAACTATCCAATTACAAGCGTCATCGACATCGGCTTGATTAGTCGTCACTTTAAAATAAAGCTTATTTCCCCCTTTAGGTTCAATGGCAAAGTCGGCATTTTGGGCATAGACAACGATAAAGCCTCTGTCTCGCAGACAATACATCGCCCAAGCTTTTAATGATTGTTTATGTGGTTCGTGAGGAATCGGTGGTTGTTTAATTACGTCTTCAATTACCTGAAATAACCTTGTTGACATACTTACACTATTGTGGATCACAACGAATTTCGATCATAAAACCATCGGGGTCATAAAAATACACACCCCTACCAGTTGGACGACTGACTGGGCCATGAGCAATTTCAATTTGATTTTCTCGCAAAACTGCTACTGCTTGCTCAAAAAATTGTGGATCAATGTCAAAGGCAAGGTGATAAGCCCTAGTAAAACTTTGCTCTGGGTCTGGATTTGGCGGGGTTAAATCTGGTGTCCAAAATAAATCGAGAACTGTACCGTCGGGAGTAACAAAATTAGCAACTTTCCCCTCGGCGACTAGTTCTAATAAAGTAGCCGGAATTTCATCACCAGTTAGTTCATGTAATCCCAAAATAGTCCCGTAAAAATATCGGGAAGCTTGCATATTCTTGACGTTCAGCGCAATGTGATGCACTTTGCGTAAATTCCCAGCAGCAAGAACATTTTTCATAGTTTCCTCTGTCACCTGTCACCTATCGCCTTCTACCGCCGATATTCATCACCACAATCACCAATTAACTGATACAAATTGCGTGATTTTTGGGATATGGTGTTGATGCGATCGCTATCTTCAGCATCTAAAATCAAACTAAATACTTTGGCGTTATCTTCTATATGTTCAGCTATCCCCAGCCTTGCACCAACTATCACTCCGCCAACGGTTGGTTGATCTAAAATGTATCTGACAGCAACGTTAGCAATACTAACTCCATGTTTATCAGCGATGGCTTTGAGGGTGGATAGTAACTCTTGAAATAATTGCCAACCACCCCAAGCATCAATCATGTTTTTATATTTTCGCAAGCTGACAGTAGTTAAATCAAAGCTGCGTGGTTCTGGTTTGTCTAAATACTTTTCTGATAAAAAGCCTCCACAAAGTGAGCCGTAAGTAAATAGTTTAATGTCATTCTGTTGGCAGAACTTAATCATATTTACTTCTGGACGGCGGTCAACTAGAGAAAATTGCACTTGATTAGATACAATTTTGATGCCTGAGTCGGTAATAATTTGTAGGTGTTCTGTATCGAAATTAGTTAAACCTAAGTGTTTAATTTTGCCCTCAGTTTGGAGTTCTACCATATATTTGAGAGCATCTAAATAATTTTTATCTTGATATTCCCACCAGTGAAACTGCATCAAATCTAGGGATTTGACATCCATTCTTCTCAAGGAGATATCAATATTTTCTTCAACGAATTTCTTCGTCATTTTCCCCGGACGAGGAACCCATTTAGTGAAAGCCTGTATTTCAGATAAAGCGTCTTGTCCACGGCTAGCAGCTAACTGACGACGAAATTCACCAATAAAATCCTCTGCGGGGCCATAGTGGTCTGCTAAATCCCAAGTTGTAAAACCTGCATCCACATATTTGAACATGCTTTCAACGGCAGATTTAGGATTAATTCTGCCATGTGCGCCGGATACTTGCCACATACCATTTAAGATCCGACAAATATTTAAATCAGGAGTAAATTGTAAACGACTTGTTGTCAACATAATTATGATTAAAAATTTCAACTAATAATGAATAGTTAATGACTTTGTTATTTCCAACCTTTTTCTGCTTGTTCTAGGACATAAACTGCAACATCCTGAATTTCTTGCTCACTTAGGCGGTCTTTATAGGCTGACATATTACTTTTACCGTTAGTAACAATATTTGTAATTGCTTCTATTGAATCCATACCATATCTTTTAAGTGCTTTTTTTTGTAAGTTCTTACCACGTCTGATGATGTTACCACCATTAATATGACAACCAGCACAGTGAACACTAAAGATATTTGCTCCCTTGGCTGTATCTACAGCATTTACAGGTGTGGCAAAAGTAGTTGTCATCAATAATATAATCAATACTAACGTGACTATTTTTTTCACGGATACTATTCCTGATAATTATCATAATTCTCAACCGATACCTATCTTCTCATACATAGGCGATCGCTCACACAAGCATTTTGAATAATTCATAACCAATGAAAATATCTACATTTTTCAATAAGTCACTCTCTTAAATTCTATCTAAAGGAAGTACCTAATCTAAAAATTCCACGCCACAATAGGTTTATAAGACCATGCTTAAAGAAGTTTATCCAAATTACCTAACATAGCAAGAATTAAAAATGACTAGTAATATCAAAGAGCAGATTCAATCTGATTTACAGCAAGCAAAAGCAACTGGTCAGTTAAGAACTGAACGCATTCGTGAGATTGTGAAATCAGCAGTTGCTCAAGTAGCTTCTGAGTTTAAAGAAGGGTCTCATGAAATTCGTACCCTTGTCCGAGATGCAGTTTCAGCAGTAATTGAAAATCTCCAAGACAAAAGCACTGAGTTAAAAGAAGAAGTAACTGCATCTATAGAGGGTGCAATAGAAGGAGTTAATACTAAAAGGCATGAAGCTATCGTAAAAACTCAGTCGGAATTGCAAAGACTCCAAGCTCAACTAGATAGCGAAGAAGAAAAAATTCAGCAAGATGTTGATGGAATCTTAGCAGAAATTGAAGCCAGTGGTACAGAAAATACTCCTAATACTAGGAATGCCATCGAATCGGCTATTAATGCTGTCAAAGATAGTGAAGAAGTAGGTTTATTGAAAAAACGCTACGCTCAACTACAAGCACAACTAGCGATTGTTCGTGCTAATTTAGCTGCACGCTACGGCGGACGCGCTGATGAAGTCAAACATTATCTAGACGAAGCCAATAACTGGTATAGTCAGGCTCGTCCCCAAGCTGAGGCTTTGGCTACACAAGTAGAGCAGAAGCGATCGCAACTAGAGGATAAACTGGGTGAGGCTGGTACAGCGATCGCTAGAAAAGAGCGTCAAATTAAACAAACCTTACGGGAATTATTGCTAGCAACAGCGGATTTATTCAAAGATAAAGAGCCTGTTAGAGAAGATAAAGAAATTGTTCACAAATAGGCTTTTTATTCTACGTTTTAATCCCCATTAAGTAAAGCTCCGATTTATTCACTAAATCGGAGCTTTAAAATTATTATTCAGTATAATTAAGATTTTTATCTTGAAATAATGCCAAAATACTCTTACAGAGAAGTGAACAAATTGCATTAATAGATTTCTTCGTTTAAATATAATCTCAAATTTTATTAATAACTTAACAATTTAAAATAAAACTACCACTTAAATTAATTAAACATATTAATTAGATGAGTTAGATAAATATAATGTGTCTTGTCATTGCGAGAGAAGCGAAGCAAGCACAGAGACTTTGCAATTGCTTCGCTTCTCTCAGAGACGCTAACGCTCGCAATGACATTTTAGATTTAGTTATTCCTATCCTGACTTTTCACGGGATCTAAAAACCCCTCTCCATAGCTTGCTTCCCGTAGGGTACCTCTTCCCTGCAACTGTAGAGACGTTGCATGCAACGTCTCTACATTTTCCCCCTTCTCTTGTAGGGAAGGGGTTGGGGGTTAGGTTTCACGTTAACTTTTCCACATAGCGTGAAAAGTGAGATTCCTATCCACTTAATCTATTTTTTTAACAAAAAATAGGCAGGAATTAACCTACCCATTAATCTTAATTAGATTAATCTAACTTTCTAGTAAATACCTCTTCCAGTATTCAATTGTTCGTCATGTTTAGCAATCACCCAAATTGCGTGAATACTGCCTGGAAGCCAACCTAAAAGTGTAAGTAAAATATTAATCACTAAAGTTGGCCCTACTCCAACAGTCAAGAAAACACCCAATGGTGGTAGTAATAATCCAAGAATAAAACGTAATAATTTCATGAGATTTGTGTTAACTTTTCAAGTTTATTTACATTGTCTTTAATCAACCAAATTATCAACTCCATCCTTGGCATTATCTTCTAATTGAAATCAAGAACGATTCAACTTGGTTGATTTTGCTAAAGGTGTTTGTGACTAGCTGGATGGCAATTCACCTTTAGTATCTACATCTGGATTCAAAGCGAGGTTTCTTTCAGCGAAATACTTGCTAATAAATGTATTAGCAAAAGATAAAACAACAGGTCCCAAAATAAAGGCAATAAGTCCATGCACACTAAATCCTGGAACTAGTGCGGCTGCTAATGAGAAACAAATGCCGTTAACTACTAAAGAAAATGCTCCGAGTGTTAAGAAATTTAGGGGTAAAGATAGGGTTGAGAGAACTGGTTTGACTGACCCATTAATTAAACCAATTGCTAAAGCAGCAATTAAAGCTGCTGGGAAGTTAGCAATGTTAACACCAGGCACAACTAAATCAACGATAAGTAAGCTAAGTGCGGTCGCTAAAGTGATTAAAAAAGTTCCTAACATTTCCTTACCTAAAAATTAGAGAAAACTATTTGAAATTTCCTCTACTATCTTTAAATAATGGCTTATGTGTTAGCATCTCTTGTTAGATATATTGTGTGTCTTCCGAAGGTATGATTTGAGCTAATAGTCATTAGTTTTGAGTTTTGAGTTGTTCTGCCTCTGCTTCCTTATCTCCCTTCTCCCTCCGTATCCCTCTGGAAAAGCAAGCTGCGCGTAGCGTCTCGTAAAGAAGTTTCGATTCGAGGAAGACTCTTGGCTAGACGTTGCACGAACAGATCGAACTTCTCTCCTGGTCTTCTTTACTGCTTGATTACTTTCATCGACAGACTAATACGCTTTAATTTTTCATTTATTTCTAATACCCGCACTTTTACTACTTGTCCCACTTTGACCACTTTTTTGGGGTCATCGATAAATCTATCGGCAAGTTGAGAGATATGCACTAAGCCGTCTTGGTGGACACCAATATCAACGAATGCACCAAAATTGGCCACATTGGTGACAATTCCCTCTAATTCCATTCCTTCTTGCAAATCGCTGATTTCTTTAATTCCCTCTTTAAAGGTAGCGTACTTAAATTCTGCACGGGGGTCTCTACCTGGTTTTTCTAGTTCTTTGAGAATATCTCGCAGTGTAGGTTCACCAACGGTGTCAGTAACATATTTTTTTAAGCTGGTTTTTTGCAGTTTTTCGGCAATTTGCGTGACTTGATTTAATGATACGTTTAAGTCAGAGGCGATCGCTTCTACTACTGGGTAACTTTCTGGATGCACTGCTGTATTATCCAAAGGGTTATCCCCGCCACGAATACGCAAAAACCCAGCTGCTTGCTCAAAGGCTTTAGGCCCTAGTTTAGCTACCTTTAACAACTGTTGGCGATTTCTAAATGCTCCATGCTGATTGCGATAGGCCACAATATTATTAGCAACTGTCGGGGTAATCCCCGAAACAAAAGTTAATAGTTCCTTAGATGCTGTATTTAAGTCTACACCAACATAGTTCACACAACTTTCTACAGTCTCATCTAATTTCTTTTTCAATAACTTTTGATCAACATCATGCTGATATTGTCCTACACCAATTGATTTAGGATCAATTTTAACTAATTCTGCTAAAGGGTCTTGTAATCGCCGACCAATACTAATAGCACCACGGACTGTAATATCTAAATCAGGAAACTCATCAATTGCCACTTTACTAGCAGAATATATAGATGCACCAGACTCATTGACTATTACTTTAATAGGTTTCTGGTCTAGTGTTTGTAATACTTGCGTAACAAATTCATCTGTTTCACGGGAAGCTGTACCATTACCAATAGCAATTAATTCAATTTTGTATTTTGTTATCAAATTTTTGAGAGCTTGTGCTGCTTTAGTCCGTTGTTCAGCAGCCTGATGCGGAAATATCGCTTGATATTCTAAAAATTTGCCAGTTTGTTCTAAAACTGCTACTTTACAACCCGTTCTGAATCCGGGGTCTATTGCTAAAGTTGGTTTCATTCCCGCAGGTGCAGATAGTAATAATTCTCGGAGATTTGCTTCAAAAGTCTTGATTGATTCAATATCTGCATAGGTTTTCTTGTCTGCAATTACTTCTCCTATCAGAGAATTCTTCATCAGACGATTAAAAGCATCTTTCAGCATCGCTTGATAAAAATCTCGAATTCCCCGCACTTTAGTTTTAATTTCTTGCGATTCTAGATACGAGAGAACAAAATCTTCTTCAAAAGCAATATCAAAGTTTAATATCCCTTCAACTTCTCCCCGACATAAAGCCAACATATTATGGGGAGCAATATTTTTAACTTTAATTTGATAGTTTCGGTACATTTCAAACTTTGTTGTACCTTCAGGGTAATCATCTTTAATCCGGGAGATGAAGACACCATTTTCTAAGAAATAATCGCGAATATAGGCGCGTAAATCGGCTTTTTCTGCTACTTCTTCCGCTAAGATATCAGCCGCACCTTTTAAAGCTTCATCTACGGTTTTTACCCCTGTAGTTTCCGAAATATATTTCGCTGCTTCTTCCTGCAATGATGCGGAAACAGGATTTTTAACATTTAAAGCTTTGATAAAGTCTGCCAATGATTGCAAACCTTTCTCTCTTGCGATAGTTGCACGAGTCCGGCGTTTTGGTCGATATGGTAGGTATAAATCCTCAAGTTCGGTTTTTTGTAAGCAAGATGAAATTTTGTTTTGTAAGTCTGCTGTCAGCTTACCTTGTTCGGCGATCGCTTTTAAAATTACTGACTTCCTTTCCTCCAATTCTGTTAAGTAAGTATACCTATCAGCCAGTTCCCGCAGTTGGATTTCATTCATTTCTCCAGTGCGTTCTTTGCGATAACGTGCAATGAAGGGAACTGTAGCACCCTCTGCCAAAAGTTCTAGCGCGTTTTCTACCTGATAGGGTTTAAGTTCTAGTTCAGTTGCTAGTAGGTGAGGAATGTTGTGCATTGAGTGTTTCAGAAAATATTAAGTCCTAGAGGTAATATGCTAAATCGTTGCACCAGTGACAGCACTGAGTGTTAAGCTAATTTACTATAATAATTTTGTAATTTTAACAAAATACGTAGTTATATTAAGTAATGTATTGTAAGGTAATCAACTAAGTTGTAATATTAACCACAAACAGAAAAACAGTTTCTATAATTTTTTATCAAAGATTTACATTTTCGCTGTAGAGGTAAGTAAAAATGCCCTTGTTTTTTTTGATTCCTCTTGTTACTGGTCTAGCAACAGGATACATATCGCAAAAATGCCGTGATGAAATAGGCTATATTATCAGTATTTTCACGATTATTAGTCTAATTTTGAGCTTGATTCTAGCACCCTGGCAAGTACAACTTCTGCTTCTGATTGCGGTTTTAGCTAGCACTAATAGGTTTTTAAAACAAAAAAATTAATCACAAGTGAGAAAGACTAAATTATAGCTATAGCGATCGCCACAAATATAGTCTTTCTCTCAGACCAGTAAAGTATACTCAAAATTAAAAATTACTTTTGGCTAAATCATAGCTTTAAAAACCGTATACACAATTCTTGCTACAACATATCTAAGAAAAACTCAACAAAAATTCTTAGACTTTATACCAGCGTCAAAAAGCTTTGCCAAAACGATAATCTCGCCTCTCCTAAGCATTTAATCTCAGTAAGCAACAGGAAGCAGTGATAAAAATTATACTCAAGCATGGCTGACTATACAGGAGTAATGCTATTTTGTGTAAATCAATAAATAGCAATTGTGGTTTTAGCCCATGATTGAACACTTAAGCTTTTATTTAATTAAGACAACACTGTAAAATCTTTTTTAGGATAAAAAAGATACTAAACACTATATTTGTCCTGCTTTTTAGTATAAATATTTACTAAATTTAGCTTATACATATGCTCAAACGCCTAATCTTGTTGCCGACCTGTTAAATTAAGCATATTTTATGGATTACACTGAATCATCCGATTGGGCAAACATCCCCAAACCCTAGCTTGTAGAAGATGCTCATAACATGAGGTATGCTTTAACCTTTAAATTCTAGCCTCCAACCTCAATGAGATTTATCTCACTCAAGCAAAAAACGTTACAGGTACGCTATTCAATAAAAAACCCAACTGCCAACTGTATCAACTATCTAAATTCTTATGCAAACACCTACTACACAGAATTGGTCTAACTCCGATGGCATAAGCACATCCATGTTAGAGCAAATCACTCCCCTAATTCTGACTTATAATGAAACCCCCAATATTGGCCGTACACTTGAGTGTCTGACCTGGGCAAAAAAAATCATAGTTATTGATAGCTATAGTACTGATACAACCCTGGAAATTCTTCAATCCTATTCCCAAGTCAATGTTTTTCAGCGTGAGTTTGATACCCACGGTAAACAATGGAACTATGGTTTAGAACAAGTTCAATCCCCTTGGATACTCTCTCTGGATGCAGATTATGTAGTTACGGATGATTTAATTTCTGAAATCGCCACCTTACCAGTCGATGGACAAATAGACGGCTACTTTGTCAAGTTCAAGTATTGTGTGTTTGGTCAACCTGTCCGCAACACTCGAATCCTCCCTCCCCGCCAAGTTTTATTTAAAAAAAGCAAAGCTACTTACATCGATGACGGACACACACAAGTTTTACAACTGACTGGTAAATCAGATGTATTATCTGCTTACATTTACCACGACGATCGCAAACCTTTTAGTCGCTGGTTATGGGCGCAAGAACGCTACACAGTGCTAGAAGCCAAAAAACTCCTAGAAACTCCCATAAATGAACTAGATTGGGTTGATCGTATCCGCAGACAAAAAATCTTAGCACCTTGGTTGGTCTTCATCTACTGCTTAATTCTCGAAGGCTGGATTTTTGATGGTTGGCGTGGTTGGTATTATGTATTTCAGCGTGTCTTGGCAGAAACTATCCTAGCAATACGTTTGATTGAAGCAGAAAGTTTCAAAAGCAATTGACAAATCTGACATACCCATAATTTGATCAAGATCAATTTATACGGGTAGCAACACACATTAACGATAATGCCGCCTCTGGAGAGTTAGGGTTTATACCTGATAATTTCTGAGCTATGCGATACTTCCAAAAAGGCTGACCATAGTCACCTTTTAATGCTGCTGCACCTACCATATGGTTATGGGGATAAACCTTAACTTCAAATCCCATAGGTTCTAGCATTTCGTAAAACATTTCTGATGTCACACCATCACAAACTTTGTGATGTACTTCTGTTGCTAAACCCCAAGATTGTTCTTCGGTGGTGGAATGTCCACCTCGTTTCATCAACCGATAAATTGGCAACCGCAATTGCCATAATAACCAACCTAAACCTTTAAATTGATAGGCACTTTTTTGCGGATCATGATCTGTAATTAACAACCCACCAGGTCTTACCAACTTAGCAGCCTGCTGTAACACCTTGGGCATATCATCACAATGGTGTAAGCTCGCATTGAGCATAACAATATCAGCAAACCCAGAAACCAAAGGTATATTGTGAGCGTCTGCCAAAATTGCTGTATATCCTAGTTGGTGAGCTATTTTCAAAGCACCCAGAGAAACATCTACACCAACTAACAACTCTGGTTCGCCACAAAACTCTTTCAGAGCAGCATAGACGTTGCCGGGGCCACAACCAATATCCACAACTATTTTGTCATGCCAACTACCAATTACTTCTCGCCACAGTTCAACAAATTTCTCGTCTCTGTGGCACGCTTCAAAGTAATTTAGCCCCCATTCTGGATGCCCAAAATAGTAACTGTTAGCTTGAATAGCTGGAGTTAGGTTGGAAATTTTGCAAACAATAATATCTTCATCCCATCTCTCAATCTCCTGTGGTTGGGCAAAATATTGAAAATAATTTTTGGTTGCTTGTTTTAACATAAGCTATACGTTTAACCGTATCTTTACTTAATTTATCTGTTAACAACACGAATATACCAAATTGTTTTTGCAATTAACGGGGCTTTATTGAAAATAAACAAGAATTTTATGTATAATTGGAGTTGACATTTTCTATACAAGTATGCGTTTGTCTAAAAAACACAGAAAACTCTAATTATTTCATAAACCAAAATACCAAAATTTGAAGATTTAAAATTTTGCATAATCTGCATACAGAGGTTATTCTTTTGATTAAAAGCACAACAATAATGTATTTGCATTGATAAAATCAGGATGAATTATAAATGTTATCCAAAAATGATCTACGAAATTATTATGCCGAGCAAATTTTAAAAAAGCTCGACACTTATCAAACTAACTTAAAGCATGATTTTGCTATTAAAGACCGGATAAATAGTTGCTATATTGATGATTTATTGAATGAAAGTGATGTCATTGAAATTTACAAAGCTTTCCCTAATAAAGAAGAATTATTGCCATTAAAAGACATCAGAGAACATAAATATGTTGGGATTCAGTTAAATAAATATAATCCTATTTTAGAAGAGATTATTTATGCTTTTCAGGATACTAGAATAGTAAGTTTAATTGCAGATATCACTGGATTTGAAACATTAGTGGCAGATGAATATCTCTACGCTGCTGGTTTTAGCTTGATGGAGTATGGCTGCTTTTTAAATCCTCACTTGGATAATTCCCATGATAAAGATATTAAGAACTATCGAGTTTTGAATTTACTGTATTATGTAACTCCTGATTGGCAAGAAGATTATGGCGGTAATTTGGAACTTTGGGATCGAGGCTTAAAACAGCCTTGTAGAACTATTCACAGTAAGTTTAATCGACTAGTAATTATGGTGACAAATAGGACTTCCTGGCACTCAGTCAGCCCTATTAATCATCATGGTCGCCGTTGTTGTATATCAAACTATTACTTCTCACCACAACCCGCTACACCTGAAAAATATTATCACGTTACCTCCTTCCGAGGTCGCCCAGAACAACAACTACGAGATGTGGTCTTGCGTGGAGATGCTACTTTACGCAATATGGTGCGGAAAATTTTTAAGCATAAACTTAAAAAACCTCATTTTTATAAAAAATAGCCGATTTAATTCGGGGGTGCTTATTTTTCTGTTAGGTAGAAAAAATAGGCACACCAGAAGTCAATACTAAAATGACACCGCCATTAGTACATTTACCTTTAATCATTCTCCATTAGGTGTTTACATTCACTATTTCTGGAATAAGTGATCCCATAACTAATTGCTAACAGGTTTTGAAATAGAAGGGTTTCCCGAACAAACACCATATTTCATTTAATTAAACCTAAACTAATTTCTACTCTATTCAAAAAATTTATTGCTCACTCAAGAGGTAGATATGGTTGCTAAATATACAAATTATGTGATTTATATGAAGACAAGAAAGTCGGGAAAATCACAAATATTTTTGAACTTTTTTGGTTAAATTTGTTGCTTTGACTTTTTTAAAATTCTGCTGTATGTTATTTTTGTCATCTTTGACATTAAAATCATGTATTAAAAAGATGTTCAAGGAATATTTGGTTTTAAAAAACAATTTTGATAGGTGTGAAGAAGGAATTTTTGTTAACAAAATAATAAATGTAACACCAGCTATCCAAGCAAACAGCCATTACTTTGGTCATCCAGAATGGGCAAAAAATTATTTTGCAGCCTGTCATAGAGATGATAAATTTGTAGCTCTTTGGCTTGCTGTCATTGGTAGTTGGCATAACAAAATTGTTGTGGATATAGGTTGTGGACCTGGTAATTTGTATGCGTCTTTAAAAGAACATTGTGGTGAACCTCGCTTATTAATCGGTGTAGATGTATCTTATGGCGCGCTGAAAATGTCTCAGCATCTTGGTTACACCCCAGTATTAGCAGATGCCCAAGATTTGCCATTGATTTCAGGTTTTGCAGACATTGTTATGGCTAACGCCTGTTTACACCATTGCGATGACATGGCAAAAACATTAAAGGAAGCAGCTAGGCTAGTTCGCCCTGGCGGATTGTTAATTACTGATCATGATCCTCAACTGACTGCATATCAATTTCGAGGTTTAGGACTGATATTTTGGAATGCCCGCTTACCAATATATCGGCAAATAAAAAGGGGTGGACACTCGACGGATGAAGAGCAATTTTGGGGTTTAGAAACGGAGATTCATCACAAACCTGGTGATGGCGTAACACCTGAACTCTACTATCAGGTACTAGAACCACTAGGCTTTAAAGTTAGGCTCTATCCTCACAATCATACAGTTGGAGCAGAAGTGCTAAAGGGAAAGTATGGTCGGTCAAGTTGGAAGTGTCGTCTAGCTCAGATATTATCAGGTATCAATCCTGATTTACCAGAAGCAGCATTGTCTTTGATGTGTGTTGCCCAGCGTCAAGCATAAATTCCTGATCTCGATAGAAAATTACTTCTGAAAGCTGACGTTATTTATGCCTCCAGATGTACGGCATTTTTCAATAATCAAATAGGAATCCCATATCAGTAGTAATAACTATTGAAGTTACTTTTTTCTCCGTTAGCAACTATTCCTAAAACGTTAATAGGAGCAAATTTGAGATCAGCGATGGCTCTCTCAAATACAGAACGTGCTGTTTTATCAATCTTCACTACCATTAAAAGCCCATCTGTTTGAGGTGCTATCAAGTTAGTATCAGCCAGCCCAACTATGGGGGGAGTATCATAAATAACTAAGTCAAAGGTATTATGGAAATCTGCCATCAACCTCTTCATTTTTTCTGATGACAGCAGTTTGGTTGAATCAGGTGGTATAGGCCCAGACGTAACAATAGATAATGCCTTCATCGCAGGGACTTGTCTTATTACTTCTTCAATTGGCAAATTAGCAGTAATTAAACTGCTCAATCCCCATAAGTTATTGAGATTTGATAAGGTGTGAATATTGGGTCGACGAAGATCAGCATCTACAAGCAATACTCTTTGCCCCATAGCTGTAGCTATTTGAGCTAGATAAAAAGCCACCGTAGATTTACCATCACCTGGCATGGCTGAACTTATAGTAATTGAGCGAATTTGGCGATCGGAAGTGAGCAATTGAATATTTGTATAAAGCACTCGTAAGGCTTCTAAGAATTTTGTGGAATAGTTGCTATAGTCTTGTTCTACTACAGTGTTTACTCCGCTAATAGTTTCGGGAAGTGACTCTGAGATTTTCAGGATGGGGCTTTGTGGTTTGATAGTTTGAGGTTGAACAATTAGTAGTTCCTTTTCAAAGGGAATACTTCCCAACAAAGGAATTTTGACTTTCTCTTTGATAGTACGGGTATTACGGTAAGTATGGTCAAGTTTCTCCATGAGTAAAGCAGCACCGATACCCAAGGATATGCTGATAGCCAACCCTTGTATTACATCACTGATAATACTTGAAGAAACCACAGGATATGTTGGCTGGCTAGGTGACTGAATTAACTGCCACCCCATTTCTGTCTGGGATATTT
Organism: Trichormus sp. M33_DOE_039; assembly: GCA_015296085.1. Classification (GTDB taxonomy): domain Bacteria; phylum Cyanobacteriota; class Cyanobacteriia; order Cyanobacteriales; family Nostocaceae; genus Trichormus. The sequence continues at coordinate 49,612 of DVDT01000069.1, read as the reverse complement.
GGATTTGCAGATTTTCGCGGGTAGATAGGAAACGATTCAGACTGTCGGTTGCAATTTGTAATTGGCGTTGAATCTCCTTATACTGTTTTGATATGACGGGTAACTGCTGGCGTTGTTTTTCCAATATTTGTTGGCTTTTGATTAATCCTTGATTGTTAATCTCTAAAGACTTAATTTGAGACGCTGCTTCTGCTCTCTTTGTCTGGATATATCGCTCCGATTCTTTCAGGATTAATGGTACAAGACTAGCTCGTTTCTCCCTTAATGTAATGATGTTGGGGTTTACATCTTGTAAAAGAGTTAATGCAGTGGCAATTTGAATATCTAATTGGCGTAGTTCAGTATTTAAGGACTGATACACAGGATAACTATCTAGCACTGTCTTTTTTCCCTCTTCGCTTTGTAAGAAGTTATAATTGGCGCGGGCTTGTGCTAGCTGTAATTCGAGTTGTTGCTTTTGTTCAGCTAATTGAGTAGTCTGTCCAGCAATTTGTTCTGCGAGAGATTCTGGGCTATTAAATTTATAATTTTGCTGGAAAACTTGCAATTGCTTTTGGATATTATCTACTCGATTTTGTAGAGGATCTAGTTGATCTTCAATAAATTTAATGCCTTGACGTAACCTAGTTTGCCGTCTTACCTGACTGTACTGTAAATAATCTTGAGCAATTTTATCTAGTACAGCTTTAGTTTCTACTGGATCTTGACTACGATAGCTGACTTGTATAATCTTTGTTTCTCCTATGCGAACAATATTGAGGGATTTTCTTAAATAGTTATAGTTGATGTATGGGTAAGCTGACTGTAATTCCTTGATGCTTTCTGCTATTAGTTCAGGACTTTTGAGAACTAGAATCTGGGTCTGATAATCTAATGTAGATTGATTAGATGAGTTAGTATCTCTGGAATCTTTGACAATATCAACTACTTTAGTGTCGTCAGTCACAGGTTCAACGAGCATCTGAAAGCTGCTTTCATATTGTTGCGGCTTGGGATTTAATATCAAGTTAATAACTACACCTATCATTATGGTAGTAGCTATGCCTATAATGACTACCATTCTGCGCTGTAGAAGGAGTAGAAATTCTTGATAGTTCCATTCCTCGCCTTGCGCCTCATTCTCAGGAACGGGCTGATTTTGAAAAAAAGACTGTGCAGAGTTATTACTATGGTTGGAATTTGCTGCTTTGTAAGAATGATTATCCATATACTATTTATACTTGGCGATTAAATTTTGAGATGTCTATTAAATTTCAATTTTAACTAATAGTATTAACTAATAGTATCCACTGAGTCCGGTGGTAAAAATAAAAGCAACCTCACTGTTTTCTGTAGCTAAATATACAATATCCAGAAAAACTAGATTGTTTTAGTACATGTTGAGAGAAGATAAATTGTATTTGTGAGCTTTACTTTATCCCTCTCCTAAGAAACCGTATTTTATGAGGACTGAGGAATCAACTCAAAACCAAAAGCCTGGGCTTTTTTGTAGAGATTATTAACCATTGGCTTACGATAACGTTGCTCGTAATAATCCATACCAGGATCAGGGTAATCTTCTCCAATTATCCAAAGTTTGTAAAAATCCGGGCAATCTTGTGAGCGGTAGCAGTAATAGCTTTAGGATAGGGGTATTGCGCGCCACTGTGTACCATTGGAGTAGAAATAATTTCTAATGGTTGATTTGAAGCGATCGCTACATCAATACATAATTGGTTAAGAAGTGTATCAGAAGTATTTTGATGAAACGGTATAAACTGTTGCGCTTCTATTATATGCAGATTGTAGATGTAAAAGCTTATTTACTGTCATCCTCTTTAGTGGTGACATCATTCCTAGCTAGGATGCCCACAAAGGTGATTAATTTCAAAATTGAGAGATCTGCACAGGAGCTTTTTGTAAAGACTTGGTTGAGAGATATTGTATGAAAATGAATTTTCAATAAAGAATACTTGTCTAATGGAAAACATGGTATGCTTGATTTTGTTAAAAATCTATCACCGTAAAAATGCTTATGTGACTTAAGTAGTAAAACCAATTGAATATAAAAATCAAGTGAAATATGATAAATTTAAGCAGCAAAATTACTTAGGACTGCCATTGAAAATCACACAATTTACGATAGCTAGTCATAACATAGTACGACATTTTTACTACTTAAAATCAAGTAGTAAGCTATCGAAAAACCAAAATTTTAAGTTTTTGTGTATGGTTTGACGTGATTGAAAATATAGCAGATTTAGAGTGTGTCTGTTTTTGGAGTCAGTACAGTATTTAGATTTTACTAGTGTGTCTGTTTTTGGAGTCAGTACAGTATTTAGATTGTACTACTGTGGTTCCCTGTTTTGAAAAATTATGTGAAGACTAAGTTAACTACAAATTTTAGTTGATCAAATCACATACAAATCTTTGCGTACAGCAAAGTATAAATTTACGCATAACAAATTAATGAGGGCTTGAGTAGTTCGGTGATATATTCAACCAGATTTATAGTTCTAGGATACATCGATGAAGCTCAACGAATGGATTAATCAAAAGTTATCGCAATCCATTTCTATTTCTTCTGAAGATACATCTGAGCATGCTTTAAAAGCTCAACACCCAATTAACTTGTCTGTAGTTACTCAGTTTTTTCCCCCAGACTATGCTGCTACGGGGCAATTGATTGAGGAACTCGTAAAACAGTTGGGTCAACAAGGTGTCAATGTCGAGGTTTTTACAAGTCAGCCTGGGTATGCTTTTAGTTCTCAGACCGCGCCATGTTTTGAAATTGGTGAGAGAGTTAAAATTCAAAGATCGCGAACTGCCCAACTTTGGCCAGGAAGAATTCGTGGTAAAGCAGTCAATGGAATCTTATATACCTTGCGTGCTTTACTCTATTTGCTAAGAGCGTGGCAGCGTAACAACATATTATTGGTAACTACAGCCCCACCATTTCTGCCGTTTGTGGGATATCTGGCTAATCTGCTATTCAAATTACCCTATGTCTGCATAATATATGATCTCTATCCTGACATTGCGATTGCGCTAGGAGTTGTTTCCAAACATAACTGGGTAGTGCGACTCTGGCAGGCAATGAATAAACGAGTATGGTTAAATGCAAAAGGAATCGTTGTTCTTAGCCCAGCCATGAAACAGAAAGTTGTAGCAAACTGCCCACAAGTAGAGCATAAAATTTCTGTAATTCACAGTTGGGCTAACCCTGAATTGATTGTACCAATTGCCAAACAAGAAAACTGGTTTGCATGGAAGTATGATTTAGTTAATAAATATACGGTACTTTACTCTGGCAATATGGGTCGTTGTCACGACATCGATACCATGTTGAAAGCTGCCATAGAACTGCAGCATGAACCAGTACAATTTGTGTGTATTGGTGGTGGTGCAAAACGTGAAGAATTAATTAAGGAAGTTAATCAACTAGGATTAAGAAATTTCACCTTTTTACCTTATCAAGATAAGGAAGTTCTGCCCTATTCGCTTACGGCTTGTGATTTATCTTTAGTGAGTATTGACCCATCCAGTGAAAGTTTAGTTGTGCCTAGTAAACTTTACTCAGCTTTAGCGGCGGGAAGACCAATAGGGGTAATTTGTTCTCCTTATTCATACATGAGACAGTTAATTGCAGAAGCCGAATGTGGAGCTACATTTGATAATGGTGATGGTCATGGACTGGCGCAATTTATTCGCTTACTCAATCGCGACCAGCAATTAGGGGAGCGGATGGGTACAGCAGGTCGCCAGTATATGAGATCTCACTTTACACCTAAAGTTATCTCTCAGCAATACCTGAAGGTTTTGCGTCAAGCATTGTTTGTTGACCAGATCACACCTGTCTCTCAAATTAATAACAAATAAGCTGATGAAAATATTGTGATTACATAATTTTCATCTATACTTCAAGGAATGTTTTTTAGAGAGATCACAGAGTTGTGATATAAATTAGTAAGAATAAATACAGCTTAAAAGCAATACAAATTCCCAAAAATATAGTGAGTTTGTCTTTGCTTTAATAAAAGTTGCCAATAAATCAACTGATAACTTAGCAAACACAAAAACAAAACCTCTCTAAATATTAGGGTGCTAATTGCTAGGAGTTGGGCTTTGATGGTCTTATTGATCTCAGCCCCTCCAAACGTAACCTTCCCGGTTCAATTTATCTATTTATATTGGGAGGTCGAATTGCAGAGAAGGTGTGACCGAAATCGCAAACGTTCAAAACGTCGAGCTATCTACTGCCCAGTTCATGGATGCTATGTTGATAGCGTTAGTCAGAAATATAGAATGTTTGCTGACCAAGTTTGTCAGTTACAGCGCAGGGGTTTAAGTCGGCGGGCTGCGTCGTTGTTAATAGCTAATAAAACGGCAATTCCCGTAGAGGGAGAATGGTTAGAGGCTTTTTGGTGTGAAGAGTGCCAGCAAAAAAGCTGGTATCATGTTAAGCAGTGTAGCGATCGCACCTATGAAATTTCCTTAGCACCGAGGGAACTATGGCAGCAGGTGACAGGAGTGATTAATCCTCATGGTAATCCTTCGGTGGGGGAGTTTACACGGAGGAATGCTAGACAGGTTAGCTTGCATACCCTGAATGCTTTTCATTGTGTAGGTTAAAACTGCCAATAAAATAGATAATTATGGCAATCAAGACTGGATATGTACCAAACTGATCCACCCCTTCCCCCCAGTGAAGTCCTACCGACAATGTACGACCTTCCCAGCGAAGATCCAGAGGAGCCTGGTTTGCCCGACGAATTTCACGACTTCCAACCCCAACTTTTGCGGGAAACCTGTCAACCACGGACTTATCCTACTGGGGAAATGTTCATTGGTACAGACTTAAATTTATATTACGATGCTCGCCATCGGTTGTGGCATAAAAGACCAGATTGGTTTTTGGTATTAGGTGTATCTCGCGCTCAACAACAACAAGAAATGCGTCTGAGCTATGTTGTTTGGCAAGAAGCAGTCGCACCATTTTTAGTAGTGGAATTACTCTCACCAGGTACAGAAGCAGAAGATTTGGGGCAAACATTAAGGGATGCCAACAAACCCCCGACCAAATGGCAAGTGTATGAACAAAATTTACGCATTCCTTACTACGTTGTGTTTGACCGCTACCAAAATTTGTTGCGAGTGTTTGAATTAACAGGAACGCGATATCAAGCAGTAGCAATTTCAGAGCCGAAATTTTGGTTTGAGGAATTGCAGTTAGGTTTGGGGGTTTGGCAGGGACAGTATCAACAAACAGAAGGTCTATGGCTGCGTTGGTATGATTTTGCAGGTAATTGGATTCCCACTTTAGAGGAACGAGCCGAACAAGAACAGCAACGGGCTGAACAAGAACGGCAACGGGCTGAAAGATTGGCGCAAAGATTGCGATCGCTCGGTGTAGACCCAGATAATTTATAGAAAATAATAGATTTTCATTATATAGAAACTTAAGTAAAATAAGGTATTTTTAATGTGAGGAAATCCAGCAGGTTTTCTAATAGAATCATTTATACATCAGAGAGTCGGATTCGCCACCCATTGCAATTATTTCAAGAGATGGGGCGCGATTTGTTGGCCTCAAGACAGCTAGCATGGCGGTTGTTGATGAGAGATATTCGCGCTCAATATCGTCAGTCAATGTTTGGGGTATTGTGGGCATTTCTACCACCGATTATTACAGCGATGGGATTGCTCGTAGCTAAAAATGCTGGGGCGGTCAATATTGGCAATACAGATATTCCTTATCCGGCTTATGTCATGTTTAGCATGGCACTATGGCAGACTTTTGTGGAATCATTGAGTGGGCCAATTGCAGCCGTAAATGCAGCAAAACCGATGCTGGCAAAGATTAATTTCCCTAGAGAAGCAATCATATTAGCAAAAGTAGGGGAAGTATTTTTTAATTTTGGTATTAAGTTAATTCTGATTTTGGGTTTGTTTATTTGGTTCCAGATTCCCGTGACTTGGAGTGTATTTTTAGCACCAGTAGCTTTGATTCACTTGGTTATATTAGGTACGAGTATTGGATTATTGCTTGCTCCTATTGGAGCTTTATATGGAGATGTAGCTAAAGCAATACCGTTGATTGTATCTCCCTGGTTGTTGTTAACTCCTGTGATTTACCCAGTTCCCAAGGAGGGATTGTTTGCCACCATTGTAAATTTGAATCCGGTAACACCTTTGTTAGTAACCACCAGGGATTTAGCAACACAAGGATTGGTTTCTGATCCCATTGGGTTTTGGGTAGTTAGTGCTACCGCTTGTGGGCTATTAGTAATAGCTTGGATTTTATATCGCCTGGCAATCCCGTTTATTGTAGAGCGAATGAGTGCTTAAGTTGTTCACTGTACTGCTTTATTTATAGTTAATCTTCATATTTATTACTAGCTATGACTTTGCTGAAATCTCATCAAGACACCTTTGAACAACCACAAGATGACGAAGTTATTTTGTCGGTCAAGAATGTCTCCAAACGGTTTTGTCGAGATTTGAAGAAGTCGCTTTTTTATGGGATACAAGATATAGCTGGTGAGGTGTTGGGATTAAGCAAAAGTAGCGATGTACTACGCAAAAGTGAGTTTTGGGCGTTGAAGGATGTCAGCCTAGAATTGCGTCGTGGGGAAGCATTAGGATTAGTAGGGGCGAATGGGGCTGGTAAAACTACACTTTTAAGGATTATTAGCGGACTAATTAAACCGGATGCAGGAACGGTAGAAGTTAAAGGTAGAGTCGCGCCGTTGATTGCTTTGGGAGCAGGATTTAACCCAGTTTTGACAGGACGAGAGAATGTTTACGTCAATATGTCAATTTTGGGGCTTTCCAATGAGGAAATTGATGAGTGCTTTGATCAGGTTGTAGAGTTTGCAGAGATTGGTGAGGCGATAGATGCGCCAGTGCAAAGTTATAGTTCTGGGATGGCTGCAAGGTTGGGTTTTGCTTGTGCAATTCATACAGAGCCAGATATTTTATTAATAGATGAAGTATTAGCGGTTGGTGATGCCAAATTCCGAAGTAAATGTACACGTAAACTGAGTGAGCTTCGCCGCCAAGGAACAGCTTTTATATTTGTTAGTCACAACTCTATGGCAATTATGGCAGTTGCCACTTCTGCTGTTTATTTGCGTCGCGGTAAGTTATTACTTTCTGGCAATACAGAAACAATTATTAGTAAATATGAAGAAGACCTATTTCTAGATGGTGTAGAAGTTGCTCAAGGAGCAATGTATCTCAAAGAGAAAACAGCAGATCAAAGTTCTGGAATAGATATAACTTCTCTTGCTCTCAAAGATGCACAGGGAAAAATACTCGATTTTCTTACTAGCGGAGAACCTGCTAGCTTTTGTGCCGAGCTTAAGGTACATAGGTACATAGAAGATGTTAGCTTACGCATAGAAGTGCGTGAAGTGGGCGGAGAAAATGATACTGTTTTATTTCTGAGTGGGCTAATGGATGATAGAGTTTTTAATGCTCACCCAGGTAAATGTGAAATAGTAATTGATATGCAATATGTAGGATTTAAGCCAGGGATTTACACAGCTAACATTAATGTTAGACAAGGTAAGCATTTTATATTTGACACTATTGAATCATACAGATTTGTTGTTAAAGGAGATGCAAGCATGAGTAAATGCAAATTTTATCAACCTCGAACATGGCATTTTAATTACTGCTCTTAAATTTAAAAAATCCAGATTGTCCTAGATTACTATTAACTAAAATATTAAATTTACAGGCTATTCGTTGATTATGAAACTGCTTTATGTTGGAGATAATAGAAACAGATCAAATTGGGGTTGCAGGGCTACCTCCATCGCCTTAAGACAATTATTAGATAAGAAATTTCATGTTAGTAAGGTTATCTATGGTAACTATATAGCTTTTGACATTAAAGCTGGATTAGGTGCTAACATAACATACGACCATAACAGGTTTTATAAAAGATTTTACCGGAGAATAAAAAATCTTGTTGTGAAGAAAAAAGATGTTCTTCAAACTGGAATTAATTTTATTGAAAACAGTACCGACTACTTAAAACTCGATTGTAAAAATAATTTAACCGAATTTCTTAAATATCAAGGTAAGAATGAAAACGTTGATTTTATATATAATGCTGTTTTAGATTGTGATGCTATTGTTGTTAACGCAGAGGGTACTTTCATATTTTCAAATCCGCCAAGAAGAGATACGCTATTTTTTCTATTATTAGCTGATTTGGCTAATCATTTTGGCAAAAAAATATATTTCCTCAACGGCATGATTTCTGACTGTCCTCGAACTGGTCATAATGAAGAAATTTTTGCATACACAGTGCAGAAGTTTCTTGAATCCAGTTTTGTTGCGGTAAGAGATAAAGAATCGTTTGATTTCTTGAAATCAGCCAATCTAGATATTAACTGCAAATATATTCCTGATGCTTTATTCAGTTGGTTTCGATACTTTCGTGAGCATCAAGACCCTAAAATTATTAACGGCGATTTCTTAATACCTTTTCCTGAGCAAGAATCGTACTTTGGTAAATTAGATTTATCCAAACCTTATATTTGTGTTGGTGGAAGTTCGTTAGCAGCGTGGGATCAGGAAAGAGCAATTCCCAGATACATTGAATTAGTCAATACCCTAAAAAATCTGGGAATTAATCTTGTTTTAGTTCAAAGCTGTGGAGGTGATAGATTTTTACAACAAGTTGCATCACAGACAAATATTCCCATAGTACCAGTACAAACTCCTATTTTACTGGCGGCAACTGTTCTAGCTCATGCCCAAGTGTTTATATCTGGGCGTTATCACCCATCCATTATGGCCTCATTAGGAGGAACTCCTTGTATATTTCTAGGTTCTAATTCACACAAGACTAAAAGCTTACAAGAAGTTCTGGAGCATGAAAATGTCGTAGAGTTTTCTGCTTATCCATCTTTACAAGAGTGCCAAGAAATTTTCAAACTAGCTCAAAAAATTCTCGAAGATGGAGAACAAAGGAGAAATAAAATTAAAACTATAGTTGAGAAGCTGGCGGAAGATGCTACAAATGTAATTAATTTTATAGAGTGATTAACAAGCTTTCAATTAAAGGTAAAAACCAAAAATTATAGAGAAATTTTTATCAATGACAGTAATAAGCATTATTCCAGCACGAGGAGGTTCTAAAGGAGTTCCTGGGAAAAATATACGTGTAATTAAGGACAAACCTCTGATTTCTTATTCCATAGAGGATGCTCAAGAAGCGCATTTAGTAGACCAAGTTTATATATCCACTGACGACACAGAAATTGCATCTGTGTCGCGTAACTATGGGGCAGAAGTAATTGAACGTCCAGTAGAACTTGCTACAGATACAGCATCATCTGAATCTGCTCTCATCCATGCTTTAAGTGAAGTTGAAAAAACAGGTGTCAACCCTGAACTGGTAGTATTTTTACAATGTACATCTCCCTTGCGTACTGGCTCTGATATTGATCGCGCTATCGAGCAGTTACGTTTAGAAAATGCAGATTCTTTACTATCTGTCTCACCCACCCATCGCTTTCTTTGGCATCAAGTCAATGGCGTTGCCCAGTCCATCAACTATGACTATCACCAACGTCCTCTCCGCCAAGATATGAATCCCCAATATATGGAAAATGGTTCAATTTATATCTTTAAACCTTGGGTAATAAAAGAGTTCAATAACAGATTGGGTGGCAAAATATCTCTGTTTGTGATGAATGAAGAACAAAGTCACGAAATAGATTCTTTAGAAGATTTTGAATATGTGGAATTTTTGCTTAGTAAACAGTCAGTTTAGTATTTAAACAACATAACAGATGATTATAGACAAGAACTTATCCAAATATATCGTCTTTGCTGAAGACGATATAATTAACGCACTGAAAAAAATCAGCGACAACAAAAATCGCATTATCTTTTCAGTCACTGAAGCAGGTGTTTTAGAAGGTGTCCTGACTGATGGTGACTTTCGCCGTTGGTTAGTGCAGCAAGACACCATTAATTTAAATCAACCAGTCTCGAAAATTTCTAACAAAAACTATAAATATGTAGATTACACAGAAGACCCGGCAAAGATTCAATCTTACTTTTCTAACGAAATTGAATTTATCCCACTTTTAGATAAAAACCGCCATTTAGTAGCAGTTGCTTGCCGTAAATCCGAGGGTATTCGCATTGGTGATTTTATCATTGATGCAAAATCTCCTACCTTTGTAATTGCGGAAATTGGTAATAACCACAACGGTAGTTTGGAACTGGCAAAGCAGTTAATTGATAAAGCTATAGCCGCAGGGGCTGACTGTGCTAAATTCCAAATGCGGGATCTCAGATCTCTCTACCGCAATGCGGGTAATGCTAATGATGCGAGTGAGGATTTAGGTTCACAGTACACATTAGATTTACTATCTCGCTTTCAACTCTCTCCCGAAGAACTGTTTGCAGCCTTTGAATATTGCCGTTCTCAGGGGATTTTACCTTTGTGTACTCCTTGGGATTTAGAAAGTCTGGCTTTGTTAGAAGAGTACGGGATGCAAGCATATAAGGTAGCATCTGCTGATTTAACTAATCATGACCTATTAACAGCCTTGGCGAAAACAGGTAAGCCATTGCTATGTTCTACAGGAATGGCGACAGAACAAGAGATATCCGAAGCAGCGACCTTACTCAAGCGTTTAGGCGCGATGTATGTATTGCTACACTGCAACTCAACTTATCCAGCTCCCTTCAAAGATGTTAACCTCAACTACCTAGAACGATTAAAGGAAATTGGCGACTGTCCCGTTGGTTATTCTGGTCATGAGAGGGGAATTCATGTAGCGATCGCCGCTGTAGCTAAGGGTGCTAAAGTAATTGAAAAACACTTCACCCTAGACAAAACAATGGAAGGCAACGATCACAAAGTTAGCCTATTACCAGATGAATTTCGCCTGATGGTGGAGGGAATTCGCCAAGTTGAGCAGTCCCTTGGGGGAGATGGTGAACGCAAAATCAGCCAAGGAGAACTGATAAACCGAGAAACATTAGCCAAAAGTTTAGTGATTAACTGCGATTTGACAGTAGGGGAAATTATCACTGAAGCCATGATTGCAGTGAAAAGCCCAGGTAAAGGTTTACAGCCTAATCGCAAAGCCGAACTGATTGGGAAACGGGCAAAACGCAACTTGAAAGCTGGTGATTTCTTCTATCCCAGTGATTTAGAACACGCAGTAGTAGAAGCGCGTCAATATAAATTCAACCGTCCTTGGGGGCTACCTGTTCGCTACCATGACTTTCAGGCTCTGATCGCCAAAACAAATCCTGATCTGTTAGAGTTTCACCTCAGTTACAAAGATTTAGAACAGGATATTCATCAGTTTTTTGACCAACCTTGGGATTTAGATTTAGTAGTTCATGCACCAGAATTATTTGCTGGTGATCATTTGCTCGATCTGTGTTCGCCAAATGAAGCTTATCGCCAGCGTTCAATTGCTGAACTGCAACGAGTAATTGAGATTACCCGACAACTCAAACCTTACTTTAAGCGGGCTGCGCGTCCCTGTATCGTGACTAACGTGGGTGGGTTTACATTAGATGCACCCTTGGGGCGATCGCAACGAGAGCGACTTTATGAGTTACTCAGTGATAGCCTTTCCCAGCTTGATGCTACAGGTGTTGAAGTCATTCCTCAAACCATGCCGCCATTCCCTTGGCACTTTGGCGGTCAGCGATATCATAACCTATTTGTTGATCCCCAAGACACCGCCGAGTTTTGCCGTCAACATGGGTATCGAGTCTGTTTAGATACATCACACTCTAAATTAGCCTGTAATCACCATAAATGGTCATTTAAAGAGTTTATTCAGCAAGTCGGGCCTTACGTAGCACATTTACATATTGCTGATTCCGAGGGTTTGGACGGTGAAGGCTTACAGATTGGTGAAGGCGAAATTGATTTTCCAGCTTTAGCAGAAGACTTAAATAAGACCGCGCCAAATGCGTCTTTTATCCCTGAAATTTGGCAGGGTCATAAAAACGAAGGTGAAGGATTTTGGATTGCTTTTGAAAAATTGGAAAATTGGTTTTAGTTCCAATGAAAACTAGATTTGCATTTGTCAATGGTATCTGGCAGTTATGTATGCTAGTTGCTGCTTTTAGGCAGGAACAACAACATAATCCCCACCTTTACTATAGAGATTATCTTATTCTCTACAGTCGTAAAACTAGCAATCAAAAATTAGTAGATTTTGTTGAAACAATTAGTGAAAAATTTTGGAATTGGCAAGGAGTTATCCGAGTTGACTGGACAACTTCTGAATGGAATCAGGAATTGGATAAGGACAGACACCCTTCTGTACAGCAAATTCTAAACAAGTTCAAGATTGCCAGTCCCTCATTAGTGGATGAAATATGTTTATGTAAGATTCAATTTCTAGATGAGCGTTTATGTGCAGATATATTTGATAAAGCGAAAATTCTGTTATATGAAGATGGATTGCATACCTACGCACAAACTAAATATTTAATTGAATTACCATCTGTTGATTTGGCTCATCCCAAAACAACAGTTGCTAACTATAAAAATTTAGTGATGGGATTGCTAGACAACCATTTTGACTGGCAACACCAAGGTGTAAAACGTACTCATATTAAAAGAATTAAAAAATTTTATTCAGTTCTAGGGGGAGAAATTCCTGTTTCATCAGTTTTATCAAAAATTCCTGTAGACTCCATAGAACCCTCTCTGTTAAAAAATTTATTTTTAGAGCTTAATCATCGTCTCCAATGCCAATTTTATCCAGAAATATCGATACAAAATGGTAAAACAGCTTTATTACTTGGTTCTAATTTAAGTCATCTGCATTACTTTCCTAGGCAGGCTGAAGCATCCGCCTTTGCTCATGTCATACAACAGTTAGCAGAGAAAGGTTATCAGATTTTTTGGAAAGAACATCCTCGTAATCAAAAACCTCTATTTGAAGACATTAAACAAATAATTCCATCAAACAACATAATTTACATACAAGGTGAACAAAAGTTACCTATAGAAGTTCTTGTATCTAAAAATAAAATAGACATTTGTTGCTCTACGCTAAGTAGTTCTCTGTTTTATTTAAGGTACATCTACGGCATTAAAACAATAACGTGCGTAAGACCTCTGCTGCAATTTCTAACAGGGGATTTTCGCAAGCTTGCAGAGCTAACCTTGACTCATGTTGAGGAGACACTTTAGTTGATACAAGTAATATGATAGATTCTCCTATTATTTCCGTTATACTTCCTTTTTATAACAATGAACGGTATTTAGAAGCGGCAATTAAAAGTATTCTTAACCAGACTTATAGGAGCTTTGAATTACTGCTTTTAGATGATGGTTCTACTGATGGTAGTTTAGCGATCGCTCAAAAATATACCCAAATCGATCCACGAGTCAAAGTGCATAATCACCCTAACATGGGCTTGTGCAGAACTCTACAAAAGGGAGTTAGTGTTGCCACGGGCAAGTATATAGCCAGAATGGATGGGGATGATATCGCAGATCCTAAACGCTTTGAATTGCAAGTGGATTACCTAGAGCAAAACCCAGATTGTGTAGCCTTGGGGACTGCATTAACAGTGATTGATCCTGATGGAGATGTAATTTGCCAACCAAAAATTACTCAAGAGCATGAGGAAATTGTCCAAGAACTCGTCCAATGGCAAGGTTCACGCATCTGCCACCCTACAGTCATGATGCGAACAGAATTAATTCGGTTGGTAGGAGGCTACACTCAAGAATATCACTTTGAAGATGTAGATTTGTTTCTCAAGCTAGCAAAACACGGGAAATTAGCAAATTTACCTGACCGTCTGCTTTGGTATCGCTGGCACATTAGTAGCATTACTCATACAAGAAATTCAGCGAGAATTCATGAAATTAAACAGACAATAAATCAACGAGTCATCAAAGACTTGCAACTTTCATCACTTGCTGATGCTGATGCAACTACCATTTCCTTGCAAAACTTGATTGAATCTTCTTCACCAGCAAAACTCAAAACCTACGAGCCAGAATACGAAGCACACTGTAAGTGGTGTGTGATTGCAAGAGAATCAAGATTTTATCACTCCAGTTTTAAGTATTTACTCAAGATTTTCAAGCGTAAACCGTTAGCGACTAAAACATACTGGGCACTGATTAATTTCATCCTAGGGCAACAAAAAGGTTCTGCTATTTGGGAAACATTACTTCTTATTAAAGAAAGATTTGTGAATATTCAACGATTGATGCTGAGAGCTTAAATTTATCTACAAAATACTTAAGAATGAAAATAGCGGTATTTGGCTACTACCACCATCTCAACTACGGTGATGACAGGCTGGGTCAGGCACTTGTCCATGCTCTGTACCCACACAATGTTGTATTACTTCCTCATAACCAGGAGCCGCCCTCAATGGAATGGTTTGATTTTATTCTTATTGGTGGTGGTGGTTTAGTTTGGGCAAAAGTGGGAATCTGGCAACAGATTAAAACTTGGCTGAAAAATAGTAAAAAACCCTTTGGAGTGGTAGGTTTAGGAATCAATGAACTCAATGATGATATGAAACCTGATCTGCTGTGGATGGCTGACAACGCCACCTTGTTTGTCGTCCGCGATCAAAAAAGTCATCAACTCCTAGATTACCACCCAAAGGTGAGAGTGCTACCTGATCTTACCTGGATGATTCCCTATTCATTCAGGACTAACAATCCGAAAAGTGAGACAATAGCAGTTAGCTTGGCATCAAAGCATCCTCAAGGATATGACCCAATCATTTGGGGTAAATTAATCCGACAAATTGGTAAAACTGTTCCTTTCCCTTTACGTTTTGGAGTAAAGCACGACTCAGATATTTTTCATAAACTAGGCTATGAAAATATTCATCAAGAGTTCTCTATTGCCCCACTTTATGAATGCAGTTACTTGATTGGCAGTCGCTTTCATTCCATTGTTTTTGCGCTGCAAATAGGGATTCCTTTTATTGCTGTTCTCTATGACGACAAAGTGACAAGACTGTTGGATGATAATCAACTCTCTGATTTGGGTATAGGAGCATTTGAGTATGATCAATTGCCGTTAAAATTGAACTACTTAAAAAGTAACATTAACAGTATTTCATCTCGTATTGAGTCCGTTAGTAATCGACTTAGACTGGGAGGAGAGCAATTAGAGGGTTTATTATTAAATGTGACTCAGCAGCTTAATGAATTTAAATCAAGTCGGAGCAACAATTATTTAATGCAAAAAATAAAAAGATACATAACTCATTTACGCAATTAAAATAAAAAATTCAAATAGATATTGTATTTAATTAATATTGACAGGTTTGAACTTATGTCTATAGGGTCTCTTGTACTCAATTTTCAGCAGAAGTATAAACATGGGCTACATACTGCTTACTATAGAGATATTGTCAGAAAACAAATATTAGATTCCAAGCCTATTACAACTACCTATGATAACACTTGTGAAATTCATGTCCTGACTTCTGCTAATGATTGGCTCAATTTAGTCTGGGCTTTGAAATCTTTTTATTATTGTTCTCAGCGAGACTATGCTTTATGTATTCATGACGATGGGACTTTAACTGAAGAACAACTAAAAACTTTAGAATATCACTTTCCAAATGCTCGGATTATCTCACGGAAAGAAGCCGATGCAAAAGTCTTGGCATTACTAGAAGCATATCCTCGGTGTTTGGATTTTCGCAAAACCAATCACCTCTCACCCAAAGTATTTGATTTTGCGGCATATTTGCAGAGCGATCGCATGTTGCTACTAGACAGCGACATCTTATTTTTTGCAGCACCAACCGAATTACTCAACCGCATTGAAAACCCAGACTATCAACTCAATACACTCAATTCTGATGTAGCTAGTGCTTACACCGTAGAACCAGAAGAAGTCAAAACCCATTTAGGTTTTGAGTTAGCTGAAAGAGTTAATTCTGGCTTGGGACTAATTCACAAGCAATCGCTATCTTTTGATTGGATAGAAGAATTTCTGGCACTGCCTAATATTATTGGACACTTCTGGCGCATTGAGCAGACAATTTATGCTTTGTGTAGCTCCCGTTTTGGTGTAGAACTGTTACCTCCTGCTTACGATGTCCACTTAGAAGGTAGTATTAACGGTTCTCCTTGTCGCCATTATGTCGGTAAAATTAGACACTTGATGTACAGCGAGGGTATTCGGCATCTCGTGCAGAACAAATTCCTTAAGGAGTTGCAAAAATGAGTAATAATACTCCTTCATCGCAAACTTTAAGAGTTTTGATGATGCCATATTCGGTTGAGATTAACCCCTATCAAACACTCTTAGCCAAAGCTTTGCAAAGTGAAGGCATCGAAGTATTATTTCCCTTAGGATATCTTCGGGTATTCCCTATTTTGAGAGCGATTAAAGCTCAGACAAACAAGGTAGATGTATTACATCTTCATTGGTTAAGTCCCTATCTCAAAGGAGAAAATTTACTTACTAAATCAATCTATGCAATTAAATTTTTAATTGATATTCTGCTGACTAAGTGGAGAGGCGTAAAAGTAGTCTGGACAGTTCACAATTATACTTCTCACAATTCCCAGTTTCCAGGTTTAGAACAGTGGACTCAACAGATTTTACTCAAGCTAGCAGACCGAGTTATTTTTCATAATGCCTCAGCGTTAAAAGAATTTTCTCAAACTTATCAGCTTGATAAATTAAAAACCGAGGTGATTCCTCATGGACACTATCGAGAATTTTACAACAGTCCAATTGATAAATTAGAAGCTAGGAAAGGTTTGGCCCTTCCCCTAGATGGGCGCATTTACCTAAACTTAGGTACGTTGCGTCCATATAAAGGAATTGAACGTTTATTGCAAGTCTGGCGGGAAAATAGGAAATTGCTGGGAGAAACCACCCTATTAATAGCAGGACAAGCTTTGGATGAAGTATATGGACAAAAGCTAGCCACCCAAGCCTCTGAGACAGAAGCAGTTATTCTGCGCAGAGATTTTATCGCAGATGACCGCATACATCTTTATTTTAGTGCAGCCGATGTAGTAGTGTTTACCTTTGAGCGGGTTTTAACTTCCGGTAGTATCATTTTGGCAATGTCCTATGGCAAACCAATTATTTCTCCTCGTACTGGTGGTATTGTGGAAACCATAGGTGCTGCTGATTGGTTATTGTATGCACCAGAAGATAACCAAGGCTTATTGCACGCCCTCAAAGAAAGTACACAGATAGACTTGAGTGCATTAAGTCAGTTAGTTAAACAGGAGTGCGATCGCCTGGACTGGGATAAAATAGGCAAATTAACTAAAATAGCTTATCAAAATTGCTAGTTAAAGCCAAGGAGTAACATAAGAATTTATTAGACTTATCCGAAAATTAGATTTTAGACTTTGATTTATAAGGGTTTGAGGTTCATTTGCGGATATGTCTATTGGCTAGAAACTGGTTTTAACCAATCAATTTATCAGTAGTTTCTTAATGTTATGAATATTGGAATCGTCGGTTGTGGGTATGTCTCTGATTTTTATGCAAAAAACTCAAGATCATATTCAAACCTTAGGATTAAGGGGGCGTTTGACTTAAATCAAGAAAACCTAAATCGCTTCTGCCAACATTATGCAGTTACCCCTCATCAAACCCTTGAATCACTATTAGATGATCAATCGATTCAATTAATCTTAAATTTGAGCAACCCTCGTAGTCACTATGCTGTGTCTAAAACCTGCCTGGATGCTGGTAAGCATGTTTATACAGAGAAGCCTATGGCTATGGATATCTCCCAGGCAAAAGATTTACTTCACTATGCCTACGAGAAGGGTTTACGGATCGGTTGCGCTCCCTGTAACCTGCTTGGCAATACCGCTCAGACCGTTTGGAAAGCAGTAAAGGAAGGGCAGATCGGTAAAGTACGACTGATCTACGCCAACTACGACGACGGCATGATCGCCCCGCATATGCGTCCTTGGGAATGGCGCAATGAGTTTGGCGTACCGTGGCCGGCTAAAGATGAGTTTGAAGTTGGTTGTACCTATGAGCATGCCGCCTACTTCTTATCTTGTCTTACGACCATTTTTGGTCCTGCTCGGTGGGTAAGTGCTTTTTCCTCATGCCAAATTTCTGACAAGGGCATTGTCGTTGATTCAATGGCACCAGATTTTAGTGTTGGCTGTATTGAATATGATGATGGCGTTGTGGCACGGGTAACTTGTGGTTTAGTGGCTCCACAAGATAAGTCGTTATTGATTGTCGGTGATGATGGTTATCTTTTTGTTCGTTACCTACGTAATGATACAGAGCCAGTCTTTTTACGTAGAAATGCTATTCATCAAAATGTGAAGCGTGTCGAGAATTTAATTAATCGGATTCGCACCAGGCTGCAAAATTTCGAGCAATTCATTCCCTGGCCGCTCGATGAATTTCAAATATATGAAAAAGTGCCTTTTGCGTTACCGCAGTCAACCATTCGAGCAACTTCAGGTAAGCGGGTAGACTTTATGCTCGGTCCCCATGATATGGCTAATGCAATTCTAGAAGGAAGGCCTCATAGGTTGTCGGGAGAGTTTGGCATTCATTTACTGGAGCAAATTGAGGCTTTGCAGCATCCAGAACGCTTCAACTACAGGCGCAAAATTGAGACAACTTTTTTGCCAATAGAACCTTTGCAATGGATTTGAAGACTATTGCTAAAGTTTTATTAACTTCAGTTAGAGGATGCCAGTGAAAAAATTTGACAAAAATCAAATAATTAAATGGGGGATTCTAGGTACAGGAAGAATTGCCGAGCAGTTTGCTGAACAATTGGTCAAAATCAAAGCTGGTAGATTGATTGGGGTTGCATCTAGGCAATTTGAGAATGCTCAAAAGTTCTGCCAGAAGTTTAGAGATATAAAAGCATATGATAGTTATGAAGCTCTGTGCAAAGATCCGGAGATAGATGTTATTTACGTCTCCACTCCAACTCATATGCACTTATATCACTGTAATCTCGTATTAGATTCAAATAAAGCCCTTCTTTGTGAAAAGCCATTTACTCGTAATTATGCTGAAGCCCTAGCTGTTATTCAAAAGGCACAGCACAAACAACTTTTTTGTATGGAAGCGATGTGGATGCGCTTTAACCCTTTGATCCAGATGGCTAAGCAAGCTATTGATGAAAATAAGATTGGGAATATCCGCACTTTACATGCTGAACTTGGTTATCAAAAAGATCCGAATCGTTTAGATACCGCCTTGAAAGGCCGGGGTGCTTCCCTAAGCTTTGGTTGTTACACAGTTTCGTTAGCAATATATTTTCTTGGTAAACCAGATACTGTCTCTTCACATATCATCCCCAATCCTCAAGGAGGTGATGAAACAGGGGCGCTGCTGCTTCACTATCCAGATAAAGTTGCAAGCGTCTTTTACAGTGAAGGTGCTACTCTGTCTAATAAAGTTGCTATCTATGCTCAAGATGGTAGCCTTCATATTGATGATTCATTTATCAATGCTCCCTCTCTTGATATTGTTAGCCTGAAGGATATTCGCTCACAATCTATTACTGATCACTTAGGAAGGAAACTTACTCGCATTTTTACTAAATTGAATGCGATCCTTACTGAGGAGAAGTCTGTTAATAAATATGATAATATCGGTTTTCGGGCTGAGGCGGAAGAGGTGATTAACTGCCTACGTTCAGGATTAATAGAAAGTGAAATTATGCCTTTAGATGAGACGTTGCTTATTCATAAGCTACTAGATCCAATTCTGTTTGGCAATCTTAATACTTAAAATTAATAATTTGTATAACTTCTATACTACTACATACTGAGCATTAGTAACAATCCCAATGTCAGATATTTTTCACCCGTTGGTAAGTATTCTTATTCCCTGCTATAATGCCGAGATGTGGATTGCTCAGGCAATAGAGAGTGCTTTAAATCAAACATATCCCAACAAAGAAGTAATTGTTGTAGACGATGGTTCTACAGATCGAAGTTTAGAAATTATAAAAAGCTTTGGTGATTCAATTCGTTGGGAAACAAGGTCAAATCAAGGTGGTAATGTAGCCAGAAATCGATTGCTAGAACTTAGCACAGGAGAATGGTTGCAATATCTGGATGCAGATGATTATCTTTTACCAGACAAGATAGAAGACCAAATTAGTTATTTAAATAATAACGGATATGAGACAGATATTATTTATAGTCCAGTAATTGTTGAATATCCTAACAACAATCATGAAAAATATGTATCCACTCTTCCTGAACCTGATGATCCTTGGATACTATTGATTAAATGGCAGCTACCTCAAACTGGAGGTTGTCTGTGGAGAAAACAAACAATCATTGAATTGGGAGCCTGGAAAATTGACCAGCCATGTTGTCAAGAACATGAATTATACTCTCGATTTTTAATTGGACATAAAAACTTCTTATATTCTCCAAAATCTGGGGCTGTATATAGAATTTTTGGCAAAAATACAGTTTCTTCTAAACGAATATCTGAAACTTACAAACGAAGACTCGAAATTATTGATCGTATTGAAAAATATATAGAAGCAACTCAACCTCAAAATTACAATACTTATTTAGAAATAATTCATCAAAATAAATTTGAGTGTGCGAGAATTATTTGGAACTTTAACGAACAATGGGCTATAGATATCGTAAATAATCTCGGTACAAAGAAAACCTTTATGCCATCAGGCAATACAGTACCCCGCATATATAAAATATGCTACAGATTATTTGGATTTTCTACATCTGAGAAATTAGCATCAGCTAAAAGATTTTTTCAAAGTATTTTTAAACATAATTATTACTTGATAAGGAGTTAAAATTATGAATATTTGGAGATTTATAAAAAAACTTTTTACTGATCAAGAAGCTGCTTGGCTTAGTGCTAAATTAGTAGCGCGTAGTTTTTATGGACAATGGTATTGGTCACTCAATCCTAATAAACCGTTGGTTCACCGTTTAACAGAGGGCGGTAGTTTATTATTAGAACCAGGTCATTCCTTTACACACTGTTTTTATCCAGGTGTAGACACATACGAGCCTGATGTTAGATCTGCTTTGCAATATCTTTTAAAACCCGGAAATGTATTTATAGATTGTGGAGCGAACATAGGCTACTTTTCAGTATTAGCTAATACATTAGTTGGTAAAACAGGGAAAGTAATCTCTATAGAAGCAAATCCCATAACCTTTAATCTCTTAGAGAAAAACTTAAAACTAAATAACTTTGGGATGCCAATTCATTGCGCTTTGACAACAGAATCAAAACAAGAAGTTGAGCTTTTTGTGCCAGTCGAAGGAGATGTTTACTCTAGTTTACGCAAAGGTGGTTTAGTTAAAGGTGAATCCGTTCAAAGTTTTAAAGTATTAGGTCGGACTTTGGATGAGATTGTCAAAGAACTAGGTTTGTCTAAAGTTGATGTTGTGAAGATAGACATTGAAGGCGGAGAGATAAACGTACTTAAATCAGCAAGTTATGTTCTGTCGAGTTTTCGACCTGTGGTAATCGCCGAATATGGAACTAACACATAGCCAAGTTTTGGAGCGCATCCCGAAGATTTAAAGAATTTAGCTAAAAAACATTCATACGTATTAAAAATGTTAAATCCAAAAACAAATTCTTTCGTATGTTTGACAGAGGATATTTGGCTAAGTGCTTATACAAACATTATTCTAATCCCAGAAGAACGCCTTTCCGACTTTTCATAAAAATATGAGAGTATTCACAGCAGTTCGCCATTCCATGAATCGCAGTTATTTCTATGGTGAATTGTGGAGTAATAATTTTTATCCAACATTACAACAATTAGGGCATGAAATCATAGAATCACAGGTTGATTTGTTGCCAGCCAGTCGATTCATGCAGATTCCTGACAACTTTACGACTCAAGAGCAAGAAGTTCGCTCTCAAATTACTCAAAAAATTCTGGATGAAGTTAGACAAGCTCATCATCAAAAGCCTATTGATTTGTTTTTAAGCTACTTTTATAACTCTCATTTCGATCCTGCTGGATTTGAGGAAATTCATCAACTAGGTATCCCTACAGTTAACTTTTATTGCAATAGTATTTACCAATTTGAATTGGTATCACAAATTGCTGCTAAGGTGAATTTCTCTTGGCACGCCGAAAAAGATGCGAAACAAAGTTATTTAAAAGTAGGAGCTAATCCAGTTTGGGTACAAATGGGAGCAGATCCAGATGTTTATCATCCTGTCACCGATGTTACCCGTCAGCCCAAAGCCTGTTTTGTTGGTCAACGATATGCTGATCGCGATCGCTTGCTGGCTCATCTGATTGTCAACCAAATTCCTGTAGATATTTACGGTAGTGGATGGAGCTACGATTCTGTCAACACTCATGATCAACCCCCAGAAACTCAACCAAATGAGTATTTAGGCAGACAATTACTTCAGCCAGGTAAATTCAGAAGTTATGCTTACACAGCCTGGGAGATTCTGAAAAAAGAAGGCATTATCAACGGCATTCAGCGAACTTTGAGCCAGTTACACTATAGAAAACAAACTCGTCAAATAACACCAATACTGGCCTCGGTTGCTCGTGGCTTTGCTAGAAATATTAGCGAGACATTTGCACAATATGAAATAGTTCTCAACTTCAGCAACGTTTGGGCTGATAGCCGTCCTGGTTCAAAATTAATTCCCCATGTACGCCTACGGGATTTTGAAGCTCCCATGTGTCGTACTTGCTACCTGACTGGTTATACAGAGGAAATCGGAGAATTTTATGAACTGGGCAAAGAGATTGATACTTACCGTTCACCTGATGAGTTGCTAGATAAGTCAAAGTTTTATTTGAATCATCCTTCGATGGCAGAAAAACTCAGGGAAGCAGGTTATCAGCGAGCTTTGCATGAACACACTTGGAAACGTAGATTTGAGCAACTATTTCAACAAATTGATTTGCAATAAAAAAGTCCATGTCCAATTTATTACCTATTTCTGCTATTGTGCCTACACGGAACCGTAGCGCACCCTTAGCTCGAACACTTAATAGTCTTGCTCAACAATCGGTACAGCCGACTGAGATGATTGTCGTAGATGGCTCTAGCGATGACAGTACACAAGAACTTTGCCAGAGTCAAATTCCCGAACTGGCTACCCAAATTAAATACTATCGAGCAACAGAAATAGGCGCAGCCACCCAGCGTAACCAAGCCATGCTTCACGCTAGCCAAAATGTGATTTGGCTGATGGATGATGACATTTTACTTGAGCCGGAGTGTTTAGCAAGATTATGGGCTGCATTGGAAAGTGATGCTCACCTGGGTGGTGTTAATGCCATGATTACAAATCAACGCTATTTACCACCTGGACGCATTAGTAGTAATTTATTCCGTTTTTTGCATGGTCGTTTAGAAACAAGCTACGCTGGTAAGTGCATCGGCCCAGGATTAAATTTGTTACCAGAAGATGACCCCAATTTACCAGAAATTGTCCCTGTAGAATGGCTAAACACCACCTGCACACTCTATAGGCGAGAAGCATTACCAAAACCTTTGTTTCCAGGTAACTTTACGGGATATTCGCTGATGGAGGATGTGACGCTTTCTCTGATGGTGGGGAAACAATGGAAGTTAGCTAACGCTCGAACTGCGCGGATATTTCACGACAGTCAACCAGGAGATCACAAAAATAATCCCGGTGTGTTAGCAAAGATGGATTTGGTTAACCGTCATTATGTGATGACGCAAATTCTTCAAAGATGTAGTTTAGGAGATTACATCAAGCTAATAGTATTACAACTTTTTGGCATTTCAGCATCTTTAACATCAAAAAAAGGCTGGGTATCGCTACCTTTAGTATTGAATGGTAAACTGCAAGCGATCGCACAAATCCTTGCTGATAAAAATCCCTCAAGTAGTCTGAAACACGGAAGTTAACCTTGAATATCACTGCTAGTGGACTGCTCCTCATACAGCGAATTCAACAAGGCTTGGGGAGCCGTTGGCGTAATTTCTACTACAAAGCTATGGGTGTAAAACTACATGGCTATGTCTGGATGCGAGAAATTGATATTCCTCGCAACTTCGATGATATAGAAATCGAAAGTTTCTGCGCTTTGGATCAAGGTGTAACATTACTATGTAGTGGTGAACCCCTACCCCATCCCAAAATTTATCTTGGTGCTTACACTTACATTAACCGTAATACATTTTTAGATGCGACTTTATCGTTAACTATTGGTCAACAATGTGGCGTAGGCCCTGGTTGTTATATTACCGATCATGATCATGGCTTGGATTTAACTTTACCACCGCTAGGACAACCGATGGTTTCCAAACCAACAAAAATCGGCGATCGCGTCTGGATTGGCGCTAACGTTACAATCCTCAAAGGTGTCAACATTGGTAACGACGCTGTAGTAGGTGCGGGTAGTGTGGTAACAAAAGATATACCAGAAAAGGCGATCGCAGTTGGAGTTCCCGCAAAAGTGATTAAATACCGAAGTGAGCAATGACTGTAACTGAAAACTTGGCGAACTTAGTCACCATTGGCATTACAACTAAGAATCGCTGGCAGGATTTAAAAACTGCACTCATTAATATTAGTAAAGCAGGTTTAGAAGCATTACCTGTATTAATTTTTGATGATGCTTCTGATGAACCTTGTCCCTTTAATATTGCGGATTTATCACTGCAAATTCAACTCCAGCGATTTACGAAATCAAAAGGCTTAATTGTCCGCCGTAACCAAATAGCACAGTTGATACAGACTAAATATTATCTCAGTTTAGATGATGACTCTTATCCTGTATCTGGCTCCTTAGAAGCTGCGGTTGAATTTGCCGAATCACTAGATAATCTATTCTGTCTTAGCTTCCCAATTTATAACCCTGTACTTGCAGAATATCAAAACCAGTCTTTTGATAACCAACCTTACCCAGTTAGATGTTTTGTAGGCTGTGGTCATCTTCTTCATCGAGAAAGATTCTTGCAATTAGGCGGTTATCGAGAAGAACTGATTCACCAAGGTGAAGAAATGGAAATTGCAGCCAGAGCTTTCCAAAAAAATTTGCACTGTTATCACTTTCCTGACTTCTTGATTCATCACACAGCTTCTAATACAGGACGTAATTGGCATCGTATGGATTTCTACGGAGCTAGAAATAATGTGTTGTGGAATGACTGGTTTGTCCCTTATCAACTTAAGTTAATTAAGCAATTCCGCACTTTAGTTTCTAGGCTAAGTTTAGGTATTAAAGTCAGACGTTGGGGACAGTTTCAAGGAGAGTATGCTGGCTTTAGAGAAATTGAGCAATTCAAAAAATATCGCCAGAATATGTCAATGGAATGTTACAAACAGTGGCAAGCACTACCTTATACCTGAATATGACGAGTTGGATTTGTTGCCAAATAGGAGCTAGAGAACACTATGCTATTCCTAGAGCTTTACATGAAAATGAACAGTTAGCTTTCCTGATTACCGATGCTTGGGTTGCTCCTCAATCTCCACTCGCAGTTTTACCTTTTTCACCTACCAAAGCACTCAAAGAACGCTTTCATCCTGCACTACAACACGCATCAGTTCATGCCTTTAACCTCTCCCTAATTCGTTTTGAAATTAGCCAAAAACTGCAAAAAACTTCAGCCTGGGATCGCATGATTGCCCGGAATTATTGGTTTCAAAAACAGGCAATCAACAGACTAAAAAAATTAGCTCCACAATTAAAAACTCGCTCTATATTATTCTCTTATAGCTATGCTGCCTTAGAATTATTTCGCTTTGCCAAACAGCAGGGATGGTTGACTATTCTGGGGCAAATCGATCCAGGCCCTTTAGAGGAAGAGATTGTTATTCAAGAATATGAGCGATCGCCACAATATCGGGGAGACTGGAAACCCGTTCCTGCTGCCTACTGGCAAACATGGCGAGAAGAATGTGAATTGGCTGATTGTATTATGGTCAATTCCTATTGGTCAAGCCAGTTACTAGAAAAAGCAGGTATTAATTCTGATAAAATCCAGGTTGTTCCCCTAGTTTATACACCACCGGAAACAGCAAAAAACTTTAGTCGCACCTATCCCGAATCATTTTCTCCAGAGCGTCCCTTGAGGGCGTTGTTTTTGGGACAAGTGACTTTGCGGAAAGGAATTACATCTGTATTGGCAGCAGTAGAAAAACTGGCAGGATATCCCATTGAGTTTTGGCTTGTTGGTTCTCAGCAGATTGAAATTCCACCTCAGTTAGAAACACATCCTCAAATTCGCTGGGTAGGTCAAGTTAACCGTAGCGAAACAGCTCAATATTATCAACAAGCTGATGTATTTTTATTCCCGACTCTCTCCGATGGGTTTGGACTAACTCAATTAGAAGCGCAAGCTTGGAAACTCCCAATCATTGCTTCTCGTTGTTGTGGTGAAGTGGTGGTAGATGGTGTCAACGGTTGGCTTTTAGATGAAGTCAGTGGGGAAGCGATCGCATATCAGCTAAAATCAATTTTACACAATCCCCAATATTTAGAATACCTTGCTCAAATATCCTCATCTCAGGAGCTAACAAATCACAAACTATCTAACCTGTCATCATTTTTGCAAACAATAGCTAATTCATTTTAATAAATAAACATAGTGAGTATTCATGCTGAAAAACGCTAAATTTATATTGGGTAGACGAATTGCACAAATACAAAGGAATTTTCCTTACCCCATCAAGCAGAAAATTCTTAAAATGCCCCCAATTAAAACTCAACATAGCAATACTTATTTAGTTGTATTAGTTCAACACAAAACCTTTCTTGAGGGGCTATGGACAGCATGGAACTGGCTTTTCTTTTTAAAAGAATATCTTGGGTTAATTTTTGTAATCGATGGTGAGATTACAGAAAAAGAGCGCAGTCAATTTATTAAACTTTTTCCAGAAGGCGAGATTGTTAGTTTAAGTTCCCAAATCAATGATGAGTTTTTATCAGATGAATCCCTAGATAAATTCTATACAAATCATAAATTTGGAAAAGTTTTTCTTCTGAAGCTATCATTGCAACAAAAATTTAATATTCTTTTCTCTGATCCAGATATTTTAGTTTTTTCTGATCCAGTTGAAATTAGAGAAACTTTACATCTTGAACAAGGATTATACTGCACTGAACCTGGTTGTTCTTCATT
Source organism: Trichormus sp. M33_DOE_039 (assembly GCA_015296085.1). GTDB lineage: Bacteria > Cyanobacteriota > Cyanobacteriia > Cyanobacteriales > Nostocaceae > Trichormus. The sequence goes on along the minus strand of DVDT01000069.1, from coordinate 22,527 downwards.
TGATCCCTGGATATTTAATAGAGCCAAAGATTTAAATATCAAGACTATACGAGATTTTAATTCAGGATTGCTTTACATTCCTCAAAACTACTTGTCTACAGACCTGTGTCATGAACTAATGAAAGGCTGGAGTGTAGCAGAATATCACCATTTTACAGAACAGACTCTATTAGATGTAATGATGAGTGCATCTGGTGCCAAAGCACTACCTCTGAATGAGTATGTGGTCAATAGTCAGGGAATGTGGTTCTGGCAAGCAGATATTGACTACACACAAGTTAAGGCAAGACATTTTGTTGGTAATGTTCGTCATCATATGTACTTATCTGGCTATCCCATCATTAAAAGAACATTATTTCGGGGTATTGTAAATGAATATAAAACATCAGCCCAAAATTAAGGCTACTTTTTATGCTATAGTTCCATCCCCATATCAAAGAGATATATTCTACGCTTTATCCCAGCATCCTGAGATAAATTTAAAAGTTTTCTATTTAGAACCTGCTTGCTCAGACTCCCCTTGGCCAGAAAAACCGCTACAGCCTTACGAGTTCATTCTTCCTGGATTTCATCTGGCTTGGGGTCTGTCAAGATTTCATATCAACTGGCATTTACCAAATATTACTGACTCAGATGTAATAGTCCTCAATGGCTACATGAGTGTAACTGCTCAACTGCTGCTGAGATTCCAAGCTAAACAGATACCCTGTGTATTCTGGGGTGAAAAAATGGTTGGTTCTTCTGGGGGAATCAAAAGCCAACTACAAAAGACCTTAGCTACAGCTTTAGAACAATGTCAAGCGATCGCCGCAATTGGCTCTCATGCGGTGCAAGATTATCAGCAGCGTTTCCCTGGCAAACCTATATTTAATATCCCTTACTACTGTGACCTAGCTGCATTTAGCCAACAAATTCCCCAACGCCCCCGCACTCCCGTCACAATTTTGTTTTGTGGTCAAATGATTGCCCGTAAAGGTGTTGACCTGTTGCTGCAAGCCTTTGAAACACTGATCAATCAGGGTCTAGAAGCTCGTTTGTTGCTAGTGGGACGTGAGGCAGATTTACCGCAGATGTTGACAGAGGTTTCAGAAACAACACGGCATTACATTGAATATGCAGGGTTTCAGGCTCCTGAAGATTTACCCCAATTCTTTCGCCAAGCAGATATATTTGTCCTTCCCAGTCGTCACGATGGTTGGGGCGTGGTAGTTAATCAAGCGGTTGGGGCTGGGCTACCTGTAATTTGCTCTGATGCTGTAGGTGCGGCTAATGATTTGATTGAGCAAGGTAAAAATGGTTACATTTTCCCTAGTGGAGATGTAGCCGCCTTGACCCAAATTTTAGCCAATTACTTGCAAAACCCCAACGCGATCGCAACGGCTAGTGACGAATCTCTGCAAAAGTCTGTAATGTGGTCTGCCAAAGCTGGAGCACAAAATTGGGTTGATACTCTTCATCAACTTATTGATATTGAATAAATTATATGAAAATTCTATTTGTCAGCAGTAGCTCTGGGTCAAGGGGAGGCGGCGAACTTTACTTAATTTATTTAGGACAAGAACTAGCCAAACATGGACACAAGGTTGGGTTATGGTGTTCGCAACATCCCAGAATGGATGAGTTAGCAAACTCTTTTAGTCAGTTTGGAGAAGTGTTGCGATCGCCCTACGTCAATACTTATGATCGTAAAACACGCTGTTTTGGTGATGCGTTTCCTCGCTTTAATGAGGCATATTTATCCCAGTGGCAGGGGTTTCAACCAGATATACTGCATTTGAATAAGCAAAATTTAGAGGATGGTTTAGATTTACTCGCCTTGAGTAAACATTTGTCAGTTCCCTGTTTAGCTACTGTTCATATTACTCAAACTCAGACCAGCTTGGGAGCTGCTTTAGGACAAGTACGCGATTTCATAGCCAAAAGAGCATTAAACCGCTTTCATGGTTCACTGGTGGCAATTTCTGAGAATCGCGCTCAAGAGTTAACTCAATTTCTGTTTCCTGCCAAGAGTGCTACTGAAAAAGTAGTTTTGATTGACAATGGTGTTCGCATCCCCGAAACACCAGAACGTTTGGCAAAGCGTCAAGCAACTCGTTCTCAACTCGCCCTCCAACCAAATGAGTTGCTAATTTTAGCAGTAGGAAGAATGGAAGCGCAAAAACAACCGCTTTTGTTTTTACAATGGGCAACTCACCTCAAACACAGCATACCCTCTGCCCGTTTTTTGTGGTTGGGAGATGGACGCTTGGCTTCTGCATGGGACGAGTGGGTAATGACACATCAAGCCCAAGACTACATTCAACGTTTGGGATGGCAAAATGATGTGACACCATTTTTAGCAGCTGCAGACGGCTTTTTGCATCCAGCTAAGTTTGAAGGTTTACCATTTGCGTTGCTAGAAGCAATGGCTTGGTCTTTACCATGTGTCATCACGCCATCTTTAGCAGATGAACTCAAATTTCCTCCAGGTGTGTGCTTTGTGGCTGCTGACAACGAAATATTTACAGGATTAGAGAATTTTATTAGTCCTACCTTACGTGAAACTGTAGCGATCGCAGGTCATCAACTCATCCAGCAAAAATTCTCACTGGGAAGTATGGTAGATAAATATGAAAACTTGTATACAAGTTTGACTCATCCCAAACCTGCTTTATCCCTACGTTAAATTTTGCCATGCGATATTTTAAAAAAACCGTAGCACAGCCAGCACAAGCAGGAACAGGTATTATCATAGCTGGATTATGCGTTGCTTATACAAATATAAATACAAACTTGACCCCTAGCGAAATGGCCAGTCAAGTAGCGATCGCCACAGGGGTGGCATTAGCTTTAAGCGTCTGGTTTGATAGCAGAAAGGGTCTGCAAAATTTATTTCGAGTAGATATAGTCTGTTTAATATCTCTCTACTATTTGACTCTGGTAGAATTTTTATTTCCCCAAGAGGATTTCAATACACTTCTAACATCAGAACAAACGGCTCAGGGACTTTATGTAACCTTAATGGGGATTGGAGGTATAGCCCTTGGTCGTCACATCAATTTCTTGAAGCCAGAACCGAAACTTTGGTCATATCTGGGCAATCTCCCGGATAAGGTACTGTTTCGTCTCTTTATCATCTCTACCGTGCTGGCTTACATATATATATTGATGGCAGTTGATTTCAACGTGTTGAAAGTATTTGAAGCTTGGCTTGGCCCCCGATTCGCGGTTCCGTGGGCACGCGGACGTTTAGGGGACTGGCGGGCTTTATTAAGTGAACTCAAGTTGTTTAGTTACGTTATTCCTCCCCTAGCAGGGATCATTTGGAATCGCCGTCAATCTTTTCGGAGTTGGCAAATATTTTTGGTGATGGTGATATTTGCGATCACTCTGTTTGAGGGATTTGCAGGAGGAACACGCAATGTTTTGGGTTCATATTTTGCTGCATTTCTGGGAGGATATTTCCTTACACTAAAACGTCCCAACTTGTTCAACTTGGCAATTCCCACTGCTATTTTAGGGTACGCAATGATGTTTGCCACTCGTCATATGCTGGGGTTTAGAAATATGGGCATCCGCCGCTACTTAGAAACAGGGGCTTATGCTGTTGAACAAGCGAAAGAGAGTTTTGCTGTTGACTACAACCTGAATGCTATTAGTATCATAGTTGATGCGTTTCCCCAGAAATTTGATTTTTTGGGATTTGAACTATTGTATGTCTTTGCGTCTAAACCGATACCGAGGGCACTTTGGCCTGGCAAACCAGAAGGTTTGAGTATCTCGATTGAGGAAGTAACAAGTGCAGCAGGTTGGACAGTTTCTACAACTTATATTGGTGAAGCTTACATGATGGGTGGTGCGATCACAGTGATATTAATGTCTATATCTATAGGGATGTTAGCAAGTTGGTGGACTCGCACTGCTGCTTTTCAGCATACTGGTTATGGTGTAGTTATAAATGCTTTGGGCTTTTTTACAGGTGCGTTGTCAATGCGGAGCATCGCTTTTTTTACAACTTCAATTTTGCCCATCTTAGCATTGATATTTTTTGCTAAAGTCATGCCATTTTTCTTAGGCATTAAAGGCTCACGTTATCATCTATCAAGATAAATAACTGCGAGAATATTTAAAATAATTTAGTCAAGATTTATCAATACAAAATATATGAAAGTTTTACACGTCATTCCTTCTATTAGTTCTAAGCTAGGAGGGCCGACTCAAGTCGTCTTAAATTTGGTGCAGGCTCTACAAACAGAAGGAATTAGTATAGAAATTGCCACTACCAATGATGACATTGAAGGAGTAATTTCTGACGTTCCATTATGCCAGCTTGTGGAATATAAAGGAGTACCAGTTTGGTTTTTTCCTCGTTCTGCTCGTATGAAGGAGTTTCTTCCTTCTATTTCTTTCACTAGTTGGCTGTGGCAAAATATTCAAAACTACGACATTTTAGATAATCACTATTTATTTTCATATCTCCCTACTTGTGCTGCTATGATTGCTCAATGGCAGCAAGTACCATACACAGTTAGAACTATGGGACAATTAGCTCCTTGGGCATTGGCTCAAAGCAAAATAAAAAAGCAAATTTATAGCAATACTTTTGAACGACGCAATTTAGCTCATGCTGCGGCTATTCATTCTACTTCTGTGGGTGAGATGGAAGATACAATCCGCTTTGGAGTCAACCCGCCAAAAATTGTTTTGCCTTTAGGAGTCCATCCACCAGTAAAAATTGCTGACGCTAAACATCAGATTCGTCATCAGTATCATATTTCTGAACAAGTACCTATTGTGCTGTTTCTATCGCGTCTGCACTATAAGAAACGCCCTGAATTACTAATTCAAACACTAAGTCATTTAGCGGCACAACAACAGAAGTTTTACTTGATTTTAGCTGGTTCTGGAGAACCAGAATATGTCCAATCATTACATGAAATGGTAGCATCTCTAAATCTAGAACAACAAACCTCATTCGTTGGGTTTGTCAGTGGGTACGAAAAAGATTTACTTTTGCAAGGTTCTGATTTATTTGTGTTACCAACCTATTCTGAAAATTTTGGTATTGCCTTAGCAGAAGCAATGGTGTCTGGTTTACCCGTTGTGACTACACCAGGCGCACAAATTGCTCCAGAAATCGCACAAGCCAAAGCCGGAATCATTGTAGAAGGAGAAATAGAAGCACTAAAGGCAGCGATCGCTCATCTTCTCAACTCACCTCAGTTGCGCCATGAATTGGGTGAAAATGGTCGGCTATTTGCTCTAAAATACTACTCATGGCAAGCGATCGCTCAAAAGTTAGCCTCAGTTTACCAAGCCATTCTTAATCAAGAACCACTGCCAGATCCCATAATATCTATGTCTACATATTCATACTAATAAAATTATTTTTGGAGTTGAATTATTAGCAGGAACTTTCACAAAAATAAAAAATACTGGAGATTAGGAATAATCAGTATATTCCTGGCGGTATTACTTATTATTCCAGTGCGTCTAGCGATCGCTGTTCACCAAACACCCCAACCGCAAGCCTTTTTGATCTTAGGTGGGGATATAGCTAGAGAAAAATCGGCGGCTGAAGTAGCTCGATTCTACCCATCCCTAGAAATTTGGGTGTCTTCTCCCGAAGATCCACGCAAAACATTCCAAGCTTTTCGAGATGTAGGTATACCGGACAGCAGAGTAAACATTGACTATCGTGCCACAGATACCGTCACCAACTTTACAACCGTCATACCTCGGTTGAAACAAAGGAAAATTCAACACCTTTACCTAGTTACTTCAGATTTTCATATGCGTAGGTCTACGGCGATCGCTTTCGTCGTCTTAGGTAGTCAGGGTATCGCTTTCACTCCCCTGTCTGTACCCTCGAACCGTCCCCAAGAATCAACTGACCGCGTTATTCGTGATGTTGTTCGCTCCCTATTATGGGTTTTTACTGGTTGGACAGGAGTCAATACACAAGGTTCATGATATGCGAGGTGATACTTTTTTGTAATTGCGATCGTTCACCGATAACAACAGCCAAGCTGGTGAGGATGTTAGTTATGATGATTGCATATTTTATCCCAACATAAAATTGCTATTTCTCAGTATGCAACTAGATCAATATACAGTTGAAAACTATACTCCTGGCGCGCCACTTTGGAAACAACTTTCATGGTACTTTCTAGGATCGCCTTTGCTAGAAAGCCGTTGGTTGCCCATGTCAGGTTTAAAGGTTTTGGTGCTGCGTTGGTTTGGTGCAAAAATTGGACAAGGTGTTCGCATTAAGCCAGGAGTACGCGTCAAGTTTCCTTGGCGGTTAACTGTGGGTGATTATGTGTGGATTGGTGAAGATACTTGGATTGATAACCTTGCTTATGTCACCATAGAAAGTCATGTTTGCATATCTCAAGGTGTGTATCTCTGCACCGGAAATCATGACTGGAATGATCCTAATTTTAAATTAAAAATTGCCCCAATTTATATTCAAGAGAGTAGTTGGATTGCAGCTAAGTCAGTGATTGGCCCTGGAGTTACTGTTGGTAAAGGTGCTGTGTTAACTCTAGGTGGAGTTGCGGCTAAATCTTTAGAAGCGATGACTATTTATGCAGGGAATCCGGCGCAACCAATTAAGGAAAGAAAGTTATGATTAAACTATAGTTCTCAAAGGGCGATCGCACCTCTAAAACACGACTCAGGCAACGTAGCATTTGACTGGAAATCAGGCGATCGCTTTTATTGTTCGAGTCGCCCTAAATCTTCCTTAAAAAGAGGAATGTGCAGAAGTTTTCCCCCTTTTTAGCTACGGTTTACACACATATTTGGGATATGCGGAAAACGGAGTTTTATCCCCCTAAATCCCCCTTCAAAAGGGGGACTTTGATTCTAGTTCCCCCCTTTTTTAAGGGGGGCTAGGGGGGATTAAAACGATACAGGATAAAGCGATCAGTTGGTAGTGTGCGTCAGTGTAAGAAAGCATAACTATACCAGAATTTATTCATACTAACGCACCCTACATAATGACTTATCAAACTCATGTAAGCTGTTATTTGCTGCGGTTTTGATTGTTTAATTGCCACCCTGCTCTGATGTCTTCTCATAACTATTTTTGTATAGTGTTCACAATTACTTTAAATTACTTTGATATTGACTTTAAACTCATAGAAGATTTTAAAGAAATGTACTCAAAACGGTGATTTGATCGATTGATTGACTAATTTTTAATGTGTCTAAGTAGAGATTAGAAAATAAGTAATATTCTTTTACCGATTCAATCCTATAAACATACAAATATTTCATGAAGATTACACATAAATGCGTTGATTTACGGTAAAGGTAGTTGTATATTTATTACACACTGTTCTTTCAAGTTTTGGTTAATGATGAAGTATACTTCAGTTTTTTCTGCTTTGTTAGTAGGAGCGAGCATCGCAGTTGCTGCGCCTACCTTTGCTCCTGCTCCTGCCCAGGCTATTGACCTCACTCCGATAAATGGTGTGACTGCTGGTTCTCCTGCTAGTCAGACGTACCAAGCGAAAATTACTCGGCCTAATGATATAGGCGAAACATTTGATATTGAATGGTACTTAGAAGCCGGTACGTATAATGGGACTACTCTTACAGAGGATTTAAAGGCTATATCAACATGGAAGGTTCATGATTTTACCTCAACTTACGTAACTTTAGATGTTAGCCTTACAAACAAGACTTCTGCGGCTATAAATCCACGTATTGTTTCATTGGGGTTTGGTGTAGATCCCGACAAAGTTACCCAAGCGCAATACTTGGTTAATGACGAAGTAGCTTTTGAAGAGATAATAAAATCGACTGGGACGGGGAATACCACATTACCTGCCTTCAGCCAAGTTGATATTGATGTTTGTCTATACGATGGTCAAAACTGTAAAGGTGGTGGAAATGGCGGTTTGGATGCTGGTCAAACCAGTAACATGAGAATTAAACTATTAGGTGACTTTAGTGCATCCAACGATCTTCTTCTACAATTCTTCGGTACCAAGTTCCAAACTGATAAAGGCAGCTTTGAATTAGCCGGCGGGCCTGACCTAATCCCTGATCCCGGCGAACCAGTTCCCGAACCCATCACCATGTTTGGTCTTGGCATAGGTCTTGTAGGTGGCGGCCTGTTGAAGCAGAAGTACGGCAAAAAGGCTAACAAAGAAAAAGCCACAGCTTAATCAAAAAACTGGTGACTTTAGTTAAGCCAAAAGTAAGGCTAGATTCTTGTAACTGTGTGTAATTTGCTAAATAGACATCTTAATAATTAAGAAAAGTCCAGTTTGACATAAACCACTCGTCTCAAAATTTGAGTGTGTTCTCTATTTTTCCTGAATTCCCCATAATCATAAACAAGTTAACTATTCAATTATTTATGATAATAATTCAGAACCCCGACTTCTTCAAGAAGTCGGGGTTCTAGTTTGCTTGCCACCCCGTATTACTTACTTTAAAGTCCACCTTTTTAAGGGGGATGTAGAGGGATATAAAAGTATTGGTTACATCACTAAAGATTTTTGAAATATTATCTTAGCTTGCTTATAAATTTCACTACTGGAAATTTATAAACCAACAGTTGTTTTGCTAAATGTTGGGTTTCCTTCCGTCAACCCAACCTACCATTACTTACTTTTTAAAGACTAAAGTCCTGACTACCTACAAACTTAACCTAGGCTTTTTTCCTTGCCCAAGATGTTCCTTTCCAAAAGGTAAAGAACAAAGCCGCAGAAATTAAAGCACCTAAGTTCCATTTCACAGAACTCCTGAATAAACCCAAACGACTAGCAGACTTAGTTGTATCAGCTTGCGTTTTTAGTTGCTGCTTGGCTTGAGTAATTCCTGAAACAATTTGGTCTTTAATGGCTTCAGGTTTTTGACCATTTAACGAACGACCTTGACTTTTGAGTAAATTTTCTATCTCTGTGGGTGTAGCTTCACTTAATCGCTTTTGTAGCTGATTTGCTTGAGATAATTGCTGATTGTATTGGTTGTTAACTTGATTGACATTATTATTGTATAACCGAATTGTATTCACAACTCCCATAGGAATTAGCAATATATACAATAATGCCACTAACAAAGTTAAGTAAGATAATATTGGTAACAGGCGTAGTTCCCATTTAGCTCGCTTTTCTAGTTTCCCTAAGAAGACAAACACTAGCGCAATCAAAGGTACTGCTACTCGTTCTACTATTTTCCCCATTGTTTGAAATTCCCAGCCAGGATTCATAAAATTTGGTGGGACAAATGTTTCAATTAGATCAAACAATGCCAAGACCAGCATTCCATAACCAATTAACCTGCAAACTCCTACAAATTCTAGTGAAGAATCTATAGATTTTACGGAGTTCTGTAATTTGGAAACCTCTGTTTCTATTACTTTGGAAATATCAAAATCAGTCATAACTTTTATGAGTATTGAACAATTTATGCTAAATGAAAATCAAGGTTTGGGAAATTGAGGTTGCCACCACTGATACCACGAAACCCAAGCTTGTTCGAGAATTTGGTAGGCATTTTCTGGGGAGGAATTCTTTAAGGGCATCGACAAATACACCAAAAGACAACGCTTGTCTAGGAGTGCTTCCTGTCCTTGTAATACTGGGAGTAAGCGAGCAAAACTGATATCTTGGGAATATCGATTCTGTCTATACTGCGCATGAGTGAAAGTGCTACCACCTCGCGGGTTAATACAGGAACGCAGATAAGCATTTTGTTCATAGATTCCAACACCGTAATAACCTATCCCCTCTTGGTAACGCACAGTGTTTGATGCTTTGGTAGCAGAAGAATGATTCTTTGGAATTGTAACATCAGCAGGATAAAAATTCTGTAAATACCGCATTTCAATATTTAAATTTATATCGTCTTTAAGATATTGATAATTCCGTTGAGATAACAACTCTGGATACTTTTCCTTGTTAATCTTTACATCTTGAGAACTAATCATTCGCCATTGGCTCAAAGGTACTTCTTCAGGAAAAACCAAGGGTTTATTTTTAGGTTGTCCCAGATTAGGGAACAGGATTAATATTCCCAAAACAAATAAATTTGCACCAAAGGTTAAAGTTAATAATTGAATGCGGAATTTTTTCCAATACATTGACTTTTAGCTATCCATAATTTTCTGATTTTTGCGTTGATTATAGCTGAGTAAATACCAACAGAAACAACAAAAAATAAAAGCTGTGATCATTGAAAATACGAGAGATCCGTCACCTTCATGCCAATATTTAAATGCTTGTTGATCACCTTGCGCTACTAAAACAGCCATCAGACAAACTCGTATACTATTAATAATAAATGCCAATATTGCAGCTACCGATGGTACAAGAATTTTTTGCTTTAGATTCAAATCAAACATGAAAAGAAACAGGATTCCTAAACTCAACGTATCTAAAATTAATACTATGCCAGAGCAACCATGATAAACTTCTACAGACCCCGTTGGTAAACTAATCGTAAGTCCGGAACGACTCACATTAAAGCCTGTATACCAAAGAAGCATGGCGGAAAATTTGGCAGTAATCGGTGATATATCGATTTTGTTAATTGAAGGTATCCAAGTCCGCAAACTAAAAAATAATATTGTCAGTAATTCTATCCGATATTGCTTTAAACCTTTAAATCCAGAAGCTATCAAAGCCAGTGCAAAAGCTGCGATAAATGGTGAAAATGATAGTAAAATACCCAAATTTAATTGATATATACTATTGATATATATCAAGACAATCATTAAGAGGCCTAAAAGGCTAGAAATAAATCCGCTCTCTAACTTTAAGCTACAGCGTTTTTCCTTAATTTGAGAATATATAGTTGCCAAAAATAAGAAACATAAAACAAAACTGACGGAATCTTTGTATCTCCAATATAAGCTGAGATGGATGGCTGTTAAGCTTGCACCTATCCCCATTAATAAGAATTCAGAGTTTCTGATTAATACACTGAGCTGATTTTTTGTGTGTTCCATTTCAACTTAACAATAGCTGCTGTTAAAACTCTGGTGTTCAGAGGCTATAAATCACAGGGAATACGATCGCCTACGTTGGGACGGAGCATGATCGCACGCAATCTTACAGAATTCGATGATAATTGTGAACTTGGAACACACTAGACGACATCAAGCCGAAATGAAATCAAAAACATACGTTTGGCCTAACTACATAAATTAAACGCTACATGAGTAGATTTGTTTGAAATTTATGTAGCATCCTCAATATAATCATAATTTTAAGACCGCATCAGTAAAATTTCGGTAAAATAGTATTTTTTTATTTTAAAGTGCTAGTGTTAGAAGACACAAGGCAAAAAAAGAAGCTCTGATATCTCAAACAGTGTGGTTAAAATTTACTGTTGGGTTATTTTCACCGCTCTGTTAGGGAAAAGCAAAAAATAACGTCTCTCCCAAAGTGGTTGTTAGATAGGATACGTCAGTACGAGTAGAGCCGACTGACTCACTTAGTTTTCTCTGGAATCACGGGTAATTCTGGTGTTTGCTGTTCTAACTGTTGTTGCAATTGTGCTTGAGCAATAGTTTGATTAGTCTGTGCTAAGGTATTTTGCGGATCTAATTTTAAGGTGGCTGCAAAAGCAGCGATCGCTTCCGGTAATTTGCCTAATTTGAGTAGGGCAACTCCTTTACCTAACAGGATATTAGCATCATTGGGCGTGAGAGTATCAGCACGACTATAAGCCGTGATGGCTTCTTCGTAGCGTCTTAAATCTAATAACACCACACCCCGGTTATACCATCCCGGCGACAATTCTGGATTGATTCCTATGGCGCGATCGGCTGAAGCTAAAGCTTCTTGATAGCGTGATAAATGCCATAAAACTACACTACGATTAGCCCAGATATTCGCTACTAGAGTATTTTCAGCAGATTTACTATTTTCTAGAGCCTGATTGTATGCTGATAGTGCTTCTGGATAGCGTTCTAAGGTTTTGAGAATTCTCCCTTTATTAAACCAGGCTTGGGCATATTTGGGGTTAATTGTCGTGGCGCGATCGCTATTCGCAATGGCTTCAGAATATCTACCTAAATACCATTGAGTGACAGCGCGATTATTCCAAGCTTCGGCGTAGTTTGGATTCAGGGCGATCGCGCGATCTATGGAAGCTAATCCTTCTTCATAACTTCCCATCCCAGCTAAAGCAATTCCTCGCTGTTCCCAAGCTAAAGCGGGAGTTGAATCACCCCATCTATTATCGCCTTGGATGGCTTGTTCACTAGCGGCTTGGGCTTCTTTATATTTGCTTAACTTGTTGAATGTAGCACTTTGATGAGCCAACGCCAAAGAATAATTAGGACTTAACTTGACTGCAAATTCAAAAGAAACACTAGCTTGTGCTGGTTTACCTACAGTGGCTAAAGCTTGTCCGTGGGTAATCCAGATATCTACATCTTTGGGATTCATAGCGATCGCTTGATCAAATGAGGCGATCGCTTCTTCTATTTGACCATTTTTTTGCTGTGCTAACCCTTTATGATACCAAGCGATCGCAGGCGAATTATCACCCCAATTACTATTAGCTTTGATGGCTGCATCACAAGCATCAATTGCTTCGTATAATCTGCCTGAATTCGATAAAGCTTGGCATTTACCTACCAAGGCTAAAGAGTTTTGAGAATTTAAATTTAAGGCTCGATTAAATGAGACTGTTGCTGCGTAAAATTGTCCTAATTTACTTTCCGCTAACCCCTTATTATACCAAGCTAATTCTGCTGTGGACTCACCCCAATTACCATCAGCGCGTAAAGCTAAATCACAAGCGGCACTAGCCTCCGCATATTTATTCAAATTTAATAATGCTTGACAGCGTTGAGCTAAAGCCAAAGAGTATTTTGGTTGCAGACGTAGAGCGCGTTCGGCTGAAACTAAAGCTTCGCTATATTTTGTCTGTTTGATTAAGATTTCTGTCCTTTCTACCCAAATTTCAGCATTTTCTGGTTTAAGTCCAATGGCTTGATTGCAAGCTGCGATCGCTTCTTCGTATTTCTTTTCCTCTCCGAGTAATCTACAAAAACTTGCCCAATAATCAAAGTCTTTTATTTCTAGCTTTTCTTGAGCTAATAAGGTTTTTGGAACTAGCCAACTGCTAATTAAGAATGTGAAGGTTAGTAAATAACCTTTACTACCTAATATCCATTTTTGAGAGCGATCATAAATAGCGAAGATCCGCCTTTTATTGATATCGGCGAAGAAGTTTGACATAGCAAATTATGAAAATTTAAATTTAATTAAGTTTTTTAACAATTAGAGGATTTCCTAGCAATATGAATAGCAATATAGCAAAATTCAGGGACTGATTGACGGTATGCAAACATTTGCAAACATCAAATATTAATCAGGCTAGAGCATGGCAGAATGCAGCCAAGTATCATGACCGAGTATACAAAAAATTTTGCTCAAAATTTATGAATCCAGTAATTTCTATTGTTATTCCTGTTTATAATCGGGAGTCTTATCTTGGTGCTGCTATTGCCAGTGTTTTAGGTCAAACTCGGTCAGATTTTGAACTGCTAATTTGGGATGATGGATCTACTGATCACTCCGCAGCCATTGCTCGTGAGTATGAACAACTTGATCATCGGGTGCGGGTGGTAGAATCTGCCAATCAGGGAACAACCAAAGCTCTCAAAGCTGCGATCTCCCAAACTCGTGGTAAGTATATTGGTTGGGTAGATAGTGATGATTTGTTAGCACCAACTGCATTACAAGAAACATCTGCGGTGTTAGATGCACAATCTGATATTGGTTGGGTGTACACCGACTATTTAGATATTGATGCGCATAATCATATTTTAGGCTATGGTTATCGTTGCTTAATTCCCTATAGTCGAGAAGAACTGTTAAATAAGTTTATGACGTTTCACTTCCGATTGATACGTCGGGAAGTGTTTGATTCAGTCGGGGGAATAGACGAATCTTTGCAATATGTGGAAGACTATGATTTATGTTTGCGTTTGGCAGAAGTAAGTCAAGTAAAACATATTTTTCAACCACTATATTATTATCGCAAGCATACGGAAAATTTATCAAAAAAATATGCGCCTTTACAGGCTAAATTTGCTCATCAAGCTGTAAAAAAAGCGCGACAACGACGTAAATTTCAAGTTAAAAAAACTAGTTTAGTTAGTGCTTGTTTATTATTGGGATTATTTCCTAGTATTGCCCAAGCAGAATTAATTACACCAGCTAATGATGGTACTGGTACTGTTATTAATAATCAAGGGAATAATATTGATATTAGTGGCGGGAGTCTGAGTAGCGATCGCGCCAATCTTTTTCATAGTTTCTCACAGTTTGGTTTAGATGCTAACCAAACAGCTAACTTCTTATCACAGCCGTCAATTCAAAATATTTTAGGACGTATCACTGGTGGTGACGCTTCATATATTAACGGCTTAATTAAAGTGACTGGTGGTAACTCTAACTTATATTTAATCAATCCCAATGGAATTATTTTTGGTACTCATGCAACTTTAAACGTCCCAGCATCATTTACAGCTACCACTGCTAACCGCATAGGTTTCAGTAATAATTATTTGAATGTAAATGGCTGGAACAATTACGCTGTAATCATCGGCACACCTAATAGCTTTGTCTTTGATACAAACTCACCGAGTGCAATTTTTAATGCAGCTAATCTTGCTGTTTCCCAAGGTAGCAACTTAACGTTATTAGGTGGTACTGTCGTCAGTACTGGGCAACTTTCTGCACCAGGTGGTAATATTAATGTCTCTGCTGTTCCAGGTTCTAGTTTAGTACGTCTAAGCATTCCGGGAAATCTCTTAAGTTTAGAAATTCTTCCTACATCGACTATTAACAATAGTTCAAGCAATTCCCTCGCCAACCTATTGACTGGCGGTGGTGGTAATCATGCAACACAATTAATAGTTAATAATAGTGGTGAAGTGGAATTAGCTGGTTCTGGTTTGCCAGTTAATCGTGGTGATGTGGTAGTAAAACACGCCAATGCTAGCACAGTTAATCTGCAAGCCAGCCAAAATTTGATATTACCAGAAAGTAAAATTACTACCATTGGAAACTTAAATTTATTAGCGAATAATTCTGTAATAGTCCGTGATAGTGCTGCGCATAATGTTGCTGTAGTTGCAGGCAATAATCTACTATTGCAAGGGAATGAAAGTATTGATATTTTAGCCATTAGTCATTTAAATCGGACAAGTTTTATTAGCGGTGGGAACTTAACATTAATTAGTAATGGGAAAATTTCTCTGGATACTCACTTTGCCAGTGGGGGCAAATTTTCAATTATCAATAATCAAGGTAATCGGAGTAATTTTATCAGTCTTTATGACCCAATTATTAGTGCCAATGGTGATGTGACTTTCGGCGATTATGTCGGCCCAGCTTTAAAAGTAGAATCTACAGGTAGTATCACTGCTGGTAATATTAAAATTACTGATCCAGATTTTACCCTTTGTCCGTATGGATCTTGTTCGCCATCGTCAGATGAATTTATTTTAGCCACCGAACCTGCTTTAATTTTAAGAGCAGGGTTAAGTATATTAGAAGCAACGGCTAATATTCCTCCTAATGCAGTAGAATCTGGAACTACTTTTAGTACTACAGGAACATCATCCACACCAGCAACTATTAGAGTAGAAAATATTGATACGAGTAATCCTATTTTTGGTATTGCTGGAAGAGTAATTTTACAATCATTGAGTGGTGATATTCAAACAGGTAATATTGATTCTTTTGCTGATGTTCCCTCTGAAGGTGATAATTCTATCGCTGGTTTAGTAGATATTCAAACTCCCGGAAATATTGTCACAGGTAATATTAACTCTTCTGCTCAAAGTGATACCTTTGTTAATGTAACAGGTGGAAAAGTTACTATCTTAGCAGGAGGTAATGTTTTTACAGGTGATATTGATACATCATCAAATAGTACCTCTTTGGGTTCTGATATTCAGACTAATGCTGGCGCAGTCAACATCAGTGCAACGGGAAATATTATCACTGGGAAGATTGATGCTTTTGCTTTTAGTGCTTACGGTGCTTTTGTGGGTGGAAGTGTGGATTTAAATGCCGGAAAAAACATTACTTTTGACAGTATTGATACCAACGCTAGTTATTTTGGTTCTGGCTTTAGTATTGGTGAAGCAGGTAATGTCAATATCCTAGCTAATGGAGTTGTCAAGGGATTAGACGAAATTTTGCGTTATGGACAAATCACAGGTGATACTATCTATACGGCTGGAGATACAACATCAGGTAGCGTCACAATTCAACATGATGGTGGTGCTGATAATGTACCATTTATAGTTGGTGATGCTAGTCAAAATGGACTGGTAGGAAATATAAATACAGGCACTTCTCAAATCACACCAAATTCAACAGTTAATACATTTCCAGTTTTAGAAAATGGTGGAACTGCTAGTGATACTCCCAATGATATTACGATTATATCTATTAACAGCCCACCTACTTTAACAGCAAATAGTAATACTCCTACAACTCAAGAAAATCAATCGGTGACATTTAGTTTTAGTGATTTAAATGTTACTCAAAATGATGTCAATCAAGATAATCTCACGATAACTTTGACAGAAATCAAAGCTGGGAGTTTAGCATTGGAAGATGGGACAGAAGTTACCGCAGGGACAACCCTAGATGGAAATACGGTTTTAGTATACACCCCACCAACTGATACGACTGGCAATATTACGGCTTTTAGTATTACAGCTAGCGATCGCGTTTCCTTCTCATCCCCGCAAGATATTACTATTCAAGTTACTCCAACACCACCAACACCACCACCGACACCAACACCAACACCGACACCAACACCAACTCTCAGAATTCCAGATGATTCTCCTAACCCCACAATTTTAGAAAAAATTTCACCCGTTATCCCTACTACCGTCATCCCAAAAGTTATAGCCGATAAAATCGTTCCAGAAATTGATGAAAAGGTAACGAATGAAATCCAACAATACTTAGGTAGACCCACTCTCCCCAGAATTATCAACACAAATACAGCTCAAAATATCTTACAAGACATTGAAAGTGCTACAGGTGTGAAACCTGCGTTAATTTACGTTAGTTTTGTATCGCAGATTTCTACTAATCCCAATCAAGAAACACGCACGAAAGCCCTAAATATCGAATCTCCAGACGATCGCCTAGAATTACTAGTAGTCACAGCCAAAGGGACACCAGTTCGCAAAGTTATACCAATCACGCGATCGCAAATTTTAGCAGTCGCCCGCATTTTTAAAAGTCGTGTCACAGATACGACATTACGGAAAGATTATATAGACTCCGCCAAACAACTACATGACTTGCTAATTCAACCCATCGACAGCGAATTACAAGCATATGGCATACAAAACCTAGTATTTATCATGGATAAGGGACTGCGATCGCTACCTGTCGCCGCCCTCTATGATGGCAAACAATATCTAGTAGAAAAATATAGCGTCGGCTTAATACCGAGTCTTAGCCTTACCGATACCCGATATGTAGATGTGAGAAAAGCCCAAGTCTTAAGTATGGGTGCATCTAAATTCACCAACCAACAACCTTTACCAGCCGTACCCACAGAACTGAAAACCATCACCCCCCGTCTGTGGCCAGGTAAATCCTTCCTCAACGAAGCCTTTACCCTGAAAAATCTCCAAACCCAACGCCAACAAACACCCTTTGGGATTATCCATCTAGCCACCCACGGCGAATTTAGGCCCGGTGCGCCCAGTAACTCCTACATTCAACTGTGGGATACGCAATTACGAATGGATCAAATTCGTCAACTCGGTTGGAATAACCCACCTGTAGAGTTAGTAGTATTGAGTGCTTGTCGTACTGCCCTCGGAGATGAAGAAGCCGAGTTAGGCTTTGCTGGTTTTGCTGTGCAAGCTGGTGCTAAGTCAGCCTTAGCCAGTTTGTGGTATGTCTCCGATGAGGGTACATTGGGTTTTATTAGTGAATTTTACGATCGCCTAAAAATTGCCCCCATCAAAGCCGAAGCCCTCCGCCAAGCCCAAGTGGCAGCCCTCAAAGGTGAGATCCGGTTAGAAAACGGTAGGTTAGAAACTACTAGAGGGGAGGTCACTTTACCACCAGACCTCGCCAAACTAGGCGATAAAGATATCCGCCATCCTTATTTTTGGTCTGCATTTACCATGATTGGGAATCCTTGGTAATTAGCAGAACTGACTTTCTCCCTCAGTTTTTCATAATCATCTGCGCTACTTTATCCATTACTTGACTAAAGGGATGATCTGGATTTCGTAAACAAAATAAATCGCTACTAGCTAATTGAATCAACTCTTCTGATAGAGGTAAAATGCCGGCTACAGGGGCATTATATGTCTTTTCTACTTGTTGGCGCAAAGCATCAAAATCTAATGCTGGCAAGGCTTTATTAATTAAAAGTAACATTTTCGGTACTTCTAATTTACGGGCTACATCCACTGTAACTGCTGTACCTTGAAAATCCTGGCGATCGGGTCTGAGAATCAACACTAAAATATCAGAAATAGCAATAGAAAGTAATGTCTCCTCATTTAAACCTGGGTGCGTATCAATAAATAAATAATCTAAATTTAAAGCAGTCAGTAAGTCTTGAAAGCCATCATTGAGTAAATTAAAATCGAATCCTTCTCGTAAAACTTTGGTAATATCTTTTGCTTTTATACTGGAGGGAATTAAGTAAACCTTACTATTTTTTCCCACATTTTTTTGCAAAACTGAGGTAACATCATAAGCTGTCTCTTCAATAGAACAGTTTCCCCAAAGATAATCATTGAGGGAGTATTTCATTTTCTGTTCATCAAAACCAAATAGGACATGAATACCTGGAGATTGAATATCAGTATCAACAATACCGACTCGATAACCATAACGTGCAACAATTCCTGCTAAATTAGCAGTGGAATTTGATTTACCTGTGCCACCCCGAAATGAGTGAATGGAAACAATTTTAGACATGATGATTGAGAGATTGGGGACTGGGACAAATCAATTCAAAATTCATTCATAGCCTACGGCTAGGCTTACGCCTGGGTAGCAAAGGCTTGCGCCTAAAAAGTTCAAAATCAAAGAACTTCTAGGAAATGGCGCAGGGTAAGCAGGGGAAGATTTACGTTTCTAATTTATCCCAGATATGTTGAGGAAGCCGACTTTTCTTGGGACTAGCAAAGTGAGGTTGATAGTAAATGGCCTCTTCTTCCTTAACAACTCGGATAAATCCGTGAGAGATTAAATTTTCAATATACTGTTGTGCTAATTGCTCAGAAATATTTTGATTGTTGACTATATCAGATAAAGTAACTTTTTGTTGGCGAATTATCCAGTTGACTAATTGACGCTGTTCATCAGGTAAATGCGTCAAATCAATTATGTCCTTCTGGGGTGGTAATGCTTCAAAATCTGAATTACTCATGGTTAATCTTCTGTTTCAAGATTTACACTCAGCCTCTGACTAGCGCATTTATGTACTAATAAAATATGCAAAAAATACTTTTCCTCTACACCCCTAAAACCTTATTTTTTATTTTCTCTCAGTTTTTTACCTCGACTTTGTAATTGTTGCCAGTAATCTATGTCTGCTTGTTCTTCTACAGGGGTGGGTGTTAGTTTTTCTGAGTCATGATTAGCATCATCACTATTTTCTGATGAATTGCGTTTGTTGCGGCGATCGCGCACTTGCTGTAAGTAATCAACATCTAGAATTGTTGACGTTGATTCAGATTTTGTGGTTGAGATTGGTTGCAAAGTTTCTGGAGGACGCAGATTTGGAATTGGTGAATTTTCCACAGTACCAGATGTCTGTGTGTGATCTCTAACTCGCAAATCCTTGGCTTTTTGTTGTAATTCCAAAAAATAGTCGCTTTCGGTAATTGCAGCTACCTCTTCATCCTTTTTTTCTTCGTCAATATCGATATTGATTTTTAAGAATCCTTTCACTGTCTTGACGATTGTAGCCGCGTATCTATCTATCAATACTACACCAGCAGCCGTGGCTAAGAGTCCTAACGCTGGTGGAACTAAAGGTATCCATCCAGCTTTGAGAAAGATGGCATAAGTACCACCGAGTAAAATGGCGATCGCGACCCCACCACCTAAAATTAATAACCAGGGTTTGCGAATTCGCCACGCTAAAAAGCCCCCTACCAATGACCAAGCAAACACCCACAAGCCTTCCTGTACTTCATTCCAGTGCCAAAATAATGGTCGTTTATCTAGAACTGCGCTTAATATTTGACTAGCATTTTGGGCGTGAACTACTACCCCCGGCATTTTTTGGCTATCGGCTGCACCTGCACTATAAGGTGTGTAAAAGGTATCTTTCACAATGGCGGCGGTATAACCAATCAGCACTATTTTGTCTTTGATCAAAGCTGGATCAACTTTATCGCTTAATACATCACTCAGGGATACCTGGGCAACGGGATTTTTCCCAGAACGGTAATTTAACAACATTTGATAATCACCGGTATCAACCTTGTGATAACCACCAGCATTCGGGGTTAAGCGTTTGAGAACTGTGTCCCGGAATTTGATTTCACCGGACTGGGTTTGTTCTGGTTCAATACCACTTTCTGCTAAGTAACGTGTGGCGACTTGAAAACTTAGAGACGGTAGTTGATTTTCCGCACTGACGTAATTGCAAATATGTTCATTCGGTACTGGTAGTTTCGAGGCTTGGGGAATCGTCAGGATCATTCCCTGGCGCACAGTCCCACCTGGATCTACGGGGAAATCTGCCACTCCCACCCGTTCTTCAGGAATACCTGGGGCGGCGGGAATACCGGGTGAATCAGCCTTACTGATAGCACAGACAGCAACAATGTTTTCGCTATCTGTTAACAACTTCACTAATTCGGCTCTTCCAACTGCACTACCCTGCTTCACATCCCTTAAAATATCTATGCCAATGACTCGTGGTGCTTGCGCCTCTAATTTTGCTAACAACTGGGCTAATGTGCCATCTTCTATTGGGTACTCTTTGCGAGTTTGGATATCTGCATCATTCACACCCACAACCAAAAACCGATTATCTACACCCTCATCAGGACGCGATCGCATTAATTGATCAAACGCCCCTAATTCCATTCCCTCCAAACTACCTAAGCCTCGCAATCCCAAAACTACCCCAGTAATCGCTAAACTTGTCAGCAATACCGTACTCCCAAAGGTCAAAATGGCTTGCGGGAAACCAGAGAGTTTTGGTTTGAGATTAGTCATGGCGTGCGGATCTCCTGAACCTAATAGTTAGGGTGTGAATCAATGGGGATGGGAGCAGATAATTGCTAGAGATGAAGAGTTTAAGTAATGTTAACTACTTAACTTTCCAGATTTGGGTAATTTTATAACATTTATTCTGCTGCTTTTTGCTAAATTACCGAAAGTTTTTATGGTATATCTACTGAAGTAACCGCAATTTCGGAACTTTAGAAGTAATGATAGTGTCACTAGTAAGTAATTGTTGTTAATAAAACGCAGGAAATCTTTAACAGCTTGAGGAAGTAACTTGACCTAGCAAGCTGTTTTTTAATCTGACTATCATCAAAAAATTATGCTAAAAAAGACCCTACTATTAATCACACTAGGTTTAACTTTATCTACAGAAGTGTTATTGACTACAGCAGCAGCCATCGCTACACCAACAATCAATAACTCACATCTGATTTCCCAAAATCCCCGCCCTAGATTTACCCCCCGCCGTCGTTCCCTGTTAAGGTTTAAAGTACCGGGAATTCGCGGTTCTCGTAATCTCGAAGCAGGAGCAGCGCGCGGTCAATGTACACCCCAAGCCATCGGTGCAGTTTTACCAGTCAAACCCACAGGGATGTCAGCCACAGAAATTCCTGTTGAATTAACCTTGAGCGATCGCCCGACATTCTTTGTCAATGTACCGGAAACTTCCGCTCAACAGGCCGCTTTTTTACTACGAAATGAAGCCGGAGACGAAATCCTTTTAGAAAAAACTTTGCCTTTCAAAGCTAACAACGGCATTATGAGTTACACCCTACCTGCTGATTTTCCTGGCTTAGAAGTGGGTAAAAAATATCGGTGGAGATTTTCTTTACTATGCGATCCCAATGGCGGCGATCGCAGTGGTGATCCCGTCGCCAGTGGTTGGATAGAACGGGTACAACCAACAGCCGCACTAGTCACCCAATTGCAGACATCGACACCGAAGCAACGAGTATTTATCTATGCAGAAAACGGCTATTGGCACGATACATTAAAAACCTTAGCTGATTTACGGGCTGAAAAACCTAGCGACTTTACCCTAATTCGTGATTGGGTAGACTTAATGAATTCGGCTGGTTTAAGTGCGATCGCCAATCGTCCCATAGTCTCACTCAATGCTACAACCACATCCAACACCAATTGAGTATCAGTGAGCTTTTAACTAATCTGCGATCGGAAGTTTCCATTCCGACCGCAAATTTTGGATCTGCATAAATGTGGGATGAATTGGCGGTTGAAACAATTGAAAACGAATTTTCAATTGGTCGTAATCATCCCATGATTCAGCAACGCCGGCTTTTAGGGACTTCCA
>DVDT01000063.1 GCA_015296085.1 Trichormus sp. M33_DOE_039 | reverse complement strand
GCTATCGGTATAGAAGTGATTAAGTCCCACATCCAAACCAACAGTTTTACCCGTTGGTTCTCGCTTTTCGATTCGTTCTTGGTCAATGCAAAACTGCGCGTAGTAGCCATCGGCACGACGCACAACCCGTACCCGTTTGAACTGTTTCAACTGGTAGAAATGCAAATCACGGGTTCCCCAGAGTTTGAAAGTTCCTGCTTTAAACCCATCGCTAAAAGTGATATGGCGAAGGTCATCAGAGAGCTTCCAACCGCTAGTTTTATACTCAACAGAACCATTCGTCTGTTCTTTTTTAAAACGTGGATAACCCTTCTTCCCTGGTTTAGATTCTCTTACAAAGTTTGGAGCGGAGGCTGCCTCCGCTCCAACTTTGCGCTTCTTGCAGTTATCAAAAAATCTAGCAATTGCAGACCACGCTCTTTCAGCACTAGCTTGACGAGCCATAGAGTTGAGCTTGGCAGCCCAAGGGAAATTCTCATTTCTCACAAGTACAGCGCAATAAGCACTCAACTCATACCTGCCGATGTTTCTGTTGTCCATCCAGTACCGGAGGCAAGCATTACGGACAAAACGAGCAGTTCTGATCGCCTCGTCCAGCGATTGATATTGCTCGTTTGTTCCTTCCAGTTTTGCCTCAAATACCAGCATCTTTACGTCAAACTCACTGACGTAATAATATCACTGATTTCGCTTTTAGCCCTCGATTCATGAGGCAGTGCATTGGGCGGCTCTGCCGACTTGAAGCAACTGCCGTCTCCCCGCCAAATCAAAGATTATGGCGGGAGCCTTCTCTCGGAATTAGGTAAAGCAAGAGATAAAAAGGATTGAATTTGAATCTTGCTCTGTTTCTAGCTAAAATAACACTTTTGGGTATAGTCATTTGGGGAGATGTCAATAATTCAGGTTGTCATCTAGGTTGAGAGGGTTGAATAATTTAATAGACATGATTCGACCTCAAGCTATTTATATTCCCGAACCGCAAATTCCCGACCCTGAACCTAACCGAGTACCAGAACCCGAACCAACTCCGGGGCCTACAATTCCCCCTGCTTTCCCTGAGCCTGTACCAGAAACTGTACCTGCTCCCATTCCCCAAACAGTTCCAGGGCCTATTCCCCAGACTATACCCAGTCCAGTTTAGTTTTTCTTTGTCAACAAACTCAAAATCTCAAATCTAAAATGCTAAGAGCCGGAATTGTCGGACTTCCCAACGTCGGAAAATCTACTTTATTTAATGCTGTAGTCGCTAATGCTAAAGCAGAAGCGGCTAACTTTCCATTTTGTACCATTGAACCTAATGTCGGCGTTGTTGCAGTACCGGATGAACGTTTAAACGAACTTTCTAAAATTTCCGGTTCAGCACAAATTATTCCCGCACGCATCGAGTTTGTAGATATCGCCGGTTTAGTGAAAGGTGCTAGCCAAGGCGAAGGATTAGGGAATCAATTCCTTTCTCACATTCGAGAAGTTGATGCGATCGTTCATGTGGTACGTTGTTTTGAAAATGATGATATTATCCACGTTGCTGGTTCAGTTGACCCAGCACGGGATATAGACATCATTAATCTAGAACTAGGTTTAGCAGATTTAGCACAAATTGAACGCCGCATTGAACGCACCCGCAAGCAAGCACGCACCAGCAAAGAAGCACAATTTGAAGTAGCGGTTTTAGAAAAGTTAGCTGCGGCTTTAAATGAAGGTAAATCAGTCCGTCAAGTCAGTTTAAATGATGAAGAAGCAGAAATTATTAAAGGCTTAGGACTGTTAACTAATAAACCCATTATCTATGCTGCAAATGTTTCTGAAGATGACTTAGCTACAGGCAATAATTTTGTGGAACAGGTGCGACAAATTGCATCTCAAGAAAATGCTCAAGTGGTGATTGTTTCTGCTCAAGTAGAAGCCGAATTAGTAGAGTTACCAGAGGAAGATAAGGCAGATTTTCTCGCTTCTTTAGGTGTAGAAGAAGGTGGTTTAAAATCTTTAATTCGGGCAACTTACACTCTATTAGGTTTGCGGACATATTTTACTAGTGGGCCGAAAGAAACCCGTGCTTGGACTATTAATGCTGGAATGTCAGCACCCCAAGCCGCAGGTGTAATTCACTCTGATTTTGAACGTGGGTTTATTCGCGCCGAAACCGTTGCCTATAAAGATTTAGTCACAACTGGTTCTATGAATGCGGCCAAAGAGAAAGGTTTGGTGCGGAGTGAAGGCAAAGAGTATATTGTCCAAGAAGGCGATGTGATGTTGTTTAGATTTAATGTGTAATTAGATCGTGCTGCAGAAACGGGGACTCTAAGCTGTTGCTACGGGGTTGGCTTAAGCCACTCCCCTAGTTGACTGTATTTATGCAACAAATTACACAGTGCATAAATGAAAACAGACGAATTTAATGACATCGCTTAATCCTTGCTGCGTCTTCAAATTGCTAAAAATAAAAGGCTTATCACCGCGCATTTTTTTGGCATCTTGTTCCATGACGCTCAAATCTGCACCCACATAAGGTGCAAGATCAGTTTTATTAATTACTAATAAGTCAGATTTGGTAATACCAGGGCCACCTTTACGGGGAATTTTATCACCCGCCGCAACATCAATGACATAAATTGTTAGGTCTACTAATTCAGGACTAAACGTAGCGGCTAAATTATCACCACCGCTTTCTAAAAACACTAAATCTAACTGACTGAAACGCTGTTCTAGTTGTTCAATCGCTGCCAAATTCATCGAAGCGTCTTCACGAATGGCTGTGTGCGGACAACCCCCAGTTTCTACTCCCAAAATGCGATCGCTAGCTAAAGCTTGAGAACGTACCAAAAATTGAGCATCTTCTTGAGTATAAATATCGTTTGTCACGACGGCAATCTGATAGCGATCGCGCAATGCTTTACATAAAGCATCTACTAAAGCTGTTTTACCTGAACCAACTGGCCCTGCTACCCCTACTCGAAATGTGGTCACGTTGCTTTGCTCCGAATTTAAAACTAAATTTCCAGTATTATTGATTGATAATTTTCAGCTTCTAAACAACCTTGTATACTGTGTTTCATGCTGCATACTGGCTAAAGATAAACCCCAACTACAACAACTCAGGTCATCATCCTCTAATTCCATAATTTCTAGTGTGGCAGCACTGATTAATGGTTGTATATTCAGTAATATTTCTTGTCCTGCTGTTTGTCCTAGGGGTATGAGTTTGATGCCAGCTGTGATTAAATTAGTTACCCAGCTATGCAGATATGCTAGTAAAGCAGCTTGAAGATTGATTTGCCAATGGGCAGTCGCTAAACCAAAAGCGATCGCATAATTACAGGGATTACCCACAGCATTAGCTAAATCTAATACTTGCGGTTGTATTTTAACAAGTAACTGCACTAGCGATCGCCCCATTTGCCAGCTAGAATTGCGTAACTCTTGGGTTTCTCGCGCCGCCGATAACCACAAATTCCAATAGCGTAATTTCTCTAAATCGCCTTTGCTGACGGCCTGATGTACTCTCAGCATGACCGCCGTTTCTACTCGAATCGCTCCATAACGCAGTTCTGCTTCTAACCAATGTTTTAAGCTGTCTGGGTTAGTAATTATGTTATTTTCTACTAGAGTTTCTAAACCTTCCGAATAGCTGTATGCTCCTACAGGTAAGGCAGAACTCGCTAGTTGTAAGAGGTGTAAAAATTGGCTATCAATGAGCGTGATGGTGTCCATAAGCACCTAATTCTGGCTGAAAAGGAACAATTTCTTCAGTGATTTCCAGCCCCATCTGTTCTAACAGGGTGCGTAAGACTGGATCTGGAGATAGGCGTAAATAGTTAGGCGTAATTTCTACTGATACATGACGATTGCCCAAATGGTATGCAGCCCTCATTAATAAAAGTGGAGTAGCACCAATAACAGTGAAAACTGGTTCTGGTTTAGCAGTGATTCTAATCAAACTGCTATTAGTTTCATCTTGCAAAATATCTCCATCCCACAGTACTGTACCTCTGGGTAAACGTAAAAACGCCACCTGACCATCTTCTGTCTCAAAACGGTGACGGCTACGAGTGCGTTCTTCTGCTGTCAGGGCCAAAGTAAAAGCAACTGTTGTCTCAGAGTTTGGTGGTTTACGTTGCGTCAACGTCAGCATAATGCGTAATTTCTAATTCGTAATTACGATACAAGAAAATAGGGAGTAGAAACTATCAATTCCAACTCCCTAAAGCTATACCATCCAAAAATTTAAACTAGAGATGGAAAAATTCCATCCAAAATCCCAAATCTAAAATCCTCAAGTCCATTCCAACCATCCCTGATAACCAGTAACGATGCGATTCCCGTCTTTGAGGATGTGAACTTCTATTTGGTCACTAGCCCAAGTAATTTTGTCAGCAAAAGCGGGGTTGAAGACGCGAACTTTTTGATTCCGAGAAGAAACGGGGGAATCTGGAGAATTAATTGCCAAAGATTCCACAAACGGCCCATCAATCAAAATATCTAGTTGTGCTAACAATTCCTGAGAACCTGGAGGTGCGGAGGCTGATTGTAGTTCCTTGAGAGTAAAACCAGTAAAGGACATGACATTTAAACCCGCAGCTTTGAGTTTACGTGCTAAATCAGCTAAAGCGGATGCTTGCCAAAATGGTTCTCCACCAGAAAATGTTACACCTGTGTTTTGGGGCTTGCTTAAAATTTGCTCAACTAAACTATCAATACTCACCAATTGGTTAATCTCAAATGTCCAGGAATCAGGATTAAAACAGCCAGGACATTCACGGGGACACCCCTGTACCCAAACAACAGCACGACAACCGGGGCCATTCACCTCTGATTCATCAATGTAGCCCATGATGTTGAGATAACCAGAAGGAATTTCTGAGCGGGTGGATGGGTTGGTTGGCTTAGTTTCCATCTATGTTTATTCCTTGAAACTGTTAACTATGACAAAGCTATCGGGACGCAACGCACAGGAATTTGAGTTGTAGTGTAGATGGCATCAGCTAAAGCATTCAGGACATCAACACCGATACACTTGAGTTGGCTAAAATCACCACAGCCGGATTCAACCGCATTATTTCCCCTAGCATCCAAATGACGAACTAAAGCACGCGGTCGAGATGGGACGTTAAGGTGAATCTCATCAGGACTGAGACGCTGTAGTAGTTGGATGTAATCTTCTAGCATTTCTGTTGTCCAGGGAGACAAAAGCATCGTTTGGATAGCAAGATGTCCTGGATATTCTTTACGAAATTGGGTGATACCTGCCAAAATATCAGGTAAATTGATTTTCGCCACAGGCTGATTGATACGCTGCCATTGATGTGACGAAATCGCATCTAATTTGACGGCTACAATATCAGCTAATTGCAAAGCGTGGCGCACCATGCGATCGCCTAAGAGTGTACTGTTAGTTAATACTACTGTAGGTAAATTGGTTAACTGTTTAGCGATCGCTAAAATTTCTTCTAAATTTAGAGCTAAAGTCGGCTCTCCACTACCACTGATCGTAACTACATCTATTTTTTTATAGGGTGCGAGCGATCGCAACTCTTCAACTATTGTGCTTGTGGGTACGAAAATCTGTCGTTGATTCGTATGGACTTCGATTTGCCCTAATTGACAATAGACGCAATTAAATGAGCAACTAGATACTTCCCCTATCGGATCAATACCTAGCGATCGGCCAAATCGCCAAGATTTGACAGGCCCGTAGACAAAGGAACGGTGAGAATTTAGTGCAGATTCGATGGCTTTCATACTCGTCCTCTCGCTGGAGTGGCGATCGTCTAGGTTTTACCATCCAACATTTACCACTAGAAGATGAGG
Organism: Trichormus sp. M33_DOE_039; assembly: GCA_015296085.1. Taxonomy (GTDB): domain Bacteria; phylum Cyanobacteriota; class Cyanobacteriia; order Cyanobacteriales; family Nostocaceae; genus Trichormus. The sequence goes on along the minus strand of DVDT01000063.1, from coordinate 184,116 downwards.
AACTTGTGAAGAATTGGTCGGTAGTAAGTAGTTATTAGTTTTCTCCTGATACTTTTCTACTTTTTCTACCTACACCTCTACCTATTTAAATGTATTCAGTGAAAAGCTCGTGACTGTTGACTAATCACTAATCAATAAGTGATTTCATGGATGTGTTGGTAGCAAATAGGAGTTATATTTAAGCATAACTCTTGAGATTACATAAATTATTTATCAACGATTGGATACCGCAATATTACTTAAGAAAACAGTTTTATTGCATTTCAATCACTGTTTCAATTTAATTAAAGTGCTGGAAAATTTCTCATAAATTATCCTAATATGAATCTAGGTGATTACCCAATCAAAATTCTCCTAATTGACAACGAAATTGAAAATTGGCATTCTTTATCAAAAATTTTTGCTCCGCTCAATTCTCAAATAGAAAGATTATCTCTTAGTCAATTAGAAAATTATTTAAACTTAGATTTTATCCCCAACATAATTTTAATAGATATTTCTATCGCTAAACTGAATGATCATAGAATTAATAACATATTAAAACTCAACAATCAAAAATTAGAAATACCAATATTTTTACTTGTCTTCACCGAAGAAATATCTTTAGTATTTAATCAAGTTAAATTCAACTTTGCTGACTACATTATTAAACCATTAAGACCAAAAGAAGTTTTAATTAGAGTCAAAAACCAACTGAAGATTCAAAAATTACAGCAACGCTTATTGACAGAAACACAAAAATGTCAACACTTAACTACCGAACTAGCACAAAAAAATCAACAAATAGAGTCGATATGTAATATTGCTCAAACAAAGATTGAACCACAAAACCAGGATAATCAAACAAATCAGACAGTCGATGCTCTCAAGTTATGTAACTATAACTCAGTATTAAGCCAACTAGCGAAACATCAAGCACTATCTCAGGGAGATATATCTGCCGCTTTTGCAGAAGTGACAGAAGTGGGAGCTATCAATACAGGTATTGAAAGAGCTAGTATTTGGCTATATAAAGTAACAGATCATCAGATTCAATGCTTAGACTTATTTGAAAAAACTGCCCAAAAACATAGTAAAGGCTGGACTTTATCAGCAGCAGAACATCCAGAGTATTTTCAAGCTTTGCATCAAAATGAAGTGATCGCAGCTGATCATGTCTACCAAGACTCGCGCCTACAAGAACTATTCCAAACTTACTTTAGTCCCTTAAATATTACTTCTATCCTGTATATACCCATCCGCCTAGGGGAAAAAACGGTAGGAGTATTGTGTTTAGAGTCTGTGGGAGTAGTTCATCATTGGACACAGGAAGACCAAAATTTTGCCCGTTCTTTAAGTAATTTAGTCTCTTTAGCATTAGAAGCACGAGAACGCCAACGAGCAGAAGCAGCCCATCGGGCTTCTGAACAAAAGTTAGCCTCAGCCTTTAGAGCCTCGCCTGACCCCATTGCCTTGTGTACTTTTCCAGAAACACGCTACATCGAGGTTAACGACAGTTTTTGTCGGCTATTTGGTTATTCTCGTACACAGGTAATTGGTAGTACCAACGCCGAATTGAATATTTGGGTAAATCCCCAAGAATGCCATTTTCTCTCCCAAATCCTGCAACAAACAAAAGCGTTACGCAACCATGAAGTTGATTTTCGCACTTGTAATGGTGAAATCAAAACGTTGCTGTTAAGTGCAGAAATGATTGAAATAGACAGTAAAAAATATGTCTTAGCGACAGCTAAAGATATTACCGAACGCAAGCAAGCAGAAACTGAAAGCCGTTTATTGCTGTTGACGACTCAAGCCATCACCCGTGCTATAGATGTCAAAAGTGCCTTAACTCTAGTTCTGCGTTTGATTTGCCAAACCATCGGCTGGGATTTTGGGGAAGCATGGATACCTAGTGATGATCACAGTGTTTTAGAGCATAGTTCAGTGTGCTACTGCGAAGAGAGCAGTCTGGAAGAATTTTGCGATCGCCATCAGACCATCAACTTTACTTTGGGAATGGGACTACCGGGACGAGTATGGCAAACAAAAAAGCCAGAATGGGTTGAAGATATTTCTTTAGTCAACCAATCAACATTTTTACGTTCTTCACAAGCTGCCAAAATCGGCTTTAAAGCTGGTTTTGCTGTTCCTATTCTCGCTGGTAGGGAAGTAGTAGCTGTTTTAGTATTTTTTAAGCGCAGTACCATGTCTGTAGATAGACGATTACTGATGCTAGTCGGTACTGTAGCTACTCAGCTAGGTAGTTCAATTCAACAGCATATGATTGAAGCTGCCCACAGGCAAAGTGAAGAAAGATTACAGCTAGCTTTATCAGCCAGTGAATTAGGCTTGTGGGATTGGAATCTCCGCACAGGAAAAATTTATCGTGACTGGAAATGGCAGGATATACTAGGCTACGCAGAATCCGAGGTTGATAATAATCAGTTAGTCAACAAACAATTAATTCATCCCGAAGACTTAGTCGCTCTCAGATCAGCTATTAACGCCCATCTCCAAGGTATGACATCTGTATATGAGATGGAATTTCGGATGCGTTCTGCCTCTGGGGAATGGAAATGGATACAGTCGCGTGGTCAAATCGTAGAACGCGATGAACAGGGCGTACCTTTACGGATGACCGGCACGAACAAAGATATTACAGATCGCAAAACCCTAGAAAAACAACTAGAACTGCGGGAAGCTCGACTCAATGCCTTTTTCAGTGGCGCACCCGTAGGCATGAATATCTTAGACCACAAAATGCGCTTCATGCAGATTAACGAATTGATGGCAGAAATTTATGGTAAACCATCAAAAGACCACATCGGCAAAACACTCCATGAAATAGCACCTCAGATTGACTCTCTAGTCACACCATTTTGTCAACAGGTGCTATTAACGGGTGAAGCGATTTTAAATCGGGAACTCAGTATTGCTACCTCTGATGCACCTGATAGTTTGCGTCATTTTTTAGTTTCCTATTTTCCTATTCCTGGAGAAGACGATCGCCCCTCTGGTGTAGGTACTGTCATGCTAGAAATTAGTGGACTGAAACGCGCAGAAACGGCATTACGTGAAAGTATAGAACGAGAAAGAGCGATCGCTCAAGTGATTCAAAGGATGCGCCAAACCTTAGACTTGGAAACTATTTTTACTGCTACTACCGCAGAATTACGGCAAGTGCTGAATTGCGATCGCGTCGTTGTTTACCGTTTCCATCCAGATTGGAACGGTGAATTTGTCGCTGAATCCGTCAGCTCAACTTGGGTTTCATTGATTGAATTACATCAACAAAACCCCAATCTCACCAAAGATGCTTTAGCCAATGGCCGTTGCGTCCTTAAAATGTTGGATATCCAAGAGATGCAACTGCAAGAACAACATATACCACCTACTACAAGCACAAGTTTTTGTTGTGTATCAGACATCTACCAAGCTGGCTTAAACCCTAATTACATCAATCTTTTAGAACAGTTTCAAGCCCAAGCCTATATCACTGTCCCCATCTTATGTGGTAATCAACTTTGGGGATTATTAGCTAGCTATCAAAACTCTAGTCCTCGCCAGTGGAAAACAGGGGAAATCAACATCGTAGTGCAGATTGGCAATCAGTTGGGAGTAGCTTTGCAACAGGCACAATTATTAGCGCAAACTCAACAGCAATCACAAGCATTACAAACTGCTGTCACAGCAGCAGATGCCGCCAACCGAGCTAAGAGCGAATTTTTAGCCAACATGAGCCACGAATTGCGAACACCTTTAAACGCCATTCTGGGATTCACACAACTCATGAGCCATGACAACACTCTCTCCTATGACAATCAGCAGAACCTAGCCATCATTAACCGCGCCGGAGAACATCTACTGAACCTGATCAACGACATTCTAGAAATGTCCAAAATTGAAGCTGGCAGAAGCACTTTAAATCTCAACAGTTTTGATTTAATTCGGATGTTGGATAATGTGCAAGAAATGTTGCAAATTCGGGCAACAGCCAAAAGTTTAAATCTGGTATTTGAATATGCCCCGGATTTGCCTCATTACGTACAAACAGATGAAAGCAAACTACGACAAGTTCTACTCAATATTGTAGGCAATGCCATTAAGTTTACATCTGCTGGCAGTGTCACGCTTCAGGTAAGTTTAGGGACTAGGGACTGGGAACAGGAGGAAAAAAATACCATGCCCCATACCCACCTTACTTTCGAGGTCAAAGATACTGGTGCAGGGATTGCTTCACAAGAACTGGAATTATTATTTGAAGCTTTTGGACAAACTGAAAGCGGCAGACAATCACAACAGGGAACAGGATTAGGATTGGCAATTAGTCGCAAATATGTGCAGATGATGGGCGGAGAGATTGCGGTCAATAGTAATTTGGGAAGAGGTAGTCAATTTACCTTTGATATTCAAGTCGGTGTCATGGTTGCACCTGATACGTCCATCTCCTCAGTATCTCGTTGGGTAACGGGTTTAGCACCTCAGCAAGACCAATATCGCATTTTAGTTGTAGATGACATACCAGATAGCCGTCTGTTATTAGTGAAACTCCTCTCATCTATTGGTTTTGCGGTGCAAGAAGCGGCCAATGGTCAAGAGGCTCTTACTGCCTGGGAAACATGGCATCCTCATGTCATTTTCATGGATATGCGAATGCCTGTAATGGATGGTTATCAGACTACTCGCTTAATTCGCTCTCTGGAGTTGGAGCATCAAAAAGAATGCACGATGATGTCAATGACTACGCTAGGAGCAAGCAGAAGAGAAACTTGCTTGCAGTTGGAAAAATGCCTTCCTGAAGCTTCCTGGCATGAAAATCACCCAGTTCCCGATTCATCTCATCCCCAAACAATTATTATTGCTTTAACTGCTAACGTTTTTGAAGAACAGCGAGCAGCAATGATCCAAGCTGGTTGTGATGATTTGATTAACAAACCATTTCAGAAATCACAAATTTTAGAAAAGCTTAGTCGGTATTTGGGTGTCCGCTATCTTTATCAAGAAGATATTCATCAAAAGTGCAGTATCCGACAAAAATCTTCAGGAAAATTACTAAATACTGACGATGTATTACTTTTACTATCCCCAATGTCTCAAGAATGGATAGCACAAATATATCAAGCTGCTGCTCAAGGTAGTGATGACTTGATTTTAGATTTAATCAAGCAAATGCCTAATGAAAATCCAGCGTTACAAGAATATTTCAGTTGTTTAGCTCATAATTTCCAGTTTGAAAAAATTATGGAATTAACCAATGATTTAGGACGTAGGGGTTAAAGAATGGAAAAGTAAGCAATATTAAAAAATCATTGATTATTTTATGTTACTTGTCTCTATTGATGAGTTTAGTAATGTCCATAGCTGCAAATCAGTAAAATCTGGAATAGCCATAAACGCACCAAATTCTCGCAACCCTTGAGGATCGTGCGTAGACGCTATACCAATAGTCTGAATATCGGCTGCAACTGCTGCACGAATTCCAGAAGGAGAATCTTCTAGAGCATAGGCTTGTTTTGCTGTGATGCCCAACTGCTTTAAAGCTACTTGATATGGCATAGGTTCAGGTTTACCTGCTATACAATCCTCTGAGAGTACCACTGTATGGAAAATTTCTTTGATGCCCAAAAGCTCTAGCATAAACTCCACATTCAATCTAGGAGCATTTGTAACTAAGGCACGTTTTAGTTGATGTGTTTCTGTCCACGCTACTAGTTCAGAAAAGCCGGGTAATGGTTTAAGATGGGAAGCAAGTTGACGAAACATCGCCTCTTTTTGATCAGCAAACTTCTCACCTGCGGCTGATGATAGATGTGGCAATATATCTTGAACAATCTCTGGATTTAATCGCCCACTAATCCGAGATTTGTAGAATGTTTCATCAATTTCAATGCCGTGGTTTAACAGCATTTTTTGCCATACTTGGTAATGTATGGGGTCAGTGTTCACAATAGTGCCATCTAAATCAAAAAGAATTGCAGTGAGCATGATTTTCGGAACAATGTAACTAATTGTTAAGCTAACATCAATAAGTTTACATTGTTTTTTGACATCATCTTGAAGTTATTGCTGTTAGTGCTAGTGGGGTGTAGCCTGTACTGATTAAGGAATAATAGGCTCTAGCCACCAAGCTGACTCCTCATGATAAATATTGCAGCCGTTCTACTAAAAACAAATGATAGCCGCCACAAAAGTTCTTCATATTGATCGCCTCTCGGTACAGATTTACAAATCCGAGTTAGACATGGCTCAAGAAGTTGCAAATATTGCCCAGCAGTATTTACAGTCTATTTTGCAACATCAGGAGCAAACCGCTGTTTTATTGGCAACAGGTAATTCGCAACTTAAATTTCTGGAGGCTCTGATTAATTTAGGTGGTGTAGATTGGTCAAGAGTGACTTTGTTTCATCTTGATGAATACTTGGGGATTAGTGCTGATCATCCTGCTAGTTTTCGGTACTATATGCGAGAACGCGTAGAAAAACGGGTATTTCCGCGCCAGTTTCATTATATTGATGGTGATACTTTAGAACCTTTGACAGAATGCGATCGCTACACCAAACTACTACAAGCACAACCTATTGACTTATGTTGTCTTGGTATAGGCGAAAATGGACATTTAGCTTTTAATGACCCGTCTGTGGCTAATTTTCAAGATCCTTACAGCATTAAACTCGTAAAATTAGATACAGCTAATCGACAACAACAGGTAAATACAGGTCAATTTCCCCGTCTGGATAGTGTACCTCAGTACGCTTTTACCGTGACTTTACCTTTGATTTGTTCTGCTCAAAAAATCCTTTGTCTAGCACCAGAACAACGTAAAGCAAAGATAGTACAAAGGATGTTACATGGGTCAATCAGCCCAGATTGTCCAGCTTCTATTCTGCGTCAACAACCTCAGGCTAGTCTCTTTTTAGATGTCAATTCTGCTAGTTTAATATTTTAGTCATTAGTCATGAGTTATTGTCCTATTTTGCTTCTTATTTTTGAATTCCCAATTACTTCCAAAATTGGACAAACAAGCTTCTAAATAAGGGCAGTCCTCACAACGTAGTTCTTTTCCTGGATGAGAACAAGCGCAAGGCAGATTAAAAAAACATTCAGATGGATCTTGAGGTGGTAAGTATTTTTTAGATATCAATTGTAAAGCAGTTTCTTGTAGACAAAAAATACAATCTCGTAACATTCTTATTATCCCTAATAACCCTAAATTGACGGCGTACTACCCTGATGCAATAAAAACACGTCAATAGTCAATGTTCATTTATTTTTCCCCTTACCCCCTTTTGTTCAAAGGTGGACAATTACGCTACAGACCACCTAATCCATCTTGACACCTCATCTTCTACTATAAAAACTTGTTTTTGCGAATTAGCAGTTTCCGTGACAACAACTCTTAAAGTGACCATGTATACATTATTGGTGAGGGAGTTTCCATAACCAACTACTTTACCTAGATGCCCAGTGTTTTGATTCAGTACATAATCCCCAATGGAGAACATAACACCACTTCAGCATTTAAAAATATATCCACTATATTGATTAATTCTCTGCAAGTAGATAAATAAAAACTTCATACTTTTAGAGAGTTTTGTTTTTGACTTGGGAAATATCTTAGACATAATAAATTTATTACTTAAGGTAGAAGATATAACAAAAAATATAAATTCTAAATTCAAAAATATTATGCTATCCTAGCATTTTGGTTGGATAATTTATATCCCTGGCTAGAATTTGAAGAACTCATGTCAAATAAAAAACCCGTACTTGTAAGATACAGGTTGCTAAAAGAAATTATTGGCTTTTAAACAGAATATATCTCCTCGTTTTATACTAATTGGAATAAATTGCTTCCCTATATGGAAAAGCAAAATCTAAAATCCAAAGTTGATATGAGAGAGCATAGCTAATTAAGGTAGCAGAAAAATTGGACTCAATTAGCTAGAATATATTGCTGTTTTTAGTATTTGGTACTTTGCATCATCAGTTACTGTTTATGAGTGCCAATTCTCTTTTCTTTCTGACTATTTCCAAATATTCATTGCGAGTTCCGTCTATGCGATAGTGGTCGCAAATTTGGCAAAGTTTAAGCAAGTCTAAGCGACTGAATACCTTTTGGCGTTCTATTCCATTATCGTTTCTCCAACGCCAGAAAGTTGTGCGATCAATACGGCGATCGCTTTCCGGCCACCTTCGTCTTGATAAAAAATCTACGACTTCTTCTTCATAAAAGGAATAACCTTTCGGGAGTTTGATCAGTTCATTTTTTAAACAGTTAAGCGGTATGAGTGGATCTAGCGCAGATAGTCTCATGCCAGCAAGCCCTTATAGTCTTGGTAAATTCAGTTAAACGAAAGGCTTCATGCAAAACGGTATTATCCAATGTGTATTATGTCACTGTACTGTGTCATTTATAGAAGATTGATTCATAAAGTAATCAGGTGAAGATTGATAATCAGCCTTTATTACTTCTAGATTCACCACTACATCTGCGCAACAGTATTTCGGACATTAATCACATAAAATAACTCTATTTATACTCAATTTCAATCTATATGCAACAAAATTTGTTTTCATGAAAATGGGAATAAATAAATATAATAATAGGCTGCTATGCAGTATAGGAAAGGGATTAGTCGAGGCTCAGTATAGATTAACTGGGAGTTAAATACAGCTTTTCAATCAATAGTTTAATGAAGAATTATTCTTGTATCTTTGTTATAATAATTTACTGATATAATTGCAAAATTTTCATTCTTAGGATAGATGAACTAAAAAGCAAATTTTTATTTATGACAATTTTGTCACAATAGCTAAAACTGCTAGAGAATTAATATGCGATTTCCTAAAGAAATAACTATACTCCTATCTGTGTCTCTTCCTATTTTCTATCTCCTCTGACAGCTAGATAATTGATTCTGCCCGCCTATTTATTGGATATGACGAATCACCTCAGAAATCGACCAAGCTTGAGCTACTGCACCTCTAGGATGATGTGGTGGGTCGCCATCAAAAATTTCAGAAATAGAACCAAGACAAGCATCATGCAATAAGTGATCTAACAAAGGTTGCCAACTAAAAGGCAAGGGTTGTTGGGGAATAAAACGCTGCCAACTCCGAATAAAAGCACCAATTAACCAAGTCCAGACAGTACCCTGGTGATAAGCGCGATCGCGTTTCTCGCTATTACCTACACATTGGCCCATATATCCTGGATCTGCTGGGTCAAGACTGCGAAGACCATAGGGGGTCAATAAGCGATCAGTAGCTAAATACAATACTTGACGACCTTGGGATGGTAAAAAACCACAATGATGTAAAGATAGAGCTAAAACTGCATTGGGGCGAATTTGAGCATTGCGGCGATCGTCAAAATCGATGGTGTCGTACAAATAGCCTAATTGTGGATTCCAAAATTTTTGCAGGGAAGCTTTTACTTGTTGTGCCTGTTGAGCATAACGTTTGCCCTGATTAGCTAAACGTACTGCGCTACCTACTTCTAACTGACTTAAGCGTTCTGCCCATTGACTCATCCAACATAAAGCGGAGTACCACAGAGCATTAATTTCAACTGGTTTACCAGGACGCGGTGTGACTGGTTGTCCGCCAATGACGGCATCCATCCAAGTCAGGGCTACTCCGGGTGCATCCCAACCCAACAATCCATCAGTTGCATCGACCTGAATGTTATAGCGTGTACCACTGATAAATGCTTTATGAATTTGCTGTACTACTGGAAACTGTTCAGCTAAAAATTGCCAATCTTGAGTGGCTTCTAAATACAGTCCCAAAGTTTCAATCCACCATAAAGCTGCATCAATACCGTTATAGACAGGTTCACTGTCCATTTCTGGAAAAGAATTAGGGATGAGTCCATGACGACAATAACGCCCAAAAGTTTGTAACAAACTTTTAGCTAATTCAAAGCGTTGTGTGACTAACGTCAATCCAGGTAAAGCAATCAAGGTATCTCTTCCCCAATCATCAAACCAGTGATAACCAGCCATCACCGTAGGGCCGTTAATAGAAGCGCGATGGACAATAAATTGATCGCCCGCTTTCAATAATTGTTGCCAGATAGCAGATTGGACATGGGGTATTGGATAATAGTCATTTTCCCCCGCTTCCTTGTCTCCCTTTTCTCCCCTGTTCTTAGCCCCTAATTTCCAGTTCCCAGTCCCTAGTCGTTCTTGCTCTGCTTCTACGGCTTCTGTAAAGGTATCGGATGTAAGAGGCTCTATGAATTGTTCGGGAAACCCCAATCGTGCTTCTAAGGTGACTGCGTCTCCTGGTTTTAGGGTCACTGTTAAATAGCCAGGGCTAAAGAGGTCTTCGCGATCGCCTAATCCCCGTTCTGTTTCTTCTGGAAACTCGTAATTCCAGTACCATACGGGGTCTGCTCGATATTCTCCTTGTGTCCAACGCAATCGCCAAGGCGTACCAAAATGCCCAGAAATCATCGCTTGTAGACAAACTTGCTGATGACCAAGCAATTGAGAAAACTGTAAGTCTGAACTATAACTTTGTTGACTATGGAAATCGCGATCAGCTATGAGTAATCGCAGCCTTAAAATTGCCGTTTCTCTACCTTCGTAACGATATTGAATTAACAGGCGATGACACATCAAAGAGTTAGAAGTCTGATTTCCTTCTCTAATCTCCCCCATACCATGAGGCATCATCAACTGCCTACTTATTTGCCAGCCATCTTGACCCCAAATCCATTTCGGAACAGGGTTAATATCGAAAGTGTGTAGCAGTTTGTAGCCTTTCGGCTCAATATTACCTGTACCCCAGATGTTTGTACCCAGTGCCACAACTTTTTTTGATACTTCTAAGCTCGCTTCTAAGTGCGAAAACAATAAGATGCGTCCAGTCGGTGGATTAGTTGCAGCAAATAGCCAACCATGATAAGTCCGCGTGCGGACATCGCTAACAGTACCACTGGCAAAACTACCCAAGCCGTTGGTTAACAACCATTCTTTTGTATCTAAATCTACCATTTGTTACTCAAAATCGTTATGACTATGATATAGTCGTAACAGATCGTAATCAAACTGTGAGTCAGCCCCTAATGAGGATTAGCCCAACTTGGGGACTGCAAGCCCGAAAGGGTAAGACAGCGTGGATGGGTAAGATTTACCTGACCCCAACTCCAACGCTAGTAAACGGATATAAGTTGAAGGAGATAATAGTAAATGTCCATCACTTACGGAACAGAAGGAAGCCTGCGCGTTGGTCAACAAGCTCCCGATTTTACAGCAACCGCTGTGGCGGATCAGGAATTTAAGGAAATCAAACTTTCCAACTATCGTGGTAAGTATGTTGTCCTGTTCTTCTACCCTCTAGACTTTACCTTTGTTTGCCCCACTGAGATCACAGCATTTAGCGATCGCTACGAAGAATTTAGTAAAATTAACACTGAAATTCTTGGTGTTTCCGTTGATAGCGAATTCTCTCACCTAGCTTGGATTCAAACAGATCGCAAGTCTGGCGGTGTAGGCGACCTCAACTATCCTCTAGTTTCCGATATCAAAAAAGAAATTAGCTCCGCTTATAACGTGTTAGACCCAGCAGCAGGTATTGCTTTACGTGGTCTATTTATCATCGACAAAGATGGTATCATCCAACACGCTACCATTAACAACCTAGCTTTTGGTCGTAGCGTTGATGAAACCTTGCGGACATTACAAGCAATTCAGTATGTTCAGTCTCACCCAGATGAAGTTTGCCCTGCTGGTTGGCAACCTGGTGATAAAACAATGAATCCTGACCCTGTGAAGTCCAAAGTTTACTTCTCTGCTGTCTAGGCAAGTAAGAGACGGAAGGAAGAAGGAAAGAAAGTTTCACATATCTACTTTTTGGCCTTTTTCCAACTTAGTATCTAACTTTGTGCTTGTAGAAATTTCAGCAAAAAAATCATCCACACCACAGATGAACACACATACACACAGATATAAAATCAGTGTAAATGGGAGTGTTTTTCTGTGGTTTTATAATTTTAAATTTTGAATTATATATGCTGACTTCAACAGATTTTAGTGGTTTATTTAATGAGCGATTCCTGCGTAATTTTCTCCCGATTCCAGCTAGTAACGAATTGAGGCTAGAAATTGGCACACCAGACTTTCAATTGCCAGATATTACTAATGGAAAATTAGTTAAATTATCAGATTATCGAGGTAAACAGCCTGTTTTACTTGCTTTTACGCGAATTTTTACAGAAAAACAATATTGCCCATTTTGCTTTCCTCATATCAAAGCTTTAAATGAACATTATGATGAATTTAAACAGCGTGAGATAGAGGTTTTACTAATTACTAGTACAGATGAAAAACAAAGCCAAATAGTTGTGAGAGATTTAGGCTTAAAAATGCCATTGTTAAGTGACCCTAGTTGCAGGATATTCCGTACATATAGAGTAGGACAGGCTCTAGGTGCGCCTTTACCAGCCCAATTTGTATTAGATAAAAATGGCAAACTTCGCTACAAACATTTATTTTCTTTTTTAGACCACAACGCTAGTATTGAGAAATTGTTAGCGCAGTTTGATGGGCTTGATTAATTTAAGTTTGCTAACGTTGAGGTCTGTAATGTGATTTTAGGTGATGATGCTCCGTCCACCGTAGGCGATCGCAGTCAAATTACAATGGCTTTTGAGTTGGTATGCCAACAGCGCGGGGAAACTTCGCAGGCGTGGTTGTGACCTTTCGCAAATATAAACAGTGGCGAATACTATTGCTAAGAGGAGTCACAAACTGCTCGATGGATTCAATTTCACCACCTAATTGCTGCACTGCATCTTGCAAAGCTGTAGTTTCCTCTTGAGTCCAAGTACCACGATAAATTACAGCTAAACCACCTTTTTTAAGTAAAGGCAGAGTATACTCAGCACAGACAGAAGCATTACCAACAGCGCGAATTAAAGCCATGTCATAATTTTCTCGATGCTGTTGTTGCTGACCAATTTCTTCGGCTCTACCAACCAGAGTTTTAGCATTATTAAGTGCCAATTCACTCAAGATTTTGTCGATAAAAGTCATCTTTTTGCGGGTTGAATCCACAAGTGTAATTGTGGAATTGGGTGCAACAATAGCGATGGGAACACCAGGAAAACCCGCACCCGTACCAATATCAATTACAGATGCACCAACCTCCAGAGACGAGATCAATTGCTGCCGTGGTGCAATTCCCCGTAAAGAATCCCAAAGATGCTTTTCCCAAAACTCTTGAGGCTCAGTAATGCGAGTTAAATTTAACTGGCGATTCCCTTCGAGGATTAATTCATACAAATGCTGCAATCGCGCCTGCTGTTCTTCAGTAGGTTGCCAATTAAGAGTTTTTTGCCAGTTTTCTGCCATTTCTGGCAATAAGTTAGTCATTGGGTCTTGGGCATTGGGCATAGTAAATATATATTTACTCTGTCTACCTTGTCTACCTTGTCTTCCCTACACACCCACATCCTTAAGCCATAGCTTGAGGTTCTCTAACTTTAGCTTCTAGTACAGCAGGATCTACAGACTCCAATTCACCATGATTAAGTGTCCAACAATGGTCTGCGATCGCCAGCATATCACCTGCATCATGTGTTACTACTAACAATGTCCAGTCTTGTTTGAGTTTTGCTAATAAACTCACTAATTGCCGACGCATTGACCAGTCTAAGCCTGCTGTTGGTTCATCTAACAATAATAGATTAGGCTGGCGAATCAGTTGCACAGCTAAGGCTAATCGGCGTTGCTGCCCCCCGCTTAAAGCATGAGGTGCAGCAGAAAGGGATAAATGCTCTAATCCTACTTCGCTTAATGCGTGTCTCACGCGTTCAATCCCTAGTTCGGGATGCCCTAAACGTAATTCTTCTAAAATCGTACCGCCACAAAAGTGTCGTTCTGGAAACTGGAACACTAAGCCAGCTAATTGTTGTAGCTGTTCCGAGATCAGTTCTTGTTCTCGCCAATAGACTGCGCCTGATGTGGGTTCAGCTAGTCCAGACAAAATCTCTAGTAAGGTACTTTTACCAGAACCACTTGGGCCAATGATCAATCCTAACTGCTGGGGTGGTAATTCCAAGTTGAGGGATTTGAGAATTGCTGTCGGGCAAGCTGTGGGATGATAAGTTAGATTTCTGAGATAGAGCATTTGTTAAGATTACCAAAAATTTGGCGAAGAACTCACTAACTAAGATTAACTACAACTAGAACAAGTGGAAAATTCGGGAAAGTTTCATAGAGCATTATTCAGGAAATTTCCCAATTCAGCAGTCATGATCGGACTTTTTTGACTATTGTTACCCATGATGAATAGCTACAACAAATATGGGAACTTGCAAAAATCACTAAGGTCTAATTGGATAGGGTATTTCAGACGTACAAGCTGTGATTTTGAGTTAACTGTTGTCTGTATTTTAAGTAACACGTAAAACAACTTCAACCGCAATTTTTCTGGGGCTGATAATGACTAAAAAGTTCTTGTATCCGCAAACGCTGAGATTTTCTCAATTCACTAAACTAGTGCAGACGACGTTGGGCGTAGCGATCGCGCTGAATCTTTGGGTAAATCCGAGTTTAGCTGGTGATCCCTTTCGTACTAATCAACCTCGTCAAATCGGCGACAACACAGAAGCTGCTTTTAAGTCCGTATTTTACAAAGGCGATTATCCCGCCGCCGAACGTTATCTCAAACAAGCAACCTCTAGCGAATCAGATGAGCCTCTAGTGTATGCAATGAAGGCATCCTTAGCATATATTAATGGGGATTTAATAGGATTGGATAATTACAGCAGGAAAACTCTAGAAACTGGACAAAAATTGCTTGCTAAGGACGAATTACGCGGAAATATCTATACCGCTGTTGGTCATTTTTTAGAAGGTGCAGTCGTTCTGACTCGTGAAGGGACAATCAAAGGCGCACCCAAAGCTTTAACTCGGCTCAGACAAGTTTATCAACATTTAGATCAAGCGGCAGCGATCTCCTCACAAGACCCAGAACTAAATTTAATCAAGGGTTACATGGATTTGATGCTATCGGTCAGTCTACCCTTTGCTAACCCAGATGAAGCAATTGAACGGCTAGAAAAAAATGCAGCACCCGAATATTTAGCACATCGGGGGATTGCGATCGCCTATCGTGACTTAAAACAATACTCCCAAGCCTTAGATTACGCTAACCGCGCCATAAAAGTTGCAGCAGACAACCCAGAGTTGTATTATCTAAAAGCCCAAATTCTCCGAGAACAGGGGACGAACGAAAAAAGCCAGCAACTAATTCAGGAAGCGATCGCCAATTTTGACAAAGCTTTAACTAAAAAATCTCAACTCCCCAGAGATTTAGTCAAACAAATTGAACGCGAACGTAATGGTGCTGTAAATAGCTTAAAGTCGGGTGGGTAAAGAGAGGAAAGGGTAAGGAAGCAGGGAAACAACTCAATGACTATTGACTAATATGCACATTCAATTTCGTGAATTTAATCCTTTTGATGTTTGGATTTGGTTGAAATTTAGCACTGTTCCATCTGAACGTGAAAAACAATATATAGAAGAGATATTTAATTCTTGGTTCTACTTGGGAAAATTAGGTGCATTTAATGCTGAAAATCTACAAGTTCAAGAGACGGGATTAGAGATCAGCTATATGAATTATGACTCCCAAGGTTATGACAAAAGCCTGTTGGCTCTCATGCACAACATGGGAGAATTGGAGTATGAAGGACAATGGGGTCGTTGTTGGTTTGACTTGGGAACGAGTGATGCGATCGCCCTAGATATTCTAATTAATGCTCTCACCCAACTCAGTGAAGAATACGTCACTATTGAAGCCTTATATATCGGCGGTGAAAATGAAGATTGGCCCGTCGAAGATAGTGAAAGTCGTGCTTACTCTATTTACGATAATTAACCACAAAAATGGGTAAAAAACGCGACATCAGGGTGATAGCCTTGGGGCTAATTCAGGATGAAAACAGGATTTTTGTCTCTGAAGGTTACGACCCTGTAAAACAATCTATATTTTACCGCGCCTTGGGTGGTGGTGTTGACTTTGGTGAAACTAGCTTAGAAGCTTTAAAACGAGAATTTCAAGAAGAAATTCAGGCTGATTTAACTAATATTCGTTATTTAGGTTGTATAGAAAATATATTTACATACAACGGTCAGCCAGGACATGAAATCATTCAACTCTATCAGTGTGATTTTGCTGATGCTAAGTTTTATCAACTAGAAAGCCTGGTATTTTCTGAATCTGAGCATCATCAACACACTGCACTATGGATAGATATTTCTCGATTTAAAGTGGGTGAACTTAAACTAGTACCAGAGGAATTTTTTAACTATTTGTAATCTTAACTAGAAAAGGTTAAATTGCTACTCATATCTATATTTTCTGGATTTAATCACTTCAATGACATCATCATGACGCTGACCTTCAATGATGTCATTCAAATGAATTTTTCCGTCAATATATTGCAAATGAATCCGCCATCCAGATAATTTATCGATATCAGCACGGTAAATTGCTTGTTTAATTCCCTTAACTTTACGCAGTCTGGTTTTGGGAAAAGTTCTGGTTCTATGACATTCATTATCTTCTAACTCAGCTAAAGCTTCTAGAAAATCTATTTTGAGATTCTCTGGTAAAATTTCCATAGCTTCATGAATCACACCATGCTCATCTAGAAGAGGTTTAATCCGTGACATTAGCTAGAACTAACCTCAATTTCTTGATGTTTGACGCTAAAGTCTTGGTAGAGAGAATCAGCAACTGAAGTATATGCTTTAGCAGCATCTTCAGTATTGACAACTCTGAATAATGTAATTACTGTAGTGTCAAAAATTGGATCATCATCTATAGTAATTATCAATCTGATGTCTTTATCAATAATTAAAGCATAAAGTGAAGAATCATAATCATCACTAAGCTTAATCTCTTTAAGTTTGAAAGCTTGATTTTCTAATAATTTCTTATTTTTTGAGAGCAGTTCAACGTAACGATTTAATTTTTTAATTATTTTAAACTTTTCTTTATTACTAAACTTATCTAAATCTTGCTCAAAATCTTGGGTTGACTCAATAAGTATTTCCATTTAACTGATTCCATAACTGAAATCTTTAACTAATTTTCAATCTAACCTATAAATAGAGCAATTTGAAATATTTTAAATATATTCATTAGCAATATCAATGCTGTTTATAGATTTGTGATTATAGTTGAATTTGGTAAGTAAACTATATATAGCGATCGCCTTCAGAAATCGGTTTAAATACAGTTGTATTTAGCATAGGTTATCTCCAGCACTCAATTTCTTATGCCTACTAAATTAATATCACCTTTATTCATCATTCTATTAGGGCTGACCCTAACTCCAACTGTTGGATGTACTAATCAGAAAAATTCAGCAGTTGCTCAAAATTCGCCCAAGTCAGAACCTCAAATCATAGTCCAAGCAGGAGAAGTACGGCCTTTACCTGGCAAGTTAGATAACATCCCTGTGTTTAATAGCAATAGTCCAGAATGGATTAAAACTGAAGGGATTTTACTGTCTACCTTCCCCACAACTAATAAGAAAACTCCATCTGCACACCTCAATTTTCCTTTGCAGGGGAGATTTGATTTATTTGCTCACCACTATACTCATACCCCCAAGGATTTACAAACTCTATACCTAGGGGTAATTGTTCAGAACCCTGGTAAACAACCTGTAACGGTCGATGTATTGCAAGCAGCAAGTTATTTGATGCAGGATGCACCCTTTGTTACCTTACCTCCTTACCGAGAAAACAATGATGGTCGGGTCTACTCTGGGCCAGGAGCTAGAGCGGTGGCTGATGTGCTGAGGGGCGTACGCCAAGCTGACTTTCCAACTAAGTTAGTCATTCCACCAGGACAAAGCCGGATGTTGCTGAATCATCCTATTCCTGTACGGAATTTGGAAAAGCCTGTTAATGGTCGGTCTAGCTTTATGCGCCTGCGGAGTAATGGCAAAGTGTATGCGGCGAGTCTAGCAATGTTTGCCTGGAAAAACGCTGATAGTTCTGACCGTGCGCCAACTCAGGCTGAATGGCAAGCTTTACTCAATAACAGTAACTTTGCTGGGCCAAGGGATAAAACTCCCACTCCTCCTAATGTCACTAGCGGGGCGTTGATTTATGGACGGGTGGCTGGTGTTTCCCAAGGTTCACAATGGCAAGCAAACCTAGTAGATAATCCTCAAGCGACAACTCTCTCAATTCCTCAAGTTGGCAAAGGGATTTCCTACCCGTTAGTAACCTTGCGGGGTGGTCGGTTGGGTACTGAACAAAACCAAACCGCCAAAATGTTGGTACGGTATACTGATACGGCGTATGAAGCGCATGGTAATTATGGCGTGGAATATAATCTCAGTTTGCCCTTAAAAAATACTACCAATCAAACTCAAAAGGTTACAGTTACTTTAGAAACACCTTTGAAGGAAGATAAATTATCTCAAGGTGGAGTGCGTTTTCGCAAACCATCCCTAGATTTTCCCTTCTTCCGAGGTACGGTGAAGCTCAGTTATTTTGATGACCAAGGAAAACAACAAACACGCTACGTTCATCTGTGGCACAGAACTGGTCAAGTGTTAGAACCATTAGTACAATTTGTGATGCCGCCTGCAACTAGGCGTAATGTACAGATAAATGTGATTTATCCCCCAGATTCTACGCCACCACAGGTTTTGACGGTGAGAACTTTGTAGATAAAATTCTCAGAGAATCAGTCAATAATTATTCAGATGTATATTTTGTGAAGTGCAGCCCAACATAGATATCGTGTTGGGTTGTGCTGCTAATTTTATGGTGCTGTCGCTCTTACGGTTTTTAGTGCAATTATCGGTGGTACGCTAATTTGGCTGATGAGACAGCCTCTGGTAAAACTTTAAATTTCTGAAGATAGGTGCGATCGCTCTCGGTAAAATATGGTCAACAAGGGTAAAGAACTCGACGCATGAAGGATGGCTATTGGAATATATCTCAAAATTATGCGTAGGCTAGGCCTACGCATATAATTATTTACCGCCGTAGAAAAAGGCAATGTCTTTCTCTTTCAGGGGTGCAAAGCCTGCTTCTATAAGTAATTGATCGAGTTCTGCTTGGGGGATGTGTTTTGCGCCAATGCGGATGATGCGCGATCGCATAGTATTAGATACACCACTACGTTGTCTGTTGGCTTCTAATGCCATGACTTTGGTGTAAAGTTCTAGCTTGGCAGGGGGAATGGGTGTACCATCAAAATCGATGCCTTTAGCGATCGCTTCATCAATAGCATCAGCACCTTTTGTAGTGGCATTAACTTGTGTCGTGTCAGCAGTCATGGTAGTTCTTCCTGAAAGTAATAGGTATATATTACCAGTTATGCTGATCGCGGAGATTGGGGGCTGGAGATTAGGTTAAGAATATTGAAAGTTTATTGATTATTGATTAATAACGATTTTCTCTTATTATCAAACCCCCAGTAAAAGCACCTAATATTGTTCCTGTCCAAACGCCGGCTGTGCTACCTTGCCATGAAATAGGGATGATGGCAATTCGGCACATTTGTTGTAAACCCCAAGGCTGATTTTGGCACTTTTGGCTATGCAGCATCATAGTGATTTGCCCGCCAATATAACCGCCAAAAAACCCTGATGTTATTGCTAAAAATGTACAAATTAAAATTGGATGTTTAGTCATTAGCCATTAATCACAGGACTTACGCATTCAGGCTGTCTGTTGAGACTGGGTGTAAGGGTGTAAGGGTGTAAGGGTTTTAAATTTTTACACCCCTATACTCCTATACCCCTCCCCTATACCCTAGGGCTAATTCATGTTCTACAGAGAAAAATCAGACTCTTAATTTCTGCGTAGCCTACTTAGCGAAACAAAATAATCAAGGAACAAAAGTATTGGATTCCTAAATTTTCTCTGGCTACAAAGAATCAGCCCTACCCTATACCCTTCTCCAAACTCTTGATTTTTCGTTTTCATACGTAAGTCATTAATCATTAGCCAACAGTCAATAGTAATTGCTTGTGACTATTAACTGTTGACTTTGGACAATACATCAACCGGTATTTCTCATTCCTGCCGCAATACCATTAATTGTTAATAGTGCGCCTCTGAGTAATTCGCCTTTGCTGTAACGTGAATGAATTACACCGGAGGTAGCAATATTTTTGGACTGGCGTAGACGTTTGAGGAGAGAAACTTGGATAAATCCTAGAGGTACAATTGTACCGTTTCGTAACTGTACAGAACGTTGTAGCACGGGATCGCCATCTAATAACCGACTATGATCTGTGATTTTCAGAACTAAATCCCTAGTGAGGTAGAATTCACTGGCGATTTGTTCAAATACTGTCTCAAATCTAGCCCTATCTTCAGGGTTAGATAATTCCTGGACGTAGTGACGCGCCATTTGCATATCTACTTTTGCTAGGGTCATTTCGGCTTTGGAAATGACCATCTTGAAGAATGGCCATTTAACGTAAAAGTAGCGCAGTAATTTTAGGTGTTCTTCTGCTTCTTCACCCAAAAATTCTTGTAAAGCTGTACCTACGCCGTACCAAGAAGGTAGCAAAAAGCGGGTTTGTGTCCAACTAAATACCCAAGGAATGGCGCGGAGACTACTTAAGTCTTTTTTACCAGAGGGACGACGGGCGGGACGAGAACTGATTTGGAGTTGGCTGATTTCTTCGATGGGGGTAACTTGGTGAAAGAAATCAATAAAATCGGGCTGTTCGTAAATTAAAGCACGATAATGCTGCCGCGATCGCGCCGCTAATTCTTCCATAATTTCGTTCCAAGGTTCGATATCATCAAACCCTGTCCGCAGTAAGCTAGCTTGAATTACCGCCGTGGTGATGGTTTCTAGGTTGTATAAAGCCAAGTCTAGCAAGGAGTATTTGGAAGCTAATACTTCCCCTTGTTCTGTAATCTTGATGCGGCCGTTGATGCTATGGCCTGGTTGTGCCAAAATCGCTTCGTGGGCTGGGCCGCCCCCTCTGCCTACAGAACCGCCGCGTCCGTGGAAAATTCGCAGGTTTACGCCGTATTCTTCGGCAATTTTCTGCAAAGATTTTTGAGCTTTGTGAATTTCCCAGTTACTACTCAAAAAGCCTGAGTCTTTGTTGCTATCAGAATACCCCAGCATTACCTCCTGTAAATCGGGGGTAAGAGAAAACGACTCAGTGGGTAGGGGGAGATGAGGCGAAGGGGGAAGGGGTTCTTGACTACCGTTCAGGGCTGCGTAACCGCCTGCGAGTAAAGCGCGATACAGGGGAAGTTCAAATAATTGCCGCATGATGCTGCGGGAACGTTGCAAGTCTTCCACGGTTTCAAATAATGGTACAACTTGAATCGTCCCAACTGCGATCGCTGGGTCAAATAATCTGGCTTCCTTGGCTAATAGCAAAACTTCTAGTACGTCGCTGACTTGGCGGCACATACTGATAATGTAAGTTTTGCAGATGTTCACCCCAAATTCTTGTTGTAGCGATCGCACCACCCGGAAGGTTTTAATGACATCATTAGTCTTGTCGGAAAATGGCAATTCGGCGGAGATTAAGGGACGACGAGTTTGTAGTTCGCTGGTTAACCACTCTACGCGCTGTTCTTCCGTGAGGTCATTGTAAGATTGGGGCAGAATTTGCAGGTATTCCAGAATCTCGTTTAAAGCATCCGAGTGTCGGGAAGATTCTTGGCGAATATCTAATTGGGTGAGGTTAAAGTCGAAAATTTCAACTTGACAGATGAGATTATCTAATTCTCTACAGCTTAAGCCCGTTTCCGTCAAATTACGCTGAACCAAGCGCAGTTCTGTCAAAAAATCTGTACCGTTCCGGTACATGGGGCTATCTTCGTTGGTGGGAGTTTCACCTTTATATAAAGCTAAATTGCGATCGCTGGTATTTTCTAACCGCTTCAATACATAAGACAGTTTGAGACGATAGGGTTCTTGACGATATCTTAAAGCTAATGCGTCGTAAACTTCACTTAACTGGGATTGATCTAACTCTAAAGATTCCAGCAAATCAGGTAAAACATCACTCCAGTGCATGGAGATACTGAGTAATTCAATCAGTTGTTTGACTGACTTGATATATCTCTCCAGCACCATTTTGCGTTGATAACAGGCTGTTTGCCAGGTAACTTCCGGTGTCACCGAGGGATTCCCATCTCTATCCGAACCCACCCAAGAACCAAATGAACAAAAATCTGTGCTGGGTGGTTCTAGCCAAGGAAATGTTTTCCCCAAAGCGTACTTAAAGCGTTTATATAGTTGGGGGATACCATCAAATAAAACTTCTTGGAAGTAGTGCAGGGCATAATCTACTTCATCTAACACCGTGGGCTTGAATTGGTGTAGTTCATCAGTGCGCCACCACAGACGAATTTCTTCGAGGAGTTTTTCGCGAATTTCTCCAGCTTCCCAAGGATAACCGCCGCCGTTGCTTTTGTGGTTTTCTACCGCATCTAGTTGTTGCAATAGTTTAACTACTTGACGTTGTTTATCGCGGATGGTGTGGCGGACAATTTCTGTCGGGTGGGCGGTAAACACCAAACGGACATCTAATTGGGAAATGAGGCGTTGAATTTGTTGGGGTGGGACATTCAACTTTTGTAAGAGGGGAAACAGGGCGGCGAATGTACCTTTTTGTCTGTTTTGTTCTCTAGAAGAACCATTTTTAGTTAGCCAGTCCATTCCTCCGCCACGATTGAAAATGACATCATCTTCATTTTGGTTAGAAGAATAGTTAATATTGTGAGAATTTTCCTGATGGGCTGGTTCTTGTTCGACTTCAGAATAGCGAGTTAATTGCTGCCGTTGTTCATATTCCTGCTCTATGATGTTGATCAGCTGAAAATATAGAGCAAAACCCCTTGCAGCGCGAATGGCTTCGTTAATATTTAACTGTTCAATCAACTTGACAGCAGAAATAGCCTGGTCTTTTGTTGCTTGTCCTTCTGGTGAACACAAATCACGTAACTGACGCAACAAATCCACCATATTTTGCCCACATTCTTGCCGGAGTACGGACTCCCACAATTCTTCCACGATTTGCAGACGGTGACGCAAAAATAATTCTGAGGCGGGGTACAAATTGGCAGATTCAGATAAAGAGTATAAAACAGAACTCATATTTGTTTCTCTTGTAAAGCCGATTGCTGTCCAACGGTGTTCAGCCTGCTGCTACGGGAAATTCAACATTCCAAATCCCGAACTCAAAATTCCCCATGCTTGTTTAGTCAGCATTTTGGTCTTTTTGAATCATGATTTTGTTGGCATCGCGTCTTACTAGTAAATGCTAATATTGGTGATTTACTTGAGCAGGAGCAGTTTTTGGTAATTATATTTTTTTAACTGTGATGATCTGATTCTGTTTCATCGGGAAAGGGAAGAATAGGCAGGCGATCGCCACGAAATAATTCTTCACTGGCTTGCCCTATAGATTCTAGGGCTTTTACTGAAACTTTCCCTGTGGTCAGCAGCATTAGTATGGACGCTGAACCTATTTGTAAAAGGAGAGATTGGGGAATGCTAAACAGAATCAAGTTCAATCCAGCATCATTTGTGGACTGTTGGGTAATAGGAGGCATTGTTTGTTGTTAGTGATTGGCCAACGAGTAGAATAAAACGCAAAACTCAAAATCTGTATGACTTGCAACCTTATAAGACTATTCTGTCTCACTTAGCAAGCCAAGAAGGTAACAAATGTATTAACAAAAAACTCCAAAATGTGATAGACCTATGGTTTTAGTTTACAAGTGCAGTCAATAGTCGATAGTCATTAGTCATTAGTCATGAGTTTTTCCCTCCTACACCCCTATAACCCTATACCCCCATTCCCCATTCCCTACTCTCTGTGTTCCTTTAGAGTTAACTGCCCATGAAAACATTATTATCAGATAGTCAGCAATCCTTATTGCAATGGGTCAGCCAAGCAACAGGGATTAACACTTTAGGGGTGAAAGTCCGGCTACGGGGAAATGACCTTCATATTCTGTGTGAAGGTTCGGAGTGTCCTCAACGCTGGCGGACTCTATCTGATTTGCTTCACGCACTCCAGCAAACGGATTTAGATGTCTTAACCAGTCACGAACAACCCTCAATATACCAAGTATTTGTCTACGGACGGAAGAAAGGGGAATATCGCCCCCAATGGTGTCACAAAGTTTACTTGAATCAACTCGAACGCCATCTAGAACAGGTAGAAAAAGCCCTGTTGGAAGATGCAGCTAAAGCCCCTGGCGGTGCGTTGATTCTTTCTAATGAAAGTTTGGCCAGGCGGGGAGATCCCGACGCTATAGCCCGTTATCTCAGTGAAACACTGAGTGCAATGGGTGTGGCGGTGCAGGTAAAAGTTAAGCAACATGAAACTAGCGACGGTAATCAAGCGGCATCAGAACGCTTATGGATATTTTGTCAGTCGAGTTATAGTCCTGATCCTTCCTTGCTGGCCGAACCAGTAGCCCAGAAATTGCGCCAGTTGAAGCTGTCTGGCTACAAAGATGCGGTGATTGTCTCCCAAATTAGTGGTGAAACTAAGCATGAATGGCGGTTGCGAATTGACTTAACACCGCCAGAGATGATGCTGAAGGAATGGGCGCGCTGGGGTGATGTGCAAGCGATCGCGCGGCTGTTAATGGCGGTATTATCAGAATTTGATGCTACTGTCCAAGTTTCTCTACAAGAATCCACCTTACACATCTTTTGTTTACCCACGGCTAACGCCTCAGCCCCAGAGAAAGCCGTTTGTCTAGAAAAGATCGCACAGCAATTAGATGCGATCGCGCCTCAAGGTATTCTTGCGGCTATGGTTTACGGCCAAAAAACCAATGATGATCAGCAACCAGAATGGATTGATTGGCTGACTCTACCAGCCAAAGAATATCCAGACTTGGCTATCCCAGCTTTAGAATTGGCGGCTGAAGGTGATGAACCAGCGATTATTTTCTTACTCGAACGCCTACTGAATCCTAATTTAGATCGCAAGTTAAAAACTGGCGGATTGCGGGTGTTGCTGTTGCGGAAAGATGATTTATTTCACATCATGTGTGATGCACCTATTTGTCCCAGCCGCAAACAAATAGCATCGAGAGTTACTCAATTAATTCGCCAACTCAAAGTTCCTGGGATTGCAGGAGTGCGCGTTTATGGTAGACGTTCTGGGAATAAAGAACCTTTTTGGCATCATGGTGTAGATCTAGCCCAGCGTCAAAGGTTAGTTCCAGAAGCCACTCCAGAATTTGCTGCTACTGCTGAATATGTGGGTGACTTAATTTCCCAAGATGATAGTGAGCCAATTTTACGTCCTGACTTAACTACAGAAGAAGTACAAAGTTTCGTCAGTGAAGTAGCACGAGATTGGGGAACAGCAGCAACTAACACATTTAAAAAATGGCTAGTGAATACGCAGTTATTTACAGACAGTGATCAGTCAATTAACCCTATCCCTGATGCTCAAGGTTTGAAAGTCGCCTTAGTTTGGGGGACTTTAGGTTTATTGCTCACTCTGCAAACTGATTGGATATTGGGTTACATTGTGACTCGCACTATACCAAGTTCACCCCAGGTTAACAATGTTGCATCAGCACCTGAGCCAAAATCATCCGTAAATACTAGAGATAATCCCAACCAAAGAACAGCTTTTTTCGCTAGTAATTCTCAGCAGCCGAATACAGCTTTCAATTCTTCTGGTTTTACTCAAGAAGAGGAAAATAACACAGCCGCACCTTTAAAAGATAAAGCCAACGCTACGGCGATTTTATTGGCGGCGCGGTCTTCCATGCCTAGTTTTAATGTGAGGCAATTAGATGAGCAATTAGCCTTATATAGACAACGCATTGCCAAAAACGGCAAACCTGCTGATGTGTTAATTATTGGTTCTTCCCGTGCATTAAGGGGGGTTGATCCAGTGGCGTTGTCCAAAGCCTTAGCGCGTCAAGGTTATCCCAATGTGGACGTATTTAACTTTGGTATTAATGGTGCAACTGCCCAAGTTGTTGATTTTGTGATCCGCCAAGTTTTACAGCCTTCTGAACTACCAAAATTAATTCTCTGGGCGGACGGTTCTCGCGCCTTTAATAGCGGCCGTGATGACTTAACATTTAAAGCGATCGCTACTTCTCCAGGTCATGAATATGTATTAAAACAAGCAAAAACATCTGGTAATAGCGATGAATCCGCAACAACTCAGAAAAATTCATCCCCAGGGGCTAAAACAACACCACAAAAAGAGATTAATAACTATCAAGTTATTAATCAATGGTTAAATCAAGCTCTAGCCAGTGTTTCCACTAGCTACCAACACCGTGATCAAATTCAAGCTTTATTCTACAAACAATTAGATTCTCTACCAATATTTCGTGAATATCAAAAGCCTTCATCGCCCACCGATCTGACTACAGGCAGTGCCGAAGATGAAAGTACTTTGTTACAAGCAGTTGATTTTGACGGGTTTTTACCATTATCTGTACGTTTTCATCCCGCTCGATATTATCAAAAACATCCCAAAGTAGGGGGTAATTATGATAACGACTATAAGAATTTTCAACTAGGAGGAGAACAAGATGCCGCCTTTCAAGATGTTTTGCAATTTACCCAATCTCAAAATATACCTTTAGTCTTTATTAATCTACCTCTCACCAATGAATATCTAGATCAATTCCGGCGCGAAAACGAACAAGAATTTCAAGGGTATATGTTGCGGTTAGCTACTAATCCCAACTTTATTTATAGAGATTTGAGCCAACTTTGGCCACAAGCCAATGAAAACTTTTCTGACCCCAGCCACCTCAATCGTTTTGGTGCTTATGAAGTTTCGCTAAAACTGGCACATGATCCGATGATTCCCTGGCCTGTTAAGTAGAATTTAGGGGATAACAACTAATTATTAATGACTAAAATATGAACTTTATTTCTATTCTTTATGGAATGTTCTTGCTCAGTACATTGGTGATTTATTGGTCTGTAGAAATTCCTAAACTGCGTCTATTCACTTTAGTAATTGCCAGCCTTTTCTTCTACGCATCTTTAAATGTTCAGTATATACCGCTTCTGCTAGCACTTACTTTCATTAACTTTCAACTTGGTCGTGAAATTGGCAAAAATACCTCACCAGGACAACATAATTTAGATTGGCAAATTTCCAATGAAGAGTGGCAATTTGCCAATATGGATTGGAATCGCCGACGGCTAAAACTGTTATGGTTAGGAATTAGTATTAATGTTTTACTTTTGTTAGGGTTTAAATATATCAATGGTCTATTAAAATTCTTCTTTGATACACCATTAGGTACACCAGATAACCCTTTTAAAATCATCACACCTTTGGGAATATCATTTTTCACTTTTGAGTGTATCGCCTATTTAGTGGATGTCTATCGCGGTGCGCCTGCTAGTAATCAATTTCTCAGATTTGCTACCTATAAATTGTTTTTTGCCAAGCTAATCTCTGGCCCTATTACTCGCTACCACAACTTAGCGAATCAATTTAATTCTTTAGAATTCCCTAGTACAAATAAAGTAGCAGAAGCCCTATGGTTAATTGCTAGAGGGGCTGTGAAAAAAGGTATATTAGCAGACCATCTGGGAATTTTTGTAGATTTATGTTTTGGTAATCTGCAAAGGGCTGGTAGTAATGATTTATGGCTGGCTACATTAGCATATAGCTTACAGTTGTATTTGGATTTCAGTGGCTATGTAGATATTGCCCGTGGTAGTGCTTTACTGTTTGGTTTGGTACTTCCAGAAAATTTCGACTTTCCCTATTTCAGCACCAGTATTGCGGAATTCTGGCGACGTTGGCATATGACATTAGGCGACTGGTTGCGTAATTATATCTACTTTCCTTTAGGTGGTTCTCGTCAAGGTTTAGCTCGCACCTGTTGGAATTTGTTTATTGTCATGCTCATCGCTGGCATTTGGCATGGTTCTGTTTGGGGTTTTATAGTTTGGGGTATTTATCACGGTTTAGCTTTAGTAGTGCATCGACTCATAGATGCAATGAGCGATCGCTATGAAAAATTAGAGCAATTCTGGCAAAATCCTTTAGGTGTAGTCATAGCTTGGCTAATAACCCAACTGATGGTTTTCACATCTTGGATTTGGTTTCGTCTACCTAATCTGCAAGACTCTGTTTGGGTATTTCAGCATTTATGGGGTCATCCCGCCGATGCCCAATTTTATCAAAAAGTTTATATCGAAGCTCTCAACACCAGTCCCTATCATCTTGCCTGGATGATGGCGATATTAGGGGTTTTCATGAGTCTTACTTATGCTTTCAAAGGTAAGCTCAAACTCGATATTAGTTGGCCTCTCAAGCTGGTGTTTGTACCACTATGTTTTTATGCTGTGTGGTTGTTTGCTCCAGAAGGTAGTCTTCCTTATATCTACTTCGATTTCTAAATTTCAAGGCATATTTATAAACGCTACTATAGACATAATTTTGCCCAGAAAGCCTGATTTATTCAGGCTTTCTGACTTTGGAACTGTTGCAGAATTTGGCGGAATCAGTATAAACTGTTTTACTTAACAAAAGTACATCATTCTTGTTAGTTGTTAGCAAAGTTAAAAACTTAGGTAATTGTTAGGAAAATCAAGAATTTGATCAGTGTAAAGCAATCAGAATGAACTTATTATTCGTTAGCAATAATATAGGAAACTTAATCAACAAAATAACGTAAATTCATGTAGACTTTAATTCCAACGGGCGTAAAGTTTTACGCGCCTAGTTAAATTGATAAAAACTAAGCAATCATAAACACATGACCACAACCTTACAACAGCGTCAAAGCGCGAACGTATGGGAACGGTTCTGCAACTGGATTACCAGCACCGAGAACCGGATTTATGTCGGTTGGTTCGGCGTACTGATGATCCCTACCTTGCTAGCCGCTACAGTTTGCTTCATCATCGCTTTCGTTGCTGCACCTCCAGTAGATATCGATGGTATCCGCGAACCCGTTGCAGGTTCTTTGATCTACGGAAACAACATCATTTCTGGTGCTGTTGTTCCTTCTTCCAACGCGATCGGTTTACACTTCTACCCCATTTGGGAAGCAGCTTCCTTAGATGAGTGGTTGTACAACGGTGGCCCTTACCAACTAGTAGTATTCCACTTCCTCATCGGTTGTGCTTGCTACATGGGTCGTCAATGGGAATTGTCCTACCGTTTAGGAATGCGTCCTTGGATCTGCGTAGCTTACTCCGCTCCTTTGGCATCTGCTACCGCAGTATTCTTGATCTACCCAATCGGACAAGGTTCATTCTCTGACGGTATGCCCTTGGGAATCTCCGGTACCTTCAACTTCATGATCGTGTTCCAAGCAGAACACAACATCCTGATGCACCCCTTCCACATGTTAGGTGTGGCTGGTGTATTCGGCGGTTCATTGTTCTCCGCAATGCACGGTTCATTGGTAACTTCCTCCTTGGTGCGTGAAACCACTGAAACCGAATCACAAAACTACGGTTACAAATTCGGTCAAGAAGAAGAAACCTACAACATCGTTGCCGCACACGGTTACTTCGGCCGTTTGATTTTCCAATACGCTTCTTTCAACAACAGCCGTTCCTTGCACTTCTTCTTGGCTGCTTGGCCAGTAGTAGGCATTTGGTTCACCGCTTTGGGCATCAGCACAATGGCGTTCAACCTCAACGGTTTCAACTTCAACCAATCAGTGATTGACTCCCAAGGTCGCGTCATCAACACCTGGGCAGACATCATCAACCGCGCTAACTTGGGTATGGAAGTAATGCACGAGCGTAATGCTCACAACTTCCCCTTAGACTTAGCATCTGATGAAGCTGCTCCTGTTGCATTAACAGCACCTGCTATCAATGGCTAATTCTAAAAGCTTTTAGCTAAATGAAAAACGCCCTCCAGAAATGGGGGGTGTTTTTGTTTTGGCAAGAATTTTCAACAATAAAATAACCTGATATATCTAAAGCCTTAACGGTTCTATTGGTTCTCTTGTTACTAAAACAATTCGTGAGTCAACATTCAAAACTTGTAACGATGTAGCTTCACCTGACAAGGGATAACGCCAATGTACATGACCGCTAACCACCAGAGAAGCGTAGCGTAATTTATTTAGCTCTTTGAGAATATTGATATTGCCTGGTTGAGTTCCATCTGGTGAAGCTGGGCCTTCATGGAACATGAGTATATCTGGAGTTTGGGATAATAACTCCTTAAGCCATCGAGTATGTTGTTTTAAAGGCACACGCCAAGGTTTACCGTTATTACCTACAATACCGCTAATGCCTGCAATACAGAGTCCATCTTTATTAATGGCAGTACCATGTATGAGTTTAGGTTTCCATGAAGAAATAGCTTGCCCATTAAACAAATCGTGATTACCTGCTACACCAACAACCCAGCGAAAGTTATCTGCAAAACTATTCCAAACAGATACTACATTACCAGTCTGCCCACGCTTTTGTAGGTTAGGGTCAGTATACAAATCACCAGTTAGGAGAACCCCTGTCTTGTGAACAGGAGGGAGAAGTCGAGATTTAGCTAATGTCACAAGTTGTTCAGCAATGACTTCTCCAGCTAGCCTCCGTTGTTCAAGGAGTACAAAAGGGTTATCTATAGCTTGAATATCTCCTGCAAAAAGGATGGCATCAAGAGAATCAGGTAAATCATCTGATAATGCCGAAAGCAGAGGAATATTTACCCATTCAAATCCTTGACCACGAGGTGAAACTGAGGCAACGCTAAACTGATGGATTGGTTGAGGAGATATGTAATGAAGGTGCATGAGAAGGGTATTTAACAAATGAAATATCCCTCTATCTAGAGCATCTGTCTTTTAGAGCGATTTTGCTACATTTATAATACACTAAGTAATACAAT
The DNA here is from genome assembly GCA_015296085.1 of Trichormus sp. M33_DOE_039. Classification (GTDB taxonomy): domain Bacteria; phylum Cyanobacteriota; class Cyanobacteriia; order Cyanobacteriales; family Nostocaceae; genus Trichormus. The sequence continues at coordinate 153,281 of DVDT01000063.1, read as the reverse complement.
TTGAGAGAACAAGTATCCAGCTTAGAAGACTGAAAATTAAATTACCATTCAAAAATCTGTAAGAATGTCATCATAGTTAAAGTAAAAACATTCTGGAGGTAAAGCCACGGTTTACGCACGTCCTTTAGCACGATTAATTGAACAGTTGCAACGCCTTCCCGGAGTCGGCCCTAAATCTGCTCAAAGACTGGCTTTGCACATCTTAAAGCGTCCTGAAGCTGAAGTAGAGGCTTTAGCTCAAGCTTTGATTGACGCTAAAAAACAGGTGGGTTTATGTTCTGTCTGCTTTCATCTGTCCGCTGAACCTGTTTGTGAAATTTGTCGTAATACTAACCGAGACAATCAGACCATCTGTGTAGTAGCTGATTCACGCGATGTGATTGCGCTGGAAAAAACCCGCGAATATAAAGGCAAATATCATGTTTTAGGTGGGGTGATTTCTCCCATAGATGGTATTGGCCCAGAACAGTTGAATGTCCAAGCTTTGGTAAGGCGGGTAAGTCAGCAGAAACCTCAAGAAGTGATTATGGCCATTAGTCCTAGTGTTGAGGGGGAAACCACAACATTATATTTAGGACAGTTACTCAAACCTTTTACGAAAGTCACACGGATTGCTTTCGGTTTACCCGTTGGTGGCGATTTAGAATACGCTGATGAAGTGACTTTAGCGAGAGCTTTGGAAGGACGACGTGAGCTAGATTAGGTTGGTGATCAGTTGAAATCTAGAAAGACTTTACACCCTTAATACAGAAAATAACCAAAGTATTAAACTAGTTGCCAAAACACAAGCAATTCCTGCTACCCCGGCTAGGGGTTTATTGTTCTTCCCTGTCCACCACTCAGAGACTTTACCTGTGTAAGTGACTAGTTGGGCTGTATCTATAGTAGCGATCGCCCACACTAAAGCGGAATGTAATCCCCAGGCTATGCCTAAATTATGACCGCGATCGCATATCCTCGCCAACACCAACATCATTCCCAATAACCACAGTCCTGGTAATTGGGGGAGAGTTTCCTGTTGTTCCCAAACTAAGTGTAAGAGCGCAAAAATGAGGCTAGAAGTCACTGCCGCTACCCATACAGGGTAATCCCGCTCTAATTCCGTTAATAAAAATCCCCGAAATACTAATTCTTCTATCCCCCCAACTAATAACGCTATCAATAGAATAGATGGCAAGATAGATGCTATTTGCTTGATATTTATTTCTTTAAAGTTGCACCAACCTAAAGCAACTTGGCAGGAATATGAAATACCTATACTTAATATTCCTAGCCCAAAACCTAGTACTAAAGAAACCAACATAGGAAAATTAGCAGTAAATCCATAGTCTGAGAAAGAACTATTAGTTAACCAAATAACGCCCCAAACTATCAAAGGTGCTAATAGATAGAGTGAGACAATTAATGGTATTTTCTGCTCTGGTTGTAACGGTTTTATTGGTTGCCAATGCAGCAATCTGAGTAATATAAGCGCGATGGGTAGCCAACACCCTACCCAGGCAATAAAAAACGCCATCACAAGAATTATTACTGGTAAATCTTTCAGCGATGTCAGTAAATTCTGTATGGATGGCGTAAGTAAATTTGTCGGACTAAACAAAAAAAACACGATAGACTACTTGCAGAGTGAACGTCTTGTTGATTAACCAAGACTCTACCAAAACTGGTGACATCTGCAAGGGGTCTAATCGTAATTTTTGCATTAGATAAATTTATTTAATTAGGAATACGACTATTCACTGGATTTAGGTATAAGTCACTAAGTATTCCTAGAAACTTACCCCAAATACCAGAAAATTTATTCTTCGTCTTCCAAATCTTCGTCAGCATCTTCAACGTCTACATCAGAAGTAAGCTTCTTGTCACTTTCACCCAATTGAATCAGGTGAATATGCTTGTATCCTAGTCGGATTTCAAATTCATCACCAGGTTTTAAACCCATTGCTTTGGTGTACGTAGCACCGATGACAATTTGTCCGTTTTGATGAACACTAACACGATATGTCGGTTCACGACCACGGCCATCTTTTGGTGCTTCTGGACTCAGAGGAATGCCTCTAGCCGATAGCAAAGCATCATAAAAATCAGTGAGGTTGACGCGGACTTGGTTATTCTTAGTGACAGTGTAATAACCACACTGCTTGGCTCTTTCTCTTCTTGGTAAATTAGAAAGTTCTTTGACTTTCGCTAGCAGTGCTTTTCCAGTTAAAGGCGCGGTTGCGGTTTCACTCATTATGCTCAAATTTTCCTTACTCTCTCCAAACTGATAAATTATGTCGTCCTATGCCAGTATTTGAATTTTTAGCATCTATACAAAGCTACTGGGGACTTCAAGTTTAAGGGTGAATTCCTGCTGATATTATCCTCAAGTACCTCTATTATGGATGACCACAACAGATAAGAGTCCACGAGTTACACAGGTATTATTTTCGGTGATTTTACGGCATTTTAAACCATTATTCATCATCGGGAAGGCAATCATTTTCTCGTTTGGTCTAACTGTTACAAATAAGTTATAAACCAAAGAAATTGCAGGTTTTCCTCTGACAATGCTTCCTTCATAGTTCTTGATTCGTAAGGTTTTACCTACACTTACTCTTAAACTATAGACAGCATGGGATTTGAATATGGTTTTACGGACATACACCCTTTTGTCCTACCTGTCGAGACATGAAATTTTTGTCTCTAGACTACGAAGAAACTCAGCTGTGTTAGCTGTACTTCTACAGCTGTTGATTCTGAATTTTGTGACTTCGTAATTTTATATTAAATACTAGCATGGACTAATAATAGCAAAATAATAGTTTATTTTTTAATTTAATTTACAAGTAAAGTTTTATCTAAATGCCCTAGCTCCTAGACACAAAAAGCAGCCAGGATTTTCTGTCGGGTTCATGAACAAGAGTGAGTATTGGTCTATGGGTTTTATAAAAATTAATCTAAATTTAGATGAGCAGTTTTGATGAGTAAGTTATATCCTTTGGTTTTCTGGATTCAGCCCAGATAAAAAGCTGTGAGTATTGACCCTCTAGTTTATTGTCTCTAGAGCATAAGGGCTACTGTTTAATGTACGTCTGTCTATGGGAAGAATAAATTTTCCGACATCTGCTGAAGACAGTACAAGACTCACAGATGTTTATTCTTAGCTTTGACGCTTCCATGCAACCAAAGATTTAAAATTGAGCAACTGTTTGAGATATTTTACAACCATTGCCATTTGAAGATGTTGGCATCAATATATATCACGAACCTGAAAAGCATTTGTTGTAGATGGATAGACAATTATAGAGGATAAACCTATATTCGTTCTTGGTAAACCCCCTTGACAGTGACAATTTTAGATTTTGCCTACCACTATTCTGCGGGAATCTAACGCACCGTGGAAGCAATCTACACGCAGCGTGCCAGAGACAAAATCTCTGGAGGCGGGTTTACTCATGGAGGAAACTTTTCAAGATAGATTTAAAACTTTGGATTTAGGATCGAGGTTTTTCAGTTAGTGGTTAAGTGCTTGTTGGCGAAATAAATCTAGCTGATGCTGCTGATGCCATTAGAATAATCTCAGCTATCTTTAAACTAGATTCAGTCGCTGTTGAAGAATCGGCCTATTAGTGCCAGTGTGAAAATTAGGGGCAACAATATATATAGCTCAATTTTTGCAAACACCAGCCTTGATTTAAGATTTTTCAGGCTGATGAACCAGATTTAAGATTTGGGTGAGTAACAATGGAAGTTAATTTTAAAATCGTTCGACAACAGCAAAATTCGGCTGCTGTTGTCCAAAGTTACATTTTAGAGACAGAACCTAGTAATACGATTTTGGACTGTCTAAATCGCATTAAATGGGAGCAGGATGGAACCTTAGCATTTCGCAAAAACTGTCGCAATACTATTTGTGGTAGCTGTGCAATGCGAATTAATGGACGTTCGGCTTTAGCTTGTAAAGAAAATGTAGGCAGTGAACTGGCAAGATCCAAAAATCAAACCAATGGGATGCTAGAAATTACGATCGCACCAATGGGAAATATGCCAGTCATTAAAGATTTAGTGGTGGATATGAGTAGTTTCTGGCAAAATTTAGAAGCGGTTGCGCCTTATGTCAGTACCGCCGCTAGACAAGTACCAGAAAGAGAGTTTTTGCAAACGCCACAAGAGCGATCGCAGCTTGATCAAACTGGTAACTGTATCATGTGTGGTGCTTGCTACTCAGAATGCAATGCACGAGAAGTAAATCCCGATTTTGTTGGACCTCATGCTCTGGCTAAAGCTTACCGCATGGTTGCCGACTCCCGCGATAGTGATACAGCTAATCGCCTAGAAAACTACAACGAAGGTACTAAAGGCGTTTGGGGCTGTACCCGTTGTCTCTACTGCGATGCAGTTTGTCCAATGGAAGTTGCACCACTGGAACAAATCAGCAAAATTAAACAGGAAATCCTCAGCCAAAAACAAGCTAGTGATAGCCGCTCAATTCGCCACCGCAAAGTATTAGTAGAGTTAGTCAAAGCTGGTGGCTGGATTGATGAAAGACAGTTTGGCTTACAAGTTGTGGGTAATTACTTCCAAGATTTGCGAGGATTACTTAGCCTTGCACCTTTAGGATTACGCATGATTGCTAAAGGAAAATTCCCGCTCTCATTTGAACCATCGGAAGGAGTAGAAGAAGTGCGATCACTAATTACAGCAGTTAAGGAAGAGGGAGAGGACACAAAGTAAATATGGGAGACAGGGGGAGCATTTTCCCTACGTTCTAACCCCTGAGTTACGAATGCAACTTTAAACAGCGTATGTACGTCCTAGATTAATAAATGTTCCCCTGCAAAAATTGTCTCACCGAAATTATGATTAATAGGAAAGGCTGGATGGCAAATTATCATCTTTGGCGGCGACGCTGGTTTTATCCGTTAATTTCGGTAGTGGTTGCTGTAAGCTTGTGTCTCACCACACCTTTACCTGGAAGAGCTATAGATTTATTGCCCCTATTGTTCCGAGGAGCGCAAATATTTCAACTATCGAATATATCTGATCGCCAGGAAGTAGAACTAGGCGCGCAAATGAATCAGCAATTACGTAGCGAAATTAGACTTAACCGTGATCCGCAAATTAATCGCTATGTGGAACAAATTGGGAGGCGGATAGTAGCAAATAGCGATCGCCCCAATCTCCCAGCCACATTCCAGGTAGTAGAAGATAATGCTGTGAATGCGTTTGCAACTGCGGGGGGTTTTGTTTATGTCAACACGGGTTTACTCAAAACCGCAGAAAATGAAGCAGAACTCGCCAGTGTGATCTCTCATGAATGGGGTCACATTAGCGGTAAGCATCTAGTCAAACAAATGCAGCAAAAAGCACTAGCAAGTGGTGTGGCTACAGCTGCGGGTTTAGATCGAAATACCGCCGTGGGAATTGGTGTAGAGCTAGCACTCAATCGTCCCCGCAGTCGTCAAGATGAGTTTGATGCGGATAAGCGGGGGTTGAGAACTCTGACACGGGCGGGTTATGCTCCTAGCGGCATGGTCAGCTTTATGCGAAAATTACTGAGAAGCGGCAGTTCTGCCCCAACGTTTTTAAGCACTCACCCAGCTACTAGCGATCGCATCAATGCTTTGCAAACTGCTATTAATCGTCAACCGGGTAATGGACGTGACGGATTAGACACTGCTAGTTATCGAGCTAATATCCGCCCCGTGTTGTAGTCGGAGAATTTTCTAGCAAAATCTCGTAGAAAAGTTGGAATTGTTTATGCTCGTTGCTGACTGCGACGAGCATTTATTTTTGCTGGTTCAACTTTCATCACCGCTTCTGATAAGGGTAGGCTACGTAAGCGGTTAGTAAAAACATTAGTTTGATAAATTAGATTATTCGTAATGTCAAATCCAGTCAACCAGCCGCTACGAGGATGGTAAGCACCAGTATCTATATCTAACCATCCCTGACCTTGAGCTAATTGGCCAGGGTTGACATCAGGAAAAGTAAAAGTAATTGTATGACCGACAACAATCAATTTATCAGCAAAATAAGGTTGTTCTATGCTATGAAATTCATCTCTAATCCAGCAAAATTGATCAGCCGTTTGTTCTCGGATGGTTTTTTTAGGGTCAACCCCAGCATGAGTTAGCCAAATCTTCCCTAAATCAAGATAGGTAGGTAAACTTTTTAGCCAATCTATATGTTCTGGGGAAACGGTAGCATCTGGGTAGCTAGCAATGGTTGCTTGTCCTCCACTGTGTAACCATGCTTGCATTAAAGCTACAGGGATATTTTCACCAGTCAAAATATTTAATAACATCTGCTCGTGGTTTCCCAGTAGACATTGGTAATTGTGGTGTCTAACAAAATCAATTACCTGTGAACTGTGAGGCCCACGATCAATTAAGTCCCCCAAAAAATATACTTCGTCGTCGGTATTTGGTGCGATCGCTTCTAATAAATTAATTAATCCCTCATAGTAACCATGCACATCCCCAATAACTATTTGACGTTTACTAATTTCGCTCATCTGATCTTCGCTACCATAAACTAGCTGAACACTTTGGTTACAGTTTAAGCGGTCATATTTCCACGAACAAAGGTAAAAACTACTTGACAAATATAAATTTATTGTATGTTCCCTGTTGGGATTTCCCTGTTCCCTTGTCAAAATTTACCCTTGCTTATCTTAGAATTGGTGCAGTTCTCTTATTGATAACTCTTTAATTCGCTATGCCAGATCAGTTTTCTCCTGAAGTTAGCTCACGCATTTGCAACCACATGAACGAAGATCACGCTAATGCTGTGCTACTTTACGCCCAGGTTTTTGGCGGAGTCTCTCAAGCAACAGCAGCGCAAATGCTAGCTATTGATGCTCAAGGTATGGATTTAACAGCACAAGTTAATGGCGAAAGTCTTCCTGTTCGCATTCAGTTCGATCATGTTCTAGCTGATTCAGAAGACGCTCATCATACTCTGATTGCGATGGTAAAGCAAGCACGGGTAAAAGCCTAGAGTTAATACCAATTCAATATAACTCTATGGGAAGCGAGCCACAAAATTCAAAAAGCTTGATTTTCTGGGTTTTCTGAATTTGTATCTCTTACCCAATTTTGGAAATTGGTGGTAGATGTTGGCGACTGAGTAATTTTTGGGACTGGATGCGCGGATGGGTGGGTGTTCAAAATTAGGTTTTCACAACTCAGTCTCAAAGTCGGTCAGCATAAGACTTTAGAGATTTTTTTGTTATAAAGTACCCGCGCACTTTATTTAGTAAGGGTTTTAGCTATTTTGGCTCTACTCAATCAGAATTTTTCATGCTAAGATTACCCCATCCGCGCAACCGAACCTTGAAAACTAAATATAGACAGTGTTTCCAATTGCCGCTATTGCAATTTCTACTAATCCCTATTAGGGATTGAAACATTTTGAGCTGACTGTTGTCCGTCTTAGTGGTGAGAATTGCAATTTCTACTAATCCCTATTAGGGATTGAAACTATGTTGGCTCTTAGGGTTGACAACTGAGGACTTATATTGCAATTTCTACTAATCCCTATTAGGGATTGAAACAAATAATATTCCTACTCAACCTAAAAGCTGGAATGCTAAAATTGCAATTTCTACTAATCCCTATTAGGGATTGAAACAATTTACTACTCTCTGAGGTAAAAAATTGTGGGTGATTGCAATTTCTACTAATCCCTATTAGGGATTGAAACTTTCTATCATGGTCGTAAAAGGGTATGTCACAACATTGCAATTTCTACTAATCCCTATTAGGGATTGAAACCAATTTTCCCGATAATTCTCTCAATTTCTTTCTATTGCAATTTCTACTAATCCCTATTAGGGATTGAAACTCATGGGTAAGATTCCTGTATGTATGTTTTTGTGATTGCAATTTCTACTAATCCCTATTAGGGATTGAAACTCCTGTATTCGCGTCTATGTACTGCTCTGTCCAGTATTGCAATTTCTACTAATCCCTATTAGGGATTGAAACAAATTCCCAGCGATTACGGGATGCAGAAGAAAACAAGCGAATTGCAATTTCTACTAATCCCTATTAGGGATTGAAACGCAAGGGCAGCTATTGGATGCAGCCAAGCAGCAGACAGCAATTGCAATTTCTACTAATCCCTATTAGGGATTGAAACAAGAGATTATCAGCACTCTACCCAGACGCAGAAGTATTGCAATTTCTACTAATCCCTATTAGGGATTGAAACGTTTAACTCTGTCAAACAACACTATCTGCGGTGTGCAACACATCGATTTAACACACGCTACAATTTGATGTTTAGTTGAAAAATCAAGTTTAATATGGAAGAAACTTTAAGATTTAGTGAAGCGTCGAAACTATAGCTAGTATCTATCCCTAATGATTCCCCATTGGATTGGTTAGAGAAAAATGCTGGAGATAAATTAAGATATCAGTCAAAATCCCCAATCTTCCATTGCTATGATGCCCTGTTATAAATTTCCCTTATCAAAAATGCGCCGTCTCGGATTAGCTCTGGTATTACAAGCTACATTATTCAGTGCTGTAGCTCTGCCCAAACAACTACAAACCGCTACAGCACAAACACCGGCCGGGAATCGTCCCCTGACCATCCGTTCTGATATCCAAGAATACGACGCAAAGAATCAGGTGATCACGGCTCGTGGTAATGTACAAATGTTGTATCCTGCTCGCCAGATTCAGGCTACAGCATCTCAAGCCCAATATTTCAGTAAAGAACGCCGGATAGATTTCAGTGGTAATGTCTATATTTTGCAACAAGGTGGTAATAGTATCCGCGCCGAAAAGGTGACATATTTGATTGATGAAGGGCGATTTGTCGCCTTACCCCAATCGAGTCGTCAGGTGGAGTCTATCTACATGGTGGAAGACTCACAACTAGAAACTACAAATAGTACACCTGCTCCCAAAACACCAGCACTCAAACCTGCTAATTAGCATCAACCATTAAGAAAGTCCGCAAATAGTGAAAATTGTTTTAGAAAATATTCACAAATCTTACGGCAAGCGAGTAATTGTCAATCGCGTCAACCTTTCTGTATCTCAGGGTGAGATTGTCGGTTTACTAGGCCCGAATGGAGCTGGTAAAACGACAACATTCTACATAGCCACAGGTTTAGAAAAACCTAATCAGGGAAGAGTTTGGTTAGATGATTTGGATATTACCGGATTGCCGATGCACAAAAGAGCGCGCTTGGGCATTGGCTATCTGGCACAAGAGGCGAGCGTTTTTCGCCAACTATCAGTCTACGATAATATTCGCTTAGTGTTAGAGCAAACTAACGTACCGCGATGGGAATGGCCAAAGCGGATAGCAACACTCTTGGGGGAGTTCCGCTTAGAACAAGTAGCTAAAAGCAAAGGAATTCAACTTTCTGGTGGGGAAAGACGGCGTACAGAATTAGCCAGAGCCTTAGCATCTGGGAAAGAAGGCCCAAAATTTTTACTATTAGATGAACCCTTTGCCGGTGTTGATCCGATCGCAGTACATGAAATTCAGCACATTGTCGCACAACTACGCGATCGCGGCATGGGCATATTAATCACAGATCATAACGTTCGAGAAACCCTAGCCATTACAGACCGCGCCTACATCATGCGCGAAGGACAAATCCTCGCCTATGGTACAGCCGATGAACTATACAACAATCCTCTCGTGCGTCAGTATTATTTAGGCGATAATTTCCAAGTGTAAGGGTGTAAAACTGGCGACTAATAACTATTGATCAATAACTATTGACTAAAAATCTATGGTGTCTAAACAGTTCGCGCCTTTCTACAGCCTCAGATCGTTACTGCCTTTTACGATTATGGATCGCTACTTGGCTAGCGAACTATTGCCCACATTCTTGTTTGGTGTAGGGGCTTTTTCGTCAATTGGTGTGACTGTTGATGCAGTATTTGAGCTAGTACGTAAGGTTGTCGAATCTGGATTACCAGTAAGTATTGCTGTGCAGGTTTTCTTATTAAAACTACCTGCTTTTATTGTCTTAGCTTTCCCGATGTCCACGCTGTTAGCGACTTTGATGGCTTATAGTCGTCTTTCTAGTGAGAGTGAATTAATCGCTTTGCGAGGTTGTGGGGTTAGTGTTTATCGGATGGTACTAACAGCGGTAATACTAAGCTTTGTCGTTACTGGTATGACTTTTGTCTTTAACGAGCAAATTGCACCAGCCGCTAATTATCAAGCTACTCTTACCTTGAATGCAGCCATCAGATCAGACAAACCAACTATTAAACAACAAAATATTTTTTATCCTGAATACCGAGACGTTGTAGAGCCAGACGGGACTAAAAACAAGATGTTGACGCGTCTGTTTTATGCTGACCAGTTTGATGGTAAGCAGATGAAAGGCTTAACTATCATCGACCGTTCCACAGATGGATTAAATCAAATTGTGGTGGCTGAATCAGCACAGTGGAATGGCTCACAAAGTGTTTGGGATTTCTATAACGGTACAATCTACTTAGTCGCTCCTGATCGCTCTTATCGCAATATCTTAAGATTTGAAAAGCAACAATTAAGGCTTCCCCGTACACCTTTAAGTCTGGCAGAAAAAAGCCGCGACTATGGCGAGATGAATATTTCTGAGGCTTTAGAACAACTTACTGTAGAAAGATTGGGAGGCGATCGCCAAAAAATTCGTAAACTAGAAGTACGGATTCAGCAAAAAATTGCCTTACCGTTTGTCTGCGTAGTTTTCGGGTTAGTAGGTGCTGCTATGGGAACTATCCCCCAACGCACAGGAAGAGGTACAAGTTTCGGTATTAGCGTAATTGTGATTTTTTCTTACTACCTACTCAGCTTTATTACTGGCGCATTAGGACAAGCAGGTATATTTTCTCCCTTTTTAGGTGCTTGGTTGCCCAACTTCATTTTCTTAGGAATAGGTATATTTTTATTAGTGCGTGTTGCTCAACGTTAGGGCAGGGAGAGACAAGTTAGTAAGAGTCCAGAGAAAAAACTAATAACTAATGACTATTAACTATTAACTAACTACTATGCCAAATCGTCGTTATCCTCCGGCTTATTTACGCTATCTCAAAGCCCGATTAATGAATTTGGGGAGACCTAGTTTTTGGGGTACTGCCATTTTTTTATCAGTGGTGGGGCTACTAATTCATGAATATTGGGCAAACCCGGATATATTCGGGGCCAGAAATAATAGTGGCGTGAATTCTTCAGATCCGCTGGGTGCTTCACTTTCAGCTGAAGATAGAGCGATCGCTGCAGATATTGATAATTTACCACTATTATTAAATACAAATGAACCATTAATCTTACCTACACCCTTAAATAACTCTCAAGACGATAAAAATAAAAATTCATCTCCTGATACTACTAGTAAACAAAAATCGACTGATCAAAAATCACAACCTATTCCTAACAATTTTGATCCCCTAGCCACATCTCAAAACCAAAATATCTTTGTATCACAATCTGAAAATTTATTACGCTTTGGAGCGACTGATAATAAACAGTTATTAGGTTTTACTTCTTCAAATTCAGTGACTGAATCAACAGCAGCAATACCAAGTTCCGCAAGGACAGGAACAGGATTAGTTAATCCAACTAATGATGCTCTGAATACTAATTCAGTTAACAATTTATCCACGGCTGTTAATTCTACCAATACCCAAAATACATCTAGCTTGAATGGTGCAAATTCATCAGCCATAACTCCTATCAGCAGTGATTCCTATGGGAGAACTGCCCCTATTATGACTTCACCCAATCAAACCTTCTCGCCCAGTATAGGAATTAATTCGCCAACCAATTATCTGCGCTCAAACGGATACAATAATTTCAATAATCCTCAACAAAGTTTTTCACCGAGTACGAGGATAAATTCTCCTACAAATTATCTGCAACCAAACACAATTAATCCTCAGCCTGGGGTTTACAATAACCTTAGCGGTCAGCCTGTTTTACCGGGTGCAGAGTTAAATGCTAGACCAGGTTATATTCAACCAACTACGACTAATATCCAACCAGGTTCTTACACTAACTTCAATAACAATCAGGTTGTGCCTAATCAAGTCCCGGCGACGACAACTGTCATCACCGGAACATCGCCAATTATCGGCCCCTACACTATCCGCAATCCCCGTCCTAGTGCCGTCATTAATACAACGCCATTAGTACCTAGTAATTATGGTAATTCTATCTGGCAGCAACCTAACCAAATTCCCCAATCTAATTTTCCATATACTCGCCAAACCCAAGGTCAGTATGTGAACGGAGTACCTAATAATGGTTACTGATATGTGAAATTTGTGGTTGTGAGTGAAGTGAATGCAAACTTATCAAATTAGACCGTATCATCACATACCAATTGTGGATTGTGGTGAACGGTTAGTGGAAATTCCCATAGAAATGTTTGCGGTGGAATTTCCCCATCCTTATGAAAAATTGGGTGCGAGTTATGGGGGTTATTCTCCATATTATCTTCGCCAGAGTGTGGTGGAGAATTTAATTCAAGCTCAGAATTATCTACAATTACTGCGTCCTCACTGGCGCATTCAGATATTTGATGCTTATCGTCCAGTGACGGTACAGCAGTTTATGGTCGATTACAGTTTTGCTACAGCACTACAGGAGAGAGGATTAACTGAAGTCGAGTTAACACCCCAGCAACGTCAAGAGATTTGGGAGGCGGTGTATGAAATTTGGGCTGTACCCAGTATGGATGAAACAACACCGCCTCCTCATAGCACAGGTGCAGCAGTAGACATCACACTGTTAGATGAAACTGGACAAGTTATTGATATGGGTTCGCCGATAGATGAAATGTCACAGCGATCGCATCCCGATTACTATGCTCATCAGACTCATCCCCATGCCCATTACTATCATGCTCATCGTCAGTTATTGTGTGAAGTCATGTTAAAAGCCGGTTTCCAACGTAACCCTAAAGAATGGTGGCATTTTTGTTACGGCGATCAAATGTGGGCATGGCTGAATAATCAACCCACAGCCCGTTATGGGCGTTTATTTTAGCAACAAATAAACTGGATAAGGGCGCAATTTAGGGTTCACTCAATTCTTCTCCCTTTCCCTGTCCCCTATATTTACGCGTCTTCTGGATTCATCTGCCTTAACTCTTCAGTGGTGTATGTACCCACAGGACTCCAAAGTAGGTAGGGAATGAGTAACAATGTTGCTAGCCCAGAAATTGGCAACACACATATTGCTAGCAACACAGCTACTATAAAACCGCTTAAACCAATAATTTCTCCAATTTTCAGACTTTTCAGTCTCAGCATGAGAGGTATATAAGCTACAGTGATTATTTCTACGAAGAGGTATAAACCCATGAGTAGCCAAGTAATCACACTGCCTGGATTGTGCTGCCAAACAAGATAAGCGGAAGCTGCACCACAAACAAAAATTACAGTCCATATGAGGGGGATAAATGCTTCAAACACTAGCCATCGGGGACGACTCAATTGTGCAAACCATTTGACATCGCGTGGTGTAATGAAGAAACTACCAATCGCTACTATGAAAGTTACAGCCCCGATTACCATCCAAGATGGAATCATAATTTTCCCCAATTTATCTTTTGTCAATTAATACACTGCCAGTTTGACAATCGATCCCATTGGTTAAATCATTCGTTGGTATTAACCTTAAGCATCTTGAGGGTTAATCTGCATCATTTTCCAAGTAGTGTATGTACCAATGGGACTCCAAAGTAAATAGGGAATTAATAATAATGCTGCCCAACTAGAAACAGTGAAAACTGTGATTGCCAAAATGATACAGATAGTGAAACCTGTCCCACCGATGAGTGTACCTACCTGGAGGCTGCGAAGCTTGAACATCACTGGAGTATAGGCAATGGTGACAACTTCTAATAACAGGTATAAACCCATGAGTAACCATGTTGAATTGGCATTCGGGTTGCGTTCCCAAATAATATAAGCTGACCATGCACCGCAGATAAAAACAACAGTCCAGATCACTGGGATTGCGGCTTCAAAAGTCAGCCATTTAGGTCTTTGTAAACGTCTAAACCACTGGCGATCGCTGGGTGTAATGAAGTTTGCTGCTAAAGCTACTATAAAAACTACACCCCCGATCACCATCCAAGATTTAATCATGTCCTATATTCCTTGCGATCGCCAACGGCAGGGTATCGTCGCTGACTATGGTTTCAATATTAGTTATTTCTGCCAAAATTTTGGCATTTTATAGCCGAATTGCTCATCAATCCTAAGTTTGAGAGTTGTAATTGTCTAATTTTATGTCTGAAGATGTGGCATTTGCTATGTCTGTGGATGGGGGTAAAAGCTGAGACGTAAAAATATCGTAGTGATGGGGGAATCAGGTAATCAGATATATGCAAGCTGAAACAGAAACGCGATCGCTAGTACATAGTTCACTGCATGGAATTGCCAAGACTATTAGTCTTACAGGTTGGATAACTTTTTGGGTACAACTGACACTAGTTGTAGTATCTGGATTAGTGCTGCTATTTGCTTCTACTGGACGCAGGTTTGCAACTCAACAAAATACAGGTATCGGGATTGGTATATTCTGGGCTGTTTGTGCAGTTGTTGCATTATTGTTCAGCGTCTATTGGTATTTTCGCTACACTCGCATTGCGAAGCGACTAGATAATCCCAACCCAGCTTTACATCCTACCAAGGCAGATACCATCAGAATTATTGAAGTAGGAATTATGGTAGGTTTACTAGGAATGCTATTAGCTCTTGTAGGTTCTGGTGCAACCTTAGGAGTTTTAGTAGCAAAATCTATCTCCCAACCTCCAGGGGTAGCAATTGTTGATCCTAATAAAATTATTCGTGCTTTAGATGTGTTCGTGATGGTAGCAAATATTAATGGTATTGCTGCTCACTTTATCGGGACTGTGGCTTCTTTGTGGTTACTACAAAAGCTTAGGTGACAGGTGACAGGTGAAAGTGGAAAAACAATTAAAGTGTTTCTTTCCCTTACACCCCTACACCCTTACACCCTCACACCCCTATCCCCCCTTTTGAACAAATTCTAAACACAATTGCCGAAAGCGATCGCCCCGCACTTCAAAATTAGGATATTGATCGAAACTAGCACAGGCTGGAGATAGTAATACTACAGTTGCTTGATGTTTCTTGGCTAACTCTGCACTTCTAGGTACGGCATTTTCCATCGTTGCCACAATTTCATAATTGCTATAACCCACTTCTTGCAGACGTTGAGCAAACGCAGGTGCAGCCGCACCAATCAGCAAGACAGTCGCCGCTTTTGCCTGAATGCTGGCTAACCACGCTGTATCATCTCCTGGTTTGGCTTCACCACCAGCAATTAATACCACTGGACTACTCACAGATGCTAGTCCCACTTCTGCCGCATCGTAATTGGTGGCTTTGCTGTCGTTAATAAAATCAATGCCTTCCCAAGTGCAGATATGCTCCAAACGGTGGGGAACTCCGGGGAATTCTTGCACAGCTTTAGCGATCGCCTCCGGTGCAATTCCTGCCAAACGCGCTGCGGCTACTGACATGAGGAGATTTTGTTGGTTATGCGCTCCCACCATCCGCAAAGCTGAGGCTTCGATAATTCTTTGGGGTGCGGAATCAGCTTGTAACTGTTCTACTACCCAACCATCTTCAATATAAAAGCCTTTTTCACCAATCAGAAATTCTTTCCCTCTCACACTTGTCCAGTAAGCATCTGCCCAATCGGTCACACCTACTTTTTGCAGATAAGCATCATCGCCATTGAAGATTTGCAATTGAGACTGGCGTAACAGCTTGGCTTTGATGTTGTAATAATTTTCTAGGGTTTTGTGGCGCGCTAGGTGGTCTGGGGTGAAAGTTGTCCAAACACTAATCCGGGGAGCAAGAGAAACGGAAGACTCGATTTGATAACTGCTCATTTCCCCAATTACCCAATCTGGTGCTTTTTCAGCTAACGCCACTTCACAAGCAGCATAGCCAATATTGCCACAGGCTGGAGCATCGAATCCAGCCGCTTGAAAGATGGCTGCAATTAGGGCAGTAGTTGTGGTTTTGCCGTTAGTGCCGGTGATTCCCACCCAAGGAAGTCGGTGCAGATGTCGCCAAGCTAATTCCATTTCGCCAATTGTTTCTATGCCCAATTCTCGCGCTTTTACTAACGCCGGTATGTCCCAAGGCACACCAGGACTAACGACAATTAAATCGGGTAAATCAGCACCATCTAATTCTAATGAATGCCCCAATTTAACTGTAATTTGTTCCTCGGCAAGTGCTTGTTGCTGATTGAGAAGGGTTTCGGAGGTGTTGCGGTCACTCAGCACTACCTCCCAACCTTCCCGTTTCAACAATCTCGCCGCAGCAATACCGGACTTTCCTAATCCAATGACATGGGCTTTGGACATAGACTGTGGCAGAGTTCCCTGGTTAAGCATTCATTATGGTATCGCTAATTGGCAAAAATTAACACCATCTTTTGTTGCTTTAAACTACAGATTTTTTCAATTTAGGGGTGTGGGGAAATGGGGGTATAGGGGTGTAGGGGAATGAATACTAATGTATTGTTTCCTTACACCCTCACACCCTAATTTTTCACGATCGCCCCAAAGTCAGCTAACACACGGGCATGATTTCGCAATAATCCCAGTAAATTTAAGCGGTTGCGTTTAATCTCTGGATCAGGGTCAATCACTAATACACTATCTGCCCCATCAAAGAAATTGCTCACAGTCGGCGCAATATCTACTAATCCTGCTACTAACAGTTGATAATTGCGTGATTCTTGTGCGGCTTGGGTTTGGGGAACTAATTTGACTAAATCTTCGTAAAAGGCTGATTCGGAAGGCTTTTGGAATAGTTCGGGACGGACTACAGATGTGGGGTCTAACTGTTTGGTATCTAAATCGCCTTGGGCAGCTAGTCTGGTGGAACGGTTGACAGTTTCGTAGATTTTATCTAGTGTACCGTCGCGGCGGATTTGTTGTAGGTATAAGGCGCGATCGCGCACGTCTAATAAATCCTGTAATGCCCTATCTGTATACTCTGGGTCATTTTCTCCCAACACAGCGTTGACTAAATCGTAGTCAATTTGTTTTTCTTCTTGTAATAGGGTGCGAATCCGTTGTAAGAAAAATTCTTGTAAGGCTGAGTTTAATTGCCCTAAGTCTTTATTGTACTGCTGACAAAAATTAGCAGCGACTTGCTCTAACAGGGTAGCTAAATTAATTTGTAAATTCGCTGCCCAAGTAATGTTAACTACGGCGTTAGCGGCGCGTCGCAATGCAAAGGGGTCAGAAGAACCACTGGGAATTAATCCCAAACCAAAAATACTGACTAAGGTATCAAGTCTATCTGCTAAACCAACAACTTGACCTGTAAGAGTTTGGGGGAGGATATCATCCGCACCCCGTGGTAGATAATGTTCAAAAATTGCCGTAGCAACTTCGGTTGATTCACCGCTAGCGATCGCATATTTTTGTCCCATGATTCCCTGTAACTCTGGGAATTCATAGACCATTTGCGTTACTAGGTCGGCTTTACATAATAATGCTGCTCTGGTGATGTGTTGGCGATCGCTTTCAGTTAATTGCAGTTGTGTAGAAATTTGTCCGGCAATATTAACTATACGATCTACCTTGGCACGTAAAGAACCTAAATCTTCTTGGAAGGTGACAGTTTCTAGTTGGGGTAAATAATCCTCTAATGCCTTGGATAAATCGGATTTGTAGAAAAATTGTCCATCGGCTAACCTAGCTCTGATGACTCTTTCATTACCTACAGCAATAATATCTGCTTTGTTGGGGTCGCCATTGCCAACGGTGACAAAATAAGCTTGTAGTGTGGTGTTACTACCTGCTGCAAATACTGGGAAATAACGCTGATGACTCACCATCACCGTAGTAATCACTTCCGTAGGTAAGGCTAAAAATTCGGTTTCAAATTTACCTACCACTGGGGAAGGCCATTCTACTAAGTTAGTAACCTCCTCTAACAAGTCGGGATACATTTCTGTACTGCCGTTTAATTTCTGTACCGTCGCTTGTACTTGTTCTTCAATTAATTGAGTACGTTCTTCGGGATTCACAAGTACGTAAGCATAGCGGAGAGTTTTTACATAGTCGGTAGCGTTGTGGATAGTGATAGGTTCGGGATGTAAAACACGATGACCATAGGAGATGCGATCGCTATGAATTTTAATTGAACCATTCTCTAATTCAATGGGCAGAACAGCATCATCTAACAAACTTACTAACCAGCGAATGGGACGAGAAAATCTCACATCTCCATCCCCCCAGCGCATCAAGCGTTTACCTTCTAAGTTGTAAATCCACTGGGGAACAAGTTCTGTCAAGATATCCGCCACAGGACGGCCGGGAATACTTTTTTGGACAAAGACAAAATCCCCTTTATCTGTGGGACGCACTTCTAACGCTTCAATGGCCACACCTTGCTTTTTCGCAAAACCTACGGCGGCTTGTGTTGGCTGACCATCTTTAAAAGCAGCTTGGGCAGGTGGGCCTTTGATTTCCTCTTCTCTATCTGGTTGCTGGGATGGTAAACCTGTGATTAGTACCGCCAACCGCCGGGGAGTACCGTAAACTGTTACCGAGTCACTATTGAGGCTATGGGCTGCTAAACTTTCAGGAATACGCGATCGCCATTGTTCCACAGCACCACTCAGAAAGCTTGCAGGTAGTTCTTCTGTACCAACTTCTAATAAAAATGCCGTCATATTTAATGTTGCGTAGCTTAACTTTCACTGATCAATTCCAACAGTTTACCTCGCCATCACGCTGAGGTGGACTATGCCAAGCTACTGTTTGTCGATGGAAAAGAAGCAGACTGCAAGGTAAGGGGCGCAGGGGAAGCAGGGGGAGCAGGGGAAGAAGAATACAATGATCATATTTGCTCTGACCCATTGAATAATTTATTTTCTGGAAGTCCCTCATATCTCAATACGGTTCAGTTAAGGCTAAAATTTGGGGTCTGTGAAGTAAGGAAAAGTTCGTAGTAAGGACTTCAGTCCTTAGATGAGGACTAAAGTCCTCACTACAAACTATTTTCTTAACTGAACTGTATTGCCTTATATCTGTTGAGGAAATTAAGGACACCGGAATTCAAAGTAATTGCTCTACTATTGAGCTGCGGTCATAGCAGTTGCTTCTTTACCTTTATTGGCTGCTATGTTAGATATTTCTCGGTCAATAAAGAATATACCCTGTCCTTCTGTGCCAATTAGGTTAATTTTATCGAGAATCCCCTTAAACAAAAACTCTTCTTGATGCTGTTCGGCAACATACCATTGCAAAAATTGCAGAGTAGAATAATCTGGTTCTGTATTTGCTAAATGCACCAAGTCATTAATCTTGCGAGTGATGGACTGTTCATGTGCATAAATTTGTTCAAACAGTTCTGTCAAAGAAGAGAAATGAGTAGGTGGAGCTTGCATTCCATCAATCACCGCCAATGCACCTGTTTCATGCAAATAATTGAGCAAACGACGCATGTGCATCATCTCTTCATCGGCGTGTTGACTCAAAAAATTAGCACATCCTTCCAAAGCTTTATAAGCACACCAAGAACTCATTTGTAGATAAAGATGGGAAGAATACATTTCCAAGTTGATTTGTTCATTCAACCGATCAATCATTGCTTGAGACAGCATATTTTTGACTCCTTGTTAGACAATTTTGAAGATACGCCGCATTATCTCAACGGGGAACAGGGAACAGCATCAGCAAAAATAGGCTGATCTGAACTTTATGGCGTTAAGAGTTCCCTCTGCCGCAGGGAGTTGAGAAAATCTCTGTGTACCTCTGCACTCAACTCTGCGTACCTTGGCGTTGAAAAAGTGAAGATTTGACGCAGCTGCACACGGAAATAGTATCAACGCGATTCCACAAAAATGCTTTGCGCTGTTTCCCGATCTAAGGCGGCACGGGTTCTGCCGACCATGATGATATACGATGGAAAGCGTTGCTCTAGGACTAAATTACTTCCGGGTAAAATGCCGAAGGCCATGAGCTTTTGTAACACTGCATCATCTTCAGTTCGCAAACAGACGACGGTTTGCGGTTGACCGATTTTGACTGTTGATAAGGCGTTCATATTAAAACTGCACTCCAAATAAACTTAAGCCAAAATTGACAAGATATCCCATCAAGAAAGCAAAGGGGAAAATAAATAGCACGATCGCAACAGTGGTTTTAGTTCCCCTCTCTTTAATCAGCATTTGCAATTGAGCAATACAAGGTAAAAACAAGGTCAAAACAATCGCCGCGACTACTAACTGATTACCTGTGAGGCTGCCTTGTTGCTGTAAATCAAATAGTCCGGCTGCACCATAATCTCTTCTAAAGAAACCATAGAGAAATATTGGTGCTGCTTGTGTGGGCATTCCCAAGGACGCAATCAGGGGTTCAATTGCCCGAATAATCATGTCAAATATTCCGGTTAATCTTCCTACCCAAATCAATACTGATGCCCAAATAAATAAAGGTAGAACTTCCAGAAAATACCACTTCATTCGCACCCAAGTTTTCGTCAACACATTGCGTAATTTGGGCAAACGCAAAGGCGGAACTTCCATATAAAATCTACCGGAATTACCAGGTAATAATTTGGCGGTGAGATAGCCAACTACTATAAAAATGGCGGTGATAAAACCTCCCCAAAACAGTAAGGCGGCGGGTTTTTGTGCTAGTAATCCCACAATTACACCCCACTGGGCTGCACAAGGAATAGCCAGGGATAACAAAAAGGTAGCAATTAACCTTTCCCGGTTGGTTTCTAAGGTGCGGGTGACAATCGTGGCCATGGTGTCGCAACCTAAACCCAACACCATTGGAATCACGGCGCGTCCAGATAAACCCACCGATTTGAATAGCCTATCTAGCATTAAAGACAGACGTGGGAGATAACCACTATCTTCTAGTAGCGAGAACATCAAGAAGTAAGTAGCAACTACGGGTAAGACGATCGCAGTAGCGTAGCGAATCCCCAAGGTGATGATGCCATAGTCATTACCAATCAAGTCTTGAATTGGTCGCCAGGGAATAACTTGAGCAATGATTTGATTGACTACTGGGTTGATTTGTGATTCAAAAAAAGTTTCGATATGATCAACTAGTTCCCCTGCACCAAATTCACCGACAAATTTGTAAACTCCGTAGTACAAGATAACAACCAGGATAGGAAATCCTGTAATGGGGTTGACTGTGAGTTGGTGCAGTGTTTCAGTAAGTGACGATCGCGTCTGTCTCGTTTCCTGCAAAACTCCTCTTTCTATAGCATGAGCCTGACTTTGGCGAGTGTTAGCGATCGCCAATGCGATTGGTTGTTTAAGTTGATTTTGCGTGACAGTAATCAATACTTCCAGATGACGACATTGTTCTCGATCTCGTTGTAAGGTTTGCCATAATCCGGGGTCTTTCTGTAACAGTAATAAAGCTAGACTACGAGGCGAAAGAGAGTAATTCGCAAATAAATAGCGATCGCCTAATGTTTGCCACCACGATTCTATTTGTGCGATCGCTGCTTCAATTGGTTCTGGATAAATCACTTGGCTAATCATCGTTTTTAACTGTTAAATGTTGACTATTCCCAATGCCCCATTCCCTTTCATGCTGGTATCATGGCAGGCTGAACTGGCAGGAATGGCATAATCCTATGTTTCAATTCATCTATTCCTTGATTCAAAGCCGCCGCCATACAAACTACTGGAATTCCCAACTCCATCTCCAACACGTCTTGTCGCAAATCCAGTCCCCAATTATGGGCTTCATCCATCATGTTAACGGCGAGCAAAACTGGCAGTGCAGCTTCGATCAGTTGAAAGGTGAGAGGTAGCATTCTTCCCAAATTCTTGGCATCTACCACATGAATCACTGCTGCCACAGGTTCGATTAACAATAAATCTCTCGCAACCTTTTCTTCTTCGCTAATGGGCAGTAGTGAATACATGCCTGGTGTATCAATCACTGTTATGCTTTGTTCCCCTATCTGTACCAGCCCACGACTCACTTCAACAGTCGTACCGGGGTAGTTAGATACTGTGACGTAAATTCCTGTTAGAGCATTAAACAGTACACTCTTACCTACATTGGGCATTCCTACCAGTGCAATTGGAGGGCTTGAAGAAACTTCTACATCCAAAGATTGCTGTCTTTTGCGAAAAAATGCTAATCCACCTGATTTTTTTCTACAAGATTGTCCCTGTGATTTACATTTGTGGCATTCCATAGGAATTTTTTATTGAGCTTTACTGCAACTTATTCTCAAATTAAAATTTGAGGATCTTGTGAGGGACAATTATTGATGCGTTTTGTTTACCCTAACCAGTAAAACTTTGCATTATGTATCAATTAAACATATTCTTTTGATAAAAAATAAACGGATGGATGCGCGAAATCCAGGTGTAGAAAGGGATTGTCTAACAAAAATCCCCAATATATAAATTTTTGTAACTGTCTTTGTAAAAATACTGAATCGGTAGAGAAACACAATATAGGAGCCATCAAAAAGATTCTGACAAGGGAAAGAATGATGTTGAAACAACTGGTAGCATCTGTGCTAACTTCCGTGGGTCTATTGAGCCTGAATATTAGCCCAACATTAGCAAAACCAGCCGATGACTTTCGGTATCACAAAACCTTTTATCCGACCAATTGCAATATTGCTATTAACGGTGAAAAATATACTTGTGATTACGGGGTGATGGGTGCATTCAGTAATGCAACTGCCAACTTGAAATTATGCTCTACACGGTATTGTTTTATTCTTGTATTGAGTTCTGCCCAACTAGCGAATGTCGCCGATGGTGAAGACTTTTATGTACGTCAAGTAGCTTTCCAAAGAGGAAGTGCAATTGTTGACCAATGGGACGCATCTCTGCGGTGTGGTTTCAGCCGTTCAGATGGCATAGGATGTCTAGGTGAATTGGAAAATGGCACAGAGATCGTCATATATGTCGAATAGGATGGTTCTGAATCAACAGAATTACTATTTTTGCATCCATTGCTTAGAAAACCGCAGGAAACTCCATCTCTTTATGGATGGAGTTTTTTTACTGGGTTATTTTAGCGGCACAGCATACTCGTACTTAGTTAAATATACGTATACATTTAATCTTTAAATAAAAATTGGCTGAAAGTTGTTAAAGATTTGATGAATTAACCGTATAAACCTCATAATTAATGAATATAAAGTTACAATGACATTTGAAAACTAAAGTTTCAGTTAGAATAATTATTACCAAAAAGCTTAATAATCCTATTGATCTCATGGCTATAAAGTATGAAATCAGTGGAATGCTTGCTCATCGTAAATTTACCAATATATATTGATATTTTTACCTGCGCTTAATTTATCTCAGATAAGCATATAGATAACTTTATACATTTTTTTACGTGAAAACTCATAAATGTACGAGCGACTCTAGATCATTCACATTGTATATATCAAGATGCCAGTCTTTTCAGGAAATATTTTTATCCACAGCATGAAAACCTAGTTGGTCAAGAGGAAGACATCAATAAACTCAACTATATTAATCAAGGTCAAAATAGCTAAAAACCTCTTGCCTTCTGCCTTAGCCTAACTATAATTATTCACTCACGACCACCTACTTAGTCACAAAACGCATATTCTCAAGTCTACTCTCAGTAAAATCCTATCAATAGCTCATGCACATCCTGATTTATTCTTACAACTATTACCCAGAACCAATAGGCATTGCACCTCTAATCACCGAACTAGCAGAAGGTTTAGTAGCACGAGGTCATCAAGTGCGGGTAATTACAGGAATGCCTAACTATCCTCAACGGGAAATTTATGAGGAATACAAGGGTAAATGGTATGTGACAGAAAAAAAGAATGGCGTGACTATTCAACGTAGTTACTTACGAATCAAATCAAAACCCAACTTGATAGATCGTTTACTTTTAGAATTAAGTTTTATATTTACCAGTTTGCCCCAGGCTTTCAACGGCAAGCGGCCTGATGTCATTCTCCTCACAATACCACCACTATTAGTTTCACTACCAGCTACCTTACTGGGTCGTTTATATAAATGTCCTGTAGTCCTGAACGTCCAAGATATTCTACCGGAAGCAGCGATTCGTGTGGGACTGATGACCAATAAGCTGATGATTCGGGTATGTGAAGCTATAGAGAAATTTGCTTACCGCAGTGCTACTAAAATTAGTGTGATTGCTGACGGCTTTTTAGAAAACTTAGTTAAGAAGGGAGTCAACCCACAAAAAATGGTTTGTATTCCTAATTGGGTGAATGTAGATTTCATTCGTCCCTTAACTAAGAACAACCCTTGGAGAACTACTCACCAACTCAACGGTAAATTTGTGGTGATGTACTCTGGTAACATCGCCCTGACACAAGGTTTAGAGACAGTAGTTGCAGCCGCAGCTTGTTTGCGTCATCTCCCCGACATCAGTTTTGTGATTATTGGTGAATCTACAGCTTTAACTAGGCTACAAAAACATTGTCTAGCATGTGGAGCAGATAATGTTTTACTCCTACCACTACAACCTAGAGAAGAACTACCGCAAATGTTAGCTGCGGCTGATGTGGGATTGATTGTCCAAAAAAGCAATGTCATTTCCTTTAATATGCCTTCTAAAATCCCACTATTATTAGCTGCTGGTCGTCCGGTAGTGGGATCAGTTCCAAATAATGGAACAGCCGCCAAAGTCATTGCAGAAAGCGGTGGGGGTCTAATTGCTGAACCAGAGTCACCAGAAGCGTTAGCGGCCGCAGTTTTGGAACTGTACAATAATTCTGATCTGTCGGCAAAATTAGGATATCAAGGCCGACAATTTGCTTTAGAGAAATTTGCTTTTGAGCAGGTTATTGAGCGTTATGAGGATTTATTTTTTGATGTCCTAAGCCAGAGAAGACCTACTTTGGATAAAACACAACAATTGAGTGAACAAAAATCAATTGTGGATATTTCTAGATAGAAATCGCAGACTTAGATTTTCACCCACTTGTTACCCTAGAGGTTAGCTAAGAGGGTCAAAGATTAATGATCATGGAATTCGCGCCTCTTTTCCCTATTGCTTACCGTCTTCTTCAACCAACTTTTCCCAAGTGTTTGTGGTGTGGAAGTGGTGAGCATAAAACCATCGCTCTGACTTTTGATGATGGGCCTCATCCCCAATACACACCCCAGGTACTAGCAGTTTTAGACCGCTATCAAATTACAGCTAGCTTTTTTTGGCTGGGTGCTTGTGTTAACCGTTCACCAGATGTTGCTAAAGCAGTAAGCGATCGCGGACACTGGATTGGATTACATGGTTACGATCATCGCTCTTTTATCCGGCTTTCACCCGTAGACCTCAAAGCAAGTTTAGAAAAAACCCAGACTGCTATCTATAGTGCTTGTGATATCCTACCCACAAAAGTCCGTGACGTTAGACCACCAAATGGTTTATTTACGCCTCAGACTCTTAACTTGTTTTCACAGTGGCAATATCGTCCAGTGATGTGGAGTGTTGTTCCAGAAGATTGGGCTAGACCAGGAGTCAATAAAGTAGTCAGGCGCGTGATACAGCAAGTAAAAAGTGGGTCATTGATTGTTTTACATGATGGTGCTTGTGGCGGACAAGATGTGGCTGCCACCATCCAAATTCTGATCCCCCAGCTACTACAACAAGGCTATCAATTTGTAACTATTGAGACTTTATGGCAACAAACTCAAGCCATTTCCTAGGAAATACAGATTATAGGAAAGCAAGAACAAGAGTGTTTTTTTGGTAGTTAGCGAATGGCGATCGCCATTCGCTAACTATTTCTCGTTCAAAACCAAATCAGAAACTGGTTTTACTTCTAAGCGTTTAGGGTTGAATTCAGCGTTACGTTTTAAGTGCTTTTAGCTTGTGGTTGTTGAGTTGCTTCTGTATCCGAAGTAGTAACTGGAACAGGTTCTTGATTTCCTAGAAGTTGGTGTAGGTCATTTAATGAGGTTGGCTTGGCTATAGACTCATCTATAGGCTCATTAGCATACTCTATTAGGTCTTCCACTCGACAATTCAAGGCTTTGCAAAACCTAATAATTCTTTCAATATGGTCTGTCCCAGTCCGGCCGCTTTCCCAGTTTTGAATAGTGCTTTCAGTCACGCCGACAAGACGGGACAGTTCAAGCTGGGTTAGCCCTGCTTTTTCCCGAAGCAAAGCGATCCTTGGTTTTGGCTTTTGTTTCACAGCTACAGCACTTTTATCTATCTATAGTCGTAGATCCTAGCACCAAAGAAAACCTGCGCCTATAAAATTACTAAAAAAATTTCGTATATTCGTTAAAATATTTTACATATTGATATTGACAAAAACGAAAGATTTCGCTTTACGTCATCAGCTATAAGTAGCCGTCATGAACTGCGTACATAAGAAAAGAGGAAAAAGTCTTTCCCTTACACCCCTATACCCCTTTTTCAAGTCAGAACAGGATAAATAATTAAAGGTTCGTAGTGAGAACTAAAGTTCTCAAAAAAGGATTAAAGTCATGACTACGAACTAAATCCTAGTATTTTTACATGACATAACATAGCTTAGTTTTTTCCAGTCGTTATACTTAGATAAAAATGATCGTATGGTTGTATTGCAATTTTTCAGAATTTTGAACTAGTCAAGCATGATTAGTTTAAGATTTCACCATTGTTACCGCGATACCTGGAACTGAGTTTCCAAATTTACACGCAACCATAGATCTCGAAAACACCAGATACGAACAGGATTTACTGCATCTATAAAATCATCTGATTGATTAGTAATAATTGCATCCAATTGATAATGTTTAAGACACACAACTTCTACAGCAGATTCAAAATTTTTGATAGCTGATTTACGTGCAGTTTTGATAATCATTTGGTCAACGATACAAATTTGCATCTTCTCTATTAACCAATTCACTACTGTATCAGCATGGCTATTTTGTAAACAAGCAGCATAGGTATAAATCTTTTGCAAACCGACATTTGTTAAATACATTTGAATAGACGGATCTACTCTTTCTAATAATTGGCTAACATCTGCTGTCAATTCAGTGCGATTCATCAAAGCTTCTAGCACTAAGTCAGTATCAATTAAAATCCTAAACACTTTTTAAGTCTCCTTTTAAATCAGCGATGTAGTTATATCAGTTTGGATAACTACATTTCTCAACTTCGATAAATTCAAAAATATTTTTGGTTATCGAAACCGCACAAAATTATTGGCAATTTTTGCCAATAACTAGTCTGTTTAGTTAAGTTTAGGAAATTACAGAGTCTATATATCAAAGCCGGATATCAAGCTTGTTTTACTTAAGACTAGCTTGAGTCCAATAGACTCCTAATTCCTGAATGTTTGTGTAGTAGATACAACTTGAAGGAATGATGTTCCTGTAACTGCAAAATTAGCTCAAAATCAGGAACAAAATATTTGTCAGCATTTACACACTTTTCTATTTCTACTCTTCAGTTTCTTAGAGTAGCTAAGATGTATAAACCCTTGCATTTTTTGACACAGACTTGCACTGGAATAACAGTACAAAGATGACGCAAGATTATTATCGATAGTTCCAATAGTACACAACAGAGTACCCAAAAGATACCCAACTTTTCAAACAATTTGGGTATCTGAGTGTATTCATCATCACAATTAAAAGCAGATAGCTGTATATCAGACTTCTATTTGATGATCACGTAGGTAAATATATCCTAATATCTTTATCTGGCATTCCTGAATCGAGGAATGATCACAATTTGATAACATGTCTCCCCTGACTTCATGGGATTTACTCCACTTGGGTTTCCCAAGACAGTAGTGTTACTCATTCATATTCCGGTATGTAGCCACTGCGGAAGGTGATATACGGTTGAGATAACGGAAGATCCAGTATTTAAAGATAGTATCTAAAATTACTGGGAAAGTAGCAATAAATAAGAAAATAAAGTCTCGATTTGCTGGTAAACCCCAGTGACGCGTGACACCTTCCAAGATTACTTCCCAGCCATGAGGAGAATGAAAACCTACAAAAACATCAGTAAATAAAATAATAATAAATGCTTTAGCACTGTCACTGAGTCCATAGACGACATTGTCAAAGAAATCTTTTAGCACCATGATAGAGGACTTACTTGCAATTAGCAGCCAAATAAATGCACCCACAGAAAAAATATCTGAGAAAACGTTTTTAATGGCATTAGCACTTTCATGGCGAAACTCCTCGGCTACTACTTGCGCTTTTTCTTGCATTCGCGCTTCTATTTCTTCTGCGGAAAGAGGTGGCGCATTACTAATTAAGTTTTCAAACTTTATTCTTTCTTCAAATCTTTGCAGTGTTAATAGTGCTTTTTCTTCCATTTCTTCATTGAGAAAAACTTGCTCGGTTTGAGAGCTTCTGAACCGATCTACAAGTGGCCCTACAAATAATGCTTTTGATAACTGATGAGTTAAAAGAGGTATAATAATAATTAGTAAAATAAATCGGATAGAAATAATCGTTCTACGTTGTGCTTGACGAAAATTCTGCACTACATCTTGTTCAGAATTAGGATCTAACTCAATTTGTAGACGACCTATTGTGCTTAAAATAGAGCGTGGTAAAATGCCAATGGAGTCAGACTTAGGGCGTTTTTTTCGATTTGGATCAGGGGTTCTCCCAGAATTTTGTGGTGGTGATGTCGGAGCATATATTCGTTCAACCAAATCATTCTTGTTTCCTCTAACTATTCCCGGAGGATAATTTACAGACTGATCACTATGTTCTACTTCAGTGATAGTATTAACTGCACCTTGATTAATTCCAGCCTGAGAAAATATTTCTGGCTCAAAGTGAATATATTTAGAAGTAATATCATCAATTAATTTTAATTTTTCTAAAATAACTGTAGGGGTAAGATACTCTATACCTGTTTTTTGTGCTGCTTTTTGATGAGACTCATTGGCAAACCAACGGCTAAAACGAAACTCCGTAAGCCGCATTCTGACTAATTTTAATTGCTTCTTGATGTCGGATTCAAAATAATCCATCACACTACTGCTATAGATAGCTGAGTTGAAGTCTATTGGATTACCATGAAAATATTCATCTTCTATGGATTTAATTTTCAAAGCTGCTTTATAAGCTTCATCTAAAGAACGTTCTGGTGTCTGTAAATACCATCTATAAGCAGACAGTAGAAAAGGATAAATTTTTTGACCGAAAATAGAATTCTGCATTGTAACTAATTTTCCAGAAATATATATTATGTTTTGATTACTAACTTTAAATTAACGCAAGATACAATAACAAATCTGTTCAGGAGATGATAGGTGATTTCTCATTCTATTTGGATTGTTGGTAGTAGCCGTAGTGGTAAGACTAGCCGATTGGTAGAGCAATTCGGTAATTGGTTACAAAATAAAAATCAAATGTATGAATTATTTTATACTAAAAAAGTAAAAATGCAAGCAAGCACTTACATACCTCAGTCTGGTTTAATCCAGCAGGCAAAACCAGGAGTTTTGGTTTTAGCTGCCAATGATGATAATCGTCGGGAATTTGGGGATAAAATTGTTACTAAGACTCAAGGAAAATATCCAGTACGGGTGAGAACTCCACTAGGCTTTTTTCAAGATGACGTAATCTTATTTTGGCCTTTACTGATTCAATTGTTGAATTTAAAGGCACAATTTCCTGTCCGCTTGCGGCCTGAAACTGAGCAAGAACTAGCAACCAAACTGTGGAAAAACCAGTTGGATGAAGATACCTTAAAGCTGGCAGGAGCGCATGAATACCGCTTTGTCAGACGTATCTTAGACTTAATGCAATTAGCCGCCTATAGTGGAACACCGTGCGAGGAAATTGCGCGGATTTTGCAAACAAGTTTAGAGGAAAACATCGCCAATCTAAAGCCAGAATTTATGGCAAATTTACTATTAGATTGGCGAAATTGGTGTTTAGAGAGAGGTTTACTCACTTATGGCATTATTACTGAACTCTACACGCAATATTTATTAAAGAATGAGCATTACCAACAGTACTTAGCCAATCGTTATCAAGCAGTATTGGCGGATGATGTAGATGAATATCCCGGTGTGGTACGTGATTTATTGGAGTTGCTGTTAGATCAGGGCGCGGTAGGTGCGTTTAGCTACAATTCTGATGGTGGAGTTAGGTTGGGTTTGGGGGCAGATCCTGATTATATGGCGGGGTTAGGAAGACGTTGTCAAGTTGAAACTTTGCCAGGATTTGCTCTGGATTCTCTAGCAGATAGATTAGCTGCGCCAATGGTGGGATCATTAAGTACACCAATGGGATTGTCAGATTTACCTCCAGTGGTAAAGTCCATTCAAACAACTTCTCGTTCCCAACTGTTGCGACACACAGCAGAAGTTATTGGTAATGCCATTAAATCAGGACTAGTAGCAGCCGAAGACGTAGCCATTATTGCTCCTGGTTTAGATGCGATCGCTCGTTATACTCTAGTGGAAATTCTCAGCAAGCAAAATATCTCCGTCGAGTCACTCAATGACCAACGTCCTCTGATTAGTTCTCCAGTTATTCGGGCATTACTCACCATGTTGGCATTAGTCTATCCCGGCTTAGGACGCTTGGTAGATCGGGATGCAGTAGCCGAAATGCTAGTTATCTTGAGTAGAAAGCCCGAATCCTCAGAAACCTCTTCCCCACTCTCCACAAATATTGACCCAGTCAGGGCAGGATTAATAGCAGATTATTGCTTTGTCCCTCATCCAGAACACCCCAACTTACTACCAGTCAAAGCCTTTGAACGTTGGGATCGGATTGGCTACGCCGCCACCACAGCCTACACTGAGATTTTACAGTGGTTAGAAAAACAGCGATCGCAACAAGAACTCCGCCTCATCCCTAGTCCTATTTCTCTTCTAGATAGGGCAATTCAACGCTTTTTGTGGAACGGTATTAACCTTCCCTACGAACAACTAGCAGCACTCAGAGAATTACTAGAAACAGCCCAACACTATTGGGAAATTGACACTAGGTTAAAACAAACTACACCAAACACCTCAGATGCGATTAATCGCCTTTCTACCACCACCATCGCGGAATTTATTCAACTACTGCGCCAGGGAACGATTACCGCTAATCCTTATCCCTTGCGTTCCATCGGCACAAACAAGAAAGCAGTCACTTTAGCAACTATCTTCCAATACCGCGCTAATAGAAAATTTCACCGTTGGCACTTTTGGTTAGATACTGGTTCACCCCTCTGGGCAAAAGGTGGGGCAGCGACTTTATTTGGTGCGCCATTTTTCCTGCAAGATAGGTTAGGACAGCCTTGGACAGCCGAAGATGAAAAACTAGCAGAAGAAACACGATTACAAAGGATTTTGCATGATTTACTTTCTCGTGTTTCGGAAAGACTTTACTTGTGTCACAGTGATTTAGCAGTCAATGGACAAGAACAATTAGGGCCGTTATTACCTCTAGTTCATGCTTGTATTCCGCTTGATTTGAAAGAAGGTGTAGAAGTTTAAGGGTATAAGGGTGTAAGGGTACGGGCGTTTATGGAAAATACATTAGACTCAAGAGGAGAGTCTTGTCCTTCTGCTTCCTGCCTCCTATCTTGTCAGCAGAACTACTAAAATATTAAGTAAAGTAAAAATATCTATAAAAAATCAGAGTTGAAATCAATGGGATTATTTGGATTTGGCAAAAAGCTAGTGATGCCCTCTGCTGAGAAGGCTTTGCCAGGAAGAACACAAACTATGCCCGTACCTGCACACCACTACGTCAATAACCACCCACTTAAACCACCTTTTCCTGAAGGCATGGAAACAGCATTGTTTGGCTTAGGTTGTTTTTGGGGTGCAGAACGGAAGTTTTGGCAAAAAGAGGGAGTTTATACCACTGCAGTAGGTTATGCGGCTGGTTACACACCTAATCCCACTTACGAAGAAGTATGTTCTGGCTTGACTGGACACAACGAAGTAGTATTCGTGGTATTTGACCCCAAAGTGATTAGTTACGCTGAATTACTCAAAGTCTTTTGGGAAAGTCATAACCCCACCCAAGGAATGCGCCAAGGTAATGACGTTGGCACTCAATACCGTTCTGGAATTTACGTTTATTCTGACGAACAAAGAAAGCTGGCAGAAGCTTCACGGGATGCTTATCAAGAAGCCCTTAGCCGTGCTGGACACGGACAAATTACCACAGAAATTCTTGATGCTCCTGAATTTTACTATGCAGAGGGCTATCATCAGCAGTATTTAGCTAAAAACCCTAATGGATATTGTGGTTTAGGTGGTACAAATGTAGCTTGTCCTATTGGTTTGATTGAATCGAAAGTGAACGGATAAGAAGAAGCAGTGGGACAGAGGAGGCAAGGTATCGGAATTTTAGATTAGGTTTCAATCTAAAATTCCAACTTGGTTATACCAATTTAACTTCTTCGGATGTCCTGTTTTTAGCATGATATACTGCGGAAATCATCCAAAATTTATGTATTTACACTGAAATATTTACTATGGCTTCATAATTTATTCTTGTTTTTACTGAGGTAAAACAATAGCATTCTATTCAGTACAAATACATTGAATGGAGCTAAGGTTTAATGCCCACTTTTAGCATCCTCAAAAAGCTTACAGCAGGAGCTTTGGGAGCAGCATTTATGTTCATTGGGACAACTAATAACGCCCAAGCTGCTGGTATTGTTCTTGACGGATTCGGAGGTTCTGCTGGTTTTGGCGAATTAGCTCTAGGTAGAAACGATGATAGTTCATCAAACGAGTTAAATCTGCCATTTGAGATCAACTTTTTCGGTAACACTTTTAATACTTTCTATATCAACAATAACGGCAACCTCACGTTTAGAGATCCACTAGGCAGTTTTACACCTGAGCCTTTCCCTGTTACCAACCAACCAATGATCGCACCCTATTGGGCAGACGTTGATACTAGCTGTCAACTTTGCGGTGAAGTCTATGTTGCTTCTCCCAACCCAAATACGGTTGTCGTTACCTGGAAAAATGTTGGCTATTTTCCTGGAAATAGCACTAAGGCAAATACCTTCCAGACAGTCCTTCGTAATCGAAGTGACACAGGGGCGGGAAATTTTGACATTGAATATCGTTATGGTCAGTTGCAGTGGACAACTGGAGATGCCAGTGGCGGAACGGATGGTTTAGGTGGAACACCAGCTCAGGCAGGTTTTGATGCGGGTGATAATACTAACTATTTGACTCTTCCAGGTTCTCGAACCAATGAAGTTTTAAACTTACAAAACCTCAGTAATCTAACTGATCCTGTACCTGGCTTGTGGTCTTTTGCCATCCGTAACGGACAATTACCTGGTTCAACTCCAGAAAATCCGCTATTACCAATAGTTATCGATGGTGCATTTGTCTTCGATTTCAACATTGGTGATCCCAATCGACCAATATTTATTGATCCTATCGTTGCTGTTGGTTACGACTATATAGTTGATTCAGGCCCTAATTTTGCCTCTGTTCTGCTACCAGAAAATATTGGAGACGGTTTGTACGACCTGTGGACATTTGACGATGTATTACAGGATTTTGTGGATGCGGGAATAGTTCTGACAGGGGGTGATACCTACAATTTTGGAGGTAGTGGAGTAAATCGCTTCCGGATTCTGGGTATTGAACCCGCCGCAGAACTTGATCCTAATGACCCTACTGCTTTTGTTACAGGATTAACCTTTACAGGCGCAGGTCAAGTACAATTACGTCAAATCCCAATTACTGAAGACACTGATATTGGATCACCCCGCTCAGTTCCAGAACCTTCAACTATCTTGAGTTTGTGTTTAGTGGCTGGATTCGGAGCTAAGTTACGCAAAATGCGTTCCAAACAGGTGAATAACAGCTTATTCTAACGTGAGTCTTTTCAAATGACGGCTACAGACTAAGAAAATTAGTAATTTTTTGACTTTACCCCCACTTCCTTTGCAAGTATTCAAAGGAAGTGGGGGTTCATGATCACAAAAATTCTATATTTTGATGTCAGAAAATCGATTGGAGTGTATAAAACGCAAACACCCATAAAATAATACTGATAGGTGCGCCAATGAGAACACCAGCGATCGCCCACCCTTTTTGATGGTCTTTAAATTGTTCAATACTCCGCCACCGCCTACTTTTCCACGCCCATTCATTGCCTTTTGCACCGAGTGCGATCGTCATTACCCAACCAACATAGGGTGCAAAACAAAATAATCCCACCCACACTTGGTTACTCCATAACCAAAACCAAGGTAATAAAAAAGCCCCCCAATTCCAACCTTGAATTTCCTCTGGGACTGATTCTAAAGTGTTATCAATTCCACAACCGGAATTATTGATAAACGCTTTAGGAGGAAGACGAATTAAATTATAGTATTTCGCTTCTAAACCATTTTTTAGTGTATCTAAAGCTTGACGAGCATTAGTAAAACGTTGTTCTGGTGCTGGTTCTGTTAATTTTTGCACCCATTTTACAAAACCAGGACTCAAGTTAACTCTGCTGCTAAATTGTATCCGTAAATCTTGCTGGGGTAATTCTGCTGGAGAAACACCAGTTAATAGATGAATCAGAGTAGCCCCCAGTGCATATAAATCTGAAGCTGGAACAGCACGACCACCATATTGTTCCATAGGTGCATAACCATAAGTACCCACAACCGTAAAAGTTACACCTTCTTTAGCCGCCTTATCTTGAACAGCCCCAAAATCCACTAAATAAATATGTTGATCATCACCCAAAATTAAATTACTAGGCTTAATATCACGGTGCAATACACCAGGGTTTAACTCATGCAAATAAATCAGAATTTTGAGTACCTCAGCTGCAATTCTCTTGACTTGCTTTTCACTAAATCTTTTGCCAGTCGTGAGTTTTTCTTTGAGTGATTCGCCAGGAATATATTCTTGAACTAAACCAAACCAAAGATTGCGGTCATCTACACAAAAATAATCGATGTATTGGGGAATACAGGGGTGACTTAGCTGTTTGAGAATTTGAGCTTCCCGCTCAAATAGTTTCAAATCTTCCCACTGCACACTACCACCAAAAGCCAAAAGCTTAACTACAACTTGTGAATTTTCTGTATCATTAGCTTGTAAATCTTTTGCTAACCAAGTTTGACGAATACCATTGTTACCTAATTGTTTCATGACTTGATAACGGTCATGCAATATTTGTTCTACTTGCAGCATTTGACACCTGCTGACAATTTACGTAAAAAATTCCCCTATTCTTAGGATAGACAAAAAATTTATAAGCATGGGGACTGAGCGGGAGGCAGGGGGAAAACCAAACTAATGACAATGACTAATGACTGATGTAATCGTAATTGGTAGCGGTATTGGTGGTTTGAGTTGTGCAGCTCTGTTGGCTCGCTATGGATTGGAGGTGACTGTTTTGGAAAGTCACTCTATACCTGGTGGGGCAGCACACGCTTTTGAGCGTCAAGGGTTTAAGTTTGATTCAGGGCCTTCTCTCTATTCTGGTTTGTCTTATAGTCCTTCTGTTAACCCTTTAAGACAAGTGCTAGACGCAATTGGTGTTGATTTACCTTGTGTTAACTACGATACCTGGGGCTGTCGTTTACCAGAAGGTGATTTTAATACTTCAGTGGGAGGCGACCAATTTTGTGAGGTTTTAGTTAAGCTGCGGGGAGAGGATGCCGTCAAAGAGTGGCGACAGTTACAGAGAGTGATGACTCCACTAGCTCAAGCTGCGATCGCTCTTCCTCCAGCTGCTTTACGCTTAGATATAGGTGCAGCTTTGACTGTGGGTAAATTTGCGCCATTGTTAGCTCAACACGCCACCAATGTGCTGAAATTAACAGGGTCTTTTGATCGGATTATGAATGGTGTGATTCGTGACCCGTTTATTCGTAATTGGCTAAACTTGTTGTGTTTTCTCCTCTCTGGACTTCCAGCATCGGGTACTAACGCCGCCGAAGTCGCATTTATGTTTGCTGACTGGTATAAACCAGGAGTGATGCTAGATTATCCTGTCGGTGGTAGTGGTGCTTTAGTCAATGCCTTAGTGGAAGGGCTAGAAAAACATGGTGGAAAATTAATTTTAAGCTCTCATGTTGAGCAAATCTTGGTAGAAGGTAAACGCGCAGTAGGTGTGAGGCTGCGTAATGGTGAAGAAATTCGGGCGCGGCGAGCTGTTGTTTCTAATGCCTCTGTCTGGGATACACTGAAGCTAGTACCAGAAACAACATTACCAGCAAAATTCCGTACCCAACGCCAAGCCATACCTGAATGTGATAGTTTCATGCACCTGCACCTTGGTATTGATGCTCAAAATTTAGCTACAGATTTAGCTTGTCATTATATAGTAGTTAACGATTGGGGATTGGGTATTACTGCCCCGCAAAATGTCATCTTAGTATCAATTCCTTCAATTATTGACCCGTCCTTAGCACCACCTGGGAAACACGTAATTCACGTTTACACCCCAGGAAATGAACCCTATGCACCCTGGGAAGGCATGGAAAGAAGAAGCCGTGAATATGAGGAGAAAAAGCGATCGCGTGCCGAAGTCATGTGGCAAGCTTTAGAAAGAATTATTCCTGATATTCGTTCCCGTTGCGAAATCACATTAGTAGGTACACCCCTCACCCACGAAAGATTTCTCCGCCGCCATCGCGGTACTTACGGCCCCGCTATTTCCGCAGCCGTAGGATTATTTCCCGGACACAGCACACCCCTACCAGGGTTGATGTGCTGTGGCGACTCCACCTTTCCCGGCATCGGCTTACCAGCAGTCGCCGCCAGTGGCATGATTGTAGCCAATACCCTTGCACCTATCAGTCAGCATTTAGCAATGCTCAAGGATATTGGTTTGCAATGAGAAATCGGACATTGGGCATTGGGAAAAACACCCCTAAACCCCTAAACCCCTAAACCCCTCCCTAACTCAATGGCTTCTGAGCAATAATCGTCCGGTGTCGTGGGTCGCTGGGAACTGTAACGGGTTCTAGGAAACCAACTTTTTGCAGTGTGGCTTCAATATCAAATGTGTAGTATTGGTCACTCCAAGGCTCAGTGCTTTTCATGAGGGTGAAAAGGACAGGAGGCAAATTTTGGATGACGGGCGATCGCGGATTATTATCAACTAAGGCAATATAACCGCCTGGTCTGAGTAATCTTCTCGCCTCTGCGAAAATCTCTTGACTGGCATAACTGGGAAGTTCATGGGTGACAAACTGGAGAGTTACCAAATCAAAAGAGTTATCCGGTAAATCTGTATTTTCTGCTCTACCATGAATCCACTCAGCTATCTCACTATTAACATCTCTAGTTCTCGCGACAGCCAGCATATAAGGTGATAAATCCAAACCCACCGTGCGAACTGGATACCTCTCCCTCTGTTGGTAATAACGGTGTAGTGCCAAAGTAGAGACACCTACAGAACAACCAATATCTAAAATATCTCTGACTTGTTGAGGGCCGTATGTCCCCAAAGCATCGTGGAAAGTGCCTCTGAGTCTAGCATGAGCATCTTCCCAAGTCAGATTTTCTTGTGGCCAAACCCGCAACGCCATTGCATAGGTAGCCGATTCTGTTTCAAAGGCAGCTTCCCAGCATAGATTCCCCTCAGAGTAAGCATGAAAAGGAACTTTGTAGTAGTCAGGATAAACGACACGCGGGTTAGTCACTGCTGCTAAAAGTTGTTTTGCTCCCGATGCTTGGAGTGCCTCAAAATTCTTCCGCCAAGGTATCCCATTTTTTTCAGCTGTTTTGATCAGGACTTGTCTTGCTTGGTGTTTCATCACACCGTAAATGGGTTTGTTTTGAATTAAGAAATTAACGAAATTGGAGAGTAAACTTTCACCAGCCCAGTCTGGCTTGTTCTTGTTGTTCATCAGCGTGAATGTAATGAGGCGATAACTGCAACTATCTATATTGTAGAGTCCAAGAGTTCTACTAATCTGATTTGATTTTGAGATATCACTTGGCTGGGTAGACGACAGAGAACAAGACAAGCAGAGAAAACATCTGTCATAAATGAAGAATTTTGGATTTTAGATTGTAATACAATCTAAAATCCAAAATTGAATAGACCCATGCCCCAATAAACTAAGTTTTGTTAACTTACCATTTCATCGGGTTGACAATCAAAAACAATGACAAAATGAGCATCAGGGATGAGTTGACGCATATTTTGCAAGTAATTTTCAGCATGGGAACGACTGCGGAAGCTAGCAACATTTATTCGTTGCATATCGGGTAATAAACGCGCAATCACCCAAGAATTTAGGATTCCTCTATTAGCAATCTTCAAATTTTTGAATGCAAAATCTTGATAGTTGATGTTTTGTGTCATGATCCAACTTTGATATCAATTTTCACAACGTGATCACCGTAAAAACATTGCACTTGATTTTTCCTATTTGTGGGATTTTGCTTATACACTGAATATGGTAATTTCAACCTCACACGATTTCTATGAAGCCGCAGCAAGACTACACCACCACAATCCGTCCCGGCGATCATGGCACATACACTTCCCATCTACCATCATTATCCGTTAGCCATGCTTGGGGAAGAATCTCGGATCAATCTCGTGGTGAACTTATCTACGTTGGTGAAATGCGTCAACGCGAATACGAAGAACAAGAATGCTCTTTGTTTGACAACGTTGAAGCCTTCTTTGTAGAAGAAGAACGTCACCAGCTACGGTAACTAGTTTTTTCTCCTCTTCACTTCAGGGTATGTAGAATATCGCCTCTTTTGTGACTTTAGATACATTAAAATTGATAATTGGGCGATAACTATTTTTGATATCAGGATTTAAATGAGCGACGATGCTCCGCCCTGACTTTGGCGATCGCATCTACTTCAATCTGCTATTATTTCATACTTGTTTTTGATTTTAAGCTTTTGCCAAGAATTTAGATGCTGACTATCTTGGCAAAAGCTTATCTGAAAAACCTGGCGGATGCAATGTCTCTACAACACATTAAATTTTGCATCCTATCTAAGATTTTTATTCAGTATTAACCAAACCAGTGCGATGGTTCACAAGCAGATTCAACTGATTCACACAGATGATGGCTAATCCAATCTGACTTTTGTTGAAAGATAGCGTAAATACCTTGATGAATCAAATTTTGTAGATGCAGTTTTTGCTCTAAAGGCCTGCGAGGTAACTTTTGATTAAATTTACTGTTTTTTTCAGAGCTTTCTAGTTCTAGTTTTTCATCAGATATTTCGCTGTAAAAACACGGAATGCGGTTCAAGACAAAATCAATCAATTCTTGGCGTAAATCAGGAATTGCAAATGCTTGTTGATAAGGATGATAAGAATAGGTATCTAAAACATTTTCAATCTCTCCTAGGACTGATTGCTGTGTTAATTTCACTACTGTATTCATAACTTTTTAACCCCTGTTTTTATCTTTTCATTCATGCAATGAGTAGAGAAAACAAACTTACTAAATGGCTTTTACCTATAGCCATTGAGTTTCCGAACTTAAACGAACTTTTTATTTCGGTAGAATACCACGTATTTGGATCTACTGATTTTTTAGGAATTTGAGAATGTTGACAGCATAAATACTGAGGAAATACTCGATAAACTGAGTAAAGTTCCAACATTTTATATTTATATTTTAATTTTTTCAATTTTATGTGATTTTTTGGAAAATCGACATAAAACTCATCATAAATACTTAGGGATCAATATAAAACTAGGGTGATGCCATAAATTATGGTTAAGACCCAATTAAAGTAAAGCTATCTATATTGTTAACATTCTTGATCTATTATCGCTACGATTATCTCCTGATAAAATTGGCATTAGTATCTATACATTTTGTGAAATATCATTATTAGTTGTAAAAAAAATTAGTAAGTCACAGCGATGAGACTTACTATATCGAGTAATCAGTCTAACGATAGATGCAAAAATCAGGTAAAATTTTTGAAAAAATTCACATTTGTTAGGATTAATTAGTTTACATGTTGCTTAATTCTCTCAGATGCGGCTAGCCCAGAAAGCATTGCACCTTCTACTAAATTGCCACCACACCAATCCCCACAACAGACTAAAGGTGAAGCAGCCTCAGCATCTAAAAATTTTTCTGGCCAAGGACTACGAGGAAAAGCATAACGCCAACGATGTACTTGCATCCATTCAGGGTTTTCCAGCCAAGGTAAGTTCAAGATATTGGCTACATATTCCAACATCTGTTTTCCTGTAGCCTGTAAGTCTGGTGATTCTAGATGCAGTTGAGCAAAACTAGCACTACTCTGCACCACAAATACAGGTTGTGGAGATTGGTGACGTTTACTGCTATCGAAACCAATCCATCCCACAACATCATCGTCTATAAAACTAATGGCTTTCCAATCTAGTAGGGGTTGTATTGTAGCTATATAGCCACTCATAACACTAATACAAGGATCAAATTCCGCAGAATTTAAATTTTCCAGAAATGCTGGACTCAAAACCTTCCCACTCAATGGTGCTAGTAGCATAAAAGCCTGGGGTGCAGGAATAGCAATTACTAAAGCTTTAGCCGTTAATTCCTCACTACTAGATTCCAGAGTGATGTGCCAACGATGTTCAGCAGTAAGATCAATACCTGTCACACGTTGATTGAGCAGGATATTTAAATCCTGAGCCAGAAATTTAGCGATCGCACTCATCCCCTCAGGTGCAACATAACGAGGAGTACGGTTTTGGGGTGCAGATACACCAGTATGTGTAGTGAATTCATAAACTGTATCTGTCCAGACTTCCAAAATATGGCGATCGCACAACAAATTTACCAACTTGCTAAATAATTCCCCTTTAGGTTTGAGATAACAAGCACCATGATCAATCCTAGTCTCGTTGAAGCGGCGCGTAGCCAGTCTTCCCCCTAAACCACGGGATTTTTCCACAACTAACACTGAGTAACCCGCTTGACTTAATTGCTGGGCGCAGATTAAACCTGCCATACCCGCACCAATCACTACAACATCATTCATTAGCCATTAGTCAATAGTCAATAATCAATAGTTACTCTACCTTGTCTGCTGGAAAATCCCCAATCTGAGTTACCTCTTAAAGCTCATAGGTTTTTTGAGGTGTTAAATCATAAAGCAACGCACCATTGATATTGGTACGTTGCGAAAAAATATTGAATGTAGTTGGTTAATTACACCAGTTATGCCGAAAAATCTACGACATCAAATTGTTGTAATTAGCCAATTTTTAGTGAAAGGAAAGCTCAAATAGAGAACCACCATGAGCTGTAGGCAGAGAGTATGCTATTTGATCTAACTGCACCTTAGTACCTTCTCCTTCTAAACTCTTGTAGAAAGTACCTCTATGTTCAGGAGTTAAGAGCAACTTGGCAGAGTTATATCCAGTAGACAGCGAAGAAATAAATACTTCTACATATCCCCGCACCTCAAAATTTGCTCTAGCCAATAATCCTTCTTGCAGGATGTTTGGTTGTAGCAAAAATAAACCAGTTTCACCAGCTTTAATGGTTCTTGTAAATCTAATTTTGTTGGGAGCAAAATCAGGTTCAAGTTCAGCCAGCATATTAGTTTCATCTACATCCAAAAAAGCCACAAGTTCCTTAATATTTACAGGAGGATTAGAAACTATTGTAAATACAAGAGACAAAGTCACCTCAAAAGCATTGATATTACTCAATGTTAAAAAATAGCCCTGAATCACGGTACGACTGAGTTTTTCAACATCTGCTTTTAAAGCAGGTGGTATCGGTGCTGGTAAGTTTGCAGCTTTGGGAAACTGAGGTTTAACAAGCAATTCAAAAGTAGAAACCAACATGAATTTACCTCGATTTAGATAGAATTTAAATCAAAACTAGAGCGTATTTAATCAGATTTGTAGAGGTGAAGATTTACTCATCCTTGCCCCTACTGATATATCAACTTTAAGTTGATTAATTACGCAAAGTATGCCAAAAATCTCTAAATCCATTCATGTATTAACCCAAGTTGCTAGTTAGTCTCAAAGAGAGATGACACATAAGAAAATCCCTCCAGACAAAACAAAGAGGAGGGACAGATGTTAACTGAAATAGTTACGATCTATTCTGTTATAGATGACTTATTCAAGGCGATCGGCCATGAAGAGGATATTCGTTGTGAAATGAGTGGTGCAGAAATTATCACAACGGCAATCATTGCAGCTATGTACTTTGGTGGTAATCATAG
Source organism: Trichormus sp. M33_DOE_039 (assembly GCA_015296085.1). Taxonomy (GTDB): domain Bacteria; phylum Cyanobacteriota; class Cyanobacteriia; order Cyanobacteriales; family Nostocaceae; genus Trichormus. Next base: position 111,165 of record DVDT01000063.1, on the reverse strand, counting down.
TCAGACTTGCAGCTACATGAAAGACCATAAATTGATGCCAAGAATGTTAGAAAAATCACGGTTTAATCGGCGATTACATCATCTGGCAATGTTAATGAACGATTTATTTCATCAAGTCGGAATGGCACGCTTGATCGGACATATTTAAGCCTGAGATATCACAACGATTTTCTTAACATTTCTTAATGTAGGATATCTCAGGCCATCTTGTCTAACTTTGTTCTTGCGGAATCTGTGCTATTTGGGCTGTGAGTTTCTCTTTATCGAGTCTGCGTTTTCTGGCATACATTTGAATTGTCACCGCCATCAAAATAATCATGCCGAAAATCACCCAAGCGGTCAGATCTGTTGGGAGATTATTCTTGAACACAGCTAGCATCACGATTACTACTAGCATGACTGTAGGTGCTTCATTCAAAGCACGTAATTGCTGACTACTCCAGCGACATTCATCGGCGGCTAATTTCTTCATTAACCGACCGCAGTAGTGATGATAACCCAATAGCAACACCACAAACAGCAGTTTGAAGTGTAACCAACCTTGTTTTAAGACCTCCGGTTCTGTACTCAATAGACCTATTGCCATTGCTACCGTCACCAGCATTCCTGGGGTCGTGATGATGTTGTAGAGGCGTTTTTCCATAATTTGATACTGATTTTTCAGTATCGTCCGTGCTGGTTCTGGTTCTTGGTTGGCTTCTACATGGTAAATGAACAACCGTACCAAGTAGAACAACCCAGCAAACCAAACCACAATGCCAATAATATGAAATGCTTTAAACCAGGAATATGCCATGAATTGCAACCTGCCTTTGTGAATCTCTTCTCTCAATGATTGCGGGTACTATCATTATCAGGTTACGGCAAAACATGATGCGAGATTGCAGATATGTAAAGAAGTGTAAATTTATCAGGTCGCAAACCCTCATCTATCAGGATTGAGATTTCTTAACTCAAAATCTAGAATTGTCACCCGTTTCTGAGCGAATTTCGCCAAACTTCAACTGAGAGGTAATCATCAAATTTGGTTAGCTAAAAATTCCCTTGATCTTTATTTGTGAATCGCATAACCTAGATTGTCAGTTATCTTCTTTGAGGAAGGTTATGAACAAAAAGCTCGTCCTGAATTTGTTTGCTAGTTCTTCTATTTTCACATCTTTAATATCAACATTGGGAATACTTAATCCTGCCTATGCTGGTGTTAATTTAAACCAGAGATTAATGCACACTAATGATGGTCGTACCTGTATTACTAATCCTCACGGTCTGAAGGATTTTGTCTGTATTCGAGATTCGGAAAGAGACCCCAAAGCACAGCGTACACCTCAATCTACAATAGTCTCATCACAGCCATCTGATACTACAGTTGCAGAACTGGATTTTACTGAAGAAGAAAGCGAAGCTGCAATCAGAATCTTTAAATGTGATTGTCCTTATTGCATTAATTCTTTGCGGCAATTACGGGGAACTGGCAACTTGGTGTACTAAGCTTTATTCAGTAATAGTCTTGTTAATTGCCATGTGATGTAATAACTGTGACTGCTTAAGATGAAGTTAGCATTCTTGTAACCGAATACTATTAGATTTGTATGGTGTTTTCTGAATTAGATATCAGCGAATCAGCGGGAAAAATCACATTATATTAATAGATACAAACCAGGCTCAAACATCTTCTCTCTTGCATCCTACCGCTACAACTTGGGTAAAATCTCCGGTAGTAAATAACCAGGTACTTTGGATAAAGCCAAATTTTGTCCTTGAATTCCTAATTCATTATGAAAAGCACGGATAGTTTTCACTACATAAGCGAAACTATTTTGATAGGCTTCCGGTTGTTTACTCAAACCATTTAAAGCTTGTAAATGATTTTCTAATGCTGCTTCTAAATGTTGCGATCGCTTGCTTTTATCCCCATGAAAAGTATTATCAGTAACTAACTGATAATGAGCAAGCCCCAAATTATTATGAGTCGCAAATAAATCGAAACTTAAAGACACATTACTGAGAGAATTAGCCAAAGCAATGGCTTCTTCGTAAGCACTGATACATAGTTGCAATAAATTCTGTCGTGCTTCTTTAGAAGTCTGAGCAAAGTTGGCTAAATGCCAATAAGCTGTACCCAAATTATTTTGTGTCGCAGCGCAAGCACTAGGAACAGTGGCTGGAGTCCGATATTTTAAAGCTTCGCGGTAGACATTAATAGCTAACTGGAGATTTTCAGCAGGTTGTTCATACTGTGCCAAATTCCAGTAAGCTGTACCGATGTTATTTTGAATCATCCCATATTTCAGGGGTTCTGCTTGCGGATTGTAATAAGCTAGTGCTTGTTTGTAAGCTGCGATCGCTTTTTTCAAATGTACAACTGGTTGATTGTATTGTGCTAAGTGCCAGTAAGCAGTTCCTAAATTATTTTGACAAGCTGCATACTTTAAGGGATCTGATTCTACAGTTCTATAACACAAAGCCTCACTATAAGCTGAAACAGCTTGTTGCCAATTTTCCGCCGGACTAGCAAACCGCGCTAAATCTCCATAGGCTGTACCTAAGTTATTTTGCACCCGTGCGTAAGTCTCAGGGTGTGTCTTGGGAGAAATCATTTTTAACGCTAATTTGTAAAACTCAATTCCCTGTTCAATGTAAGTTTTCCCTTCCTCTAGATTGGGTGGTGTGCGGTACAACATCCAATAGAGTGTGCCTAAATCATTTAGAGTATCTGGTAGTTGTGGCGAGTTGTCATCATAAGCGATCGCCTCTTGATAAGCAATAATTGCTACCATGAGATTCTCTAAAGTCGATTGTCCCTGCTCTATATGTAGGCGATATAAATCACCTAGTTGATGATAAGCCGCACCTAAAACTTCACCCGCCGCTTTTTGCGAGTGTAACTTCTCAATTTCCCAAAGAAGTTCTTGTGGTTGCCAATCATCTTCTCTCTCTAGGGACGTAATTGTATTAGCTGTAGCTGACACTAAGTCAATTAACTCTTGGCTGACATGAGAGAACGACAATGATAAGTTTTCAACCTGACTAGATCTAGCAATTATTTCCTGTGGTTTTTGCTGATTGGTGAATAATTTATTGTCTAGAACTAAAGGCTCATCTTTGAATTTGGGATAATCATCCGCCGATTGTCTTGGGAAATCCAAAGTTTCCCTAAACTCAAGTTCAGCTTCAGCCGTAGTTCTCACTTCTGTATCTCTACCTGCATCTTCTAACATTGACTGCTCAGTATTTCCTAAGTTCAAACTCCTAGAATTATGGAAACGTTCTGGATGAGATGTATTTTGTGTCGTCGGTGTGGGTTCTCCAGCAAAGACAAACACACCAGTCCGCCAACGCCAAAACTGTGGTGCTGACTGTTGAATTGCTGATAACCAAGGACGTGACACCCATAACAGTACACTAGATTCGAGAAATCGGCTCGATTCCTGAGCAGAAAAATACTGTTCGCTCAAACGTAAATGATGCAAAAATAACCGTTGACTGGCCACTGACTGTTTAGTCAACTGTTCCACACCCACAATTTGAAATGTCGGTATTGGTAAAGGTCTACCTGGAGTATCCTTAGATCCACCTACGATGGGTGGTGGATAGTCCGTCAACCATTGATTAATTTGCTCGATGGGATTTGGCTCATTTAAATTTAAGCGCAATGTCACTAATCGAGGATAAGCTGGCGTACTAGTTTCTTGTCCATCAAGCGGCTGATATAGCACTTGCCCGACTGGATAAGCCAGAGTCGAATGCAATCGAGCAGCTACTTGATTTCTTAGGTGTAAATCATCACATACTGCCAAAAATATTTGTCGCCGCAAACCAAGACTAAGGGCAAGTTTTAGACGGTGATATACTTGCCGATTCCAAGCAGAATTATCGGAGAGTGCTGTATCATTCACGCTCATGGTAGATCCACGGCCAAGTTACAATCAAAATTAGTTTAAACCTCAGACAGTATGCGGCAAAGCATCGTTAATGTCTAAACTATGACTATTGAACAAGTGGATATTACTATAATCAGGATAAAACTATACTAAATTCCCTACTTTTTCTCTTGTTTTGTTTAGTCTCTCTAGTTTTACTGGTATAAAAAATTTTTTTAACTGATTGACAGTAATCTTCACAAAGATAAAAAAACCAGGTTTCTTGATCTAGAAACCTGAAATACAGACAAAAGAAAAGAGATTTTTAAAATTTTTTATTTTTAACTGAGATTAGAAACAGAGAAAGCAACAAAAATTAAGCCACCAACCAAGATTGTAGCAGCGACACCTAAAATAACATAGTTTCGTTTTTGTGTTGCTGTTGGAGGTTCTGCGCGATAAATCTTTGGTTCTTGGGCAAAATTATTTAAACGTCCGCCTTCTTCGTTGGTATAGGGCATGAATGAATTCCTTGCGCTCAATCTTTTATCTAATCTTATAAAGATATATCTCGATTCCTTATCAAAGTAGAGATAAAACTTTACATTAGTTAACAGTTATTAGTAATTAGCCAATACTGTTTTGCCACTCTGTTTCCTAGTCTTCAATGCCCCATAACCTATAGCCCATATGCCCAATCCCTACCCAATTGTGCCAGTCAGAGGAGAACTAGCACTGGCATAGTCTTTAACGGGCATTCTTCCTGCTAAATAGGCTAGGCGACCGGCAACTGTGGCTAAGTTCATGGCACGTGCCATTGCTACAGGATTTTGAGCTAAAGCGATCGCGCTATTAATTAATAAAGCATCTGCTCCTAATTCCATTGCTTGCGAGGCTTCTGAAGGCGCGCCGATGCCAGCATCTACAACTACAGGCACTTTGGCATTTTCAATGATGATCTGAATATTCGCCGTGGTTTTTAAACCTTGTCCTGAACCAATGGGAGAAGCTAAAGGCATAACAGTTGCACAGCCTACCTCTTCTAAGCGTTTAGCTAGCATGGGGTCAGCATTAATATAAGGCAACACCGCAAAACCTTCTTTCACCAATTGTTCGGCGGCTTGCAATGTGCCGATGGGATCAGGTAGTAAATACTTCGTGTCTGGTATAACTTCTAACTTGATAAAGTTATTATCTTCCTGTCCCAATAGTTTCGCCATTTCTCGTCCTAAACGCGCTACTCGAATTGCGTCCTCTGCGTTTTGGCAACCTGCGGTATTGGGTAACATCCAGATTTTTGACCAATCTAGGGCTTCCGCTAAACCTTCATGTCCTGGTGCTTTAGTTTGTACCCGTCGTACTGCTACAGTGACTATTTGACAACCACTAGCCTCGACACTTTGCTGCATTTCTTCAATACTGCGATACTTGCCTGTACCAGTCATTAAGCGAGATTGGAAAGTTTTGCCGGCAATAATTAGAGGGGAATCTTGAGTGCTGAGTGCGGATTGGGTAGAGAGGTGATTAATCGCGTCTGTACTAGGAAATGGGGAATGAATCAGCATTGGGATAGGGGTAGATGGCTGTTTTTGAAAGCGAGAGTAGTGGAAATGAGAGAGGAGAGGGTCAGATTTCTGTTCCCAGACTAAATCAGCAATGAGTTTGGCGGTGATGGGTGCAAGTAAAATGCCATTGCGATAATGACCTGTAGCCAAGGTGAGATTCTCACAGTGACTAGTACCTAAGATGGGCCGTTCGTCGGGTGTTCCGGGACGAAATCCCCACCACATTTCTTGAATCGGATAATGCTGTAATTGTGGGTATAGGCGAATCGCACCCTGAAGTAAAGTTTGAATGCCATCTGGGGTGTTGTGGGGAGTAAAGCCAGCATCTTCGCTAGTTGCCCCAATAATGACAGAACGGTTACGCCTGGGTACGATGTAAATATTGTCTCCAAATAACACCCGCTGCAAAGGCAGTTCAGTGAGAGATTCGGGAACTCGGACACTCAACATTTGCCCTTTGCGGGGAAACACAGGTAAGGGCAGTAGTTGATTTGACCAAGCACCTGTAGCCACAATATAATGATTAGCGCGAATTATTCCTGTGTTGGTTTGAACTCCTGTAACTTTTCCTTGTTGCTGTAAGAAAGCTTCAACGGTAATACCGTCCTTGAGTTCCACACCCAAGGATTCAGCCGCCATCCACAAGACATGAATTAAAGCGCGATTATCAACTTGAGCATCCTCGGGATACCACCAACCACCAACGACATCCGCTCCTAATCCTGGCTGATATTGATGGATAGCAGTTTTATCTAACCAATATGCAGGGGATTCGCCCTTATCTACCTGACTTGTTTCCTGTTGATAAACTGGGGCTAAGATACCACAAGCCCAGTAGCCAGTATTTAAGCCTGTTAAATCTTCTAATTTTTGCGTCCAGTCTGGATACAATGAGCGCGATCGCCAGCACAAAGACTTCATCTCCCCATCGCTGATTTTCTCTGCATCTGGGGCTAACATCCCGGCAGCAGCATGGGAAGCAGCAGCTTGAAAATCACGACAAAGCACGGTGACATTTGCCCCGCGCAACTTCAACTCAACGGCGATCGCCAAGCCAATAACGCCGCCACCAATAATTACAATCTCACCAGTCATTAGTCACTAGTCATGTGTCATGAGTCATTAGTCATTAGCGCATAACTAATGACCTATAAATTGTAACCAACAACTAGTACAAGCAGAGAAGCAAAGGAGACAAGGCAGAATTACTTCTTGATTCCCAGTCCCCATTTCCCATTCCCTTACTACCACAAAGCGCGAATCGGTTCTCGGCTTTGAGTGTTGGGAGACGAAGTAGTAGATTGCACTTCTGTTGCTGTATCTGAAGTATTGTCAGAAGTATCGTTATTGTCAGAGGATGATGATGACTCGTTAGCGTTACTTTGAGCTACGTTTGTCTGACTTGTAGAACGACGATCTTCTTGGGTAACGTTGCCTCTTTCTTCATTAGAGTTATCACTAGCACTGTCGCTAGCATTATCATTGGTGTTGAAATCTTCTTGTTGGGCTACATTACTTCTGTTTTCAGGTGTAGTAGCATTACTCCTATTTCTGCTAGGCGCAGAGCTATTGACATTAATATTGGCTGGGAGGACTTTTGATGCTTTATCACCAGGGGCGTTACTGCTGACTTTTTGACTCTCACCCATCGGAAAGTTAATGCCTAGCAATGTTCCCATTAAAATCGCCAAGCCTCCAGCCATCAAAACTAACGGTGTCCATCTGCCCATCTTGATTTTCTCCTTTTTAACCTAACCTTCTGGTTGCCACACGATTTGAGAACCTTGACCCCAAAATCCGTCAAATTTTGTTACTTTTACATCGCCTAGCACTTGAGTCTGACAAGCTAAACGCAGGTCTTTTGTAGGAGAATGGGGAGGAAGCGATCTCCGCGTTTGATCACGCCAATTCGCTGCTGACACCTCACCCTCTACTTTGACCGCACAAGTTCCACAACTACCAATTCCTCGACAGTTTATTAGCCTAGCACCGCCATTGTAGAGGTCAATACCATTTTCTAACAGAATTTCGCGTAAATTAGCTCCGCCATTACACTCAATTGTTTGACCCTGAGCTAGTACTCTTGGCATACCCTAATTACCAAATAGACTTTTTGTTGTATCTTGACACATTGACTGTAAAGTTGTATCCGCAGTTTTATTCTTATGACCACAAATCCCTCACCCCACATTTGGCTTTATGACACCACACTACGGGATGGCACTCAGCGCGAAGGGTTATCAGTTTCCATAGAAGACAAGCTACGCATTGCCTACAGACTTGACCAATTAGGGATTCCTTTTATTGAAGGTGGATGGCCTGGGGCTAACCCTAAAGATGTTCAGTTTTTCTGGCAGTTACAAGAGAATCCGCTTAAACAATCAGAAATTGTTGCATTTTGTTCAACTCGTCGTCCTCACACGACAGCCGCTGACGAACCAATGCTACAAGCCATTCTCACTGCGGGGACTCGCTGGGTCACAATTTTTGGCAAATCTTGGGATTTACACGTTACATCAGGTCTAAAAACAACTTTAGACGAAAATTTGGCGATGATCCGCGATACTATCGAGTTTTTTCGCTCTCAAGGGCGGCGGGTGATTTACGATGCTGAACACTGGTTTGATGGCTATAAGCACAATCAAGACTATGCTTTACAGACATTAAAGGTAGCAATGACGGCTGGTGCAGAATGGCTAGTTCTCTGTGATACCAATGGCGGGACTTTACCCCATGAAGTCAGTCAAAGTGTGCAAGATGTGGTAAAGGCGACTGGGGATTGGGGACTGAGGACTGGGGACTGGGGGCTGGGGACTGGGAAAGATTCTTCCCAATCACTAGTACCTAATCACCAATCTCCAATTCCCCAAATCGGTATTCATACTCATAATGATTCAGATACGGCTGTAGCCAATGCCCTAGCGGCAGTTATGGCAGGGGCAACAATGGTACAAGGCACAATTAACGGTTACGGTGAGCGTTGTGGTAATGCTAACCTATGTTCACTCATTCCTAATTTACAGCTAAAGCTGGGCTATAGTTGTATCGCTGAACACCAGCTTCATCAACTAGCAGAGGCTAGTCTTTTTGTGAGTGAAGTGGTTAACTTAGCCCCTGATGAACACGCACCGTTTGTAGGGCGTTCGGCTTTTGCCCACAAAGGTGGTATTCATGTCTCGGCAGTGGAAAAAAATCCACTTACCTATGAACACATTCAGCCAGAACAGGTGGGGAATCGTCGCCGAATTGTGATTTCAGAACAATCTGGTGTGAGTAATGTGTTAGCTAAAGCCAGAAGTTTTGGTATTGAACTAGACAAGCAATCAGCAGAAACTAGGCAAATTCTTCAGCGTCTCAAAGAATTAGAAAGTGAAGGATATCAATTTGAGGCGGCTGAGGCTAGTTTTGCTTTGTTGGCGTATGAAGCTTTAGGCGATCGCCAGAAATTTTTTGAAATTAAGGGTTTCCAAGTCCACTGTGATTTAGTGGAGGGGAACGAATCTAGTAATGCTCTGGCTACAGTGAAATTAGCTGTGAATGGTGAAGATAAACTAGAAGCAGCCGAAGGTAATGGCCCTGTAGCAGCGTTAGATGCAGCTTTACGCAAAGCTTTGGTGAATTTCTACCCCCAAATTGCCGATTTTGAGTTGACAGATTACAAAGTGCGGATTCTCAACGGACATCGGGGAACAGCGTCTAAAACTCGTGTGCTAGTGGAATCTGGTAATGGTTCTCAACGTTGGACAACTATTGGCGTTTCAACAAATATTTTGGCAGCTTCCTATCAAGCGGTTGTTGAGGGCTTGGAATATGGTTTGTTGCTGCATTTTCAAGGGACAAAGGGAGTGGCGTGTAAGGGTGTAGGGGTGTAGGGAACAAAAGCGATCGCATTTTACTAACTCTAGCCATATCTCACACCACAAAAGCGATCGCGCAAAAGAGTCCTAAATTAAAGATGGTAATTCATCGCTCTCGTACAAAAATACTCACATCTAGTCTCTTATCTCTTACCTACTGTCACCTGTCGCCGTTCGACTGACGCTCACAGCAAAAGCCTTTCACCTGTCACCTTCTGAGGTAAAACTCTCCCAAGCCTGACTAACTAATTTAGTGAGCCAACGGCGTTGCTGCTGGTCTAACACGGGGTCATCAGCTAGCAATTGGGCTGTTAATTCTTCTAAGGATTGTCCTTGGGAACGGACTATTTTAATGACTCCAGCGATCGCCGAGGCCACTAATTCTTCATCTACAGGCTGTTGTTTTAAAGCAAAAATTTCTTGAGGACTGTCTGGAATGGGATAATTCATGGCGTGGGTTTATTAAATTTACGAAATGGAAAAAAAATTTGACAAATTATTAAAAATTCTTTACTGAATCTTTATTGAAACCGATAGGGCGGAGTTTAGCGTACCTTATGCCTTTCGCATATCTGCCTGGATAAGTAGATTAATCAGAGATGTCAGAGAAACATGAAAGAAATCCTTTATCTCGAAGTTCCGATTTCGGACACGGCAACTGTACGCAGTTGGTTGCAATCAGAGTTTGACCCAGGAAATTGGGAGAAAATACTGACTCCAGATGGATTCCGCCTGAAATTATCTAGTAAATATACAATAAGTGGGGCTGATTTTTCCGAAAATTTACCGAAAGAAATTTCTGTATTTGTGTGGTCTCTCCAGAGAACTACTTACCTGAAGGTCTTCCGATGGGCAGATGCACCTCTTCCGCAAGAAATAGATTTTCTGCAACACTTAACAAAAGCAATCAGACAGCGTTTCCCTCATTGCTACCCTGAACCACCAGCGATTGATTTATCACAACAGTCGATTTTTGATGCACTAGCCCCTTACTATCCCCTCACTGTCAAATATTTTCAAAAAATGCCCAATGGGGAATACGATCTCCAGCGCGCTTATTGGTGGGAACAAAGATGGCGTGAAGGTGTACGGAATCCTCAGCAGCCGCGTCAGGTTTTGTTTTCAGTTTTAGGTGATAAAGGGCAGGTAACAGGGGAAATTTCCCAATACGACTTGATTTATATTGGTGGCGCACTGGGGGTTATTCATGCGGCGGTGATGGCACAACTGGGTTACAAAGTGCTACTGGTGGAACGTCTAGCTTTTGGCAGGATGAACCGGGAATGGAATATTTCCCGTGATGAAATTCAAAGTTTGGTGAATTTGGGTCTATTTACACCAGCTGAATTAGAAACGATTATTGTCCGGGAATATAAGGACGGATTTAATAAGTTTTTTGATGGCAATAATCCCCCCAAATTGCGATCGCCTATCTTACATACTCCCACGGTGTTAAATATATCTTTAGACTCAGATAAATTATTGCGGTTGTGTGGCCAGAAGTTACAAGCCGCAGGTGGTGAAATTTGGGATGAAACAGAGTTTCTGCGAGCAGATATTGATGAATCACAAGTTTTAGTTACTCTGCAACATTTACCCACTCAAACTCAAAAGCAAGTGAGTGGTAGGCTGTTAATAGATGCAATGGGTACGGCTTCCCCCATTGCTTGGCAATTAAACGGTGGACGTGCTTTTGATAGTGTCTGTCCAACAGTGGGAGCAGTGATTGACAAGGGGTTTGCCCCTGGTGTGTGGGATTCCCAGTATGGAGATGTGCTGTACAGCCACGGCGATATTTCACGGGGTAGGCAATTAATCTGGGAATTGTTTCCTGGTGCGGGTGAAGAATTGACAATTTATTTATTTCACTACCACGAAGTCAACCCAGAAAACCCCGGTTCTTTGCTAGAGATGTATGAGGATTTCTTTACGATTTTGCCAGAGTATCGCCGGTGTGATTTAGAGCAGTTGGTGTGGAAAAAACCAACGTTTGGCTATATACCGGGTCATTTTAGTGTAAATAGTCGCGATCGCCAAGTGGCCTTTGATCGATTAATTGCGATCGGTGATGCTGCATCTTTACAATCACCTTTGGTATTTACTGGGTTTGGTTCGCTGGTACGTAACTTAGAACGTCTCACCAACTTACTCAATGTTGCTCTCCAGCATGATTTGTTGAGTCAAAACCATTTGAACTTGATTCGCGCTTACCAAAGTAATGTTTCTGTGACTTGGCTATTTTCTAAAGGGATGATGGTTCCCACTGGGAAATTTTTACCCCCACAGCGTATCAATGCCATGTTAAATACATTCTTTGGTTTATTAGCGGATGAACCTCTAGAAGTAGCCGATAACTTTATCAAGGATCGGTGTGATTGGTTGACATTCAACCGCCTGGCCCTGAAAGCAGCACATACCAATCCCGCCTTACTGTGGTGGATTTGGGAAATGGCTGGCTGGAAAGATTTGCTCAGATGGCTAGGAAATTATGTCAATTTTGGTCGTCACGCCTTGGTGAGTGGTTTATTGAGTGCTTGGTTTCCCAGCTTTCTAGTCTGGGTCAAACCTAGACTAGAACCTCGTCATCCGGGAATATGGTTGTGGTTATTAAGTATTAACTACGCTATCACCACAGGTAGACCGCGATCGCCCCAGCAAGTTGCAAGTCAGAACTTAGCTAACGAAACTCTTCGTTGTGGGGGAGTATAAACGCATCAAGAATTTGTAGGGATGCAAAACTTTGCGCCCCTACAATATGCTTTGTATTCAAAAACATCAAAAAGGGAAAAGGCGTTAGTCCTTTCCCCTGTGTCTAATTTTTCATCTATAGCCCAGCTTAAAAACTGCTATTCTCTAACAAATCTTTCTTTTGCAACCAATCCTTACCTAATTGGATACTGATATCGGAATCAAGACTTCCTGTACTTTCTACTTTGACTTCGCCAAAACCTAAAGTGTTGCGAACTGATTCAGCACCATCACCATCCCCTTGTTGAGCGACGATATTAGTTACCTCTAAGGGTTCTGACCAAGGTTTATAGACGTAAACGTTACGATATCCAGCTTTTGCCAAAGATCTAATTAAAGGATTGAGTTGAGAGCGATCGCTGCCTGTGCTATCTTGTATCGCTATCCTTAAACTGGTTGGATCGCTAACTTGCTGTTCAGATGTAGCTTCCAGACCAAAATGTTGTGTCATCAGTTTAGCAATACCGTTTTTACTGGGTATCCAGTAGCTAGCATCATACTCGCCATTTTCACTAAACCGACCCGGTAGCATAAACATTTGCATATTAGACCGATTGGTACGGACACTAAAGCCGACTAGTGCCACTAATTCTTCAACGGTTAAGTTAGTGTCAATGTTATCTTTAACTACGTTGAGAATTTTCGGCAACTCTTTCCACGTCATGGGATTGAGGCTCTGGTCAATTAAAGCTCGAATGACTATTTGCTGACGCTGAATGCGGCCGATATCTCCTAATTCATCGTGGCGGAAGCGCAATAATTGTAGTGTTTGAGTGCCATTAAGATGCTGCTTACCCGCTTTTAAATTAATGTATAAATGCTGAGAGTCATCTCGATATTTCATGTCTTTGGGGACATAGACTGTAACTCCACCCAAAGCGTCAATTAGTTTTTCTACTCCTAAAACATTAATGCGAATGTAGCGGTCAATTCCTGTACCTCCTAAGACATTGCTGACTGTTTTAGCGGTTAAAGCCGGGCCTCCCTCGACATTGGCGGCGTTAATCTTCCTCGTCCCATATCCCTCTATTTCGGTGCGTGTATCTCTGGGAATAGACAACATTGCGATTTTTTTCTTCTCTGGTTCAAATTGCACCAAGAGCATGACATCCGAAAGCCCATCAAAGGAATTGACTTGGGGTAAATATCGCAGATTTTTAGTGTCAGCAGGAGGATTTTGGACATCTGGCGGTAAGACACTCATCCCCATGACTAAAAGATTCACAGGACGAGTTAATTCCGAGAAGCGTAACCCACTACCAGCGATCGCATCGCTATCAAAGACAGCTTCTTCTTGAGGACTTAACTCGGCTTGCTGTAATGGTGTACTGCTTAGAGATACCGCCAACAGCGCGCCAGCTGTTGCTGACACCATAGCAATACCGCTCATCCCCACCCAGAACCATAGCCAACGCCCAGACTTGGTATTTTTGCCCCTGAATTTGGAGGCGTTTGCTGATTGGTTTCCTTCGGTTGAAGTTCTTTGACTGGTCACAGACTTCCTCACACTTAAACTGATTTAAATTAGGTAAATTTGCTGACTAACAATACAGATAAATCAACCCATAATAGCTAACTTTTAATAAACCATGCTGATCTGTAAATTCAGTGTCAACCACAACACTTATAGCAGGATTTTTTGTTAGTTGTGGCAAATCTTTCCATGTTTTCTTGAAGTATGACAACAATTGACTCAGTTTGACTAGATGTAGACAAAAGATTTTCTGGGGATTGGGGATTGGGGGCTAGGTAATAAATACTCTTTATAAGTATGTTAGTTGTGAATTTTGATTGGCTTGGCGTGCAGATTGTAGATTTATCTTCAAAATAGCTGTAGGCAGAAATTTGTTTTTTTTAGCTGTACCTGTTGAGTTTTGCTGTTTTGTACTAATTGTCAAATAATTTTTCTGCCAAATTGCTTAAACCTGGTAGGCGAAAAGACTTACCTCTAATAATCCTAAAAATTAGCCAGATACTCACCAAAAAATAACCAGATGTAAAAAAGCTATTCAGGATTAACATCCGCAGTGCTAAAAAATCAGAAGTTGCTGCACCAGTAGCCAACAAAAGATAGCTCAACAGCCAAGTAAACGCCAGAGTCATAGACAGACGACTAATAGCTAGTTGTTCCCGATTACCTTGATGGTGATAAATCGCCCAAAGGGAGGGGAAAAAACCTATCACTGGGATTAGATGTAAAATTAACCGTGTTTTGGGGGTTTCTGCATCTTTTTGGCAAGGTAGGGATGGGGTTATGTCTTCGCCGCTCTCTATTTTCCAGGTTCTACTCTCTTGATACAGTGAATGATCACTCGATTCCGAATTTTTCATATGATGTTTGTTGAATCCTAAACTAGAGGGATGAATGACGGTGATGTAGTTAGAGATAATAAGCTATAGATTGAGAATTTTATTGAGTTCTATCCCGCAATCGGTTTAAGATGCAGACACGCAAGCTATTCAACTGGTGGCAGACACTAACACCAATAGCGAGAATTGGAGCGCTCGCGCTATGCGCTCCGCTGCTAGTTCTCAATGGTTGGGCATTTGCCGCAATTTTTAATTATTTCCACTCCTTAATAGTTATTTTAGTTGGAGCCTCAGTTTTAGCATTTCTGCTCAACTATCCCGTTAGCTGGATGGAGTATCACGGTGCAAAACGAGAGCAAGTAGCAGTTTTAGTGTTTTTACTAGCTCTATCGGTGCTGTTGGCTTTAGGCGTAACTTTGTTTCCCTTGGCTCTCACCCAGGCTCAACAGTTAGTGGCACGTATTCCAGAGTTAATTGACTCTGGGCGATCGCAGTTGATGATGTTGAATGAAAAAGCCGAGGTGATGGGTTTACCTCTGAACCTTGATGCTTTGGTAGTCCAAATTAATGATCGTGTCAAGGGACAATTGCAAGCGATCGCTGGGCAAGTTTTAAATCTAGCTGTGGTGACATTCACTAGCCTGCTAGACTTTCTCTTGACGATGGTTTTGACTTTCTATCTTTTGCAGCATGGTGGCGAACTCTGGGAAAGTTTAGTCGAATGGCTACCCCCAAGGTTTCGTGACCCATTTTCCCAAACAGTACGTCTTAGCTTTCAAAATTTCTTTATTACCCAGCTCATCTTATCCACTTGCATGGCCTCAGCCCTAATCCCTAGCTTTTTGTGGCTGAAAGTACCCTTTGGGCTATTATTTGGCTTGACTATTGGCATTATGGCTCTTGTACCATTTGGCGGCTCTGTCGGTATCGCCCTCACTACCTCCCTAGTGGCTTTGCAAGATTTTTCAATGGGAGTCAAAGTTTTAATTGCGGCTGTAATTGTGCAGCAAATTCTCGAAAACTTGATTGCACCTCGGATTTTAGGCAGTTTTACTGGGTTAAATCCCGTGTGGGTCTTAATTTCTGTACTAACAGGAGCTAGAATTGGTGGACTTTTAGGTGTAATCGTAGCTGTACCCACGGCTGTCATTATCAAAACTGCTCTGACGGCTTTACGTCCTCCTACCCTAATTCATGACGTGGAAGAAACTACTACTCACGTAGAAAAGGCTACAGCCATCACACCAGAAGACAATCCTAAACCAGAATCTAAGAATCCTCTGAGTGTTTCGGAGCAGCCGACTTTACCATAAAGGGACGTAGAACAGTCATAGGGAAAGATGTAACTAAAAGTCTGCGGAAGATTTTAATTAATAAATAGTAGTTCTTGCTGAGACTCCATGTAGATCATTGCTTGTATCGAGAGTTTCAGCTTTTTTGTGCTTGTTGGAATTGATTGTTCTCAGTTTCTAAAATTTTGGGGACATAAATACATTCTTTATGTCTATTTTACTAATCAGAATTACTCAATGATATTTCAGGTTGATTAACCTCAAAATCACTAACCATGAACTTGGGAAAGATAAAAATTTATACCAATTGAAAAAATCTTTGCACCAAGGTATTACACCCTCACCTGAGTTTATACGTCGCATTTTTTAAGGACATAAAAGTTACATTTAAGTCTCAAAAATTTGCTTAAAAAGCATCGCCTATTCATAATACTCTCTCAAAGAGCAGATAGATTAACTACTTACACTAGACTGTTTCATATTAATAGCGTCGGTATTAAGTATAAAATTCACATCATATGCAAATTAAATTGAATTCTCAGAACGTTTTCAACTATTTACTTGAGCATGGTTTTTTAGATGAGCCAATCAATCCTGCTGCGAGTGAAGTTGAAGCGATCGCAGCAAAAAACTTTAATCTATTACTAAGTTTACCAAATGGCACTAAACTGCTGGTTAAACAAGAAAGAACGAATCAAGCAGGTACTGTACAAAATGAATTTTTAGGTGAATGGCAGATTCAAGATTTAATTCAGTATTTTCCCGAACTTAGCTACCTAAAACTATATTTACGCAAACTATTACATTACGATCAAGATAACGCCATACTTATCTTGCAATATCTAGATGAATATCAAGATTTAAGCAAATTTTACAATAAACAACATACATTTTCACCAGCGATTGCTGCCGAGATTGGAAAAGTAATTGGTAATATACATCATGAAACATATAATCAACCAAAATATCAAGCTTTTTCAGCGAAATATCCTCCCAATGTTTACAGCAAACCCGTAGATTACCTAATCAATAAGATGGAGCGTGTGACACCGGAAGTTTTTGCGATCGCTCCTCCAGATGCTCTCAAGTTCTTAGCCTTTTATCAGCGATATGAACTACTAGGTAAAGCAGTGATAGATCTAGCTGCATCACTTCATTCCTGCTGCTTTATACATAATGATCTCAAGCTCAATAACATTTTGATTTCTCCTAATAGAGAAGTATCAAATCAACATTTGATTCGTCTGATCGATTGGGAACGCTCCACTTGGGGAGATCCCGCCTTAGACTTAGGCAAACTCATTGGTAGCTATCTGCTAATTTGGTTAAATAGCTTACTATTTAGCCAATCTCTAACTATTGAACAATCATTAAGATTAGCTAAGATACCTTTAGAAGAAATTCAACCTTCAATTGCTGCTTTAACTAAAGCTTATCTGCAACAATTCCCAGAAATATTGCTTGATAGACCTGATTTTATTAAACAACTGATACAATGTGCAGGTTTTGCCCTTATTCAACAAATACGGGTCATGCTTCACTATCAAAGTACGTTTGATAATACTGGAATTTGTTTACTACAAGTCGCCAAAAGTTTGTTGTGCCGTCCCGAACAATCAATACCAACAATCTTCGGTACTGCTGCTCATGAATTCGTACATAATCAACCTGCGATCGCTTAAATTATTTTATATAAATTATGATGCAACTACGTGATTTCTCCCTAATTTCCCACAATGCGGATGTAAATATCCCATTAATGAATGTTTTACAAGATATTGCCCAGCAAATTGAAATTCATTCTGATTTTTCTATCTGCCATCCTAATTATCAACCCTTGGCACTTGCGCCTCATATGGTTGAATGTTTTTATCAAATGCCACAAGAAACTCAGATGAAATATCTCAGTTTACAATTGCGTACTTATATTTATGGTATCTACTACAATGGCTCGCTAAAATCTAAATTAGCATTAGATCCAAAACAAGAAAACCAACATTTAGATGTAGAAAATAATGCTTTCTTAGAGATAGATACAGACCTTTATCAGTCCATCGATATCAACAACTATGGCAAAGGTTATTTTGATGCGGATTGGCAGATTATCAAAGAGGAAATTGATGGGAGTTTAGTTGTTATTAAAAAAGGATTAAAATTGCACATAGAACGCAAAAAACATCTTGCCAATTTACAACAGAATGCTGCTGTAGGTGACAGTGTATCCATCCGAATGCCAAAAAATATGTTGCTGAAAGGCTTTTATATGGCTGTAGGTGATGCAGGGACAAATCATGCACGAAATTTAGATACTCGTCCTAGCATAGTCAGAATTTATATGAATTTGACTTGCGAAGGTGCAATAGCGATCATGAAAGCAATATCCCAACAACTCAATGAAATACTCATACCTTTTAGTTTTAAGGTTTTGTATAATCCGGGCGATTATGGACGTTATGATTCAGGAGTTCTCTACTTCGATAAAAGAGATTATAAAACTATTAGTCCGGTAATCCGAAGTATATATAATAGTCACCAAAACTACTTCCAACCACAAGTTCCTTTATTTACCAAATACCTAGCTCCAGGATTAGGATTAGCAGAAGAAGTAGACCAGAAATTAACTACTCAGGAAAGTTTTGGGATGAACCGTTGTCAAATGGTCGCTAATGGACTGCTCACATCCTGGGAAAAAGGAAGTAAATCACCTGAAGATAGGATGAAATCTATTATCGAACAATTTTCTGTTTTAGGTATTGATTTGCAGCGTGCTTACTTAAATGCTAACTCTGAAGATATTTATTAATTGATAGAGTTAGGTCAAGGTCAGACTCTAGAACTGCCACACTGTAATGCTGCGTAAAATGCTGCACAATTAAACACTTTATGTAAGCAATTTCCATACTGTATATTTAAGGATGTATGGTAAACCGAAAAATACAGCAAGCAAAGGCAGTCAACAAAATCATATTTTTGTGGGAACTTGCAAAACACCGAATCTGACTTCTTCTCAGATTTAGCTATTCATCTGCCAAGTGTTGAGAGTTCTGAATTCCTGATTTCTGTTAATTTTACCTGGTACAGATATTTATGATATAATTATCTGTCTGGAAGTTGATGTGTGTTAACACTAGCTTTTCTGCGCTAGGATTGAAAGATAATTAAGTGTACACTACCGAATTAGGCAGTTGCATACATATCGCTATTATGGCATAACCTTTACGGAGACTAGAACCAGGAACAAATCAGCATGGTCAATCAGAACTTAACCGCTACAGAAATTGGATTTACTCACGAAGATTTTGCTGCCCTCTTAGATAAGTACGATTATCATTTTAGCCCCGGAGATATCGTACCAGGTACAGTTTTTAGTATAGAACCGCGTGGCGCTCTGATTGACATTGGTGCTAAAACAGCAGCATATATACCTATACAAGAAATGTCTATAAACCGGGTTGATGCCCCGGAAGAAGTTTTACAATCCAACGAAACTAGAGAATTTTTCATCCTGACAGATGAGAATGAAGATGGACAGCTGACCCTTTCCATCCGTCGGATTGAATATATGCGTGCTTGGGAGCGTGTTAGACAGCTACAAGCAGAAGATGCCACAGTACGTTCGGGTGTGTTCGCTACCAACCGCGGGGGCGCATTAGTTAGAATTGAGGGTTTACGTGGATTTATCCCTGGCTCTCATATCAGCACCCGCAAGCCTAAAGAAGATTTAGTGGGCGAAGAACTACCTTTAAAATTCCTGGAAGTAGACGAAGAGCGTAACCGCCTAGTTCTGTCTCATCGCCGGGCGTTAGTTGAGCGGAAGATGAATCGCCTAGAGGTGGGCGAAGTTGTAATTGGTACAGTTCGCGGTATCAAGCCTTACGGTGCATTTATCGATATCGGTGGTGTTAGCGGCTTGTTACACATTTCAGAAATTTCCCACGAACATATTGATACTCCCCATAGCGTCTTCAATGTGAATGATGAAGTCAAAGTCATGATCATTGACTTAGATGCAGAAAGAGGCAGAATTTCTCTGTCTACCAAGCAATTAGAGCCAGAACCCGGTGATATGATTAAAAACCGTGATTTGGTTTATGATAAAGCCGAGGAAATGGCAGCTAAGTACAGAGAACAAATGCTTGCTAAACAGCAAGGTATTACTCTACCAACAGAAGATGTAGAGGATGTCAGTGCAGTTGAAGAAGAAATTCCAGCAGCTACCGAAACAGAAGAATTAGTGGAAGAAATTCCAGCAGCGATTGAAGAATAATAAACTACTTTAATTCAAAACATTAAAGCATTGAGAAAAGAGGGAAAACCCCTCTTTTTTTATGTTTGAATAAAAAATTTTGATCAGGGAGGATATTGTGGTAAGTATTCAATGTAAAAACGTCAAATTTGAGAATATTAAAGCAGTTTTCTTTGATAAAAATGGTACTTTAGAAGACTCGGAAGTTTATTTGCGATCGCTCGGACAAAAAGCTGCTCGGTTAATCGATGCTCAAATTCCTGGAATTGGCGAACCGTTGTTGATGGCTTTTGGAATTAACGGTGATAGTTTGGATCATACTGGTTTAATGGCGGTAGCCAGCCGCCGAGAAACAGAAATTGCCACCGCCGCCTATATTGCTGAAACAGGTAGAGGATGGTTTGAATCTTTAAAAATAGCTCGTCAATCTTTAGATGAAGCCGAAAAATATACTAACGCAACTCCTGCGCTTCTATTCCCAGGTACTCTAGAGATTTTGCAGCATCTTTCCTCCGCAGGATTGAAACTGGGTATTTTATCCGCAGCTACAACAGCAGAAGTTAGAGAATTTGTAGCACGATATCAATTAAGTGATTATATCGAAGCTCAAATAGGTGTAGATGGGGGACTAAGTAAACCAGATCCAGCTTTATTTATGCAAGCTTGTCAAGTGTTGGGTGTAGAACCAGACCATACTTTGATGGTGGGTGATTCTGTTGGTGATATGCAAATGGCTCGTAATGCTAAAGCCGCAGGTTGTGTTGGGATTACTTGGATTGGAAAACCAGATAACGTTAAAGGTGCGGATGTAGTGATCAACAGACTTGATGAAATTCAAATTGTCAGACAATAAACAACCATAATAGAAGGTAGATATCTCGTGCATAGCCTCTGCTCATGGAGAAAATCTGATGCTACAGGTTAAACATCAATTTCAAAGTTTTGAAGAATACCTATCCTATGATGATGGTACAGATAAACTCTATGAGCTATTTAATGGCGAATTAATCGAAATGCCCCCAGAATCAGGAATTAACGTTCAGATTGCCAATCGTCTGTTTCTCATTTTTGCATTGCTGATTGGGATTGATCGAGTGCGGGGGCATGGTTTAGAACTAGAAGTCAGAGGCGAACCCAGAAACCGTTACTCTGACTTAACTATTCTTCGTGAAGAACATATTCAACAATTAGTACAGCGTAATACTATTCGCCTGACGATGCTACCTCCTCTACTGGTAATAGAAGTGGTTAGCCCTGGGGAATTACAACGCCATAGAGATTTCATCGCCAAGCGGGTACAGTATCAAGATTGTGGCATTCCTGAGTATTGGATTGTTGATCCAGAGGCGCAGACTGTTTTAGTTTTAGAATTAACTAGTAATACTTATACAGAATTTGGTAACTTTGCTGGTGATGATTTAGTTGTCTCTCCCCAATTTAATCAGCTAAATCTGCAAGTTTCCCAAATCTTTAATGCAGTGGAAAAATCTTAACTTTAAGATACATATTATTGTTTATATGTCAAGTTAGAGATAATCAAATATCAAATTTTCTCCACAGGCAAAAACTTATGCAAGACACAGAAACCACATTAAAACTTCGCCTCTGGACAGTAGAAGAATACCATCGGATGGCTGAGGCTGGGATTTTTGGTGCAGAGGAAAGAGTAGAACTTTTAGAAGGAAAGATTATTTGGATGATTGCCAAAGGAACAGCCCATCGGTCAGCAGTAGGCAGAACAGACTATTTAATCAAAAATAAGCTAGGAAATCGTGCTTGGGTATCTATTCAAGATCCAATTCATTTGAATGAACGGTCTGAACCAGAACCGGATGTTGCGGTTGTCAAAATAGACCCATTAGACTACGCAGATCACCATCCTACACCTTCTGAAGTGTATCTAATTATTGAGGTAGCAGATAGCAGCCTCAAGCTAGATTGTGAAATTAAAGCCCAAGCTTATTCGCAGGCGAGCATTCAAGATTATTGGGTGTTAGATATAGTTAGCCGTCAATTGTACGTTTTCCGTAAACCCAGTCCAGAAGGCTACCAAAGTAAATTAATTTTGGCAGAAGATGGAGCGATCGCACCCTTAAATTTTCCTGATGTAGAGATTCTGGTTTTAGATATGTTACCACCAGTGATTGGCAATCAATAGAAAGCGATCGCCTGATTTTAAGCTAGTAGGCGATCGCTTTTTTCAGTTAGGGTTACAAGGATAGTAAAATTTCAAAATCATCACTAAGCCTTTGTATGCCAAGGGCCTGTGATAGCCAGGGTAATACCAGGGCTTTGGATATTCACAAACATAATCTTACCGTCAGGTGAGAAGCAAGCTCCACAAAATTCGCTGCCATTTAAGGCGTTGAATGCAAAATCATAGAGTTTTCCATCAGGTGTTACACCTCTTAGGTAGTTACCACTACCACCATCTTCACAGAGAATGAGATCACCAAAAGGTGCAACAACTATATTGTCAGGAGCTTCCAGTTCTTCTCTAGATGTAGACTCTACAAACAGTTCGATGGTCTCATCTTCGGGGATATAAAGCCAGACTTGACCAGCACCAATTGCACCACCGCTTGTAGAAACGAAGTAGAGTTCGCTCTTACCAGTAGTTTTGTTATGGTTATACCAAATGCCTTCTCCACGAGCAAAACGAGCTGCGCCCAAGTTGCGTCCTTGCACTCTCACGTTATCTACAGTAGTTGGGTTTGGCTCAGGAATAGTTACCCAATCTACAGGGAATTTTTGGAAGGGTGCAAAACCACTAGTTGAGGTGTTGACTTCTGGTTGACCTATGATTCTCAGAGCTTGAAGAGTCCCACCTTCTGCTAATCTGCCTGCCACTCTTGGGATAAAACGGTAGAAGAGACTACTGCCGCTATCTTCTGTCTCATATACAATCCCAGTTTTGGGATCTACAGCCACAGCCTCATGATTAAAACGTCCCATATCAACTAAAGGCACAGGCTTCACAGGAGAAGTAGCATTAGCTGGAACTTCAAAGTTGTAGCCGTGTGGCTTGGTCAAGCCATTACTTCCATTGGGAATATCTACGTTTTCTTCGCAGGTAATCCATGAACCCCAAGGTGTTGGGCCACCTGCACAGTTACGAATAGTTCCACCGAGAGAAGCAAAGTGTTTGATTAACTGACCATTTTGATTAACAACCAGAGTTGTTGTACCACCTCTAGCAATAGCATCGTACGGTTCTGGTACTTGTGCGCGTAACCCAGTTAAACCCGCTCCAAGTTCGTGGTTACGCACCAGGATGATTGTGTTTCTAGGACCAGCAAAAGCAGCCATCCCATCGTGAGAGCCAGGCACTCTAGAACCATCACTCATTAGGTCGTTGGTGCGAGAGAAAGTTGTATAACTAAATCCAGGTGGTAAATCTAACAATCCATTGGGATCTCGCACAAGAGAACCATATCCTCTACTAGCAACTTGGCCAAAAGCTTTTCTAGCAATCAGACCTTCTAAGGGAGAAGCCAGTACGGTACCCGCCGCACTTGCACCCGCTAATGTAAAAAATTTACGTCTTGATAATTGCATAAAGATGTTTTGGTTACATAAAAAATGCCAGTTAAAAATTAATAGGTTTTGATTAAGGTTAGGTAATGATTGATTTAATTAATGCTTCTTAGATAGAAAATAGATGCCCAAAAAAAATAGAAAATTGCAAATTTTAAAAATAATCTTTGCCTTATTTGATATGTGATGAATACAAAAGAATACTTGGTTAACGACAGGTAAAGAAAAAATTAAATGTTCATAAAAAATCTTCTAATATATTTGTGAGTTTTAAGTTTTTTAGAAAAATTAAATATAAAATATGCGAGCAGATTGAATCTAATGGTAGAATTTCCGCAAAGGTGTTGTAGAGATTAATTAATCCAATCCAGCGTAACTCTTATTACAAAGTCCCAGATAAAAATGTATCTGGATATGATGCACAAGTTCTGACTTTTATTGATTTTGTAGGTCTTTGCGCGTCTATGTTGGATGAATTAATCAACTTTTCATAGTTCACCTTGGCAATAAAAACTAGCGTTTTTTTGCTCATATCTGACAAAAAGTTGACCATTGAACCCACATCAGAATTACTACCATTCTCAAAACAATGAAAAGTATTTGTAACCAAATCACAGCTAAAGTAGCCGTTGTTGCTGTTACCTCAATAGCTACTTTATTTAATGTTTCTAGTGCTGATGCAGCTGCTTTTAAGCTTGATTGGAAAGGCGATCAAGGTTATTCAGCCACAGGTAAGTTCAGCTATGATGACATTTATCAAGGAAGTGTTATCTCCAGAGATCAGCTGAGTGAGTTTGCTATTTCTTTCTTTGACCCTAGTGGAACTCTTTTGCAAGCGTTCAATTACAGCTTTCCTAATCCTGCGGATACTACTTTTAACTTCAACTTTGATACAGCTACACAAACTGTGTTGCAAACTGGCAACTTTGATGCAGCGAATGGCTTTGATTTGGGGATTGACTTCAACACCGCAGTCTCAGGTTTAGATTTCTACACCTATCTAAATCCAGATCAAGGACTGCAAACAGCTAGGATTTTCTTGAAAGATGACCTATCACCAGAAGTGTGCGATACCTATCCAAATTGCCGATTGGATAATGGTGGGGAGTTAACCGCAACTCTAATTCCTGAGCCGGGAGCGATTTTAGGTTTATTGGCTGTGGCATCTTTAGGAAGCCAACTCCGCAAGAAAAAGCCAGCATCTATCTAGTCAGTAAATCTGAAAAGTAGAAGCTAGCCTGATTAAAACTGTATTTGACTGCTTTCATACATAAAGCCTGCTGTTGCAGGCTTTGTTTATTTAGTTTAATATTCTGTTGACTTGTAAAATAGCTAAAAAAAATTAGTGAGCGATCGCCTACGGTGGGGCGTAGCCCATCGCATCTTACCTCAATCTCAATCAACCGCTACATCAACTGCAATATTTTTGCAGGTTAGTACCCACCATCGGTTTTCTCTCTACAGCATCAATGTGTCTACCTCCGAGTAATCCTGTAGAGCAGAAATTTTGGCTGAATTTGGTATCAGATTAGGGTAAATTTCCATCGTTTTATGGTGCGATGGGCTAAACCTCGCCATAGGCGATCGCCTATTAATCTAGTAACAATGTGATAACATGACTGGCGACGATTTTGTGGTGAGCATTTTTTAGGGTTGGCTATCTGCTACAAATATTACATTTTTCCACCCATTAATACCATTTTTTGATAAGGTAGCCTTGGATGAAGAATTGTGTTTTAAGAATTATGTCTTCCCCATCTAGCGGTTTACACTCTATTTTGGAGAAACCAAGCCTGATTGTAGGGAGCATTACACATTAGAACGCAAATTTCAGGTAATTTATTCCTGATTTCACAATTCTGTTAGTTTTAAGGTTTATGTTAGATTTAAAATCTTTTTTATAATCAAGACAGAAATCTTTGTATCTACCAAAGGTTCTTATTTATCCTTAATAAGTAGTAATAATTTTTTAAGAATGCCGAGGATTCTTGTCATAGACGATGACCCAGCAATTTCAGAACTCGTTGCCGTCAACTTGGAAATGGCTGGCTACGATGTAAGTCAAGCCGAAGATGGAATTAAAGGTCAAGCCCTAGCACTCCAGCTGCAACCAGACTTAATCATGCTTGATCTGATGTTGCCGAGAGTAGATGGTTTTACAGTTTGTCAACGCCTGCGTCGGGACGAACGCACAGCCGAAATACCTGTTTTGATGCTGACTGCTCTTAGTCAAACTCAGGATAAGGTAGAAGGCTTTAATGCAGGCGCAGACGACTATCTCACCAAGCCCTTTGAAGTGGAAGAGATGCTGGCGCGAGTGCGCGCATTATTGCGCCGTACCGACCGCATTCCCCAAGCCGCAAAACATAGCGAAATTTTGAACTATGGGCCTTTAACCCTTGTTCCAGAGCGATTTGAGGCGATTTGGTTTCATCAAACCGTGAAACTAACTCACCTGGAATTTGAACTCCTGCATTGTTTGTTGCAACGTCATGGTCAGACTGTATCTCCTAGCGAAATCCTCAGAGAAGTTTGGGGTTACGATCCAGACGATGACATTGAAACTATCCGCGTGCATATCCGTCACCTAAGAACCAAGCTAGAACCTGATCCCCGCCATCCTCGCTATATCAAAACTGTGTATGGTGCGGGATACTGTCTGGAATTGCCCAGCCTTCCACCATCGAGTGAAGGTGCTACCACATCAGTAGTTGAATGAAATCTGACTCAATTTCCTGAACGATGGTACATTCTGAGGAAGATGCAGTTTGCAATGTAGGGTATCACGTAGATTCTACTCTTCAAGCAGTCGCGCTGCTCGTGTCTATATTTCGCCTCGCTAACTACCCTACTGGTAAGCTTTGCCCGCAAATTGACACATACATCGCTACAAATCAACGCTAAACCTTTCTAACATTAAATGGCACTCCCTATTGGCAGAATCTAGGGAGTGCCATTTAGTCAGGAAAAGGCAAAAGGTACAAAGTGAAAAGAAATTAATCTTTTGCCTGTTTGTATTAGGGTGCTAAAGCATTACCACGAATCAAACTACCAATGGTTTTAGCGGTGATTTTTAACTGGGTAATGGGGTTAGCGGGGACGACTGTTTTATACAGATAGCTGTCAAAGGTAAGCTTCTGGACATCCAAGTCACCACACATTTCTACGAATGCTTCACGGGTTGCATCGGAACGATAGAAGACTGTTTGGAGGATGTCGAGGACTTTGTAGGTGAGTCCGTATTTTTTATCCCAACGTTGGAGATAAAGCTTGATTTCCTTTTCTGTAGGAATACGGCTACCATTTTGAGAAACTTCCACAATGGTTTCTGCACACATCCGCCCAGATTTAGCAGCAAAGTAAATACCTTCACCAGAAGACTTGGTAACGTAACCAGCTGCATCTCCGACTAAGGCAATCCGACCGACAACACGACGGGGGCGGGGATGTTCGGGGATGGGATGGGCTTCTACTTTGATGATTTTGCCGCCAGCTAATTTTTCGCTAGCACGGGCGCGGATACCAGCTTGCAGTTGTTTGATGCTGGCTTTGTTAACGTGCATTGTGCCAGTTCCGACAGCTACGTGGTCATATTTGGGGAATACCCAAGCGTAAAAGTCTGTAGAAACGTCATTGCCAACATACATTTCGGCAAGTTCATTGTAGTATGCCATTTTATCTTGGGGTAAGCGAATCCGCTCTTGGAAAGCGATCGCATAGTTATAATCCCCAGCATCCATTTCTTTGGCTATGCGGGAATTTGCCCCATCTGCCCCAATGATTAAATCCACCTTCAGGGTTTTAGCAATCCCTGGGACATTGCCTTCACTATGATCAACATAGTGAATAGTGTATGGATCAGTGTTATTTGATGGTATATCTACTTTATGAACAGTGGCATTAATTAAATTTGCCCCTAGCTTCGCCGCCCGATCCCGCAAGAAGCCATCTAGCACTTCGCGGCGGCACATTCCTATATATTCTTCTTGATTTAATAGATTGATATCAACCTCACGATTAGAAGGTGAAATCATTTTCATCTTCCGCACTTGTCGGTCAATAATTTCTGGTGGTAAATCAAATTCACTCACCATGCACAGAGGTATTGCACCCCCGCAAGGCTTGGCGTTATCGAGCTTGCGCTCAAACAGGTAGGTTTCAATCCCAGCCTTTGCTAGTGTTTCAGCAGCAGAGGAACCAGCTGGGCCTGACCCAACAACAGCAACCCGTAGTGTCAAAGGTCTTCTCCCAATCTTCACATTTACCGTTTACCGAAAGCATCGTACCACGGTCTTTTGGCTGATTTCGCGCTCTTCCTTCAGGTTTTGACATAAATGCAACATTCCTTAATATTTCGATACAAAAACTCTACTTAGGGAATTGGCAATTGCGAACGGGAAGGATATTAAAGTATTACGCAATGTCGGTTGTGATGACAGCACATTGTAAATATTTTTGCTTTTGAATTCCCCGTACTCCTCCGGGGAAGCAAGCTACACGTAGCGTCCCATAGGAAAGGGATTTAGTATGGAAATTTCGTTATTTGACTCTTGGAGTAGAAATCTTAGTACGGTTGCAATTACGGGGTATCAGAAATATCTTTCTCCCCATAAAGGTTTTAGTTGCGCTCATCGGGTATTGTATGGGGGCGAATCTTGCTCACAGTACATTAAACGGGTGATTGCTCAAGAAGGTTTGAGTGTAGCCCTACTCAAGTCTCGCCAACGATTTCAAGATTGTAAACAAGCGAACTTATTATTGCGATCGCCTACGGCGGGGCGTAGCCCATCGCGCCGTGTCTCTTCTTTAATGGAAACGAGATTATCGTCAATTGAAAATCCAGACACTTCAGAGGATGAAGATGACCTAGAACTGGAAGATGAAGAAGAAACAAGAGAATCTCCTCCATCTCGTCAAATATCTTCATTTAATCAAGATTCTAGGGATTGTAGTCAATGTAACACTGATTGTGGTGACTTACCTGATTGTAGTTCGTTAGACTGTAGCGATGTTGATTGCAGTTCCCTAGATTGCGGTAATGCTGATTGTCATTCCCTAGACTGCGGTAGTGCCGATTGTGGCTCTTGGGATTGTGGAAGTTGCGGTAACTAAAAGATTTTTAGAATTAATTGAATCTAAACACTACTAGATATGGTATATATAAATCACGGTAATCCTAGCAATGAGCCGTATTTAGAGTTGCAGAGGTACAGAGTTTGTGGGCATAGTAGTTGAAAATGTATCCAAGCAGTTCGGAAGTTTTAAAGCTGTTGATGAAGTCAGTCTAGAAATTGAAAGTGGCTCATTAGTAGCTTTATTAGGGCCTTCTGGGTCTGGTAAGTCCACCTTACTCCGCTTAATTGCGGGTTTAGAAACTCCAGACAGTGGCAAAATCATTCTCACAGGTAAAGATGCCACACATCAAAGTGTGCAAGAGCGGAACATTGGGTTTGTGTTTCAGCACTATGCCCTATTTAAACATCTCACGGTAAGGCAAAACATTGCTTTTGGCTTAGAAATCCGTAAGACTCCCGCTAAAAAAGTGCAGGGGCGTGTAGAGCAGCTGTTAGAGTTAGTGCAGTTGAATGGATTAGGCGATCGCTATCCCTCACAATTATCTGGTGGACAAAGGCAACGGGTAGCCTTAGCCAGAGCATTAGCCGTAGAACCTAGTGTATTACTATTAGATGAGCCATTTGGGGCGTTAGATGCCAAAGTCCGCAAAGATTTACGCGCTTGGCTACGTCGTCTCCATGATGAAGTTCACGTTACCACTGTTTTCGTTACCCACGACCAAGAAGAAGCAATGGAAGTTTCCGATGAAGTCGTGGTCATGAACAAAGGACGAGTAGAACAAGTGGGAACACCGGCAGAAATTTATGATAATCCGGCTAGTGCCTTTGTCATGAGTTTTATTGGCCCAGTCAATGTCTTACCTAGCACATCGAAAATTTTCCAAAGTACCGGGTTTGAATCACCACACCCAGAGGTGTTTTTACGACCCCAGGACGTAGTGATCCAAAAGCAAGCCAATGGGACTACTGCACCTGCGACAGTCAGCCGCTTAATTCATTTGGGTTGGGAAATTCAGGTAGAGTTAACCTTAGATGATGGTCAAGTGGTGAACGCTCACTTAACACGCGATCGCTTCAACGAATTAGAGTTAGAAGCACAGCAAAAAGTATATGTAAAACCAAAGGATGCTAAATCCTTCCCCTTGTACTATTCCATCTAAATCCGTGAATAATTGTCGTTTAACAGTGAACAGTTAAACTCAGTTACAAACCTATAATTTCCTTATCAGAGCAGAAATACTCCTAGCTGAGTTGCTAGGGGTATTTTTGCTCTGTCCGCAATCGTACGTCCCCTTACAGTCGTCAATCCTAGTTTGCTTTGCCATAATGATTGGTCTCATTAATAATGATTGATGGCTGATTAGTAATGACAGATAACCAAGTCAAAATTCACCTGCTTATTGGTATCGAGGGTGTAACATTATTGGTTTTCGCAACAGATGACTGTTGGCAGTTTCGAGTTTTAACTGTAGGCGGTGCTGTTTTTGGACAACGCAAAATCTATTTCACTCCCCATACAGCAGAAAAAGCTGGAAGGGAATGGATTGATCAGGATTGTGAGAAATAGATGTTTTGGAGTTGCATATTGGCAGGATGATTTTGATAGTTGTGTGAGAGTTGAGTATAACTATCTGCCGAGGCGATCGCATGGCTTAATTAAAAAGGGTTTATAGAAGAGGTTTGGATGATGCAAAGACTATTACTGCGGATTTTGTTACTGATGATCATGATGATGGGATTGATAATAGAGAGTAACCCTTCATCTGCGATCGCTGCCAATATTTGGGATCATCAAACTACATCAAATATAAGCACACCACAAGTCACTGTTTATCGCAGTCCTAGTTGTAGCTGTTGTGGAAATTGGTTAGAACACATTCAAAAACAAGGATTAAAAATCCAAGCAGATATCAAGACTGACGACATGGACACAATTAAACAAAAATACAATTTGCCCCAAGAATTAGCATCTTGTCATACAGCAATTATTGATGGCTATGTCATGGAAGGACATATTCCCGCCGATGACATCAAGCGTTTTCTCCAGCAACAGCCGCAACTTGCCGGTTTAGCTGTTCCAGGAATGCCGATAGGATCACCAGGAATGGAATTAGGCAATACACAAGAACCATTTAACGTCATGGCGTTTAATCACAAAGGAGAAGTCCAAGTGTTTAAACTTGCTCCCCTTCCCTAGTAGGGAAGGGGTTGGGGGTTAGGTTTGAGAGAAAGTTGTACACGGCGTTACTAACTAATGACAATCTGAGTTATTGCTGAGAAAACTATGAAAACTAGATTGCAAATTCCCTTGAATTTCTCAGCCAAGCTTTAGCTTTGCATCACTTGAGAGTTGCTGGGTGCCGCGATACTAAGAACAATGCACAAAAGCAACTTATACACCTATGCGGCAAGCATCTCATCCTACAGTCATCCTGGGTGGTGGCTTCGCTGGGCTGTTTACAGCTTTATACTTAAGCCAGCAAAACTACTCTCATCCAATTATTTTAATTGAACAGCGCGATCGCTTCAGTTTCAAGCCGTTATTATATGAACTCTTAAGTGGCGAACTCCACAGCGAACAAGTTTATCCCCGTTACAAAGAGCTTTTGTCTGGTAGTAATGTCAGCTTTGTACAAGATACAGTGCAATCAGTTGATCTACACCAGCAACAAGTTAGTGTAGCTACTGGGGGAAATTTTAGCTATAGTCATCTAGTTTTAGCACTGGGTAGTAAAACTACTTATTTTAATACTCCGGGTGCGGCAGAATATGCGATGCCGTTGACATCTGGAGAACAGGCGATCGCACTCCGCAAACACTTGCGCCATAGACTACATCAAGCTATCCAAACTCAAGACTTAGCTCACCGTCGTCTCCTACTAACTGTAGCCATCATCGGAGCAGGGCCAGCTGGTATTGAACTGGCTTGTACTTTAGCCGATTTATTACCCATTTGGTACGACGAATTGGGCGGCGATGCTGGTGAAGTTCGGGTGGTCTTAGTTAACCGTAGCCGAGAAATTCTCAAAGGTGATGTTAATAGTCATTTACGCTGCACAGCCCAACGTGCGCTGAAAAATCGGGTGATTCCTGTAGATTTTGTATTTGATGCAGCTGTTACTCAAATTACAGCCAACGGTATAGAGTACAAGCAAAACGAACAAACAAAAGTTTTATCCGCCGGCACGATCGCTTGGACAGCTGGAACTACTCCCCATCCTTTATTGATGGAGTTACCAGCCCCTAACGACCGAGGACGGCTACTGGTGACACCAACTTTGCAACTACCAGATTTCCCCGAAGTGTTTGCGGCGGGAGATTGTGCCACAGATAGCGACAATCCTCAACCACCTACAGCCCAAGTCGCTTATCAGCAGGGAATTGCGATCGCGCACAACCTCAAGCGGATGCGGGAAGGTAAACCCAGTATTCCTGTACAAATTCTTATGCGCGGTACTTTGATGAAGCTGGGACTCAATGAAAGCGTGGCAAACTTATTCAACAAAGTCCAAATCCAAGGACAAGCCGGCCATTTAATTCGAGAAGGAACATATTTACAACTGTTACCCAACTCTAGCCATAACCGCAAAGTCACCACCGAATGGTTGACCGACGAATTATTTCAGCGCGATCGCTCCATCACCCATATGCAACTCGGACAAACTCCATTTCTGGCAGGAATGGCTACTACTGCGGCTGCACTGATTTTAGCCACCCCTCTAGTTTGGCGTGCTGCCCAACCCACCCAATTTCAAAACAATCTCAGTTGGTCAGGTGTCCCCGCTTTACTTGACCACCTTGCACCCTCTTCTCGATAAGGTGTGTTTTTGATTATGTACACTTCATTGTGAATGTATCGGCTGAAAAAACAGTTTTTCCCTGAGTTTATAAAGAATCAACCATGAAATACTTACTCAACCTTCGTACAGCTTTTATTGTCAATCGCGTCACAATGGGCGTTTTCTTTTTCGTCTCTGGTATTGCCAATTACCTCAACTTCAGTGTTACTAATGGCTTTTATCAAACTGTCCTAACTCAAAAACTCCAAATTATCGGCCCTGGAATTCCACCAGGATGGGAAGGGATAGGGCCCCTACCTTGGTTAATCGCTATTCCTTATGGTTGGTTATTACCTTTAGCAGAAATTGTACTAGGTGCATTGTTCGCTCTTAACTATTGGGTGCGGTGGACAGGATTATTGCTCATACTCATGACCTTTAGCATCATTCTGGCATTTGGTATTATCCCTGCCGGTACTTTGTTTCCCAATGGTGCAGAAAGTTTCAACAAGAACATCCTATTTATGACTTTGATTTGGATGTGCATTGCTTATGATGCTTACGAACAGAAAATGAGCCGTCGTCGCGCTCAAGCATCGGCTGATTATAGTCTTACGCCATCTGCTGATGATATGTAAAACCTCACACAAAGATGTAGAGGGTATTACTTATCACTAAACTCTGGAGAAGATTTTATGACTACTGCACACTACGATTTAATTATTATTGGTACTGGTGCGGGTGGTGGGACGCTGGCTTATAAGCTTGCTTCTAGTGGAAAGCGAATTTTAATCCTAGAACGTGGTGCTTTTTTACCTCGTGAAAAAGCTAACTGGGATACGGTAGAAGTAGTCCAGAAAGACCGTTATCACACTAATGAAGTTTGGTATGACCACAAGGGAAATTCTATTTATCCTGGGACGGGTTATTTTGTCGGAGGTAATACTAAAGTTTATGGTGGTGCGCTGTTTCGCTGGCGGGAACAAGATTTTGAGCAGGTCATTCATAAAGGTGGGATTTCGCCAGCATGGCCTCTGAAGTACCACGATTTTACACCTTATTATATTGAAGCTGAGAAACTTTACGAAGTACATGGAAAGCGGGGTTTAGATCCAACTGAGCCTACTGCAACTGAAGAGTACCCCTATCCTGCTATTCGTCATGAACCCCGGATTCAAGAGATTCATAACTCACTCAAAGACGAAGGTTATCATCCGTTTTATTTACCACTGGCAATTAAACTTAATGAAGTGAATCGTCGTTTGAGTACTTGTATTCGTTGCAATACTTGTGATGGTTTTCCTTGCTTGGTAGATGCAAAAGCTGATGCAGATGTGAATTGTGTCCGCCCAGCAGAAAAATATGATCATGTTACCCTGATGACTGAGGCTAAGGTAAAACGTTTACACACAAGTCTTTCTGGACGAGAAATTACGGCGGTGGAAGTCGAAATTGATGGGGAAATTCATTTCTTTTCTAGCGATATTGTCGTTGTTTCCTGTGGGGCGATTAATTCAGCCGCTTTATTGTTACGTTCGGCTAATGAGCAACATCCCAATGGGTTGGCGAATAGTTCTGATCAGGTGGGACGGAATTTCATGAAGCATCAGAACGGAGCGATGATTGGGGTGAGTGCTAAATCAAATTTGACTACATTTCAAAAAACCTTAGCAATCAATGATTTTTACTGGGGTGACGAAGATTTCGATTATCCAATGGGTCATGTGCAGTTACTAGGTAAAGTCAACGCAGATATGATTGCTCAGGAGTCACCATCGATTCTAGGATTATCTTTTAGGGAAAAACATACATTTGAGGCGATCGCTACTCATTCGGTAGATTGGTGGTTAACTGCGGAAGATTTGCCTGATCCAAATAACCGTGTCACACTCCGGGATGATTCTATTCAGTTGCACTACACAGAAAACAACACCGAAGCTTACAATCGTCTCGTTAATCGCTGGAGACAGGTATTAAAAAAAATTGGTTGTGGTGAACGAATTATTCCTGCTTCTTTCTATTTTCGCAAGAAACTACCATTGCAAGGTGTAGCGCATCAGTGCGGTACTTGTCGTTTTGGTGAAGATCCTCAAACTTCTGTTTTGGATCTGAATTGCCGTACCCATGACATTGATAATTTGTATGTAGTCGATGGTAGTTTCTTTCGCTCTAGTGCTGCTGTTAATCCTACGTTGACAATTATTGCTAATGCCTTACGAGTGGGTGAGCATTTGATTGAACGTATGGGTTAATGCGTACTCCACAAGATAATTTTTTGCTTTTCGGTGATTTTACTGCAACTGTATTTCTCTATCACCTACTAAAAAGGTAGAGACAAACGTAAATTAACGGTCAGTCAAATTACTATGAATTTCACAGAATCTTTGAATCAAATCGGCCGTATTTATTTAGAAAATGGCATCATCTCTAATCATGCACACTCATTAATAGCTAAATCTATTAATGAACTCATCTCTTCGGGAATTGTTGAGCAAAGTTTGCAGGTAGGTGATTTTGTCCCTAACTTTGTCTTACCTAATGCTTTCGCTCAACCCATAGAACTATATAAACTACTAGCTAGTGGTGCTGTAGTTATTTCCTTTTTTCGCGGCCATTGGTGTCCTTACTGTAGTTTAGAATTAGAAGCACTCCAGCAAGCTTTGCCTGCGATTAAAACATTAGGAGCATCACTAATTGCTATTTCACCTCAGACACATAAATATACCACATTCACCGTCGAAAAATATGAAATAACGTATGAAGTATTGAGCGATCGCAACAATAATATTGCTCGTCAATTTGGGATTGTATTTCAAATCCCTGAGTATCTAAGACCTATATTCCAAGAGTTAGGTCATGTTTTACCTAAATACAACGGAGATGAATCATTTGAACTACCAATTCCAGCTACATACGTAATTTCTCAAGAGGGAAAAGTCGTTTATGCTTTTGTTGATCCAAATTATACTAAAAGGTTAGATCCAATTACAATTGTGAGTATTCTCCGCAATATTTCTGTAGTTACAAATAAATAAAATATCATAACTATTAATTTGTTTTACTACTATTCACGCAAGTACTTTGTCATCAGATAGCGGTCATGATCTGCAAATCCAACTTGACGATAAAAACTTTGAGCTGAAGTATTTTCCCTTTCTACTTCCAAATGTAGTGCCTGCACATTGAGAGCAATACAAACCTCCTCCAAAAACTTGATTGTTTGTTTACCTATGCCTTGACGTTGGTAATCACTTTCAATGTAAAATTCATCAATAAAAGCATCTTTTCCTCCATATTCTAAGCTGTAGCTGAGTGTGAGAATTACATAACCAATTATTTTACTCTGGTCTTGAATCAACCAGATTCTACCGATTGATTCATCACTTAGGAGTTGGATTAGTGCTTTACGCGTAAGGGACGAATTAAATGTGATAGTACCATCTAGTTCATAAAATTTTTGAATTAATAGCAAAAGTGTATCAACATCACTTTTATCTGCTGATTTAAAGTTAATTTGCATATGTAAACAATCTTCTGAGTATTAGTTTTTGATTAAGCTTTTACATTAAACAATGAGGTTTGAAGATTACTCTCGGAGTGCATAACCGACACCACGCACTGTATGCACTAAGCGTTTCTCGTTATTTTCTTCCAACTTGAGCCGCAAATAACGAATATAAACTTCGATAATATTAGAATCGCCCATAAAATCATAGCCCCAAACTTTCTCTAAAATTTGGTCTCTAGTAAAAACTTGCCGGGGATGGGAAAGAAGATATTCTAATAAATCAAACTCCTTGGCTGTTAAATCAATTGAACGTTTACCGCGAAATACTTCACGAGTGCGACGATTTAAACTTAAGTCTTCAAACTGCAATAAATCGTTATCGGTTTCTTGCGTGCGACGCAGATGAGCGCGGATTCTGGCTAAGAGTTCTTCAATACTAAATGGTTTGACTACATAATCATCTGCTCCTGCATCTAATCCTGCCACGCGATCGCTCACTTCATCTTTGGCTGTCAACAATATGACTGGCGCTTTGCTGCCAGTTGTACGCAAGCGGCGGCACAATTCTAATCCTGTGAGTCCAGGTAACATCCAATCTAGCACTACTAAATCTGGCGATGACTCCCGCGCTAATGTCAAACCAGAAATGCCATCATGGGCTACACTGACTTTGTAACCTTCACTACTCAGTTCTAATTCTACAAATCGCGCTAGTTTGACTTCATCTTCTACCAGCAGAATATGTGCAGTCATATTTTTGTTCCTACAGTGGGTAATTTTAAAGTAAAAGTGCTGCCTCTTCCTGGTTCTGACTGCACTGCAACCATACCATCCATATTTTCTACTAGGCGTTTAACTATAGATAAACCCAAACCCATCCCCCCAGTTGCACGGTTGCGGGAAGGATCAATACGATAAAAGGGTGCAAAAATCCGAGACTGTTCTGATACAGGGATACCTTCGCCTTTGTCACTGATCTGAATAACTGCCCATCTTTTATTCTGGGTTAATTTTAAGGTGATTAGCTCGCCTGGATGAGAATATTTCACCGCATTATCAATTAAATGACTTAACACTTGCATCAGTTGATTCCGATCTGCTGTTACTCTCACCGGAAAAGGAACAACTTCTACATGAATTTCTCGATGCTCAAATTTTTGCGTCATTTGGGCTATGTCTACAACTAAATCATTTAGTAGCAGTGATTCTGGTTGTAACGGCATCATACTATTACTTGCCCTAATCATATCTAATAAGTTTTGCAAAATTTGATTCATGCGCTCTGCTTCTAACACAGCCATGTCTAAAGCTTCTTTTTGGGTGTCTGTTAAAGTTTGACTACGTTTTTGAGTTCTTTGTAGATATGCGTACACCATGCTTAAAGGTGTGCGTAACTCATGCGCTAAGTCATTAGTAAACTGCTGCTGCTGTTGTTTAATTTCTTGAATTTGCGTTAGCAGTTGTTTGCAAGTCAAAACCAGTGCTTTTACCTCGCTGGGTGTCTGATAGAAATTTAACTGGTAAAGATTGAGTTCAGATACAGCAGCATTACCCACCCACTGATTGATTTGTTGCAAGGGTGAAAGCAATTGTCTAATTAACAGAGTCGCAAAAATTGTTGTGGTGGCGATCGCCAGTAAATTGATCATTCCTAAACTGTGAAAAACTGTTAACAGCCTAGTGTAGTTATGAGATATCATCTGCTGTTGATGAGTGGTAATGAGAAACTGTTTAATTTCCCAACCTATCCACATCATCAAGCTGCTCATGCTGACTGCAAAGATAATAACAATTCCTAAAGTCAGGCGAAAATGTAAGGAAGCAGGGTTAACTATTAAGGGTGTAACTTTAACTAGTCTTTTATAAAGCTTTTCTAGAAAATTTATCGCCATAAATTACCCCTTATATGTGATTAATTTCAGATAAAAAATTTGTCGTGATAAACTTACTTCTTAGATTAAATCAATAAATCTTAATGTATATATTTCTAATTTAATATAAATTCTTAAAATAAAAATGAGTTTTCCCTGAATAGACTTATAGCTTTTGATGAGAAATCTATAAACCCTTAACCTCAAGATTTTTATCCCAATCAACGCAGAAAAAATTATCAGGATAGCAATAGTAAAATCTCACAATCCTTTAAGTTATTAATCAGATTGAACTCATATTTATACAGCAATCTATTAATTATCAGTTACAGATTGGTATCATGAAAGGCTTAATTTGCAGTGGTTTGTCACTTCTTTTGCTAGCTACAGGTTCTACAGCAATGGCTGTACCTATAAATTATGAAAATACACCAGCACCACAAAAAATAGCATTACAAGTAAATGTTCCTCATATTACTAACTCTGGTGTTAGAAATAATACTCATTTTATTAGAGTTACAGTAGCAGGAATGTCTTTAGAGGACATTATGATTTCTTTACCTAGCCAAATGGAGCGTTTTAAAGGAGTAAAAATCAG
The DNA here is from genome assembly GCA_015296085.1 of Trichormus sp. M33_DOE_039. GTDB lineage: Bacteria > Cyanobacteriota > Cyanobacteriia > Cyanobacteriales > Nostocaceae > Trichormus. The sequence goes on along the minus strand of DVDT01000063.1, from coordinate 72,919 downwards.
AGATCAATCTGGGAAAGAGATTGCAGCTAAAACAGAAGTTACTAAGGAACGTTTATCAATTAGTTTTGATCAGCCTCTAGCACCTGGAAATTCTTTAGAAGTGCAATTTACAGGTGTACAATCCAGAATTTCTGGTGGTAGAGTCTTGCTTTATGGGGTAACAGCTAAAAGAGTTGGATTACAAGGAGAAATTCCCATTGGTACAGCTAGAGTTGATATACCTGATAAAAGTTAGAGTATTACTGTTGCAAATCTCTCTTGCACAATAGATATTATCTAATATTTATCAGACTTTTCACAAGATCTAAAAAACTCCTCTCCAAACCTTTCCCCCACAGAGAGTTACCGTGTACACACATCTTTGTTGCTAAGTGCAAAATGTGGCTTGATCCCCCCTAACCCCCCTTGAAAAAGGGGGGAACTAGAATTAAAGTCCCCCTTTTTTAAGGGGGATTTAGGGGGATCAAAACGATACGGGGCAAAGTGATAATACTTGTGTGTACACCGTAGCATTTAAGCAGAGAGGCTTTGATTTTTGCTCCCCTTCCTTGCATTCACGCAGCGTGTCGTTCGCATTAGCGTTGCTTAGCAAAGACAGAGAAGGGGTTGGGGGTTAAGTTTTACGTTAACTTTTCTACGTAGCGTGAAAATTCAGAATATTTATAACCCCAACTTCTGTACAGGAGTCGGGGTTTTAGTCTATCAAATTATTTGTTATCTTACTCCAAGATATTAAGTGACACCTCAACTATTGTTAAACCTCTGTAACTTATTTACATCCTGCTCTATCACTGATATTTTATTCTGCGTTTCATCCGCACCAAATTGCTGAATTAATGTAGCAACTAAACCCGTCCATCCTGTTTGATGACTTGCGCCAATACCTGCTCCATTATTACCATGAAAATATTCATAAAACAAAATCAAATCTCGCCAATTGGGGTCTGTTTGAAACTTTTGTGTGCCACCATAAACAGGACGTTCAGCAGCAGAATTTTTTAAGAAAATACGAGTTAATCTTTGAGATAATTCAGATGCTACTTCCCAAAGTGTCATCATGTGACCTGAACCACTAGGACATTCTATTTTAAAATCATCTCCTAAATAATAATAAAACTTTTGCAGAGATTCTATCAGTAAAAAATTCACTGGCAACCAAATTGGCCCCCTCCAGTTAGAATTACCTCCGAATAAACCACTACTCGATTCGGCAGGTTCATAATCTACACGAAATTGCGTATCGTTGACATCAAAAGAATATGGATGTTCAGCATGAAATTGAGATAAGGCACGGATACCATAGGGGCTAAAGAATTCTTTTTCGTCTAGCATTTTTTGTAGGATACTTCTAAGTTTATCTTTAGAAACAATTGCTAGTAATCTCCTCGCACCTATACCTTTTGTTTCCATACAAGCTACATTTTGTCTTAAGTCAGGACGGTTTTTAATAAACCATTCCAAACGCTTTTTAAAACCAGGAAGCATTTTTAAAGTCTCTGGTTCAATTATTTCAATTGCAAATAGAGGTATTAACCCTACCATTGACCGTACTTTTAAAGTAATCTGTCGTTCAGGTAAATGCAGTACATCATAATAAAAACCATCTGATTCATTCCACAAACTAGCCTCTAGTCCGCCAATTTTATTCATAGCATCAGCTATATACAAGAAATGCTCAAAGAATTTAGTGGCGATATCTTCATAAACAGGATTTGTCTTGGCTAATTCTAGTGCGATCGCTAGCATATTTAAACAATACATTCCCATCCAACTTGTCCCGTCAGACTGGTCAATATGTCCGCCTGTAGGTAAAGCTGCACTGCGGTCAAATACGCCTATATTATCTAATCCTAAAAATCCCCCTTGGAAAACATTATTGCCCTCAGCATCTTTGCGATTTACCCACCAAGTAAAATTGAGCATCAGCTTTTGAAAAACTCGTTCTAAAAACTGTCTATCTGTTTTTCCATACATTTGCTGCTCAATCTTATAAATTTGCCAAGTTGCCCAAGCATGAACAGGCGGATTTACATCACCAAAAGCCCATTCATAAGCGGGAATTTGCCCATTCGGGTGCATATACCATTCCCGCGTTAAAATATCTAATTGGTATTTAGCAAAGTCTGGGTCAATCTTTGCCAAAGGTATGGTGTGAAATGCTAAATCCCAAGCTGCAAACCAAGGATATTCCCATTTATCTGGCATAGAAAGAATATCTTCATTATAGAGATGAAACCATTCTTTATTTCTACCATTGCGGCGTTCTAGTGGTGGTGGGGAATTATGGCGATCGCCTTTCAACCAATCCTCAACAATATAATGATAAAATTGCTTACTCCACAACATTCCAGCGAAGGCTTGACGCTGCACATTCCGCATATCTTCATTGAGATTAAATGGCGTAATGCGTTGATAAAATTCATTTGCTTCTTGCTGGCGTTGACTAAAGATTTTATCGAATTCTTGACCAAATGGCTCAAGTAAATTTGCTGAATCACAAAGCCTTAATTTGATAGTTTTAGTTTCACCTGCATCAACTGTTAATATATAGTTAGCAGCCGCTTTTGTCCCTAATTTGTTAGGATTGACTGCTAGTGTTTGTCCATTTGTAATATATTCATTAATACTATCCTTAACATAGGGAGAGGCATTTGAACGACCAAATAACCTCTGATAATTTGTCTCATTTTCTGTAAATAAAATTTCCGTTGCTTGCTGACAATATAACCATCTTTTCCCTAAAGTCTCATGAAATGCTGCTATAGTTTGAAAACTATCACTTGAGATGAGTTCTTGTAAAATAGGTTTATCTTTATCTCCATTCCAAGACCAAGTATTGCGAAACCAGAGAGTAGGCAATACATTAATAGTTTTAGCTTCTTTACCTCGGTTAATTACTTGGATTTTAATTAAAATGTCTTCAGCAGTATTTTTGGCATACTCCACAAATACATCAAAGTATTTGTCATGGTCAAATACGCCTGTATCTAACAATTCAAATTCTGGTTCTCGACGATTGCGGCGTTGATTTTCTGCTACTAATTGGGAGTAAGGAAAGGCTGTTTGGGGATATTTATATAACGCCTTCATGTAAGAATGGGTTGGGGTACTATCTAGATAAAAGTAGTATTCCTTAACATCTTCGCCGTGATTACCTTCATGTCCAGTCAGACCAAAAAACCGTTCTTTGAGAATAGCATCTTCACCATTCCATAGAGCGATCGCAAAACACAGTCGTTGATGATTATCAGAAATGCCAAAAATACCATCTTCACCCCAACGGTAAGCACGAGAACGGGCTTGGTCATGGGTGAAATAATCCCAAGCAGTGCCATGAGAACTGTAATCTTCACGCACTGTTCCCCATTGGCGATCGCTTAAATATGGCCCCCATCTCCGCCAATGAGCTACGTGATGCAAAGCTGCTTGTAATCTAATTTCTTCTTGGGTAAGATTTGTGACCATAGCATTGTACTTTTATTCATTTGCTATCTGGAGTATCTCGTTTTTCTCCTAGACTGACCTAAACTTTTTATTAAATTTGTAGGAAAGATTGATAAGTAAAAATCTAGAAGAAACTCAGGAAAAACTAATGTTAATTTTTCTAATACTCCGCTTTCCTTTGCGTTTAAATCCCCTCAGTTGCCAAATAAGCACGTAACACCTCTGCAACTGTCCAAGCCTGAGCAATACATCCCCGTGGAGTCATCGGCGCATCTCCATCAAAAATTTCGCTGAGACTACCAACGCCATGTGCAGTGAGGTGATTTGCCATCGGTTCGAGAAATTGACGCGCCTGCTGAGGATTGTTGTAAACGCGTAGATGAGCTTGAACAAACGCACCTATTAACCAACCCCACACAGTACCCTGGTGATAAGCTCCATCTCGTTGATACTGATTCCCTCCATATTTTCCTTTGTATTTGGGATGATCGCAAGAGAGCGATCGCAATCCGTGGGAAGTTAACAGTATTTGCCCACAAGTTTCTACCACAGACATCTGTTGAGTAGGTGTGAGGGGACTTTCCGGTAATGACACCGCAAAAATTTGATTAGGACGCAACGATAAATCATCCCCATCAGGACTATCAATCACGTCGTAGCAATAACCTAGCCCATCATGCCAAAACCGAGAAAATCTTGCTAAAACTCTATCTGCCATTGCTTGATATTCTTGATGAGGCTTACCAAGCTGACGGGCAAATTTTGCCATTGTGCGTAAAGCATTATACCAAAGGGCATTGACCTCAATAGGCTTACCAATGCGGGGTGTGACAACCCAGTCTCCTACCTTCGCATCCATCCAAGTTAACTGTACACCTGCAACCCCAGCGTATAGTAACCCATCGGCGGGGTCTAAATGGATGTTGTAGCGTGTACCGCGACAATGCCAATTGATAATATCAGCTAACACCCCAAACAGTTCCGCCAGTAAATGATCATCGTTGGTAGCACTGTAATAAGCGCGGACTGCTTCAAAGTACCATAACGTAGCATCAACTGTATTGTATTCTGGTTGCGCCCCCGCATCAGGAAAGCGATTAGGTAACATTCCCTGATTGACGTATTTAGCAAAGGTGCGGAGAATTGAGCGTGCTATTTCTATTCGACCCGTAGAAATTGTTAACCCCGCTAAACTAATCATAGTGTCCCTTCCCCAATCGCTAAACCAGTGATAACCAGCAATGATAGTTTTGCCATTGGGTTCATCTGGGAGTGGACGGTCTACAATAAACTGATCAGCAGCTAATATTAAATGATGAATCCAAGGTGGTAATTCTTGACTGTCGAGGGGTTGATGCGCCTTGGCAATTTCAATTAACTTCTGTTCATGAATGTGACGCAACTTTAGCGTAGTTTCTCCCTGCAAATTTGGTTGTTTTTCTGTACTGGCGACAAAAGTAAATGATTCCCCAGGATTAAGTATGACTTCTAAAGTAGCGGCGTGAAGATGGTCTTCTTGGTCACTCAGTCCCCGATAACGTTCCACAGCCAAATCAAAGCCATAATACCAATTGTGAACAAGAGAAACACTACCAAAGTCACTGAGTAAATAGAAAGGTGTAGCACTGGGATAAGCAGTGATACAAATTCCCTTTTCAACCGTTTCTAGAGACATTTGCCAACCATTACTTTGAGTATCGCCGTGATAATCACGATAGTTAACCATTGCTTTGAGTGTTAGTTGAAGCGGTTGTGTAGCGCGAGATAAAGTATATTGAACGTAGGTTGTATTTGTGCCTTGTTGCATCCACACCCGTTTTTCTAACAAAGCATCAGCCACAGCAAAACGCCAGACCGGGACTGTACCTTCTAAAGCAAAACGCTCGATGTGTTGGTATCCGTGGGGACTGACTATCCCATCAGCCCAGCGATTAGTATTAAGGGGATAAAAGCGACTATTATATAGAACAGTTTCATCTAGTTTTGCCAGCAGTAGAGTACGACCTAAAGGCGGTTGCAAAGCCGCTACCAATAAACCGTGATAGCGACGAGTAAGTAAACCTGCTACCGTACCCGAAGCATAACCACCAATTCCATTGGTAACTAACCATTCCCTCGACTCAGCCGTTTCGAGATTACCGCAGATTTTGCGCCCAAATTCCATACACATAAATCAACAACTCTTGCTGGCGATCAATATATGGATTATCAGTGATGAATCCTATCGCGTGCTGAGAGTGAAGTGAAGACTTAATGAGAATTATTGATACTTAGTGAATCAGAATTCAGGGTAGGCGATCGCTAATCTTACTAACTCCATATTAATTCAGCGTGAAATAATTCTAGTAAACCTACAAAACTTTTTGTTACAAACGTAATATTGTTATAAATGCTAAATCTACTGAAATGAGCAAGCATTTACAGCAAATGAAATTTTCTATCAGGAACTTGTTCATACAGGTACAGCATACGCGTTACAATTTAGCTCAAAACGCAATTCTCTAATGCTGACTGAACAAAACAAAGCTATCGTACTCCAGTTCTACAAAGCTTTTGATGACCGCAAAATAGAACAAGCCGTGGATCTTCTGGCGAATGATTTTGTTGCTCATTTAGCGGGTGTAACCGAACCTTTAGACAAAAAAGGATTCAAGCAATTTGGGATGTCGTTTTATTTAGCCTTCAGTCAAGGTCAGCACGTTTTTGATCAGGTCATTGTTTCTAATGATAAAGTTGTAACCTGCGGAAAATTTACAGCTACGCATCTCGGAGAGTTTCAAGGACTTCCACCAACAGGTAAGCAAATCAGTTTATCAATCATGCACATTGATCGAGTTGAAAATGGGAAAATAGTTGAGCATTGGGGTCAAGGCGATGCACTCGGACTGATGCAGCAGTTAGGGATTGTTTTCTTACCGAGTCTCAAATTATTGCCACACATCTTCAAAGGAATAGCATCTAAACTATTAAAGAAATCTGTATAGAAGCTAAGTTTGCATAAAACCTTAGAACATTTATGACTAAATCTCTAGTAAGCCAGCAGCCTGTAGCAACATGGTTTCGATACTGTTTGTTGCTGACTACAATTTTTAATCTGTTTGGTGCAATTACACTTGCTCCTCCAGTTTACTATCCATCTAATATCGTCGGACTCCCAAAAGATACCATCTTTGTTCATTGGGTGATAGCTTCCTGGATTCTTATCTTAGGCGCAAGTTATGCTTGGCTAGCCATCACAGCAAAACCAGAGAAATTCTTTATTGCTATCGCCGCAGCTTGTAAAATTGCGATCGCCATCTTATTTTTTATATTTTGCGCTAGAGGTGATTTGCCGTTAACGTTTCTATTTGGTGGTTTTGGTGATCTCTTCTTTGCCTGTGCTTTTATTTTCTGGCTGTTTCAAACTCAACAAAGAAGTAAAATTAACGCAGACTAATCACCCTGATGTAGTTATCAAGTTGCTAACGGTCAGTGAAGAATCAGAAAAGGCAGTATGGCAAAATCCACCAAAACTTACTGGAATCCATTGATAGTAGAAAACCAAGAAAAATGGCAAGCGATCGCAGGTTTGGAACAAATTGCTGAAGAATTGACCCTCAGCATAGATGAAGAAACTGGCGAATATACCCGTTTAACTCGTTTTCATCCCGGTGCTGATACCACCCCTTTCGGCGTAAAAAGTCATCCTTATCCTGAAGAGATTTTTGTAGTTAGTGGTCGTCTTTATGACCAAGCTTTTGATATGTGGTTAGAAAGTGGACACTATGCTAGTAGGCCACCGGGTGAGATTCATGGGCCATTCAAAACTGATATTGGATGTGTTGTACTAGAAATATCATTTCCTCATCGTGTTGAGTAGTAAGTAATTCTTTTACTTGTTTTTTTAAGTATCAGAATTCAGAGGCTTTTTAATACTTAGTTGATTCAGTTGTTAATATTACTTGTATTTTATTATTGGTCTTTGCTTTCTCTACGAAAAAGACCAAAAAAATAAGTAAATTTATATTATAAGTATATAAATTTACAATAAGAAATTTGCTGCTTGTTTACAAGATATTTAGGGTTGCTGTATCAGAAAGTTTAAGTATAATGGGTGGTTGGTCTTTAACTTGACATTTAGCAGTTTTTACCCAGTCATATTTCTACATTTAGAGTAAATAATTATGCGGACAAAATATGCTTTCGTTATCATGATTTGTCTAGTCTTTATTTTGTTGCTTTTTAGCTATACAGACCAGACAACAATTACCTCAAGTGCCTTTGCTGCTGAAAACATTGCTACTCAACCTCAATCAGTTAACTTTGACCTGAATAAAGGAAAAAAAATTGGTTTTGTTTACGAAGCGTCTTTAAGTCCTCAGCAAGAACCGGGTGAAGAGAAAGATACCCCTTCTTCGACTCCAAAAGAATTTCGGTCTACTGCACCATCTTTACTAAGAGATGAGCGCACATCACGCGGTCATGGGGTATTACGCTTCACAAACGACTTGAGTAAAGCTTATGTAGATGTCAAGGTTGAAAATGTTAATCCTAAAGATGTAGTCATGTTTCATATCCATTGCGGTAGGCCCGATCAGCTTGGCCCTATCCTAGTTGATTTTGCTTTTTCTGGTGACATTCAAGAAAATCTAGCTGACGGTGTTTTTTCAGCAGAAATCACTAATGCACATATAGAAAAAACCAGTAAATCTGGGCGAGGAATTGTCGGTGCGTTTACTGCGGGATGTCCAATTGTTCCAGGTTTACCAGATAAGGTGAAAACAATTGCAGGTATGGAGTACATTCTTCAGAAGGGTGAACTTTACTTTAACTTACATACAAAAGGACAGACATTTTTTGGAGACATTCGCGGACAACTCCATCGCGCATGAGAAAGTATGGCGTTGCATAATTGTGGAATGATTACATGATTCAGCAACGCCTTAATTTTTGCAGGTAGTTACAGTATTACTTCAACTAACGACAAACTTCATTGCTACCCCATTCATACAATAACGTTTACCAGTAGGTGCAGGGCCGTCGTCGAATACATGACCCAGGTGTCCACCACAACGACGACAATGTACTTCTACTCTGGTCATCAACAAAGATTTGTCTACAGATGTACCAATTGCTCTATCAATTGGTGCGTAAAAACTAGGCCAGCCCGTACCACTATTGAATTTGGTTACAGATGTAAATAATGGCAAGTCACAAGCAGCGCATATATAAGTGCCTTTTGCATATTGCTTATCAAGTGGACTAGTACCAGCACGTTCAGTTCCATGTTTCCGCAATACATAAAACTTTTCTGGTGTTAGAATTTTGCGCCATTCTTCATCAGTTTTCATAATTTCAAATTTATTGTTTGCGATCGCCATAACTTGTGATCTACTTGTTAAATAGCGTGATAACCATACTGTGGCAACTGTTACTGCACCAGCTTGTAAAAAATATCGCTTTTTCATAATTTATTTGCTGCCATACATTATCTCGATCTTTCTAGCTGTGGTCAGCTAGAGCATTTAAACTGTTTCGTCTTAGCAATTTGTAAATATTAAGAACCAGGTAAGCGATCGCTCAATAGCCATTGCTTCTGATCAGTTTCTAAATGACTATAGCCACAGCGAAAAATACAACGTTTATTATTGTGATGATGTAGTTTAGCGCAGCGAACAGCACGTTTACCTTTCAGCCTCACATAAACTTCTGCTGCTGAAAGCATCCCTAAAAATGGTGCGGTGAAATAAACCCAAATATCTGTCCAGTTGCGAGAGGGAATTGCTGATGCTAGGGTACGAGCTGGATTCATACTCATCCCTGACAAGGGTGCTTCTATAGTAATGTAGATTGCAATGAGTATCCCCGCAAATATCCCTGTAAAGGGTGCAATTTTGGGAGTGTTAGAGACAAATAAAATCATCAGCATCACCCCAAAAGAAATAATTATTTCAGCGAAAAAGGCTACACTTGTACCACCCACACCAGGAATTGTAATAATATAATTTACAGACGGGTGGGTAATTGCATTTCCCAAAAATGCTACAGCTAACATTAATCCCATCAATCCCCCGAAAAATTGCGCCAGGATATAGAAAATTGCATCCCACAGCTTAATTTTGCCGAGGCGGAAGAAAGTGAATGTGACAACTGGATTGATATGTGCGCCGGATTGCTTACCCCAAGGAGAGTAAACGATCGCGATCGCAATTAACCCCATTGCTATCCCGATCAGCAAGCGGCGTAAAATCGGTTCGGTAACAGTTTTTTTGATCACTGAAGATGGATGCTCTACCACTGCAGTCACTACCGTTGCCAAAATCAGAAATATGCCCAAACACGCAGCTTCCATTAAATATTCAGGATAATGTTTACGTAGTGTCTGCAACATATCAATTTTAGATGTTAGATTGTGAATAAAAAATTTTGTATAAGAACATTTGTCTGCGGAATTATTCTCTATTGTTCTTGATAATTCCACAGTAATCCCCCGTCTACAAAAAAGGTACTACCTGTTATGTAGTCAGCATCCGAAGAAGCAAGAAATGCCACTAAGGAAGCCACATCTTGCGGTTTACCTAAGCGACCCAGGGGAATATTTTGTAATAAAGCTCCTAATTTTGCTGGGTCATTCAATAACTTTGTATTAATAGGAGTTTCTATTGCTCCTGGCGCAACATTATTAATAGTAATTCCCAAATCACCCAACTCAATTGCCAAATTACGAGTCAGCATTTTCATTCCACTTTTACTAATACAGTAAGCTGTGAAATTGGGAAAAGGTAATTCTTCATGTACCGAACTAATATTAATAATTTTTCCAGTTCGCTTAGTAGTAATTAGATGTTGTACAAAGCTTTGAGTGGCAAAGAAAACACCCTTTAAATTAACATTCATCACCATATCATAATCTGATTCTTGGACTTCCCAAAAAGGTGCATGTTTCTCAATACCAGCATTATTTACTAAAATATCTAATTTGCCAAAATGCTGTATACTTTCTGCAATTAATTGGCGCACCTCGTCAACACTACCCAAGTCAGCTTTGAGAGTGTAACCATGAGATTGAGGACAGTGTGCCATGTGACATTTACCCCCAAAAGCTTCCACTTTAGCTAAAGTTTCTTCTGCACCTTCAGGGTGAGAACGATAGTTAATCACAACATTTGCACCAGCTTGCGCCAGACGTAAAACGATTCCTTGTCCAATTCCTTGACTGCTACCTGTAACTAGAGCAACTTTCCCTTTTAAATTCATAGTTTTCTTCTGGTTAAATTGCGGTTATTTTTTGATTAATTCTTAATTTTTGAAAGTGGCAGCACCAAAAGTCGCATTAAACTTGCGACACCAAATAGCAACTGATTTGTAATCTGCTAAGTTAATCTTTTGAGGGATGAGATAACGTTGATTGCCTCTAAATTTTTGTAGTGAAGCTATGACAATATAATCTCCTCTTCTTAAAGGATAAGAGGGCGGACGAGTTGAACCAATAACGTTATGAGAACGGTGCAGAACTATAACTAGGTCTGGGCCTGAGTTAGAAGTTTTAAATGACTTATCAAGCTCAATAAATGATTTACTGTCTTGAGTAATAATGTTGACTTTTCCTTGGGTTGTGTGTTCTCCAGAAATGAATGTGCCAGAATTGATAATAGTTTTATTTGCAGATTTATCAGGATGTTCGGCAGATTGGCTCTGATTTAACAGCATGGGAAGACTTGTATTTGCACTGACAACATTTGTCAGGAAATGTTTATTTGATGTTTCTTTGACACAACCGACCATAAAAAAAGACGCTAGACTCAAGCCGAGGATATATTGAAGTTTCATAAATTAGATTTCCTGAATGCAATAACTATTAGTTTCAGGCTGCATTTCAACCTGAAATTGATTATGGCTGGAATAATTAGTTAAAAAATTATGAATATATAAGAAATTAGAACTAAAAAACTGATATTCTCTGTAGAAAAATCTTAGAATTTTCTCAGCAAAATTTAAAGTTGAATATTTGATTGATAAAAAAGAATTGGTTAAATCCTGCAATCAGCATTTATGGTCAAAGCTCTGGATAATAAAATCTTACAAAATCAAAGGTGGCAACGTGAGCGGCGAGCGATCGCACTTTTATCTTCTTTGAACTATCGAACCGGGGAGCTAAATAGCTATCTACATAGCATTGCTTGCGGAGTCAGTGAGTTACTAGAGTTAGATTGGTCAGTAGTTACACTATGTCAGCAGGGTTTTGAGAAGGTACTGGCCAGTAGTATTGATATGGGTGAAGGTGAACATCTTTATTCTTTGCATGGTTCACTAACTGGCTCTGTTATGGAAAGTGGTCACTCCTTGGCAATAGAAGATGCAAACAAACACCCAGAGTATGGTCAAGCACCGGAAGGTTATTGCGCTTATCTGGGCATACCTTTGCGAATCGCCACAGGAGAAGTAATTGGCACTATATGTTCTTTTCATCACCAGCCACGAGATTTTAGCTCAGAAGAAATTCAACTAGCAGAACTGTTTGCAGAACGTGCGGCTACTGCAATTGATAACTATCATTTGTACGAACAACAGTGCCGATTTAACCAAATTTTGGCCATTGAAGTCGAAAAACGCACAGCAGAATTACAGACAGCACAAGCCAAGCTAGTAGAACAAGAACGACTAGCCGCCATTGGTGAATTTGCTGCCATGATTGTGCATGAAATTCGCAATCCCTTGACAACTACAATTATGGGATTGAAGTATGCGCAAAAAACCCTTTTGACGGAAGCTGCACAAGAGCGATTATCGTTAGCACTCAGCGAAGCTCATCGTTTGGACAACCTGCTGAGTGAAATTTTACTGTACGCCAAACCCCAAGTATTACAACTATCTCAACTAGATGTGAATGAATTCATGCGTGAGTTGTTGATGTCTATCTGTGAAATGCCAGAAGCAGAGTCACAAAAAATTGAATTTATCCCAGCATCACCTACAACCAAAATTTTGGCAGATAAAGATAAGCTCAAACAAGTTTTTATTAATATTGTCCGCAATGCTTGTGAGGCAGTGACAAATGGTAATGTGATTAAATGGGAAGTAGATAATTCCTGTCAACATCAAGTTTATATTCACATTTGGAATGGCGGTGAGCCAATTCCCTCAGAAATATTATCAAAGTTAACTCAGCCCTTTTTCTCTACAAAACCTCATGGTACTGGCTTAGGACTTGCTGTCACAAAGCGTATTGTCAATGCTCATGGTGGGGAATTATCTATTCAGTCTGAGCAAACTACAGGTACTAGAGTGACTGTACAATTACCTGTGCTGCATCTTCAGAACTGTTGAGATTCGCTACTTTGCAACCAGATAGATGAAAATTCGGTAAATTCTCAACCAGTTCACACTATCACTAAGGGCAATCCAAATTAAGCTACAATGCAAGCAGATTAAGCATTTCTTGGCCCTTAACACCCCATGCTGGAGAATCTGCAAACCCAACTTTACCAACTAGAACAATTCGCCAACACTCTTGTTTCTCACCAACTGACACACCTGAGTTTCCTAAGTATTGGTATCATTTTTACCGCAGGTTTGCTGACTAGTCTCACACCCTGCATGCTGTCCATGTTGCCAATTACGATTGGTTATATTGGTGGATATGAAGCCAAAAGCCGTCTGCAAGCAGCCGCTCAATCAACATGGTTCGCGTTAGGATTGGCAACCACCCTTGCAGGTTTAGGTATCATAGCTGCTTTGGTGGGAAAAGTCTACGGTCAGATAGGCATTGGGTTGCCCATTATTGTCAGCGTTATCGCCATTCTCATGGGCTTGAACTTATTAGAAGCACTTCCTCTACAACTCCCCGCTTTTGGCGATACCAATTGGATATCACAAGATTTACCACCAGCAGTGCGTTCCTATGGCATTGGGTTGACATTCGGCTTAGTCGCCTCCCCTTGTAGCACCCCTGTTTTAGCGAGTTTGTTGGGTTGGGTAGCGAATACACAGGACTTAATTTTAGGTGCTGTGTTGTTAATTTCCTATACAGCCGGATATGTTGCACCGTTGATTTTAGCTGGGACTTTTACGGCTTCTATTAAAAAGTTACTAGAATTGCGTCGTTGGTCTGGTTGGATTAACCCAGTAAGCGGCGCACTCTTAGTTGGATTTGGCGTATTTTCTCTAATTTCTCGGATTCCCCTTGGTAGTTTGTAAATCCTCTCAGGCAACAAGCTACCACTAAATAATTCAAGAAATACCCTTTCTTCCCCTATACTCTTACACCCCTACACCCTATGTTTTTGTAAGCAATGACTATAGATAATTCCGCGTCTACAGCCTCCTCTTGGTGGTCAATACCAGGAAAATACTTGCGGCGAGAGTTTTTACCTGTACTAACAGATTTAAGATTAGCGATCGCACTCTTGCTGATTATCGCTCTATTTAGTGTTACTGGTACAGTGATCGAGCAAGGTCAATCACCAGCATACTACCAAGCTAACTACCCAGAACACCCTGCTTTATTTGGTTTTTTGACTTGGAAGGTGATCCAAGTCGTAGGCTTAGATCATGTTTATCGGACTTGGTGGTTTTTAGCTTTATTAGTCTTATTTGGGACTAGTCTGACTGCTTGCACCTTTACGCGTCAGTTACCAGCCTTAAAAACGGCTCGTCGTTGGAAATATTACGAAGAACCACGACAATTTCAAAAACTTGCTTTAAGCGCAGAATTAGAGATCGGTTCTTTAGAATCTTTAACTCCCTTATTACAAAACCGCCGTTATAAAATTTTTCAAGAAAAAAATGGTATTCTCTACGCCCGTAAAGGCTTAGTTGGGCGCATCGGCCCCATTATCGTGCATATTGGCATCGTCACGATCCTGTTAGGGGGAATTTGGGGTGCAATGACAGGATTTATCGCCCAGGAAATGATTGCTAGTGGTGATACTTTTCAAATCAACAATATTATCGATGCTGGGCCTTTAGCCACACCAGTTCCGAAGGATTGGTCTGTACGTGTTAACAGATTCTGGATTGATTACACTCCTAAAGGTGGAATTGATCAATTCTATTCAGATATGTCGGTGTTGAATAATCAGGGACAGGAAGTTGACCACAAAAAGATTTTTGTCAACCAACCTCTGCGTTATCACGGTATAACTTTCTATCAAACTGATTGGGGAATTTCTTCTGTACGTGTGCGCCTGAATAAAAGCCCTGTGTTTCAACTACCGATGGCATCATTAAACACCAATGGTAAAGGACGTATTTGGGGAACTTGGATTCCGACAAAGCCAGATTTAAGTCAAGGGGTTTCGCTATTAGCCAAAGATTTGCAAGGGATGGTGTTAATTTACGATTCCCAAGGGAAGTTAGTTGATACTGTACGTACGGGAATGTCTACCCAAGTGAATGGTGTCACTCTAAAAATTGTAGATTTAATCGGTAGTACAGGGTTACAGATTAAGGCTGACCCAGGTATTCCGATTGTTTATGTTGGGTTTGCTGTACTGATGTTGGGTACAGTTATGAGTTATTTTTCCCATTCGCAAATTTGGGCATTAAAAACAGGCGATCGCTTGTATGTTGGTGGTAAAACTAATCGCGCCCAAGTAGCCTTTGAACGGGAAGTTTTGGAAATTTTAGATAGTTTGAGTTCTGATTCCCCAGCAATTCCAGTCGCCAAATAAGTCTTTTGTCAGCTGTTTTTGACTGCTAACAGTAGGTGGTTAACAGTCAACAATCAAAATGAAACATGTTTATGAAGTGGGACAGCTTACTTTTGATGTCTCACTTCTACAACAGTGTGAACATTACCACGGGGAGAAAAATCAGCTTTTACATTCACTGCGAAGGGGTCACAAGCTGCAACAAAATCATCGAGAATTTGGTTAGCAGATTCTTCGTGAGAAATGTAGCGATCGCGATAACTGTTAATATAAAGCTTCAGTGCTTTTAACTCCACTACGCGTTCATCAGGAACGTAGCTAATATGAATGGTGGCGAAATCAGGATAGCCGGAGAATGGACACTTACAAGTAAATTCCGGCAAGGTAATATTAATATCGTAGCGTCTACCCACACGCGGGTTAGGAAAAGTAATTAGTTGTCCTTCCGCAATGTTGCGTTCGCCATACTTCATTTCTTGACTAGATTGAGATACAGTTTCAGGTGAGGAATTACTCATAATCCAAAAGGTAAAAATAAAAATCAGTCTCAAAACTGTGCAGGTTTTAATTTTAACCTTTTTTGCCTTTTACCTTCTGCCCTCTACTTTTATCCTTGTTCCCAATCGGGACAATTCCCATCATCCCAGCCGTGGGGGTGCATAGCGCAGACTAGCATATTACCACCATAGACATGACCGTGGTAATTCTGACAACCAACACAAGCAGGGTTTTGTTCAGTTGACGGTTCGACTGAGTAAGGAAAACCGGGGTCAGCATCAACTACGAGGTCTTCTAATTCCCAGTAAGCTTCTAAAAATGGTTCAGTAATATCCTGTAAATACTGATCCACTTCATTAGCTATGGAATTTTGTACTTGTTCGGAGATTTCTTCTGTAATCTCAAAAAAAACATCTACCATTTCACTCATTCCTAGGAAGAAACGCTCTACTTCATCAGTCACCGTTTCTACAATTTCCATCAAGTCTTTTTGCCATTGTTCCATAAATGTTACGCCCTTCATTTCTGCCCAACAGGACGCTTAGTGCTATTTGGCTGGAAGCACTAGAGGACACCCTAGGTAATGTATATTATAGGTTCTGAGGGGCGTGAGATTCCACTAAACTTTTGTGGTATTAGTACATAAGGACAAGAACTAAAAAGGCGAAAAAATTAAGCTTAGAAACTAAGCTCTTCACCTGTTTGAAGTTGTTGTTTTGTTTACGCCGTGTTGTACTAATTGTTGATGGGTCACGTAAAAAGTCGATCTTTACTAATCGTTTTGCAATCTTTTTAACTCTTCTTGCAGGTCTAGCACCTGTTGACGCAATTGATCTACGTTGTCAGTGGATTCCTCTTTCACCGTAGGTTCTTCATCTTCCTCTAAGATTTCGATGCGACGAGGTTCAGAAGGTGGTGTTTTTTCAGCAGTATCAGCGGGCGGTTGTTGCTGTTGGGCTTGTTTCATCATATCTTCCACGAAGCGGCGAGCTTCGTCTGTGGTCATTTCGCCCTTTGCTACCATCTCATCTGCCAGCTTTTGGACTTGCGATCGCAGTTCAGATAACTTTCCTCCTGCTTTCTCACCAGCGTAAGAAGCTAACCCGACACCAAGATAAAAAGCTTTTTGAACTAAGTCTCCAAAACCAGGCATTGCTGCTGATTGCTCCTAATCAAATAGGGCGGCTCGGAGACTACGCCTACTACAAGCATCCCGTGTTGCTGCTACCTTCCGGTCCTGACAAGATTTAGGCGTTGCAGCCGCATAGATCCAAGCCTAAGGAAAGTATAACATTAATATTCCGTAAGTGAGTATTATTCAACTACGATTTTCCATTCGTACAGTTTGTAAGTGACACAGCCATTACGTACCAAGGGATCACGGGACACAATCGACTCGGCTTCCTCCATAGAAGCGGCTTCAAACAGTAACATCCCACCGCCAAATTTTCCCCAATAGCCTGTTTTAGCTTTGTGTCCTTGAGCAATTAACTCTTGAACATAGGCTTTATGGGCAGGTACGTATTGGTCAAAGGTAGTTTTATCGACTTTACCTTCCTCAATCTTGACAAACCACGGCATCTAACTGGAAACCTCTGCAAATCTGTTCTAATATTCTTAAAGAATATCCGTTTTTATCCTTTTGATTTTTGTAGTTTGCTTCTGGGAGGGTATTTTGAATTCCTCTAAGAGCCTGTTTTTAGTTGCCTTGCTACCACCGCAAGACATTCAAGATTATGCCAACAACATTAAGCAACACTTTGCAGATAACTACAGTAGTAAACATGCCCAGAAGTCGCCGCCACACATTACACTCCAACCCCCTTTTAAATGGCGAAATGATCAATTGTCTCTTTTGGAGGCGACATTAAGGGAGTTTAGTAGCCAACAGCCATCATTATCCACAACATTGAATGGTTTTGCCGCCTTTTCACCTCGTGTCATATATATAAACGTGGTGCGGAGTCCAGAATTGTTGTCATTACAAACTCAGTTAATGACACATATAGAAACGAAATTAGAAATTGTTGATGAGGTAAGCAAAAAGCGTCCTTTTTCGCCTCACATGACAGTTGCATTTCGGGACTTAACTAGACAAAATTTTCAAGCAGCTTGGCCAGAGTTTGCCAATCGTCAGTTGTATTTCGAGTTTATTGCTGACAGGTTAACTTTACTGATGCACGATAATAGACGCTGGCATATTCAATCGGAATTCACTTTTTTGTCTAGTAGCAGTTAATACTCCCTTACATGATTAACAACCGCCGCCGCAATAAATCTAGGGCGGTACACGCACTTAAATGACGGATAAAAGGGCGATCGCGCATTGTGCCGAACTGATATTTAAAACTTGTCACTTCATCTTTTGGCCCTGCTAAACCAATATAAACTAAACCCACTGGCTTACTATCACTTCCCCCTGTAGGGCCAGCAATCCCGGTAATGCTTAATCCCCAAGTAGTTGCTAGGCGGGTTTTGACACCCATTGCCATCTGTTCCGCCACGATATCACTAACTGCCCCAAATTGTTCTAAATCTTCTGGCTTCACTCCCAATAACCCCACCTTCACAGAGTTATCGTAAGAAATTACACCACCCCAAAAGTAATCAGAACTACCGGATATTTCTGTTAACATTTGCCCTAAAGTGCCACCAGTACAAGATTCTGCTACTGATAGTGTTGCTCTTGATGTCCGCAATAACTGACCGACTACAGAGGCTAATGTGTCCTCATTAGCACCGTAATAATCTAAGCCAGCAATGTCTTTAATTTGTTTCTCTACAGGTACAATCAAAGCTTCGGCTGCGTCTGGTGAAGTGGCTTTAGCCGAAACGCGTAGCCGCACTTCTCCCTTACCTGCATAGGGTGCGACTGTAGGGTTGGGCAGATTTAAATAAGCACTGACTTTTTCCGCTAAATTAGATTCCCCAATACCCCAAAACTTCAAACTCCGGCTATAAATAATTTCTTGACCCCAACCTTGACTTTTCAAAAATGGTACTGCTGTTTCTTGCCACATCCGGTGCATTTCACTAGGAACACCAGGAAAGGTCAAAATGGTGATGTCTGGACGGGGTTGCCAGATAATTCCAGGTGCTGTGCCACTGGGATTGGCTAATATGTCTGCACCTTGGGGAATCAATGCTTGTTTGCGGTTGCTGGGAGTCATTACCCGACCACGTTGGGCAAATTTTTGCGTTATGTCTTCAATAACTGCTGGGTCTTCTAATAAAGGTGCGCCAAAAAAATCAGCAATAGTCTCACAGGTCAGATCATCCGGCGTAGGACCTAGTCCACCAGTAAAAATCAGAATATTAGCTCTGGAAATAGCAATTTCAATAACTTGCTTGATGCGGTCTGGATTATCTCCTACAACTGTTTGATAGTAGTGGGGAATCCCTAATTGGGCTAGTTGTTGGGCTAGATATTGCGCATTTCCGTTCAGGATATCTCCGAGTAGGAGTTCAGTACCGACACAAATGATTTCTGCACTCATTTAATTTTCGTCAAAAGTAATAAAATAAAGGACAACAGAGAAATACTCGTAAGGTTAACACACCGCCAATAAATAAGGTGCGTTACGCTATGGCGTTAACACACCCTATGACTATTGGTTTATCCTTTGTTGAAGGTAAAAGAGTTATTGAGATTACTTTTGTAATTTGCGTTTTTGCTGAGGAAATTTGCGGACTCGCCAAATTACGTAACTTAATAGCGATGTAGCTGCACAGATGTAAGCAATGCTGCTAGGTACACCAGCCACAAATAATGCTAAACTTCCCACCCACAAAGTGAGGGAGTAAATAAATAAGACTGACCAGCGATGTGATAACCCAGCTTGTAGAAGTCGGTGATGGAGGTGACATTTATCTGCAACCCAAGGTCTTTTACCGCGTCGTAGGCGTGCCAAAATCACGGCGGACATATCTACAATTGGGACTGCCAAAATTAAGTATGGCAGAATAACGGCGGTGAAAGCAGGGATTTTGACTAAACCTATAACCCCTACAGAAGCTAAGGTAAAACCCATAAAATATGAGCCACCATCACCCATAAAGATTTGTGCCGGGTTGAAGTTGTAACGGAGAAATCCTAAAGCTGCACCAGCTAAGGCGGCTGCAATTAAAGCTGCGGCGGGTTGGTGCATAAATAAGGAGACTAAGAGCATGACTACAGCAGCAATCCCAGAAACCCCAGCTGCTAAACCGTCTAAGCCATCAATCCAATTGATGGCGTTCACCATCCCGACTAGCCAAACTACTGTTATCGGCAAACTCAGCCAGTTAAGGTCAACTATCCCAACGGTAGGGACGGTAATAAAATCAATGCTAACTCCTGCTTTCCATGCACCTGCGGCAACAATCATTTGCATGAGCAGACGCACCAACGGAGATAAACTCAATAGGTCATCAGCTAAACCAATCAAAAAAAAGCCGAGACCACCTAAAGTCACACCCCAGATTTGCCATTCTTTTTCAGGAGGAAGATTGGCAAAGCCACCCAACCACCAAACAATAATTAAAGATAGTATTGTACCTGCGAAGATAGATACTCCTCCCAGGCGTACCATCGGACGGTCATGAATTTTGCGACCACCAGGTTGATCTACACGTCCACTTTTAATGCCAATATTTTTGACATCAGGTGTAGTCCAGAGAACGACTACTGCCGCGACGAGGAAGGCGATCAGATGATATATCTGAGCAGGCATCTGTAATTTTTAAGAACGTAGTTTATTAACAAAAATTGGCCAAGGACGTTGCCTTCCTATTTTTACTACATTTCAGACCCTAATCAGCATAAGAATTAGGAATTGGGCAGGCAGTGCGTTGTGGTGAAACCAGTCCCCTGCTTAGGGGACTGGTAAACCCAGAGGGAGGTCTCCTCCGTTGTAGCAACTGCCGCCATTGGGAAAATTTAACCTATTCCCTATTCCTTACTTTATGCTAAGGCTGGTACGGGAATTTCCAGGTGGGGATAGAGGGGGAAGCGATCGCACAGTGCAGCTACCCGACGTTGACAGTCTTGGGCTACGGTTGCTGAGTCGGGGTTGAGCAGGCGATCGGCAATAATATTGCCAATCTCGATAAATTCATCTATTCCCATCCCCCTGGTTGTCATGGCGGGAGAACCTAAACGCAAACCACTGGTAATGAATGGTGATTGAGGATCAAAGGGAACTGTATTTTTGTTGGTAGTAATATTGACTTCACTCATTAATTGATCTGCTTTCTTACCTGTCATCCCAATAGAACGCAAATCGACGAGCATTAAATGGTTATCTGTACCATCAGACACTAGTTTTAACCCACGATTTTGCAGTTGAGTTGCTAAGGTATGAGCATTATTAATTACTTGCTGTGAGTAAGTGGTAAATTCTGGTTTTAAGGCTTCACCAAAAGCAACTGCTTTACCTGCAATTACGTGTTCTAAAGGGCCACCTTGAGTTCCAGGAAATACTGATTTATCTAACTTTTTACCAAGTTCAGCATCACGGGTCAAAATTAACCCACCTCTGGGGCCACGCAGAGTTTTATGGGTGGTGGTAGTGACGACATCACAGTAAGGAATTGGGTTGGGATGTAAGCCAGTGGCGACTAACCCAGCAATGTGGGCAATGTCAGCTAGTAAGTAAGCACCAACTTCATCAGCAATACTGCGGAATTTGGCAAAATCAATAATGCGAGGATAGGCAGAATAACCACAAATCAAGAGCTTAGGACGCTCCCTTAACGCCAGCTCTCGAATTTGGTCATAGTCTAATTGTTCTGTTTGTTGACTTACGCCATAATGACGTACTTGAAACCATTTACCAGACACATTTACTGGTGAACCGTGGGTGAGGTGTCCGCCGTGGGACAAGTCCATTCCCATGATTATGTCACCGGGTTCTAACAAAGTCAGGAAAACTGCAAAATTTGCCTGTGCGCCAGAGTGGGGTTGGACGTTGGCATGAGCTGCACCAAATAGCTGTTTAGCTCTATCAATCGCTATTTGCTCGATTTTGTCAATAAATTCGCAACCACCATAGTAACGTTTACCGGGTAAACCTTCGGCGTATTTATTGGTCAGGACTGAACCTTGAGCTGAGAGGACAGCCGCAGAGGTAAAGTTTTCACTGGCGATTAATTCCAAGTGGTCACGTTGACGTTGGAGTTCTTGATTAATTAATTCTGCGATCGCGGGATCGGAGGTAGCAAGCAAGTCTGAATTTGTTCTAGTCACTTCAACTATACCTAATGGAAGTTTCTACAAAAGTTGTTGCGGTTGACGGGCAGTTTCTCAGTTAACAGTTAACAGTCAATATTTCTATATTCTTAAACTGCTGTACAAACACGATTGATCGCATCTATAACTATTACCTGTCAGCTAACTTCATAGATTAATAATCATAAACCTGTTTACGTAAATATGAACTTTTATACTCTTTTAGGACTTATGAAAATAGTCTCTTGACTTTGGGAGATTGTAAAGATATTGGGGTTTTGAACACCTATACTCCTATGCTATTTCCCCAAATGTTTGGTTTTTGGTCACTCATATGTAAGTTCTATATTAATTAGCGTGAGTTCGATGAACCTCTCCCCCACCCCTCTTCGATGCGGAGAGCAGGTTGGTTTCATACAATCAGAGAAAACAATAAACTTAGCTTTCAAAGCCTATCCCCCGCGGGGGATAGGTTTGGAGAGGGGTCTTTTAAGTCTGTCAGACTCATATCAGACTCATATTTGATTAATGACCTATTTCTAGCTGAATTTCGCATAATGAGCAGCTATCCTCATGTTTTCAATTGTTTACCCAAGATAGTTTAAGGATGTGATAAAATGTGAGTATCAATACTTAATAAACATAAATATTCGATATCTCTTCCCAGGCGATTACCAATTGAGTGCTAAGTTTGGGAAAAATATTAATAATAGTTTTTGCATCTGCTGTGAGGTATGCCCGATCAGGCTGCGGAGAGTCAAGTTAAGCAAATTGCATTTGCGCTAATAGTTTAATTCTATTACCTGTAAGCATGAATCTCTCGGCAGTAGAGTTATAAGGAGGGATTTAGATGTTAGTCATTTTAATGGACGAGCAAATCCTAGCTCCTGAGCAAGTTTGTCAGTCTTGCTTGCTGGCGGATAGCAGTGGTCAACCGCGTTGGCGTTCTGGACAACTTACTTGTGGTCAAGCTATTCGTAAACTTGCACAGCAGCAACCAGAACAGTATGAGTGTTTGATGGGCTTCCGCATAGCCCACATTGAATAGTCAGATCTCACTACAAGGTAGAGTAACTGCGTTATCCTAGGCTCAGGTAAATCTGAAATTTTCAGCATAGGAGAACGCATAATGGTTTGGCGCGGGACTACAACAATTTCCGAGAGAATTTTTGCTTGTTTACCTTATCTTTTACCCATAATTGATGGTCTAGTTTTCGGCAGTTTTCTGTTAAGGCAGTTTCCTGTATTACAAATACTATTGTTACCTTTACAACCAGTATTGGTAATCTACGGAAGTTTAGGACAATTGGGACAACTGCTTGTTTTCTTTGCTTTATTTATATTCGTGGTCAGAAACGAAAAAATTAGTCACTTTATTCGTTTCAACACTATGCAGGCTATTCTGCTAGACATTGTGATATTTTTATGTACTATTTTGGTGCGAGTTTTAACACAAATTCCCAATACTGGTTTTGCCATAGAAACTATAGCTAACACAATTTTTCTAGGGATTGTTGCAGCAGTCGTGTATTCAGTTGCTCAGTCTTTACTAGGACGTTATGCAGAAATCCCTGCTATTTCTGATGCAGTGTATATGCAAGTACGCTAATGCTTAACGGATGCCACTGTGTTCTCTAGGCGACCGATTCCTTCAATTTCTATACGGACGCGATCGCCTGGTTGTAATGAGCCGATACCTTCTGGTGTACCTGTTAAAACTACATCTCCAGGTAGTAAAGTCATCACTTGACTAATATAAGACACCAGATAATCAGGGGCAAAAACCATCTGATCAATACCCGCAGATTGCACTGGATGAGGATCATCATTGACAAACGTTTGCAGCCTCGCTCCTGGATTTAACTCTCGTACAATCCAAGGGCCTAGAGGGCAGAATGTGTCAAACCCTTTGGCACGCGTCCACTGTCCATCTTTTTGTTGTAAATCCCGTGCTGTCACATCATTGGCGACAGTATAACCCCAAATTTTAGTTTGGGCTTCTTCTGGTGTGCAGTTACAGGCGCAATCGCCAATTATTAATGCTAACTCACCTTCATAGTCTACTCGTTGTGACTGGTGAGGATATTTAATAGCTGTTTCCGAGGGAATGATTGTTGTTGGTGGTTTCAGAAAAATTAATGGTTCAACTGGTACTAAAGTACCCATTTCAGCCGCATGGTTAGCATAATTCTTTCCCACAGCCACAATCTTAGAAGGAGCGCAAGGCGCAAGAATTTGGTAATTGTCCGGCTCTAAAACTAAATCCGTTGGCTGTCCTTGTAGCCAAGGAGGAGCATCAAGCACATGCACACTAAGAGATAGTTGTAGCAATCCATAGTAAATCTTTCCTTCTTGATTTTGAACTCGCACATAGCGTTGAGCCATAAATTTGATCAATATCCTTGTGTCTCAAGTTAGGGATTGGGGATTGGGGATTGGGGATTGGGGATTGGGGACTGGAGTAAAATCTCTTCTTTTCCCCTACACCCTTACACCCCCAAACCCCTACACCCCTCCGCTTCAAAATTCCCATCAACAAGTCCAATTTTGGCAGATGGGGCTGATGATTAAAATAGAAAACTGGTAAGATTATATTTCCTTGTTGCTTCAGATGTTGATTAATACTGAGAGCTTGATCAAGCGAATGTATAAATTAACTTCAGCAGCCAGTTGTCCAAAAGGAGAGTTACAAACATGTCCACAGTTTACGAAACCCTATATATTCTGCGTCCAGACCTGACAGATGAACAGGTAGAGCTAGCGATCGCAAAATATCAGAACTTGCTCAAAGAACAAGGTGCTGATAACATTGAAATCCAAAATCGTGGCAAGCGTCGTCTTGCTTACGAAATTAACAGGCATCGTGATGGTATCTATATTCAAGTAAACTACACTGGGCCTGGAACAGTGATTGCTCCTTTAGAACGCGCTATGCGTTTAAGCGAAGAAGTCATTCGCTACCTCACAACCAAGCAAGAAGTGTCTGAAGAAAAAGCAGAAGAAGTTGCTGTCACAGCTTAAGATCATCTTTGAATGACCTGTGCTGAGTATTGAGTGTTTATAGCTCAATCCTCTGCACTGACACAAAATAAAATTAGAATAAAGAAATAAAATAAAAAAAAATTTATTTGATGTCTTATTTGTTAATTGAGTTGGGAATGCTAGATTAACATTGCTTGCCCAAAGCAGGCGATCGCAGTTATATCCAAGGTTGGAAAATATTCTTCAATCGGAGCTTTAAGCCACTGTGAGTCAAACTGAAATACCCGACATCCAAGCTCTCTCTACAGAAATGTCGCAGCTGCGCCAGGAATTACAGCTACGCGATCAACTAGTCCAACAACTATCACAAGAACTTTTTCGGCTGGTCAAAGGCAATACTAATTTTATGCCTCCCAGATTAGAGCCGGAGCAAGATTTGACTCAGCTAAAAGCTTTGCAGGAACAGTTACAAGCTGTTGAGCAACAAGTCACGTTTTATCAAGAACAAATTACCACTCGTGACACTGAAATCTACCAATTGCGTCAGTCTGTGCAAGAGTTAACTGACCGTAGCCGAATGTTAGAGCAAGTAGTACAGGAACTCCCTCAAATTTACCGACGTAAATTTGAAGAACGTATGGCACCAGTAAGAGAAAAAGTAGCTCAACTCCAGAGAGAAAACCGTCAATTACAAGCCGAACTGCAAAGTGTCAGTTATCGTTTAGCTCTTAAAACCCGTACTTCTAGCCATAGCGGAATTGATTTACCTAACTTTCCTCGTCCAGCATCTAGGCAAGATAGTATTTCGGCTGTACAAAATGCCTAAAATACTAAAATTGCACACAATACCTTATATATTTCTCTAAGTCGCAGTTCCTGATTGAAAACTGCGTATTTTCATATGTTTAGTTTGAGTATTTTAATTTGACTATTTAAATATTCTTAAAATTGAATAGATATTTTTTAGAAAAGATAAAAAATGGGCTGTAATGTCAGCCTACCTAGCTCAATTGAGTAACCCATTCACAAGTCTGATGACCAGACTAACTCCTACCGAGTATTAAATACCTTTGTGATTATAGAACTTAGGCAATGCTCAAAAGCAACAAGCTAATCTGCACCATCACCTCATTGTTTTGACATTGCCGTATTTTTCTTCTACAATCAAAGGTTAGCTTGCTAATGATAACTTATCGTCGTTGACAGAATCCAAGATATCTTCGTAAGTCTCAAAAACTTCAAATACTGAATCCAATTGTGTAAGTTCTAAAATTAATCTTACAGGAGTCTGTACGTTGCACAGAACCAACCGACAACCATTCTGTCTGGCTGCTGTGAGTGCCTTAACTAATGAAACTAAACCGGAACTGTCCATAAAGTCTACTGCTGCCAGATCAATTACCCAAAGCTGATGAGGCTCAGGCTCAATTTCGGTCATTTGTTGACTCAGAACTGTCCCACCCTGTAGGTCTATGCTTCCTTGGGGTTGAAACAAAACCACTTGCAATTCTTGTGTGAGTGTCATAATTTTAACTAAGTAGTTGAAACACTTAACAGAAGCAGTAAGCGGAAGTTGATACTATTGAAGTGCTAGGTGTGAAATTCAAATTACACCTACCATGAGTAGCAGGCTGTAACCACAAAATTTCAAGCACTTGCTTCAGTATTTATTCCGTATAATTTGTTTTAACATCCCTCAATATAGGCATAAACGCCTAATGATTTCCGTATCAAACATATCTTTTACACAACCTTCATATTCTATTAAGTTTTTTATAAATTTTTTATAAAATGTGATTGATTTATTACACTCTTTATGCGCTTATGCTAATAACTGATTGATATTTGATTGTCAATTATGAATCACTGATTATTACTATATATTTAAATCTATAGTAGTGACTTGTTCCATATTCAAATTGATATGAAAGGTGTAGTTAGACAGGATGCTGGTAGATTCTAGGTCTTAACCTACAAATTTGGATTTTACATTGCTTAATGTAGTGGCTTGATTGACACTCCAGCTAAAAACAAGCAAAGATGTATATAAAGTAAAAAATTGTAAAGGCGGCGGTGCGGGATGTCTCTTGAGTTGATTTCACTAGAAAACATCCAGGAGTTTGCCCATCATTATGGTTACTGGGCTATTTTTTTAGGAATATTGCTAGAGAACTTGGGCATTCCTCTTCCTGGTGAAACCGTAACCTTAGTAGGTGGCTTTCTTGCTGGTAGTAATGAACTGAATTATTGGATAGTTTTAAGTATTGCCATTATTGGTGCTGTGTTGGGGGGAATTTGTGGCTACTGGATTGGTAGATTGGGGGGTTGGTCTTTTTTATTGCAAGTAGGTAAGATATTCCGATTTAGTGAAGTACGATTGTTGAGTATTAAAGAGCAATTTAGTGAAAATGCAGCTAAGGCGGTATTTTTCGGTCGCTTTTTTGCACTATTGCGAATCTTCGCTGCACCAATAGCTGGTATAGCTGAGATGCCTTTTGCAAAATTTTTGGTATACAACATTTTGGGAGCAACTGCTTGGGCTAGTTTAATGGTGACATTAGCCTTTTTCGCAGGTAGGATTGTTTCTCTCGAACAATTGGTAGCTTGGGTGAGTCAATTTGCTATTTTGGCTTTATTAATACTTGTCGCTTTGATTGGTATCCCTCTGTGGTTGGAATCTCGCCAAGTTAAACAAGCAGCAGAAGAGTAGGAAAAAGTCAAAAGTTGAGCCATTGCGGTGGTGTTAGCGCAGCGTTAGCGACGCAGGAGCGTCGGCAGTTGCTAATGGGGGAAACCCCATTAGCAACTGCCGAAAGGGTTTCCCGGCATAAAGCAAATGGCGATAGCGACGCTCCTAGAGTCACCCAAAGGGTTAAAATAAAAAGGCAAAAGAATTTTTCTTTTGCCTTTTTATTTTGACTGTTGGTAGTCAACAGTTAAGGTAGGTAAAGAGCAGTTGGGAATTTATTTACCTTTTGCCTTTATTTAGTTTGTTTTGCCCAAATACGCGTCGGTAGTCCCCAAACGTAAATGAAGCCTTCAGCTGCTTTGTGGTCGAACTGATCTTCAGATCCGTAGGTCGCTAAATCGGGTGTATAGAGTGAATTATCACTCCAACGACCAACGATAGTGGCATTACCCTTAAAGAGTTTCAAACGGACAGTTCCAGATACTTGCTCTTGGGTCTTTTGGATAAAAGCATCTAAAGCACCTTTGAGCGGACTGTACCATAAACCGTTGTAGACCATCTGGGTATAGGTATCTTCAATACCCCGTTTGTAGTGGGTAACATCTGCGGTTAAGGTCAGGCTTTCTAAATCTCTATGGGCTTGAATTAGCACCAACATGGCTGGCGATTCGTAGATTTCCCGTGATTTGATCCCTACCAAACGGTTTTCAATCATGTCGATGCGACCAACACCGTGATTTCCTACAATTTGATTAAGTTCTTGGATCAGCTCGACAGGATTTTTGGCTACACCATTGAGAGTAGTGGGTATACCTTGAATGAATCCAATTTCTAAATATTCTGGCTCATTGGGGGTATCAGCGATCGCTTTGGTCATTTCATAAATTTCTTCTGGTGGCTCAAATGTGGGATCTTCCAGCACACCAGCTTCAATACTGCGGCCCAACAAATTTTTATCAATACTATAGGGGGAAGACTTTTTCACAGGGGCGGGAATCCCAAATTGTTCACCGTAGGCGATGGTTTGCTCACGACTCATACCCCATTCCCGCGCCGGTGCGAGAATCTTCAAGTCGGGATTCAATGCAGCACAGGAGACATCAAAGCGTACCTGATCGTTACCTTTTCCTGTACAACCATGTGCGATCGCATCAGCACCATATTTTTGTGCAGTTTCGACCAGGATTTTAGCAATTAACGGACGAGCCAGGGCAGTTCCTAGGGGATAACGATTTTCATAGAGGGCGTTAGCTTGAATAGCTGCAAAAGCATAGTCTTTGATAAAACTATCTTTGACATCCACCACCAAAGATTCACTTGCTCCCGATTTTAGAGCTTTTTCTCGAACTGGTTCTAATTCATCACCCTGACCTAAATCTGCTGCTAACGTAATCACCTCTTCTACTCCCCACTCATGCTTGAGGTAGGGAATGCAAACGGAGGTATCGACTCCACCAGAATATGCCAACACAACCTTTTTGGCGCGACCCATTTGTTTCTCCACTTAGGAAAACACAATAATTAATGAGTCATTATTATATCTAAATGCACCATGTATATTTTCTCAATGCAACAAACAAACTTTTTGCAGTGAGAGGGTAGAGGAGTAGAAAGATTTAAGGGTTTATGAGTCAAAATATTTACCCCATGTATAGGGTTAAACTTCTGGTTGCCAATTCTTGATTTTTGTTATTCATCTAACCCCAATTGCTTTTTTAACATCACAGGGACGTTCAGGGCTGTCTCTAGACCCCGCACACCTTCCCATTGCTGCTTTTCACCCCAGTGTGTAGCATCTAAATTGGCTTCAGTTACATCTGTATCCTCGAGAATGGTGTAGGTCAAATTAGCTTCAGTTAAGTCTGCACCATTCAACATTGCACCACTGAGATTACTACCGCTTAAATTCGCATGATTGAGATTAGCAAAACTCAAGTCAGTACCCAGGAGTACCGCATCACTTAGGTCTGCACCACTCAAGTCAGCTTCGCTGAGAATACCACCACTCAAATCGGCATCGTTGAGAATTACCCGACTAAGGTCAACTCCACTCAGGTCAGCACCTAAGAACATTGCACCATTGAGTTTAGCATCGCTCAATTTAGCACCGTTGAGTTTGGCATAGCTGAGGTCTGTTGCCATGAGACTGGCTGCACTCAAATTGGTACTGAACAAAATTGTGTCACTGAGGTTAGCTCCATTGAGAATGGCATCTGACAAATCAGCACCACTCAAGTCAGCACGACAAAGGTCGGCGTGATTGAGATGAACATTTTTGAGGTTAGTGTCGCTAAGATTTGCACCAAATAGGACAGCGTTGGCAAGGTTGGCACGGCAAAGTATAGCATCGCGGAGGTTTGCACCACTCAGGTTAGCATGACATAGTTCAGTATCGTTGAGCTGACAACTACTGAGGTCGGCGTGGCTGAGGTCGGTACGTTCTAGGTTTGCACCACTCAGGTTAGCTCCTGTGAGGTTTGCACTACTGAGGTCTGCATGACTCAGGTTTGCACCTTGGAGGTTTGCGCTACTAAGGTTAGTATCACCAAGGTTTGCACCTGCTAGGTTCGCATCTTGAAAGCTGGCTCCAGTCAGGTTAGCATCACCCAAATATGCTCCTGTGAGATTTGCGCCGTTCAAATTTACATCTGTAAGATTAGCATCACCCAGATATGCAGCTTGCAAGTTAGCACCTTGAAGAAATTCACCCACAATGTTACTAAAATTACCAATTTCGATTGCGTCACTATAGTGAATTACTCGCAGTAATTGGGATGTAAAAAAGCTCTCTGTGTCTGGTTCTCCAGATGGATAAAAGTTAATTTGATGCCGTAAAGCTTCTTGCATTTGCGCGTAACGGTGTAACTCAAGCAATAAAATTAATACATTTAAACCTGTATATATATCTATTTGCCGCAGCCCGATCGCCTGATTCTGTGCTACCATAGCCATCAATTTTTGCTGAGGGAAGTTATCGCTAGGAGGTGCATCGATAAATTCTCCATGACACCAACTCAGATAAAAACTAGCTAAACGTTGAAATAGTAGGATTGGTTGCCATTGGTTCTCTGTAATGAGCAAATTTGTCAATTTATCTACTATTTCTGATGTCAATGCACTACTGCCGAGTAAATCATAAATTTCTGCATAAAGTTGGCGATCGCTAACTTTAAATTCGCCATCATCTCCTGAGTTTGTCCATATTTCTAGTTTTGTTTGTAATTTTTGCAATAGAATATCTTTTTGTAAATTATCTTGATTAGTTTTTAGGTGTTTATCAGCTTTTTGTCGATTGTTTCTGAAATGTAAAAATGTTGGCGATACCAAATTTTTCTTGAGTGGTCTATCTTGTGACCTTGAACCTTTGACATAATTTTGCAGAAGTTTCCAAACTTGAGGTAATTGTGACATATTTGTATCCAGTAATACTGATGATTTTTTAAGCTCAAGAGTCCAGAGGAGAGAGATTAGAGCCTCTCTTTCTTTTGAGTCCGCAGTATAAAATAGATCTAAGCAATTAAGTTTGGTAATTTGTCAACAACATTTAAACTATGCAGGTATTTTTTTCTGGGCAAATTTAAATGTATAACTTGATAATTAGGTATTTTTCCTGGAAAGTAGTCATTTTCAACTATTTTGACTAAAATATTATCTTTCTATGCGGTAAATTTACGAAACTAATGCCAAAATAATGCGTAATGTTTACTATAAAAAATATTATTAGGAAAAATACTACAGCAAAACAAAACAACTAGATTAAAAATGTTTATTAAAAATTACTTGGTTGGCAGCTTGTAGCTGATTAGTTGCTTACCAGTATTTGCCATCAGTAAAAATATTGTACTTAGTAAAAGTTAATTGATTATAGTATTCAGGGATAAATTAAATGAATAGGTTAAGTTTTTATGTGATTTTGCTGCATAGCTTTTTCTTTGCTATGGCTGATGCTCATGCCAAATCGCTACCGCAGAATGTAGTCAAGCAACCCCAGCCAAATGAACAAAACATAGTTGCAAAATTCCAGAGACAAAAAAATCAACCACCACATCTATATAGAATTCCTCAAATCTCTAGCCCTATTTTTCCAAGTCACAACCAACCCATTGCTTTCACATCAAAACGATTAGTAACTGCTACTCTCAAATTACCGCCGCAATCTCTAGTGCAGCAACCGAAACAAGTATGGGTAATTGATCAGCAGCAACAGGTAAAAAGCCAGTTTTTCTATTGGCTAGTTAAAAATCCCAAACAGTCAGGGCAACAGCCATTACTCAAAGCCGGGAAACCGACAGACAAATCGGAAAAGAAACCTGATACAGAATCTAAACCAGAAAAGAAAGATGATTTGGAAGCATTTAACGAAGTCACCAAAGACACTGAAAAACTAGAAGGTTTATTTACTTTATATCGTCACAAGGAAAAGAATAAAATTTATTTAGAAATTAAACCAGAGCAACTCAATAAAAACTACCTAGCTACTACCACGCTAGAATCTGGGATTGGGGAAAAGGGAATTTATAGTGGAATGCCACTACAAGATTTTTTGTTTTATTTTCAGCGAGTAGATAATAAATTAAATTTTGTGGTGCGTAACGTCAATTTTCGCACCCGTGAAGGTGATCCCCAAGCGCGATCGCTAGCTCGGTCTTTTAGTGATTCTCTCCTCTATTCAATAGCCATCAAAAGCATTCATCCCCAACGTAAAACTTTATTGATTGACTTGGGAGATTTACTGCTAACAGACTTGGCTGGATTAGCTGCCAGTATAGGTATTGCCCCCAACACTGAGCAATCTTATTTTGGTAACGCTAAAGCCTTCCCCCAAAATCTAGAAGTGGAATCAGTATTAAACTTTGTAGGTACTGGTAGCAAAGAGAATGAAGCTCTGAATATAGCATCCCTAGCTGACAACCGGGGTTTTACTCTTCGAGTTCACTATAGTCTTTCACAACTACCGAATAATAATTATCGTCCCCGCTTGGCCGACGAACGTGTAGGTTATTTTATTACTGCTTACCAAGATTTATCCAAAGAAGATCACAATGATCCCTTTGTCCGCTACCTTAATCGTTGGCATCTCGAAAAACAAAATCCCGAAGCACCTATATCTCGTCCAAAAAAACCGATTGTTTTTTGGATTGATAATGCTGTACCGCCACAGTATCGCGATGCGATTCAAGAAGGGATACTCATGTGGAATCAAGCTTTTCTGAAAGCTGGATTTAAGGATGCAATTGAAGCTAGGCAAATGCCAGATAACGCCACTTGGGATCCAGCAGATATTCGCTACAATACGATTCGCTGGATTAACACCGTAGATGGTTATTTTGCAATGGGTCCATCCCGTGTTAATCCGTTAACTGGGGAAATTTTAGATGCAGATATTTTAGTCGATGCCAGCTTTGTCCGCTTTCTCAAAGGGCAATATGAACAACTGGTACAACCCAATCAAGCCCCCAACCGCACTTCCTTATCTGAATTAATTCGCAATCGTCGCCTGTGTAATCAGAATCAATCCACCCACGAAAACAGCCAGTCAAATCAACTCTTGCAGCGATTATCTCTATTAGCTAGCAAGTATGATCTTTGTTATGGCATAGAAGTAGCCAATCAATTTGCCTTTGGTGCTTTGGCAATGTCACTGTTGCCAGACAAAGCACCCAGCCAAGAAGAAGTCAAACAATATATCCATGAATATTTACGTTTAATTATTGCTCACGAAGTCGGTCACACTCTCGGTTTACGCCATAACTTCCGGGGTAGTACTTTTCTGACACCAGAAGAAATGAATAATCAAGAGATTACCCGTACCAAAGGTTTAACAAGTTCGGTAATGGATTACATTCCCCCCAACATTGCCCCCCAAGGTACAAAACAGGGAGATTATTTTCCTAACATTGTTGGCCCTTATGATGAGTGGGCAATTCAGTATGGCTACACACAAACTCAAGCCCAAACCCCCATTGCCGAAAAGCCGATCCTACAAGAAATCGCTAGTCAATCTGACAAACCAGAGCTAAGTTACGCCACTGATGAGGATGTATCTGACCTTGACCCCACTGCCGATGCTTGGGACTACAGTAGTAACGTGCTAGTTTATTCTCAGTGGCAACTAGAAAACTTACGGCTAATGTGGGAACGTCTTAACCAGCGTTACCCACTAGTAGGCGATAGCTACAGCGATGTCAGGTACAGATTTAATACTGTTCTTGGTAACTACTTAGATAATATTTTCTACACGACTAAATATATCGGTGGACAGTCGTTCTATCGAATGCAGGCTAGAGAAATATCATCTAGGGACTTGGAAAATTCATCAAGGCGATTACCATTTACACAAGTTCCTCTAGAAAAACAAAGACAAGCTTTAACAACCTTGCAAAAGTATGTCTTTGCTGACAATGCCTGGAATTTTCCCCCAGATTTAATCAATAAATTAGCACCTTCCCGATGGCGACATTGGGGTAGTTCTCCTGTGGTGGGACGTTTAGATTATCCTGTTCATGACTTAGTCTTACTATTCCAAAGTGCGGTTTTAAGGGACTTACTCTCAGGCAATCGCCTCTCATTGTTAAAGGATATCGAACTGAAAAGCCCACCTAACAAAGCACTAACTTTGCCAGAATTATTTGATACATTACAAAATGGTATTTGGACTGAGGTTATACAGCC
Organism: Trichormus sp. M33_DOE_039; assembly: GCA_015296085.1. Classification (GTDB taxonomy): domain Bacteria; phylum Cyanobacteriota; class Cyanobacteriia; order Cyanobacteriales; family Nostocaceae; genus Trichormus. Next base: position 38,796 of record DVDT01000063.1, on the reverse strand, counting down.
GAAAGATGGCACGCTCAAAATTACGAGTTTTCGACGTGGTTTACAAAGGGAATATCTCAATATCTTGATTGGCATGGTATTACGTAGAGAAAAAGTCCCAGAAGATGCTCGCTCGCTAGCTTGGTATAAACTTAAACAGCTAAATGAGAAGCTGCAACAAGTGAATACTAACGATGAATACACTAAAGCCCATTTATTAGAAACGCGCGATCGCATCGAAAAAGCTTTGAATGCACCGTTGCAAAGTAATTAATAGTCGCTACCATACAAGAAAAGTAGGAATTTTTCCCTCACCATGACAGCAAAACAGACACGGCGTAATTTCCTCATTACCAGTGCTGCTGTAACTGGCGGTATTGTAGCTTCTGCTGCTTTGCAGAAAAATTCTTCTACCAGCACCGCCACAACAATCTTTATGCCGGAAAGGGTTTTAGGACGTACAGAAGTTAAAGTACCTATTTTCGGTTTGGGAGGTGCAGGGCAAACACCCTTATCTTCAACTGGGAAAGAGGGTGAAGCTGTCAGTCTGATTCAAACAGCTTTAGACCTTGGTATTCGCTATTTTGATACAGCTGCTAGTTATGGGCCGAGTGAAGATTATTTAGGTAAAGTCTTACCACCCCATCGCGCCAAAATATTTTTAGCTAGCAAGACTGCTCAACGGGATCGGGACGGAGCATGGCGAGAACTAGAGCGATCGCTCAAACGTCTCAATACAGATTATCTGGATTTGTGGCAATTACACCATGTCTCATTTACCGCAGAACTCGACACCATCTTTAGTTCCTCTGGTGCTATCAAAGCTTTAGAAGAAGCTATCCAACAAAAATTAGTCAGGTTTGCCGGGATTACCGGACATCATGATCCAGAAGTAATTGCGGAAGGTTTACGTCGCTATCCCTTCCACACTACTCTCATTCCAGTAAACGCCGCCGACAAACACCACCCGCGACCGTTCATCCCTGTGGTTTTACCAGTGGCACAAGCTAACAATGTAGGTGTAATTGCCATGAAAGTCCCGGCTTACGGTCGCTTGTTTCAACCTGGAGGTTTAACAGGGATGCAGCAAGCTTTAGGATTTACCATGTCTCAGCCAGGAGTGCATTGTTGCGTAATTGCGGCGGAAAGTATAGAACAGTTAGAAAGTAATGTGAAAGTAGCGCGTGATTTTCAGCCTTTGACAGAACCAGAATTGGCAGCGATCGCCCAGCGTACTGCTAGCATTTGGGAAAACAGCACATTTTTCCGTGCTTGGACATAAGTTTGGAGTCAAGACTTTAGTCCTTTCGGCTGGAATGATAATAGTGTTCAGCTTGGGAGATATTTAATTGTAAAAGCCTTTCCGCACCCAAATTATATTGAATACTGGGTTTCACAGGCGTTATCTTCAAATTGCGCATAATCTCTTGGGCTACCGCCTTGGCTAGTAATGGTGGTACAGAATTCCCAACTTGGCGAAATCCGTGCCATTTGGTGATGTGAAATCTAAACCAGTCGGGGTAAGAGTGCAGGCGTGCAGCTTCCCTCACGGTGATACATCTAGGTTGCCAAGGATGAATGGGTCGAGGAGAAGTAAAAGAACCCTTATATTTATCCGTTCCAGCCCTTAAGGTATTGCAAACACCAGCCGGATGTAATTTATGAAATCGGCTAATGGGTTCTCTTTCTCCTTGGGGAGTTTCCTGAAAACGTTGTCTAATAGTTTCTGAATGATTTGTTCTCAGGCTGGAAGAAAGAATACGGGTATCAAATTGGCGAGGATAAGCATAATCATCAATAGCAGTCTTGATGCCGCGCATAATCTCAGCATAGTCACTAGGTTTCTGAAATTCTGCTATTACCCAATCTCTATGTAACAACTCTAAATAATCTTCCGCCTCTGGTAAATCGCCAATGGCTTGCCAGACCGTGGGACAAACTGCCAATTCTGAGTTTTCATCTAGGTTGTGATTGGGCTTGGCTGGTTGAGTAATTGGTTGGGGATAGTTGGGTAAGTTGATATCCTTCCTTGCGCCCAGGAGAAATAATCTTTCTCGCGCTTGGGGTACACCGTATTTAGCGGCGTTGAGAATTCGATATTTTGCTTCTACTTGGTAGCCACAGGCTTGAAATTCATCAATCAATGATTTGAGGATTTGTTTGTGTTCACCAACGGTAATTCCCCGCACGTTTTCCATGACGAAAAACTTTGGTTGTAACTCTAAAACCAATCGGTGGAAGTGAAATACTAGAGAGTTACGCGGATCATCAAAAATCCGTTTGCCCATCAGAGAAAAACCTTGGCAGGGTGAACCACAGATTACTGCATCAATTTCTTGATCGCCAATTTGCGATCGCTGTCTGATTTCTTTCCCAGTTGTTTGTTCGACACTTTTACACAACACTGTGCAGAACGGAAAATTAAACTCATGGGTAGCACAGTGAATTGGATCAATTTCTACCGCCGCTAACACATCAAAGCCAGCCTGCTCAAAGCCAAGGGTCATTCCGCCTGCACCTGCGAACAAATCTACTGCGATGGGACGTTGTTGTCTCATGACAAGCTATGACTCCTTGTTGCTGACCCTGAGTATTTTATGAGTCAACCACTATTTAAAATCGAAATAGAATTAATTGGGTAACATTTGCAAAATTTCTTGAGCTGCGCGATCGCATACCCCCAATTCTCCCAAACACTGGCGCATTTGTTGGTAATCTGCCAAAGTCTGTCGTCGGCGTTGGGAATTCAGCAATAATTCCATTGCTGCTTGGGTAATATTTTCTGGGGTTGCTTGTTCTTGCAATAACTCCGGCACAATTGGTTTCATCACTACTAAGTTAGGTGGTGATGCAAAGGGAATAGAACCTCTGAGGATGGTTCTGGCAATCCAAGCTGTAATGGGGTGTAGACGATAAACTACTACTTGCGGCACGTTTAATAAAGCTAGTTCCAAGTTAACTGTGCCGGATTTGGTGATGGCAAAATCAGCCGCAGCAAATACCGCTTTTTGTTGACCTGAGATGACTGTAGCCTGCAAACCGTAACGCTTAATAGCCTCCTCTATTGGCTGTCTGTAAACTTCCAACGACAGAGGAATCCAAAAATGAGCGGTTGGTAATTTTGTTTGAATAGTTTGGGCAGCTTGAAAAATTACTGGTAACAGATATTTTAATTCTTGTCGCCGCGAAGCTGGGAGAAGTGCGATCGCTACCTGCTCGTTATCTATTTTCAATTGAGTGCGGGCTGCTTCGCGGCTTGGAGCATCCTGCATCCGGTCAATGAGGGGGTGTCCGACCCAGGTAACATTAGCCCCATTTTCGCGAAAATAACGGGCTTCTTCTGGAAAGATTGCTAGTAACTTATCTGTAAATCCCACAATTCGGGAGGTATTTTGCAAACTCATCGACCAAACCCACTCTTGGGGCGCAATGTAGTACGCCACAGGCACATTTGGTAAATGCTTTTGCATATAACTACCGATGCCGATATTCGGCCCCATGTAGTCAATCAGCACCACTAAATCTGGGGGATGTTGTTTTAAATAGGCGATCGCTTGACGCTGTACTATCAGAGTTGGCAAAACATAAGGTAAAGATTCCAGAATACCCATTGAACCAATACCGCTGGTATTCCCCAGAATCTTCGCCCCTGCTTCTGCCATCTTGTCGCCACCCAAGGCCACAATCTCCAACTCTATTCCCGCCGCCACAGCTTGACGCTGCAACGCCGCAATCAACAGCGATCCTTGCAAATCGCCAGACACTTCACCAGTGCTGATAAATATCCGCATTTAAAATTTAAAATTCAAAATTCAAAAACTGGGTACTGGGTACTGGGGATTGGGTACTGGGTTAAATTCTCCCCTTGCACCCTGCCCCCTGCACCTCTGCCTAAGATTCATCACTCCCGCTTACCTTCCCTCTACCGGGAATCAAGCCACGTCTTCCTGGCATTTGGGACAATAACAGGAAACGGCGTAGATTTTGCAGGGTTTCAGTGTCTCCTAGGGATTCCAGTTGTTCTAAAGCTTCTTTAAAGCTCAGACTAGAACGGTAGAGAATGCGATAGGCTTTTTTGAGGAGTTGTAACTCGTTGCTATCAAACCCAGAACGTTTCAGTCCTACCAGATTGAGGGTTCTAATCCTGGCGGGATTGCCTTCGACTAGCATATAAGGTGGGACATCGCGGTCGATACGTGCCATTCCTCCTACCATTGCGTGTCTACCGATATGTACAAATTGATGTACACCCAACACACCACTGAGTCTGGCGCGGGATTCAATGTGGACGTGACCAGCTAAGGCTACAGAGTTGGCAATCACAACTGAGTCTTCAATGACACAGTTATGAGCTACGTGAACATAAGCCATCAGTAGGTTGTTATTGCCGATTACCGTGGCTTCGCCTGCACCAGTGGCGCGGTTAATGGTGACGTACTCGCGAATCAAATTGCGATCGCCAATTCTCACCCAAGTCGGTTCACCAACAAACTTGAGGTCTTGAGGTTCCATACCGATAGCTGCACCTGGGAAAATCTGATTTCCTACCCCAATTTCACAAGGACCTTCTAGCACAGCGTGTGCGCCAATAATAGTGTCAGCACCGACTTTGACGTTTGCTCCGATCACAGCATAAGCACCGACTTGCACCGTTGGGTGTAGTTCCGAGTTTGGATGAATTACAGCAGTTGGATGAATCAGGGTTTTCAAGGGTAAATCTCCAGAACTGTCTTGATAAGCCAGTGCCTTGCTTTGATGCCAAATTTGAGACTACTGGCGTGGCTGAGTGTGTGATTCTTCATAAGAAGAAGGTCGGGCAAGTGAATGTGTGAGGTCGGCGAAAGTCAATCAATTTGAATTTTAAATTTTAGATTGATGATTTCTAGATTTTTTCTGCTGGTCAGCAGTCGGAATTACACCGAAAAAACTAATACCTGCGGGGAAGCAAGCTACTTAGGGGAGATCCCCAAGACCTTGCTGCTTCACCAAAATCCGAAATTTAAAATCTAAAATTAGTTTGTGGCAGTTTTGTTTAATTGCTATCCTGCTTTGAGAATGCAGCATAGTTTACGGCTACAGTGCCACCACACCAGTTAGTTTTTAGTTAATTAGAGAAAACATTAATTCGCCTTCGGCTGCCAGTTGACCGTCAACTTCAGCACGGGCTTGCATTTTACCGAAACGACGCTGTTTAATCCATAACAGTTCCACTGTCATTACTAGTTGATCTCCTGGTATGACTTGACGGCGGAAGCGGACTTTATCTATACCAGCAAAAACAAACAGTCCACCTTCCATCTCTGGTAATTGCCTTAAAACAACACCACCTACTTGAGCCATTGCTTCTACAATTAGCACACCTGGCATCAGTGGTCTACCTGGAAAGTGACCTTGGAACTGCGGCTCGTTGATTGTAACGTTTTTAATACCTACGGCTCGCTTACCGGGTACATAGTCGATAATTTTATCTACCAGTAGAAATGGGTAGCGGTGGGGTAGTAGTTGCTGAATTTCTTCAGGGTTGAGAGTTGTTTTGATCTCAGGTGCAGCCTCATCATGAGATGTGGATGCGGTAGCGATCGCATTAGGACTATTCACTTCAGACAGGGTGGACATTGGTAGTGTATTGGAATTTTATTTTGGGTATTTAGTTAGGATGGGGAATTTTAGCTAAGGGCTAAAATTTTTTGTGCCAGCTGAATATGTAAATTATGACTGGCTTTGTACGCTAAAAAATGAGCGCGGGGAAAATATCCCAATAAACTCAAATCCCCTACTAAATCCAAAATTTTATGACGGACTGGCTCATTTGCAAATCTTAATGGTGGATTTAGCCAGCCATCAGGCCCGCACACCAGGGCATTATCTAGGCTACCGCCTTTGATTAACCCAGATTTTTGCAAATGTTCGATTTGATGAGCTAACCCAAAAGTCCGCGCTGGGGCTATTTCTTCCCCAAAACTCAGGCTAGTTTTGTTTAAGTCGGTAGCCATAGACCAACTATGCCATTGATTACCAATTGCAGATAAATCAAAGTCAATGCCGTAGCTGAAGCGCGTTTCTGAGGCTGGAAGCGCAGCTACAAAAGCATCATCTTGGTGAATCCAAATTGGTTGTTCAATGGTTAAGGATTCTTTTGACTGAGTGAGTGGTTGTGATTTCAAGCCAACTTCAGCAATACTAGTTGCCCAAATCTGCGCTGAACCATCTAAAAGCGGTACTTCCGACCCATCGATTTCAATGCGGGCGTTATCTATACCCATTCCCGCTAAAGCCGCCAATAAATGTTCCACCGTGCGAACTGAGGCTTCGTCTTTACCGAGCTGCGTTGACAGGACTGTTTGATTCACAGCCGCTACTTGGGCTGGGATAATTGGCAAATCTGGCAAATCCACCCGCACAAAATAGCGTCCACTTCCTGCATCCGTCGGTAGTATCCGCACCTTGGTACTAACACCACTATGGAGTCCCACACCAGTTTGAGTAATTGCCGCAGCTAGCGTGTGTTCTAGCATAGGCGTGAACCCAGTATAAATAAGTCGTTATTTTGCATAGGAAGTTTTGGTAAAAACCCTGATCAAGCGTTCAAAAGGGAATGGGGCGTGGAGAATGGGGCATTGGGGTAATTTACCCTGCTGCTTTTACTTTCCTTGCATCCTTCGTCTTCCTAACCAAATAGTATTAAGGTAATTGACATCATTAGCAAGCTAGATGCTCGACTAATGACTCATGAGTAATGATTACCCTAAAACCTTTCGCCAATCCCAAAATTAATCCGGCTCTCGCCATCGTCGTTGATACCGTAGTCAATACGGATTGGGCCAAGAGGTGATTGTACACGCACACCCAGACCATAACCGTAGCCAGTACCGTTTTTATTCAGTATTTCAGCTGCTCTGGTGGTAGTGCCTAAGTCACTACCAACATCAAAGAATAATGCACCACTCACAACGGAGAACACAGGGAAACGATACTCTACTGATGCTTGTACGTAGCTACGTCCACTGCTTAATGTACCTTCTTCATAACCCCGAACAGAGTTGCTACCACCAAGGGTAAACGCTTCATAGGGAGGTAAATCACCGAAGACTGTACCGCCTTGGATGTTAAAGGCTAGGGTTTCTGGGCCTCTTGTAAAGCCAGTAAATTTTACAGGTAAATATTGACTGTAGCTGCCCCGGAATCTGGTGAGGAAAATACTACCTGAACCAATGGGTACTGATTGGTCTACGCCGAAACGCAGGAAAGAACCCCTAGTAGGTTGTAAGGGATTATCACGGCGATCGCGCTGCGCTCCCAATTGCAGTAACAATAAATCATCTTCCCCTGTACCGGAGAAACTCAGGGGAATGGTTTCGCTGAGGCGGTTACCGTTATCGTCAAATACCGCCCCGTCTTTTCTTAAATTGCCATCACTATCACGGGTAGTTACTCTTTGATACTGGAATCCAGCTGAAGCAGTCCATTCTGCTCTCTCGTAAGGATTGCCAGATAAAGGACGAGTAAAAGTCAGACCACCGCCTAAACGGGTGACGCGGGGACGGTCTTGCTCGTCGGTATCAGCGGGATTACCAGGGTTAAATGTTCTAATATCGTTATCTTCTCCGTCAAAAATCAAGGAAATGGAACGGCGACGGAAAATATTAGCTGTGTAGGAAGTCCGGTAAGGATCGCCTGCAATCCAAGGATCTGTGAAGCGGAGGTCAAACAGCAATTCTCTTTCACCTACCTGCAATTCTGCCCCTAGTTTTTGGTTTCTACCACCTAGGTTTTGCTGCTGATAGCTGATTGTACCAAACAGTCCACTAGCAGAACTAATACCAGCACCAGCCGCAATTGAACCACTGCTGCGTTCAACCACATTCACGACTACATCTACTTTGCTGGGATCAGTACCAGGATCAAGAGAGACATTAACATCTTCAAATAATCCTGTACCAAATACCCGTTGTAGGTCTTTTTGTACGGTGTTGCGATTAAATACTTGCCCAGGCTTTAATTCCAATTCCCGCTTAATTACATACTCCCTAGTGCGGCCTCTAATTGGTTCTCCTTTCTCGTTGACATCTTGACCTTCTTTGTTGCGGAAGCGAACTTTAATGTTTTCTACCACCCCTTCAGCTACTTGGAGGGTGACGACTCCACTTTCTGAGACTTGTGGCGCGCCAATAACGTTGGCTAGGACGTAACCTCTATCTTGGTACTGCTTGGTTAATTGCTTGATGCCTTCTTGTAAGTCCCGCAAGTTGAGAATTTTGCCATACTGTTCGCGGAAGATTTCATCAGCAGTACCAGATGGAAGAACTGAAGCAATTTGAGTGCCAGGATTGGCTTGTATTTCTACCTTGGTTAAGACAGGGTTGGGCTGAACAACAAAACTTACTCTCACTCCCAGGGGTGTGTCTTCTGGTGCTGCTTGGACGTTAGAGAAGAAACCTGTTGCAAAAATGGCGTTAATGTCTTCTTGCAGTTGGGTACGGGTTGTTGTCCGTCCTGGTTGGGTGCGGATAACGTTATAAACTTGAGTTTCTAATTCTGGGGTGAGTTGTCCTGTTTGCGCTCTCACTAGAACTTCTGATACCAACACACGAGGTTCAGTAGTTTCCTGGGTGTTGTTGGGAGTGTTGAAATTATCTTGAGTGGGGGGAGGATTAGTAGAGTCTGGTGTTGTTGGTTCAGTTGTTGGGGTAGTGGGAGTTGTTTCTAATGTTGGTGTTGTTGGTTCAGTTGTTGGAGTAGTGGGAGTTGTTTCTGGCGTTGGGGTAGTGGGATTGGTTGCTGGTACTTGTGTCAGTTGACTTGCTGTTCCCCGGTTACTCAGTGCTGCTTTTGTGGTTGTGATTTTTGATAACGATGAAGAAATCACCACAGGGGATTTAGCAACTGACTTCTGAGGTGTTGAATTTTTGGTAACAGCAGCTGATGCTTGAATATCTGGGAAAGAATTAAACTGTTGTGTAGGAGGATTGGCGATTGTGGCAACTTCTACTGTAGGTACAGTGACCTCTTTTGTTGCAGTTGTTGCGGAATTTGTTGATTTATTGACAGATGATGAAGCAGCCGGAGCAGGCGTTTCCAAGGTGGGAGTTTCTGCTAGGCTTTTAACTTCGGTGAATTGGGACTGCTGTTCTGGAGAGGTTTCAACCTGTTCTGACTGCTGATTAGTTGCAGGGGGAGAAACTTCTGCTGTCTGCTCTAAACTGTTAGGAGTTTGTGCATTGGCACTTAAAGAGCTAGTTAAAGGTGCTGTAATTGCTACAGCTGCCACTAATACGGGAGATAAACGCATCTTACTTATATTCCTCTTCACATCCACACACCATCACAAGGCAATTTTAAGTGCTTTTAGCGTAGCGGGGCATAAACCACTTGCTGAGTAATGGTGGGATACCTACTCGTTACTAGAAAAGCACTGTTCATTCAGCACGGTTCATATATTTCAATTTTTAGTTTCCACTGCTTGTAGCACTCGTTGCAAAACCTCCTGATAAGCATCTTCTACATTCCCTAAGTCTCTACGGAAACGGTCTTTGTCCATAACACGACGATTAGGGTCTGTTTCTGTTACGTTCCACAAACGGCAGGTGTCAGGACTAATCTCATCTGCTAAAAGCAGATTTCCTTGTGAGTCAACACCAAATTCTAGTTTGAAGTCAACTAGGGTAATACCGCAGCCCAGCCAGAATTTCTGGAGAAACTCATTAATTTGCAATGCTAGATGAGTAATTGCATCTACTTGTTCCGGTGTTGCGAGTTCTAGTAGTAAGAGGCGATCGCGTGTTAGTAGTGGATCTCCCAGTTGATCGTTTTTATAATAAAACTCTACTAGGGGCTGTTTTAATAATGTACCCAATTCTAATCCTGTTTGTTGACACAAACTACCCGCCGCAATATTACGGATAACTACTTCTAAAGGTAATATTTTTACTGCCTTTACCCGCATTTGATGGGGGGCTGGGCTATCAATAAAGTGTGTTTTAATACCAAATTCTTCCAACTTCTGAAACAGCTGACTGGAAATGCTACAGTTTATATTTCCTTTTCCCAGGATACTGCCTCGCTTTTGGGCATTAAATGCCGTGGCATCATCTTTGAAGTCAGCTAGTAAAACTTCAGGATCATCAGTTGTATAGAGAATTTTCGCTTTGCCTTCGTATAACTTGGAATTAACAGACATGGTGGCAGATAGAATTTTAGGCGATGGACAGCTTTTGTGCTTTCGGGCTTCACCATTTTATCTTTAGTTATTACAGATTAGCTATTCATGTCAGTTACTGTGACAGGCCAGCAAAACAGAAAACGACACATGAGTAATGAACAATCAAGATATAGGGCGGGAATTAATCATGGCTCATTCTTTGCTCAAGTTATCAAATACTAGTCCTATATTTTTCTAAATGAGCGATTGAATTGATCAGCACTCAAAAACTTAACTTCTTGCTATCGAACGACAGAGTTGCTAACACCGCAGAAGCTTTTCAACTCATAAATATGTATCTTGTAATAGAAGAGGATTTCTTTTACCTATGATATATATAGGTTTCAATCATTGCTGTGAATTGAGTGAAAATATTTTTTAGGGATAGAATAATAGTATATATTGATACTTATAGTTTTGTATCAGAAAAAAAATTTGCATGACAGTTATATAAATGATGAAATAAGATGAAGCCAATATTTCAATAGGTGAAGAGAGTCTAGCACTAAAGATCATACATTTGGCGGTGAGTTATTTGTTAACTTAACGTTAAGAGCTTATCTATGCTGACTTAGTTGCTTCGTTTGACGATATATACAGACCAAAAAGCATTTTAAAATCAAAAAAAATATTCGTTCCCAAAGAAAAAAACACAAATAATAACTGAATTGATGGTAGTTATACCTAAATTTCTCAAACTATAGGTAAACAGGCTATTAGCAATTCAGCTTCCAACATAAAAGTAAAACGGGAGTTGAATAAATGGAGAAGAAAAGAGTGGGTAAAGATGATTTTCTCTATCCTCGTGGTCGTTATTACGGTCAGGTCAAGCCGGAAAACTTAGTTTTCAATGCCAATCTCCAAGAATTTGCTCAAAAAATAAGTTACATCTGTAACTTAGAAACGGCGGGCAAATTGAAACCAGAGGACGCTTATGAACAAATTAAAGCCCTTTGGAAGAACTTAAAGCGAACAAAAAAACAATTGCAAATTGGTGAAAACCCATTTCAGGATGAGGGTGAGAACACTGAAGGGTGAAGAGACCGGATGTAGGGGAGATAGGAAAGTAGGGGGAAACTCCTGACTACTTGACTGTGATTGTCCACACACCATCCCAGTCCTCTGGCGGTGGGGTTTGTTGGTAATTATAGGCGCGTTCCAGTTGCAGAATCAGTGCTTGATCTTGAGGTCGGATGTTTTTGGCGGCTTCAAAAAAAGCGATCGCCTGAGTAAAATTACGAGACAAGTAAGCATCACGACCTGTATGGTAGTAGAACAAAAACTCTTGAGTGTTAGCGTCTAGGGGAGTGGTGCGATCGCTTATTAATTCATAAATATTCACGGCTTGGTGCTTACCTTTGACGCGGATTTTATCTAATTGGCGTACCCAAATGCGATCGCTGCATAGTTGGTATGTAAATTCACTTAAAATGATGTCACAACCATATTCTTTAGTCACTGTCTCCAAGCGAGAACTTAAATTTACGCCATCTCCAATCACTGTATAGTCCATCCGTTTTTGCGAACCGATATTTCCTGACACCACTTCCCCAGAACTGATCCCAATCCCAATATTGATTTTTGGTTGTGCTTGGATAATGCGGCGTTGGTTAAATTCCTCTAGGCGTTGGCGCATATCTAAGGCTGATTGTACTGCGCGCCAAGCATGGTTTGCGGTCAGTGGTAAGGGTGCGCCAAAGACGGCCATTAGTGCATCACCAATAAACTTATCTAAAGTGCCTTCGTAGTTAAATACCGCCTCTACCATTGTTTCAAAATACTGATTCAGCAGCGATACTACCTCCGCCGCACCCAAGTTTTCTGTGAGAGTGGTGTAACCCCGAATGTCAGAAAATAAAATTGTTACTTCCTTGCGTTCACCTACCATTAAGGCATCTTCCCCCACCGCCAGGACTTGTTCGGCTACGTGGGGTGTGAGGTAGCGATACATAGTAGTTTTCAAGCGTTTTTCTTGGCTGATATCTTCTAAAACAACTAACCCACCCCTTACCCCACCTTCTGGATTAGTTAGGGGATTCACTGTCAGATTGATACTACGGTCTAGAATTTTGACTTGTTCTGGCGTTAAAAACTTTGATTGGGCAGTTAGGGGTAAATTCCAGGGAATAAAAATATCGGGGTTGGTGCGATCGCGTACTGTCAAAATAGAATACTGGGCTTCACTAGTAAGTATGCCCTCTGTATTTTGTAATTGATAAATTCCCACAGCCAAACTTTGTTCTGGTACATAATGTCTCGCACCAGTTTTTAAACTATCTTCTAAACGCAGTTGTAAATTTTCTACTGGCACAACCTCCCAAACGAGGCGACCAATTAAATTGTGTTCCCACAAGATTTTATTACTTTTATTGTTAGCATCCCCTAAAGGACAACCCAATAATTCTAAGGCTGCATCATTAATAGTCACTATGCGGCCAGCCATATCTGTAGAAATCACTGCATCTGATAAACTTTGCAGAATATCTTTTTGGTATTGTTTTTCTAATAGGACATTTTCAAATAAACGCGCATTTTCTAAGGCTATTCCCGCCTGAATGTTAAAAGCCCGCATAAACTCTTCATCAGAGGCGGTAAAACTACCTTGTTGTTTATTAATTAATTGTGTTACTCCAATTAATTCATTGGCTGAATTAAAGACTGGTAAACATAAAATATTGCGTGTGAAATAACCTGTTCTTCTATCTGTAGAAGGGTCGAATCGAGGGTCTTTATAAGCATCAGGAATATTCAAAGCTTCTCCTGTTGATGCTACATAGCCAGCAATTCCACGGTTAGCCGGAATACGAATTTCGATCAAATTGGTTGTATCGTCAGCCGATGCCACTTTTGTCCACAACTCTCCCATTTCTTTGCGGTACAAAAACAGCGTACTACGGTCTGCTTGCATTAAAATCCTGGCTTGCTCCATGACTATTTGCAAAGTAGCTTCTAAGTCTAAACTTTGTCCTAGTGTTTGCGTTGCCCTTAAAAGTGCTGTTGCTCCCCGTTGATTGCGTGCTGCCACATAAAAAGATTGACAAGTTTCTAAAATAATCCCAATTGAAGAGGCAAAATCTCGAAAATGCTCTTCATCTTCATGATTAAAAGGTGGGTCACCAGTTTTATTTGCTAGTTGAACTACTGCGACTACTTGACTTTTACTACTGACAACAGGCATACATAAGATGTTGTGAATTGCATAGCCCATTTGTTTTTCTAAGTCTGGACTGAACAGAGGATGAGTGGCAGTTTCACTAATGTTTAAATATTGGCCTGTGCTAGCAACATGACCAGGAATTCCAAAAGTAATCGGAGTCCGAATTTCTAAAAATTTCTGCCCATTATCTTGAGGAACTTTTGACCACAATTGACTTTTGTCATAGTCAACTAAAAAAATAGCTGTATGTTCTGCTTGGAGAATTTGTCCAATTTTAAGGGTGATTGCCTCTAAAACTTTCTCCAGCATATTTTCGAGAGCTTCATTATTAATCAGTTCAATAGCTCTGAGAAATTGCTGAAATTCCGCGGTAATAAAGTCTAATAAACAAACAAATTCATTAACAGAAAGGTCTTTCACCCGCCGCAATAAAGCGTGGGTACGATTTACTTGAGTCAATTCTGTTAACGTAGCCAAGACGCTACCAGGATTAGGAAGAGTCATTAGTTATTAGTCACTAGTTAGTAGAGACGCGATGAATCGCGTCTGTAAAATCATATCTGTATGCCCTTTAACCTTTTCCCTCTCTTCCCCTGTAGCCTGTAACCTGTAACCTGTCACCTACAACCTGCCCATACAGGATTTTTTGATAATAATCTTGCAGTTGATGTGTAGCTGCTGCCCATCCCCACTTTTCTGCTTCTCGGCGTGCATTTTGCCGAATAATTTCGCGTTGTTGTTTGTGTTCTAACAGCTTAACAGTAGCGTCAATAGCATCTTGGATATCAGCTTTGGGATCAAAAAGATATCCATTGATACCATCACTTACAATGTCGGGAATCCCACCAGAACGAGCTGCTACCACAGGGCAACCAGCAGCCATTGCTTCTAGTAAGACTAAACCCAGTGTCTCGGTGCGAGAAGGAAAGATAAAAGCATCCGCACTCGCAAAGGCAGATCCTAACTCGCGCCCCATGAGATAGCCGACAAAGTTAGTCTTTGTACCAGCAAAATGTTTTTCTAAAGCCTGGCGATGGGGGCCATCTCCCACTAGTGCTAATCGCGCTTGGGGAATGGCTTCTAGTATAGGTTTGATGCGCTCAATTTCTTTTTCGGCAGAAAGACGACCTACATACAATAATAAGGGACTTTCCGGGTGATTTTGGGTTAGGCGATCGCGCATTTCTAAACTAGCTAAATCGGGGTGAAATAATTCGGTATCTACTCCCCGTTGCCATAAATCTACCCGCTCAATGCCATGTGACGAAAGTTCTGTCATCATGGCAGTAGAAGTACATAAATTCAAAGCTGCTTGATTATGCGCCCCCTTTAACAGTTCCCAAAGTAATCCTTCTAACATTCCTAGACCGTAATGTTGCAGATATTGGGGCAAATGGGTATGATAGGAAGCAACTAAGGGGATTTTCATGACTTTGCTGTAAAAAATCCCGGATAGTCCCAAAACTGCCGGATTGACAACATGAATTACATCTGGCTGGAACTGTTCTAGAGTGTAACCAATGGCTGGGCGGGGTAATGCCATTTTCAACTCTGGATACAAAGGCAAAGGAAAGCCACTTACACCGTAAACTTTCGCTCCTTTGTGTTCCGTAATCCCGCCCTCTGGCGCAACTACTAAAACTTGATTTCCTTGACGTTGTAGGTGGTCAACGGTGTGACGCAGGCGTGTCACAATTCCGTCAACCTTGGGTAAAAAGGTTTCGGTGAATAAGGCAATTTTCATAGAAAATTATTCAGTCCAGGCAGATAATTCCAACTTCTGTTGAATGTTGGTATCTACAACAGAGTAAACTGACTCCTGTGGTGTAATCAATTCTGTACAGCCAGAATTAATGTTTTTTCGCTGCTGTCGTACAAATTCTGAAATATCCTCAATATGATCAATCCAATCTCTGGCATAAGCAGCGAGAATTTTTCCTCGTAATCCCAACTGTATTGCCCTTCGTTCTAATTTAGCCCCAGATGGGTGATGATCAGGATCCCATTGCAGACGGACTGGCGAATGCTTGAGAGCTGTTTGCCAAGCTTCTCTGGTGGTATAAAGTTCTGGGATAAAGCTAGAATGCACAATTTTTGTCAGAATTTCATCAAAAGCTGCTTTTTTAAGCCAAACGGCTAAAACTACCTCTTGCCCAGGTTTTGTCCCCCATCCAGAACGGTACATCATCCACAAGAAGTTAGTTTTAATCCAACTCATCCGATCCAGCTTGAACTCGCCGCCAAAGTAACCATGAGTGACGGCGAAGTCAGCAATCGCTGGACGATAAGCTTGATATACAACAATTGTCTGGTCGTCATATTGCGCTAATATATGACGACCAGTTTTCGGCCATTTACTGAGTTGGGTTAAATATGGTTCTGTAATCAGCCGCACAGTTAACTCTAATTTCTATGCCAAGAAACTTTAGGTAAGATTTGCTTGTGATCAACTCGTTTTTGATATTTGACAGCAAAGTTAAGCAGAGAATCGAGGAGAGAATCAGAGAGATAGTGAGGATGTAGACCCAAATCTAGTAATTTAGTGTTTTTAGCATTGAAATAATGCTCTTCTTTCTCGACTCTGGGATTATCTAAGTTATTGATTTCGACATTCAGTCCCAAAGCATTCCCAGCTTTCTTCACCATTAATGCCAAGTCACCGACGCTAAATTGCTCAGTAAATTGGTTAAAGACGCGGAACTCACCAGCTTGCGCTGGGTTAGCGATCGCAATTTCAATACATCGCACTGTATCTCGAATATCTAAAAAGCCGCGAGTTTGTCCGCCTTTACCATAGACAGTCAGGGGATGACCTATCGCTGCTTGAATACAGAAACGGTTTAATGCTGTACCGAACACACCATCGTAATCAAGACGGTTGATCAACAGTTCATCCATTCCTGTTTCTTCGGTGAGAACGCCGTAAACTACACCTTGGTTTAAGTCTGTCGCCCGTAATCCCCAAATTCGGCAAGCAAAATGTATATTGTGGCTATCATGCACTTTGCTCAGGTGATACATTGAACCGGGCTGTTTCGGATAAGGTAAGGTATCTTTACGCCCATTGTGTTCAATGGTGATATAACCTTCTTCAATGTCAATATTGGGTGTACCGTATTCACCCATTGTTCCCAATTTCACCAGGTGACAGTCTGGGAAATCTTCTTTCATGGCATATAGTAGGTTCAACGTCCCCACTACGTTATTAACCTGAGTGAGAACTGCGTGTTCTCGGTCAATCATGGAAAACGGTGCGGAACGCTGTTCACCAAAATGCACGATCGCATTTGGCTCAAATTTACGCAACGTTTTTTGCAGAAATTCGTAGTTAGTAATATCGCCAACGAACAAGTCAATGGATTTACCTGTTAAATCTTGCCAGCGTTGGAGGCGTTGCTGAATCGGTGCGATCGGCGTGAGGGTTTCCAAACCCAGTTCATTATCCCAATGCCGTCTCACCAAACTATCTAATATTCCAACTTCATAACCACGATTGGAAAGATAAAGTGCGGTCGCCCAACCGCAATACCCATCGCCACCAATAACTAGGACTTTCATTTTCACCAGTTTTTACTCGCTGATAGCTTAATCTATCAGGTTTCTGTACCCCCTCACTCATCATTCTGGAAGATGTGAGACAAGAAAGGGGTGTAGGCTTATGAGGGTATAGGGGTTTTGACGATTTACACCCCTCTTACTGAGGAATCCGATACTGTTGGACAATGTAATAAAACAAAGGGTAGTAATTTGGAAATTCTTGGCTGGGGCTTTTTCCTTGCCAATTGTATCTGACCTGATTCTGATTTAAGGTCAGCGTCATTGTACTAACAGCATTACCCACTCCTACCACCAACTGACCCTTTACACCTTGAATTGTTTGAAAGTTAGTCTCTTGTGAATTTAGGTTTTTTGAGCCTGGACTAATGGACTCTGATAATTGATTACTCGCCCAAGCTCGAATTTCTACGGCTTCATTTTTTGGTGACACTAACGCAATGCCATCATCATTAGTTGGTGTTATAGAACTATTCCAGTTACTCGGATATGGAAATTCATAGCTATAGCGAGAATTTTTATAAGTTTTCCAGGTGATATCTCTAACATTCAAGCTAGGAGTAAAACAACCGGACAGCATCAACAATACAGCAATTACAGCACTAATAAGCATAGTTTTAGTATAAAAATGTTTGCTAATCCACCGTGTTTTTGCTGTTAAGTTCGAGGTGATGCCGTTTAATTTTAAAACTGGAATTAATGATATATAGAGCATTTTCGAGATAAATTTCATCATTTGTCTCTACTTTGATCTGATTAATAGTCTAGTCGCTTATATAACTTAAGTTAGTAACAAACTTTGTAACAAGCAAACCGCAATTGTAAAGAAGAATAACAAAACTGCCGTCAAAACGTTTTACTGTCTTGACAACAGAGAGGGTAGCCGATAACGTAATATACATACCCGGGTAAGACCACTAAAGAGTAATATGCAAACTAAGCAAAAGGTTACGTTGTATTTGTCGCCAGAACTGCACAAAAAACTGAAAATTCGATCTGCAATAGATTCCGAGCGAATGTCAGACCTTGCTGAACGTGCCATTTTTTTCTACCTGACTAACTCAGAAATAGTAGAAGAAATTGAAGCAGCAACTTACGGCAGGACGCATAAAGTTTATTCCTGTCCTAGCTGTGACAGTTCACTAGTACTAAGAGATGGGGAATTAGTGAACTTAGGAAGGCAACCTGGCGTAATAGGTCAAGATCATCTTTCTCTAGATGAAATGGTTGAAGCAGAAACCCATCCCAAGGGTGAGGAAGAATTAGTTCCCTGCTAGGTAGGAATTAGATAGGTAATCCTTAATTTCGGTTGTTGTCATCAACAAAACGATGTCTTTACTGTACTAGGGTCTCAAGTAGGTCGATTTATGAAAGAAGAGCTCAATATTCTCATTCAAGCTCAATACCCACTAATCTACCTTGTGACATCCGAGGAAGAGAGGGCAGAGCAAGCAATTTCCACAATCGCCCAAGTGTTAAGACCCCAACGCCGAGTGTTTGTGTGGACAGTAACTCATGGCATCGTGGAGTATGGTCAACCCCGGAGTGTAAGTCAACACAACACCGTTTCACCAGAAGCGGCGATCGATTGGATAATCCGGCAAAAAGAACCTGGTATATTTATTCTTAAAGATTTACATCCATTTATTGATGCTCCTGCGACCACAAGGTCATTACGTGATGCGATCGCCAGCTTTAAAGGTATGCAAAAGAACATCATACTGATGTCTCCCATGCAACAAGTACCCATCGAACTGGAAAAAGAAGTGGTCGTTCTAGACTTCCAATTGCCGGATATGTCAGAGTTAAACAAAGTATTAACTCAACATCTCGACCAGCATCGGGGACGACGTTTGACTACAGAAGCGCGGGAAAAACTCCTCAGAGCAGCTTTGGGATTAACTAAAGATGAATCGGAGAAAGTGTACCGTAAGGCACAAGTCACCACAGGACGGTTAACGGAAGAAGAAGTAGATATAGTTCTATCTGAGAAAAAGCAACTCATTCGGCGTAATGGCATCCTAGAATACATCGAAGAGGATGAAACTATTGATGCTGTAGGTGGCTTAGAAGAACTGAAAAAATGGCTTAAACAACGCTCGAATGCCTTTACAGAAAGAGCCAGAGAGTATGGTTTGCCCCAACCAAAAGGGATGTTGATTTTAGGTGTTCCTGGTTGCGGGAAGTCACTGATTGCCAAAACAACGTCCCGACTGTGGGGTTTACCACTGTTGCGTTTAGATATGGGCCGAGTTTATGACGGCTCAATGGTGGGACGAAGTGAAGCTAATCTGCGTAACGCTCTCAAAACAGCAGAATCTATCTCTCCAGCTATCCTATTTATCGATGAGTTAGATAAATCCTTTGCAGGTAGTGCTGGTTCTGGTGATTCCGATGGCGGTACATCAAGCAGGATATTTGGGTCTTTCCTCACATGGATGCAAGAGAAGAAATCTCCAGTATTCGTCATGGCTACAGCCAACCGCGTAGAACGCTTACCTGGGGAATTTTTGAGGAAAGGTCGTTTCGATGAAATTTTCTTTGTGGATCTGCCCACACCTGAAGAACGTTGTGATATCTTCAAGATCCACCTCAATAAACGCCGTGAAGACATCACCCGCTTCGACTTAGAACAACTAGCCAAGATGTCTGATGGCTTCTCTGGTGCAGAAATTGAACAAGCACTGATTGCGGCAATGTACGAAGCCTTTGCCCAAGACCGCGAGTTCACCCAATTAGATATTATTGCTGCGCTCAAAGCCACTTTGCCACTGTCTCGCACGATGCAAGAACAGGTCACAGCCTTAAGAGACTGGGCAAGACAGCGCGCTAGACCCGCAGCATCCTCCGTTGCTGAATATCAGCGAATGGAGTTTTAAAAGCTTTCCCTTGCTAACCCAGGGGGAAAGGCTAGCCAAACCCGCTAGCAGTTACGAAAAACAGCCGCACCCTCATAATCGCGGCTTCCCAAAAACAAACCGTTGTCCTAAATTCTCAATCTTCTCATTGGAGGAAACCCAAATGTCTCATTTTAGCACTCTTCGCACCAAAATCACCGATGCCGAAATCCTGAAAGCTTCCTTGCGCGACCTGGGTATCAGCGTAAAAACAGAAGCTGATGTACGCGGTTATAACGGTCAGCGCGTTCGTTCCGACATCGTTGCAGTATTGGAAGGCGAATACGACTTGGGCTGGTCTCGCAACAGCGATGGTTCTTTTGACCTAATCGCTGACCTGTGGGGTGTTGCTAAGAAGCACAACCAAACCGAGTTAATCAACTCCATCAACCAAAAATACGCTGTTAACAAAACCTTAGCTGAAGTAAAACAGCGCGGTTTGCAAAACGCAAATGTGAAATTAGTATTGCAATAACAATTTCTCTGCGCGTTCCCAAAGCTGCACGGGTTAACCAAGTTATAGCGGTTAGCCCGCTTTTTTTTTATGTCTGGTTTATTATCAGCCCCTAAGTTAACACAGGCAATTTTTAGGCAGGTGCAAGTAGTTGGAAGTCACCTAGACGGAACAACTCACTAACAAAGGGAGAACGTTCACAATTGGTAAATCCTAATTTTAAATAGCTGCTTTTAAATTCATTAAATCCTGGTCTACTGTTCAGAATAATATAAGGGTTGAAAAATATTTTGGAATTTCCTCCATACACAACATAATCGTAACCAAAGCAATCAGATTCCTCATATCCATAAGGGATAAAGCGACTGATTAGAAGATAAACCCTGTCTTTTTTATATGGTAATAGTTCAGAAAGGTGAGGATAACCTGCTATTTCATAATCTTTGTAAGCCCCAGATGCTATTAAGAAAATAGGACGCTGTTCTTCAATAGCTCTGCTAATTAGAGGTAATCTACTAGAGTTAATTGTCAGTTCATCTCCATCTCGTGCCTCAAAGTGTGTACAGTAGCCTGCTTCTTTAGCTTTATGAATTTGAATATAAGTTGGGCCATGTACTGTTGTAAATTTTGCTTGATTTGGTACAGGTGTGTTGTTGATAGGCGGTTTGTAGTGATCAATAGCTTGCTTCTCTAACTTAATGAGAGTCTTAGTTAAGTCTGAAATTGTAGCTAAAAAATCCTCTGTTAAAACACGGTAGCGTATCACAGCATTTTCCATTACCTCAAACTGTCCTTGGCGGTGATGGTTTATATGACGACTTTTTAAATTACGCGAAAGACCGATGTACATAACTGGAGATGAGCTATTACCTATATAGTAAATACCTGGTTTTGCTGGTAGTTCTTTACGTTGAATATAGGGTAAAACTGGCATTGTCTTATAATTGAGATGCAACTTCATAATCTCTATTTTTACCTAGCAATGAAATTTGACTACTAGGTTAGTTTGCCCCTAATTTATGCTTCAATCTGTAAAGCTGAGAAATTTATTTTTTACCAAAATTGACTTAAATCCAAAACCAAACGAGAGTTTGACGAATTTAAAATATTCTTTACACTAAACCAGCTTGAAAAATTTGGGTTGGGGTGAGGGTCAATTCTGGAAAGGTTTGGGAGATAATGCGATCGCTATCGTGAAACTTACTGATTTGGTATTCTCCATCCACTAAATTACAAACAGAGATGGTTGGTTGTTTGGGGTTGCCGATAAAATTGCGTCCACCCAACGCAGCATAGTCTACAATCCAGTATTCAAGGATACCCATCTCTTCATAATCAGCATATTTTAAGTAGTAATCGTCCCGCCAGTTAGTTGAGACAACTTCAATCACCAAAGGTATTGTTGCACCTAAACTCACGATGGATTCTTTTTTCCATAATGTTTCATTGACCAGATTTGCCTGATTTAGCAGCAACACATCAGGAAAATAACCAGAATCTTTTTCCAGAGGTCTAACTATAGCTTGGTTGGGGATAATATAGGGGAGGTTTAATCGGTCAAATTCAACCGTGACTTTTCTAGCTATAAAACCCTTGACTTCCTCATGTTCCCCTATTGGTTGTGCCATCTCAACAATGCTTCCATTATGTAATTCGTAGCGTACCGCAGTATTTTCGGGTAGCCAATCGACAAATTCCTCAAATGTTACTGGCTTGGGTATAGCTTGAGTCATAGTTGATGGAGAATTACTGCTTTGAAAGATATTATCTCTAAGTCTAAGAAACTGCGGACATTTTGGCAGCAAAATTCATAAAATGCTAGCAGGAAGCAATCCTAATCTTTTGATTTATCAGTCACAGAGCTACCAGACATACTGCTCTCAGTTCGACTGATAATATCTTTGGCAAACCTTTCGCTGAACCCAACAATAAAAGCCAAAGAGAAAAATGTAAAACCTTTTGTGTTCTGCTGATTAGCATTTTGGGTAATTTGTAGTGGGCTAATTGTAGAACAACTAATTGTGAATAATAGAATTCCAAAAGACGCACCAATTAATGGTTTACAAGCTCCAATAACTATAGGTAAAATTGAATCATCATAATCTTTATTTTGATACTCTTCTATCCTGGTTAAAATACTGATAATACTACCTAATGCTCCCGCAGAACCAACTAAAGCTAATAGAACAAGGGTATTTAAATCTTCCCTAGACATGATCATATTTACTTTTGACTGTCCATTTACAGAGCTTCCTGGGGGTATATTACCAACAAATTGAGACAAGTAATTTATAACAAAAACAGATGAAAATCCAATACCCAAATACAGTGGAAGTGCCATAAAAAGACCAACCATCAATTTATTTGGTGTTGAGCCTAGATGAACAATTTTAAGTAATGAATTTTTCCAAAATCCCCCAATAGGATTGTCAGTTTCATCAATAGAATACTGAATATTACGTCTTATTCTTTTAGCCAGACAAGTGTTTGGTTGTTTTTGAAGGAGAGCATCTATAGCAATTTGAATAAAATCTAGTTTAGCTGCTAGTTGCTCCTGCCTTGCGTCACAATCCTTTAGATTCTTGACGGCGTTATATATAAATCTTTTTTCAATTGACTGCAATAAATTAATTATGCTGGCAAGTTCTTCTTGAGTAGCTTTGTTGAGAACTACGCCTTCATGTCCTAATTTCTTAAGCTCTGCTGTAATTTGTCCAATTAAATAATCTACTCTAGCTGGAATATCAATCGGTAATCTTCTTTTTAATGCTGGTTTTTCCCCTGCTATGGAAATATTTTGTGAATTTTCAGAGACCTTGACTTCTTGTACTGTCATATAATTTTTTTCATGAATTAAGCAATATGATTTGGATCTAGCAATCCTAAATCAGTTGTGAGAGACAGGATACTTAAAAAGACAATATGTACCTTATATATGCGTATTTTCCCACATTTCATTTCGGATTGTTATTTATAGCTCTGGCTATTAAAGCTATACAACGTATTGTATGATGCTTTAATGCTGAAGAATTTATTTCCTACCAAACTTGACTTAAATCCAAAACAAACCCAGGTAATAAGGTTTCACCAGAAAGCGTCTGAGGACTATCTAATATCTCAACTTGAATATTAGGACGATAAATAAAAACTTGGCGTTGTTTTCTATCAATTAACCAACCCAGTTTTGTGCCGTTATCTATATATTCTTGCATCTTGTCTTGCAAGGTTCTTAAATTATCAGTTTCAGAACGCAATTCAATCACAAACTCAGGACAAATTGGTGCAAATTTTTTTCGTAATTCTAATGGTATTGCTTCCCAACGAGTGCGTTTTATCCAAGCTGCATCAGGAGAACGTACTGCGCCATTGGGTAAAGTAAACCCACCACTAGAACCAAATCCTACCCCTGTAGCATCTTGCTTTGTCCAAATACCTAACTGCACAATCACATCAAAGTTACATTGATCTGTTTCTGAACCAGTTGGGGGCATAATTACTAATTCTCCGATCGCATTACGTTCGATACTTAAATCATGGTTGAGTTGACAAAATTCATAAAATTGGTCGTCACTCATAGCGATCGCACTCGGCAATTGCAATACTATCGGTATAATTTCGGTAATGCTGGGTAAGCTTGTAGTCATAATTTTGCATTGATTCTTGACTTAATTTTACTTAAAGATTAAGTCCCCAACATTTGCAGGTTATGCAAAGTTGAATAAAGTCCTCCTGCTTTTAACAATTCTTCATGGCTACCTTGTTCAATTAATTCGCCTCGCTTCAACACAAAAATTCTATCCACATTGCGAATTGTTGATAAACGGTGAGCAATAATAATTGCTGTCCTTCCGATTAATAACTCATTTAATGCTTCTTGAACTAAAGCCTCTGTGCCAACATCTAAACTAGCGGTAGCTTCATCTAAAACCAAAATTTGTGGGTTACGAATCGCTGCACGAGCAAAAGCTAAAAGTTGCTTTTGTCCACTAGAAAGGTTTGTTCCGCGTTCTCGCAATTGGGTGTTGTAACTTGCTGGTAATTGTTCAATAAATTCAGCAATATTTGTTTTTTCAGCCGCCGCTTGAATTTCTTCAAAGGTATAGTAATCACCCAAAGTAATGTTACTTTTGACATCACCAGCAAACAGAAAACCCTCTTGTAAAATTACCGCCATGTAACGCCGCAGTTCAGCTTGAGGTAACTCTCGAATATCTACACCATCTACGAGAATGCGTCCTTGGGTGGGTTCGTAGAGACGACACAATAGCCGAATAATAGAACTTTTACCTGCACCAGTCGGCCCGACTAATGCGATTTTTTCACCGGGATGAATGACAAAATCCAAATCTCTAATGACATAATCATCATCTTTGTAGGCAAACCAAACGTGTTCAAAACGGATTTCTCCCAAGGTTGGCTGAGGATTGGTGTCTTGAGATTCTAAATTGGCGATGATTTCGTCGATGTAACCGAATTGGTTATCTAATACAGACAAACGGGGATTGATGCGATCGCTAATTTCTATCGGCTCATCTAAAATATCACTTACACGTTCAATTGCTGTGAACCCAGACTGAATCACAGTGAATTTCTCCGCGAAATCCCGCAATGGGTCAAACAATCGTTGCGCATAGAGAACAAACGCCGATAAAGTCCCAAAAGTCAAGTTATTCCCTAAGAGTAACCAACCGCCTAATCCTAAAACTCCGGCGATCGCAATTAAGCCAATCCATTCTAAAGTTGCAGAAACGGCAGAATCATAAAAAATAGTTTCATCGACTAGCTTGTTGTAGCGTTGGTTAGTCGTGCGAAATAAATCAGCATTATACTTTTCTCGCCGAAATAACTGCACTACATTAATCCCCAGGACATTTTCCTGTAACTGGGAATTTAGCATTGACAGTTCTTCCCGTGATTTGTAGTTAGCTTTACGATATCGTCGCTGAAAATATATTGTTAACCAAGTCACTGGTAACAACATCACCAGTAATAAACAAGCTAGTTCCCATTGGATAGAAAACATCAAACCCAAGATAACCAGCATCGAAAATACATCAGAAACGATGCCAATCGCCCCAGTGGAAAATACATCACCTAAGACTTCTACATCACTGGTAAGTCGAGTGACTAATTTACCTACGGGTGTACGGTCAAAAAACCGCACTGCTAAGGATGTTACATGATGAAATAAATCTTGACGAATGCCGGCAGTGATGGTTTGACCTATCTTCTGGAGTAAATAACCCTGAACACCAGTGAGGATTAATCGCAGCAGAATTAGGGCGAGCAGTAATCCTTCGATGATATGCAATCCTTGAGACAAGGGGCGATTTCTCAAAAACTCATAAGTGCTAGGTTCATTACGAATCAGAGATACAGCCTGTCCAATTAATAGAGGCTGCACCGCGTTAGCTAAAGCAATGGGCAACAATAGTAATATTGCGAGTAAAAGCAATTTACTGCGACGACGGGCGTAAGGTACTAAACGCAAAAACAGTCGCCAGTCATTGTTGCGCCAACGGTCTTTTCTGTAAGATTTGGGGGATGATTGGTAGATGCTCATAGATGAGCATTATATTAATTTTTACAATTATAGAAACACTTGTTTAAGGGTAACATTATGAGTTTTTGTTACTATGCCTGAGATAGAAACCGCAAGATTGAGATTAAGGCATTTTACCCAAGATGATTTTGATACTTTATTTCGTCTTTACTCTGATGCTGAAGTCATGAGGTATCTTGTCCCCAGAACCAAAGAACAAACTCAAGCTAGTCTAGTGAAACATATCCAGCACTGGCAACAGCACAATTTTGGGATGTGGGCAGTAGTTCACAAGGATAGCGGTAAAATGATTGGTCGCTGTGGACTTGGTTTTTTAGACAATACCCCTGAAGTTGAGCTTGGCTATGTATTGGATAAATCCTATTGGCACATGGGCTTGGCTACAGAAGCATCTCAGGCTACATTAAAGTACGGTTTTCTGAAAGTCCAGTTAGATCAGATAGTAGCGATCGCTCTCCCCGAAAACATAGCATCCAGGCGGGTAATTGAGAAAGTAGGGATGAAGTATCAAAAACAGGCTCACTACTACGGTCTAAATGTCGTATATTACACCTTGTCTCAATCTGAGTGGCAACTAGATGGTGAATGATGCTTGTATACACATGATTAATCGCCTCTATATAAATAATTACGCCATTACCTGATTTAAAGCCAATAACAACTCGTTGATCGTGTAGGGTTTAGATAAAAATGTGGCAGCACCTGTATTGACTATTTCTCCCAGTTTATTTTTAGCAATTAAACCACTGGTGGCAATAATTTTCACATCAGGGTTAATTTTCTTCAAAGCACGGATAGTAGTTAAACCATCTAGTCCCGGAAGCATGAGATTCACTAATACAGCACTAATTTTATCTGGATATTTGGCATAGAGAGCGATCGCTTCAATTCCATCACTAGCAACTAAAGCTTGGTACTTGTGGCTCTCTAAAGATGTTTTGGTGATATCCCGAATTGCAGGCTCATCATCTACAATCAAGATTAACTCTCCTTGCCCTGTGAATGGAATCAATTGATCTGGACTAAATATTTCTGTTCCTTCCACAGCTGGTAAATAAACTTTAAATGTTGTACCGCTTCCCACCACACTATCTACATTTATAAAACCACCGTGGCTTTTCACAATGCCAATTACTGTTGAAAGTCCCAAACCCGTACCTTGTCCTACGGCTTTGGTAGTAAAAAATGGCTCAAAAATGCGATCTAAGTTTTCTTCTGGAATTCCCACACCAGTGTCTGAAACTGTCACCACTATGTAGGGGCCGGGTTTGGCTTCTAAGTTCATGCGAACATAGTTTTCATCAATTAACAAATTTTCTGCCACAATGGTGAGTGTTCCGCCATCAGACATCGCATCACGAGCATTCACACAGAGATTCATCATCACTTGATGTAACTGGGTGCTATCTCCAGAAATCAGCCATAATTCTTTCGGGATATCTGCAACTATTTCAATAGATTTGGGAAATGTTTCTTTCAGAATTTTGGCAAGTTCTAAAATAATGTGCTTCAGTTGCAAAGTAATGCGTTTCCCTTCTACACCTCTGGCAAAAGATAACACTTGCTTAACTAAATCTGCACCACGTTTAGCATTAATTTCTAAAATTTCTAATAAATGCTGTGTGCGTTCATCAGCATCGGGGAATTTTAGGGGTAATAATTGCGCCCCCGCTAAAATGGGTGTCAAGATATTGTTCAAATCATGTGCAATGCCACTAGCTAAAGTCCCTATACTTTCTAGGCGTTGAGTACGAAGTAATTGCGCTTCCAAATGTTTTTTCTGAGTAATATCTGTATCCACAGACAGAATTGATTTTGGTTTATCATACTCGTCACAAACTAAACTCCAGCGACTAGCAACTAAAAGTTCTTTGCCATTTTTAGTAACTTTGTTTAACTCCCCTTGCCAGTTACCTTGGGAGATGACATGTAATAAAGCAATCTCTATATCTGGAGATGGTTCAGTAAACAACAGTTCACTGGCATTTTTCCCAATCACCTCTTGAGCTGACCAACCGTATAAGTTTTCTGCTCCTTTATTCCAAAAAAGTATTTGATTGTGTAAATCGCGTACACAAATTGCATCGGTGGTAATGTCTAATAATGCGGCTTGTTCGCGGATTTTTGCTTCTGCTGACTGACGTTCTTTTAGAGCAATTTGTTGTTCAGTAATATCAATACTGGCACAAGTTATGCCAATGATTTCTTGTGATTCACTCTGCAAGGGTTCAACTGTCAAATCATAATATCGAATCCCTTTGTCAGTTGTAATCGCTACTTCCGCACGAGTACCTATACCAGTAGTTAAAACATGATATTTAATGGCGGTGAGGCCTTGGGCATCCAAATGAGGCATGATTTCACAGTCTTTCTTGCCTATCATTTCTTGTTCTGTCCAACCAGCTCTTTGGTTATAAACCCAGGTGTAACGTAAATCTCTATCTTGGTTGAACACAAAAATCGGGGAGTTTTTTAAGGCTACACGGAATCGCTCTTCACTTTGGCGCAGTGCATCTTCCGTGTGTTGGCGTTCAATGGCATAACGCATAGAGCGGACTAGTAAGTCGCCAGTTACTTGTCCTTTAACTAAATAATCCTGCGCTCCCTCCTGCATAGCTCTTAACGCCAATGTTTCATCATCTATACCAGTCAAGACAATGATCGGAATGGTTTTGGCTTGGCTGTAAGCTCGAATAAAGGTTTCGATTCCTTGGCTATCTGGTAATGATAAATCCAATAGCATGACATCAAACTGAGAGCTATTAACTTCATCACTGAATAAGTTAATAGCTTCTGATAATTGCTCAACTGTATGTAAATTTATACTAGCGGTATTAACTTCTCTAAATAACTCTTGAATTAAAAAAGCATCACCAGGGTTGTCTTCTACTAATAGAACTTGAATAATTTTATCTGCCATAGCCCCTACTCCGGTGGCAGTTTGACGATCGCAAACCAAAAGTTTTCTATAGATTTTACAATTCTAACGAATTGATCAAAATCAACTGGCTTGGCTATATAACAGTTAGCCGCTAAGTTATACGCTTTGAGAATATCTTCTTCGGCTTGAGAAGTTGTCAATACCACTACGGGAATGCGTTTGAGATGTTCATCACTTTTAATCTCTGCTAATACTTCCCGCCCGTCTTTTCTGGGTAAATTTAAATCCAGAAGAACTATATCTGGATGAGGTACATGGGCATATTTTTCTTGTTTTCTCAGAAATGCCATTGCTTCCACACCATCTTCTACCACATTGAGGTTAACTGAGATTTTGCTATCCTCTAATGCAATACGTGTAAGTTCCACATCACCTGGATTATCTTCTACTAACAAGACCTGAATTGGCATAAAATTTTTTGTAGTGATCACGATTGTTGACCTGCTTGTTCTGGAATTGTGAAATAGAAAACTGAGCCTTGTCCTGGTTCAGACTCAACCCAAATTCGGCCTCCGTGGCGTTCGATAATTTTCTTACAAATTGCCAATCCAATCCCAGTACCGGGATATTTACTTCGCCCGTGTAGGCGTTGGAAAATGACAAAAATACGTTCAAGATATTGTTTTTCTATGCCAATTCCGTTGTCACGAACCCAAAAGAGCCATTGGGGGTGGGAATTGGCAATTGAAAACTGGTAATTGGGCAGACTTTCTCCCCCTGCATCCCTACTCACCTGCTCTTCTCCTACCTTCTCTGCACCAATATGAATTTGCAGGGGAATTTCTCGGCGGAATTTCATGGCGTTAGCGATTAAGTTTTGGAAAACTTGGGTGAGTTGAGTGGGATCTGTGGTAACTGTAGGTAAAGGATCTTGGGTGATGACTGCTCCAGATTCTTCAATAGCTATTGTGAGATTAGTTTTTACCCGTTCTAAAATTGCAGCACAATCAACCGAAACAAAGGGTTGTCCACGGGTAGTCAATCGAGAATAATTTAATAAATCATTGATTAAGGTTTGCATCCGTTGCGCCCCATCGACAGCATAGCTAATAAACTGTTCTGCGGTGCTGTCTAGTTGATTTTTGTAGCGACGCTCTAATAGTTGTAAGTAACTAGTGACCATCCTTAATGGTTCTTGCAAGTCATGGGAAGCGACATAGGCAAAACTTTCTAACTCGGCATTGGAACGAGCCAGTTCTTGACTTTGGCGGGTTTGCTGTTCTAGTAATTGTGCTTGGGATAAGGCTATGCCTATTTGGTTAGCTAACTGTTGCAATAATTCCAACTCGAATTGTGTCCAGTAGCGGGGTGCATGACATTGGTGGGCAATTAACAATCCCCAAATGCCTTCTCGATGGAGAATTGGAACTACAAGGTTAGCTTTCACACCAAACTGTTGTAAAAATTCCCGATGGCAATCTAGAATATCTGCTTGAGCAATATCCATAATTGCACTGACTCTACCTTGGCGATATTTGTCTACATAGTCTTGTTGAAAGCAAGGGTCGAGGATGTTTTGTCCTAAAACTACAGGCCAGCCGGGTAGTACGGCTTCTTGTTCTACTATTCCTGAACCATCAGGCCACAACCGAAAAATTAAAACTCTGTCGGCTTGCAAAAGTGTCTGGACTTCCTGAACTGAGGTTTGGAGAATTTCTGCAATTTGCAGGGTTTGACGAATTTTAACAGTGATTTCTGCAAATAATTGCGATCGCAAGTTTTGCCTTTTGAGTTCTTCTTCTGTCTGCTTGCGCTCTGTAATATCTGTATGCGAACCGACCATTCGCACTACATTACCTGTTTCATCCCAGAGTGCCTGTCCTCGATCTAAAATCCATTTATAGTGACCGTCTTTACACTGGACACGATGTTCTGTAATGTAATACGGTGTTTTGCGATCTAGATGGTCTCGAACAGCTTGCATCACCCAATTTAAATCATCGGGATGCACTCGCTTTAACCATTCCTCTATCTGGTTATTAAGTTCATGGTCTGCATACCCCAACATTTGTTTCCAGCGTGGGGAGAAGAAGACTTCATTTGTTTTGATGTTCCAGTCCCAGATGCCATCATTATTGCCTTGCAAGGCTAACTGCCAACGCTCTTCACTTTCTTTGAGTGCGGAAGCTGTATGATGTTTCTCTGTAATATCTTGAAAATAAACAGATAAGCCGTTTTTACTGGGGTAGGCGTGGACGGCAAACCATTTATTTAGACGTGGATAGAATTCCTCAAATTCAACACTTGTTTGTTGGGTAATTGCTTTGCGATATTCTTGCTCAAATGATGTGTTTGCTGTGTCGGGAAATGTTTCCCAAATATTTTTACCTAATAAATCTGTTTGGTTTTTTTGCAATATTTTGGCAGCTTGACCATTAACGTAGGTAAATCGCCATTGTTTATCGAGAGCGAAAAACGCATCAGTAATACTTTCCAAAATATTACTAACGCGATCGCTCACTAGTTCCGATTCTATACGAGCAGCTTGCTCTTGATTGATCAGTTGTTCGCTAATTTGTGCTACGTGAGCCATATTGCGCCTGAGTTCTAGTTGATCAATTACTAAGTGACTTAAAGCTACAAGTGCATCAATTTGCCGTTGACTCAATTCTTTGGGTTGTTGATCAATCACACACAGAGTTCCTAATACCCGACCTTGAGGACTCAAAAGGGGTACACCTGCGTAAAAACGCACATATGGATATGATGTGACTACTGCATTAGTGGCCAGGCGATCATCCGCCAAGGCATCAGGAATCACTACAACATCTCGCGTTTCTTGGCATAAGTAGGAAAATCCAACATTACGAGGCATTTCTCCCACACTTAAACCTAATTTTGCCTTAAACCACTGACGATGTTCATCAATAAAATTAACTAAAGCTATGGATGTACCACAAATAAACGCAGCTAAATGTGCCAGATTGTCATATGCTGCTTCCGGTTCAGTATCCAGAATTTGGTACTGGTGTAATTCTGCTAGCCTAGCCTGTTCCTGCTCAGTAGAATCGGATGTCATAGCATTTTGATTAAAAATATGGTCGAGAATGTCAAATTTTCGACTCCTCAATTCTTTTTAAGCTTGATTCTTGTTAAAAAATGCAACAAATTTTGATGTAAATATCTATTTATAGAATAAAACGTTGCATTAATTTTATTGTATAAAAATCTATTTAAATAACTTAACTGTATTACTAGTTCAACAAAACCTAAAAACACATATTTAGAATTCAGAATAATTCCACAAAAATAATATCCCCGACTTTTTGAAAAAGCCGAGGATATTTACTCACCAATTTGATGGATAGCCAATTAAGCTGGTGTTAAGACAGCCTCTCTCAGCCGCTCAACCAAATCATGTAAGTTACCCGTGTTGAGCCGATAACTTAGAGGATGAGCAATCAACCGAGCTGTGCTTTCATACAAAGTAGTAATTTCAATCAAACCATTTTCTCTTAAAGTTCTGCCAGTAGAAACTAAATCAACAATCACCTCAGACATACCTGTAATGGGGCCTAGCTCTACCGAACCGTAAAGTGGCACTATTTCCACTGGTAAATCTAAACTTTGGAAGTATTCATTAGCACAATTAACATATTTAGATGCAACCCGGCTATGTGGCGGTAAATCTATAGGTGATTTATAAGGACTAGAAGCTTTCACCGCAACCGACATCCGACAATAGCCAAACCCCAAATCCACTAAATGGGCAACTTGGGGTTTTTTTTCGCGGAGAACATCGTAACCAATAATACCAATTTGTGCCTGACCATATTCCACATATACAGGCACATCTTGACCTCTAACTAATAATCCTTTAGCTGTTCCACTAGCATCAGTAATTTGCAATTGACGGTTTCCTGAGTCTAGAAAAGCACTAAAATCCAACCCGACAGATTGCAGGAGACGGATGCTATTTTTCAGTAGTTCCCCTTTCGGCAACGCAACAGTTAACATTCTCTTTCTTGGTATCCTTGGCTATGGACATTTTACCAGGATTTATGCAAGGGGGTAAGGGTGTAAGGGGGTAGGGGTGTAGGGGTGTAGGGGAAGAATAATTGGCGTTGCCGATTGATAATATGAATTTGTCTCACGCATACTGCTTCGCAAAACTCGCAGGGTAGGCACAAACGTACAAAGAAAAAAAGGTGATTTTGGCATATCCTAACTCTGAATTAAGCAAAGCCGAATAATTTACATTCTCCTTTCCCCTATACCCTCACACCCCTATACCCTTACACCCTTAGCAGTATGAGAATTTTATTAGTTGACGACGAAGTAGAACTCACTGACCCTTTAAGTCGCGTGTTGACACGGGAAGGCTACACTGTCGATGCGGCTTATAATGGTGCAATTGGCAGAGAAATGGCACAATCAGGCAATTATGACTTACTCATCTTAGATTGGATGTTGCCTGGAAAAACTGGCTTGGAAATTTGCCAAGAATTACGTCAGCAAGGCAAAATAACCCCTGTTTTGTTTCTCACCGCCAAAGATACTTTAGATGATAGAGTAGAAGGTTTAGATGCTGGTGCAGATGACTATTTAGTTAAGCCATTTGAACTGCGAGAATTATTAGCTAGAGTTCGTGCTTTGTTGCGTCGTTCGGTTTCTCAAAGTTATGAAGCAACCACGGGAAGATTAAGTGTAGCTGATTTAGAACTTGATTGTGAAAACCAAGTCGCCTACCGTCAAGGAAGAGTAATTGAACTTTCACAAAAAGAAAGCCAGCTATTGCAATATTTTATGGAACGCACGGGACAGCTACTAACTCATGCTCAAATTATGCAATATCTCTGGCAAGATGAAGAACAGCCCAGCAGCAATGTGATAGCTGCCTTAATTCGGCTACTAAGGCGCAAAATTGAAGTAGGTAAAGAAGCAACTCTGATTCATACGGTTTATGGTAAGGGCTATCGCTTTGGCACTTCTTCTATAGAGTAGATAGACAATTTTGAAAAAAGCATAGATAAAAGTCTTGTGAATACATAGGCTATTCCAATGATAGATTTATTCAATTGTTATACATGATTTTGATATATTCCTATCAATAACAAAGCTTGATATTACTCGGTTGCAATAATTCGTCATTTATTGATTGCCCTAAAGGTGTTATCTAATTTCATCTGATAACACCTTTAGGGTGTAAAGTTATGGATTTTTAATAGCAACTTAGTAAAAATCTGCTGTTGAAATGGAGGTTTAATCATGAGCAAAATTAATGGATTTGTTGGACGACGTAATTTTTTAAAATTAGCGGGTATAGGTGGTGTCGGTATTGGAGTTAGCGGTGTTAGCAGCGTAATTCTTTCAGGAGAATCAGCCGTAGCTCAAAAACCCACAACTACTGAAGTAAAACCTCAGCCAGTCAACCCCCAAGCGGCTTTAGCTAGGTTAATAGAAGGGAATAAAAGGTTTGTTGAAGATAAGCGTCTGAATCCTAATCAATCAAAACTAAGATTGCAGGAAACCGCTCAAGGTCAATATCCCTTTGCGGCAATACTTGGCTGTGCAGATTCCAGAGTACCTGCGGAGATTGTTTTTGATCAAGGATTAGGAGACTTGTTTGTAGTAAGGGTTGCTGGTAATGTTGTCAGTCCCACTGCAATCGGTAGTCTAGAATTTGCTACAGCTGTTTTAGGCGCGCAACTAATTGTAGTTTTAGGTCATTCCCAATGTGGAGCAGTGATCGCAGCTACCAAAGGTGAGCCACTACCTGGGAGAATTGGCACTTTTGTAGAAGAAATCAAGCCAGCTGTAGAAACAGTCAGGGATAAATCTGGTGATTTAACAGAAAACTCTATTATTGCTAATGTTCAATATCAGTCAAAGAATTTAGCAGAAAGTTCAACAATTTTAAGAGGCTTAATTAAAGAAGGTAAACTGAAAATTGCTGGTGGTCGTTATGATTTAGCTAGCGGTAGAGTTACTTTGGTCAGTTGATTGCTAATTTTAGCTTTCCATTTGGGAATATTAAATTTCCTAAATGGATGTTTTAACATTATGGAATTATTTAAGGTTACTCCCCAGAGGAGTTAGAACAAGTAAGTAATTATAGTTTTGCTAATCTCGTGAGTAATTGATCAATTTGAATTTGTAATTTTTCACGCAACTGATTTGCCCGTTGGTAAACTATTTTTCTACCATTGCTGACTTCACGATGACACTCTGTTTTGGTGTTGATGGCTTCTACAGGTTGAATAAAATAGCGTAAACGAGTTCTCATCGCCCAAACTCCCATTGAAGGAAAGAGAATTAGCACCAGCATTAGAGGTGAGATAGGACAGAATGGTAATTTAAATAGTCTTTGTAACTTTTGCAGATTTACTGTCCAAGGATGTAAAGATTCACTACCGATGCAAACAACTGGCAAAATGGGAACATGATAGCGATCGCTCAACTGTAAAAAACTCACATCAAACTTTTGCAGTTGGTAGCGTTTCTCCCAACCTTTCAACGGCCCACGTAAACCTTCAGGTGCATATAGCAAAATTTTACCTTGGGCAATAGCTTGCTCAAAATCACCCAACTCTGCGCGCACAGCACCCAACACCTGTGACCATTTGGGCGGTAACCACCACACCACCCAAGGATGATCAAATAATGATACACCCGCTAGAGGTTGTGCTGTCCAGCCCCGCGTTTCCCCTAATAAATAACCCAAACTAATAAAATCCCACGGAAAACACATCCCTGCATGGTTCATTGCTACAACTATTGGCCCTGTTGTCGGCAAATTCTCAACTTGCTGCAATTCCCCACAAAAATAATATTTCACAATAAAAGCTAAAATTTCTTCACGGAATGCCTGTTGATAATTGGGATTAAATTCTACAATTTCTGTTCTAGGTGAACGACAACCCAGACGCAACCATCGGCTCAAAAACGCTAGATAAAATCCCCCTGGAATTAAAAATAGTAAATATTCTAGCCAATGCCAACCGTCGGGGTCTGCATGATAATGTTGCCAATGACGGTTAAATAAAATTAACCAACCAGGAGGATACCACAAACAAAACCTGTCAACCCAGCTAAATTGATATGGTTGCTCAGTTGCTTTTACTTGTGGGGAATGTATCAGACTTTCAGAGTGTTGATTAATCACAACTACTGATTAAATAAGATGTTAATTATATTCGGCAGCTATCTTAGCCTGATCAATTCCTAATGTGTATCTGACTCTAGGCGTAAAAATTACTACAACATAACCACAAAATTACTATAAACAAAATCCGTCAAACGAGCTAATTTAGATATAAGTTTCTGAGAGTGGCAGTGATGTTATTAGAATTAAAGCGCATCTATGTTCCACCTGGACAAAAAGTATTGCTGCGAGATGTAACTTGGCAAGAATTAGAAACTATTCTGGAAGATTTAGGAGAACATCGCATAACCCGCATTGCTTATGATAGGGGAATTCTAGAAATTATGACCCCATTGCCGGAACATGAATATGGCAAAGAAATTATCAGTGATTTAGTCGAAGCACTTTTAGAAGAATTAGATATCGAGTTTATTAGTCTCGGTTCTACAACATTCAAAAATCAATTCATGGCTCAAGGTATAGAGCCTGATCAGTGTTTTTATATTACCAACGAGTCTAAAATTCGTGGCAAGGAGCGACTAGATTTAACTGTAGATCCTCCACCAGATTTAGCCTTAGAAATTGATATTACTTCTCGCACCCATCCCAATATTTATCAATCGCTCAAAGTTCCAGAACTTTGGCGGTTTGAAAAAGGTAAACTACAAATTAATGTTTTGCAGGATGGTGTTTACATAGATTCTCAAACCAGCTTAAATTTTCCTAACTTGTCTTTAATTGATGTTATACCCCAACATCTTGAGCAAAGCAGAATCATTGGCAAAAATACCACAATCAAGAATTTTCGGATTTGGGTAAGACAGCAGCTAAAACAGTCATAAAATTGGTG
Source organism: Trichormus sp. M33_DOE_039 (assembly GCA_015296085.1). Classification (GTDB taxonomy): domain Bacteria; phylum Cyanobacteriota; class Cyanobacteriia; order Cyanobacteriales; family Nostocaceae; genus Trichormus. The sequence goes on along the minus strand of DVDT01000063.1, from coordinate 2,118 downwards.
ACTCACGATGACAGCTATAGTTAAAGAAATCACCACATTAGAAGAGTTTTTGAAACTTCCATACATAGATGAGTCACCAGCATGGGAGTATATTAACGGACAGACAATTCAAAAAACTATGCCGGGTGGGAAACATAGCCTTTTACAAAAACGTTTAGTGGGAGTGATTGACACAGCAGGAAGTAATTACGAAGCTTTTCCTGAATTACGTTGTACTTTCGGTAATCGTTCCATAGTTGCTGATATTGCAGTAATTGCTAGTCACCAAATCCCAGTAGATGAAAATGGCGATATTACTAGCACTGGGATTAATTTTGCACCAACTTGGATAATCGAAATTCTTTCGCCTGATCAAAGTCAAACTAGGGTGACAGGCAATATTCTGCACTGTATGAGAAATGGTACGCAACTAGGATGGTTAATAGATCCTTATGAACGTTCAATCATAGTTTATCAGTGCAATAGTTTGCCAGATATATTATCTGGAGTAGATGTATTACCAGTCCTAGAAGGTATAAATTTAACGTTTACTGTTGATGATATTTTTGCTTGGTTACAAAGAGTCAGCTAAGAGATGCAATTAATTTCACAACCCTTTCTTTCACTTCATCGCGGACTCGACGAAAGGTTTCTATAGATTCTCCTGTTGGATCATCTAATTGCCAATCTTCAAATACTTCTCTAATTACCCAAGATTCTGGCAAATTCACACCGCAACCACATAAAGAAATGACCATATCGTAATTTTCTGGGTTAAATTTATCTAAAGGTTTAGAAGTCTGTTGACTAATATCAATGCCAATTTCTGACATGACTTCCACAGCCATTGGATCTACTTCATTGATTGTTAAACCGGAACTGGTGACAGTAATCTTTCCTTCTCCTAATATTCGTGCAAATCCCTCTGCCATTTGAGAACGGCGGGAATTATGCTCGCAGACAAACATCACATTTTTCATAAATGCTCCCTCTAAAAGTTAACAGAGGCGAAAGTCACCTCTGTTAAGAAATTTATATCTATGCACAACACGGCTTGTTAACAGTCTGAACTTCTTCTACAGCAGCAGTATTTACTAAATTCTTCTCTGGTGCTGTGTCTGCTACTTTCACTACAAACACCTCCCAACGATTGCCATCTGGGTCTGTCACCCACACTTTATCTTGCAAAGCGTAGCAACAATCAGTATTATCCTCTGTAAATAATGCTAGTCCCGCATCTGTAAAACGTTGGATGGCCGATCGCACTTCTTGGGTACTTTCAACCTGTACACCTAAATGAGATAATGCGCCACTAGTCTGCACGCTATTTGTTAAATTCAGTGTCAGGTTTAAAGCTGGGTTGGGGATATCAAATTTGGCGTAGTCAGCTTTGTATTTTACAGGTTCTAAGCCAAACATAGCCTGATAAAAGGTCACGGACTTCTCAATATTAGTCACATTCAACGCGACATGAGTTTTCATCACCGTCATCATCTTTCCTCCGAATCTCATGGAAAATATTGATGTTTATCAATATTTATCTATATCAATATATTGGCAGAATATATTGATAGATGTCAATATAAGAGTATGAACTTTCCTCAACCAATGTCTAATTGTTGTAAGTCGGTACTTTCAGGATTGATTAAGCCTGAAGAAGCAGTCCAAACGGCCACTATCTTTAAAGTTTTGGGAGAACCAGCGCGCTTGCAATTGCTAAGTTTTATAGCGAATCAGCCCACCGGTGAAGCCTGTGTATGTGAGTTAACAGAACCTCTTGGACTATCCCAACCGACAGTCAGCCATCATCTGAAGGTGTTGTATGAAGTGGGTTTATTGGCTAAAGAGCGACGCGGAACGTGGATGTATTATCGGCTGATACCTGAACGGATTGAGGCTTTGCGAGAGGCTTTGAAGTTACCTCATAAAACAGGGGTGTAGGGGTGTAGGTAGGGCTAATTCATTGTCAAAAGAGAAAAAAGTTTATTGAGATCATGGCAGAAAAATCGAAGTGCTTTGGTCAATGAGCGATAACCCTGGATACGGAGTAGATTAATGACAAAAGTACGAATAATTGACCAGTTAGTAGCCGCATTATATGCACGAATTGGAGCAGTATCTTCACCAAAAACAACATCT